>CAWEQZ010000023.1:0-43059 GCA_963811295.1 uncultured Rubrobacteraceae bacterium | reverse complement strand
CCAGTCTTTCTCGGATGAGGATGAGGCAGTCAGGTGGGCCAACGGCGTCAAGTACGGCCTCGCTTCCAGCGTGTTCACCAGGGACCATGGCCGGGCGATGCGGGTCAGCCGGAGGCTGGACTTCGGGTGCGTGTGGATCAACACTCACATCCCGCTCGTGGCCGAGATGCCGCACGGCGGATTCAAGCACTCCGGCTACGGCAAGGACCTGTCGATGTATGGCCTGGAGGACTACACCCGCATCAAGCACGTCATGAGCAACCTCGAGGTCTGAGCATGCCCGACACCGGGCAGCACGGGGGGCGCCGCGCGTCCCCCGCTCCCGGGCGACCCGCGGGAGAGGAATAGATCGTGACGCCGTCCTTCGGGAAACCGACCAGGCCGCTGCGGGGCGTGTCTGACATCAGGCGGTTCTTCCAGAGGAACGAGACGCCGATCTACTTTATAAGCGCAACCAACTTCAATTTGCTCGGCGCCGACGAGTGGGTCAAGGGCTTCAAGTTCGTCAACTACATCGACTGCTTCGACGGCCAGCACCCCAACGTGTTCGTGCCAGGCGAACTGCCGCACGACGCTTTCGAGAGCATCGAGGATATAAACAACTACCTGCTCGAGCACAAGGAGGTGGCCGACTACGTCGCCGGACGGGGTCCTGGAGGCAAAGCCATGTTCCTGATGTTCGACGAGAAGACAGAGGAGCTGGCCGACGAACTGGGGCTGGAGATCTGCTTCCCGCCGGCACGATTGCGCCAGCACCTCGACAACAAGGTCGTCACCACCCGCATCGCCGACGATGCCGGCGTGGAGTGTGTGCCAAACGTCCTGGCCAGGGTCGACTCCTACGAAACGCTGCGCCGGCTATCCGGAGATCTGGGGACAGACCTGGTGATCCAGACTCCCTTCGGCGACTCCGGCCACACCACCTTCTTCGTCTCGGACGAAAGCGACTGGCGCCGCTACGCCGCTGAGATAATCCGGGAGCCAGAAGTGAAGGTCATGAAGCGGATCCGCCCGCGCGGGACCGCCGTCGAGGCCTGCGTTACCAGGCACGGCACCATCGTCGCGCCTCTGATGACGGAGCTCGTGGCCTTCGAAGACCTCACGCCTTACAGGGGAGGTTGGTGCGGAAACGAGATCTTCGCCGGCGCGTTCGGCGAAGACGCCCGCCAACAGGCCCGCAGGGCGACCTCCGCGATCGGCGAGCGTCTCAAAGAGGAGAGCTACCGCGGCTACTTCGAGCTCGACTTCCTCATCGACGAGGACTCGGGAAAACTCTACCTGGGCGAGATGAACCCGCGGATCACCGGCGCAAGCTCCATAACCAACCATACGGTCTTCGCCCTGGCGGACGCGCCACTCTTCCTGTTCCACCTTCTGGAGTGGATGGACGTGGACTACGAGCTGGACGTCGGGCAACTGAACGAGCGCTGGGCCAGGGCGGAGAACATCGACACCTGGAGCCAGCTCGTCATCAAGCACACCGCCGAGACCGTGGAGGTCCTGACCGGAGCCCCGCCCACCGGCATCTGGCGGATGAGCGGTGAGGGGGAGGTGCGCTTCTCGCGCTACGACACCCACCGCCGCGCCGTCGAGAGCGAGGCGGAGGCGTTTTTCCTGCGCATCAGCAACCAGGGAGACTACCGGTACGAAGGCGCCGATCTGGGCATCCTCGTCACCCGCGGACGCCTGATGGACCAGGATTTCCGGCTGAACGAGCGGGCCAGGACCTGGATCCGGGGCCTCAAATCGTGCTTCGAGACTGAGGAAACCTCACCATCCGAAGCCGAGAACCGGGCACGCATCGCCCCTGGCGCGTTCAAGATACTGTGATCTTGGGGTAAGAACAGCCCTGTGAACGAGAGGTTTCAGACCATGTGCGATCCTCCCCGCGCGGTAGTATGAAGGTCCATGCGCGTTAGCCTGAGCTCCATCCGCGAAGACCGGCCCGGCCCCAAATGGCGGGCCCGTTTCGAAACGTTCTGGCCCTCTTACAGGGAGTGGTTTCTCTCCGAAGGGTACCTGGCAAGGCCCGGGTACGTGCCCTCGGTCAAGAAGCTCCGCCAGCACATGCCGGAGTTGATGCCGGTCTACGAGGAACTTGTCGGGCTGGCCGGTGGCGGGGACCTGGCCGCGCGTTTCCTGAGCCTGTACCGTCCGCCACCCTACGCCATGGGCTGCTCCCAGGCCGTGTGGTCCGGACGGAGTCCGGCCTTAGTACGCAACTACGACTACAGCCCCTGGCTGTTCGAAGGCACCCTCCTGTTCAGCTCGTGGAATCGGCCGGTGATCGCCATGAGCGATTGCCTGTGGGGCGTGCTCGACGGCATCAACGACGCCGGCCTGGCCGTATCCCTTGCCTTCGGAGGGAGGAGAGTCGTGGGTGACGGCTTCGGCGTACCCCTGATCCTGCGTTACATCCTGGAGTTCTGCGATAACACAACGCAGGCCGCTGGGGTGCTGCGGCGGGTTCCCGCGCACATGCCGTATAACGTGACGCTGGTGGACCGAGAGGGCGCTTTTTACACCGTCCAGGTCTACCCCGGCCGCGATGCCGCCGTCACTGACTCCTCCGTCGGCACGAACCACCAGCAACAGCTCGAATCCGAACACTACGCCAGGATGACCTCGACGGTCGAGCGCCAGAAGTTCCTGGCCTCCCGGTTGGCGGACGCTAACGAAACGAGGTCCATGTTCATAGACCGTTTTCTGCACCCGCCCCTTTACAATACGCGCTACGAACACGCCTTCGGCACGCTCTATACAGCGGCGTACTATCCCCTCGACCTCGCGGCGGAGTACTACTGGCCCCGCCAGGCCACCCTGCGCCAGTCGTTCTCGGATTTCGAGGAGGGAGAGTCGATGGTCCACTTGAAGCCATTACGCGCGTCCTTCAAGACGAGAACGGTATCGTGAAGCACCATACCCAGCAAGAAAGGAGACCTCGATGAGTATCGCAACGTCCGAGCAAAGCGTAGTTGACAGCGTAAACAAGCAACTCTTTATAGGGGGAGAGTGGCGCGACGCCTCTGGCGGCGGCACCCTGGCCGTCGAGGACCCAGCGACTGCCGAACCGCTCTGCGAGATCGCCGACGGCACGCCCGAGGACGCGATGGCCGCGCTCGGTGCGGCCGACGAGATGCAGGCCGAGTGGGGCAAGACGGCGCCGCGCGAGAGGGGTGAGATCCTCCGCCGCGCCTTCGAGAAGCTGGTAGAGCGCACGGATGAGCTCGCCCTCCTGATGACGCTGGAGATGGGCAAGGCGCTCGCCGAGTCGAAGGCGGAGATCACCTACGCCGCCGAGTTCCTCCGGTGGTTCTCGGAGGAGGCCGTTCGCATAGAGGGCCGCTACGCCATCCCCCCCGCGGGCGCCGGGCGCATGCTCACGATGAAGCAGCCCGTCGGCCCCTGCCTGTTCATAACGCCGTGGAACTTCCCCATGGCGATGGGGACGCGCAAGATCGGGCCAGCCATCGCCGCCGGCTGCACGATGGTGGTCAAACCGGCACAGCTGACCCCCCTCTCCATGCTCGCCCTCGCCGGCATCCTGGAGGAGTCAGGTCTTCCCGGCGGTGTCCTCAACGTGGTGACGAGCTCCTCCTCCGGCGGCACGATGGGACCGCTTATCGCCGACCCGCGCGCCCGCAAGCTCTCCTTCACGGGTTCGACCGAGGTAGGACGCAAGTTAGTCGCCCAGTCGGCCGACCAGCTCCTGCGCGTCTCCATGGAGCTCGGAGGCAACGCTCCTTTCCTCGTCTTCGACGACGCCGATATCGACGCCGCAGTCGAAGGCGCCATGGTCGCCAAGATGCGCAACATCGGCGAGGCGTGCACCGCGGCCAACCGCTTCCACGTCGCAGACGGCGTCGCCGGTGAGTTCGCCGAGAAGCTCGCGAAGCGTATGGAGGTTATGAAGGTCGGGCGCGGCACCGAGGAGGGCGTCGAGGTAGGTCCCCTCATCGACGGCGACCAGCGCGAGAAGGTCGCCGATCTCGTCGATGACGCGCTCGGCAAGGGAGCCAGGGCCTTGGTCGGCGCCGAGAAGATGGAGGGATCCGGCTACTTCTACCGTCCCACCGTGCTCGACGACATCCCCGAGGACGCGACGCTGTTGAAGGAAGAGATCTTCGGCCCCGTAGCCCCGGTCGCCTCCTTCGATTCGGAAGAAGCCGCCGTTGCCGCCGCCAACGACACCGAGTACGGCCTCGTGGCCTACGTCTACACCAGCGACCTGAATCGCGCCCTTCGCGTCTGCGAGGGTATCGAGACCGGCATGGTCGGCCTCAACCAGGGCATGGTCTCCAACGCCTCGGCCCCCTTCGGCGGCATCAAACACTCCGGCTTCGGCCGCGAAGGAGGGATAGAGGGTATCGAGGAGTATCTGGAGACGAAATACGTGGCCATCAACCTCTAGAGGAGGGCATTTGACGACCGTCCGCCCCATCCGGGAAGAGGATCGCGATGCCTGGCTACCCCTCTGGCAGGGCTACAACGACTTCTACCGTAACAGCCCTACGGAGGAGATCACACGGGAGACTTTCCGGCGCGTGCGAGACGGGTCGGACGGGCTCTTCGGTCTGGTCGCGGAGGACGACGAAGGCAAGCTCGTCGGCCTGGCGCACCTCGTTTTCCATCCCTCCACGTGGACGACGGCGACCTATTGCTACATGGAGGACCTGTTCGTGTCGCGAGAAGGGCGCGGCTCCGGGGCCGGGCGCGCCCTGATCGAAGGTGTCTACGCCGAGGCCGACCGGCGCAGCGCCGATCGCGTCTACTGGCACACCCAGCAGTACAACGCCCCGGCCCGGTCGCTATACGATGTGGTTGGCACTGCCACGTCGTTTGTGGTCTACGAGAGGTAGAACGGAGGAAAGATGACCGAAAACGGACGCCTGAGCGTCGTTAACCCGGCCACGGGGGAGAACATCGAGGAGATACCGATCTCCTCGCGCCAGGAGGTCGACGCTGCCGTCGAGCGGGCGCGGGACGGTTTTCGCGAGTGGCAGGCGTTCGCCGGGTTGGACCGGGCCGAGGTGCTGCATGAGATCTCAGCGCGGATGCGGGAACACGCGGACGAGCTTGCAGAGGTCATGACGCTGGAGGGCGGGAAGCCCTTTATCGAGAACCGCGACGAGGTTACTTGGACGGCCGCTTGCTTTGATTATTACGGTGAGATCGCCCGCGACTCCGTCGGATATCTGCCGGCGCCTATCGAGCCGCAGCAGCTCGCCCTCGTCGTGAAGGAGCCCGTCGGGACGGTGGCCTGCATCGTGCCCTGGAACTATCCGCTGCTGCTCGCGGCCTGGAAGGTCGCCCCGGCGCTCGCCGCAGGGAACGCGGTGCTTCTGAAGCCTTCCGAAGAGACGCCGCTCGCTACGCGGCGCCTCGCCGAGCTCATGCATGAATTGCCCGATGGGCTGTTGCAGGTCCTGTACGGGAACGGCGAGGTCGGTTCCATGCTCGTTCGGCATCCTGGTGTTGACATGGTCGCGTTCACCGGAAGCCAGAAGACGGGGCGCAAGGTCGGCCTTGCAGCCGCCGAGCGCCTCATCCCCGCGAATCTAGAACTCGGCGGGAAAGACCCCTTCATTATCTGCGACGACGTGGACATCGAGATCGCCGCACAGGGCGCCGTGTGGGCCGCTTGTCTGAACGCCGGTCAGGTCTGTACGTCTTCGGAGCGTTTCTACGTGATGAAAGAGGTAGCCGACGATTTTGTCGAGGCGTCAAAGGAATTCGTCGAGTCGTTGAACATCGGAGACCCGATGGACCGCTCGACAGACATAGGGCCAATGATCAACGCGAAGGGCCGCGAGAAGGTCGAGCGCCACGTCGGCGAGGCGGTAGACGACGGCGCTAACCTCGTCGCCGGCGGCGAGCGCTACGGTGAGCGGGGCTACTTCTACAAGCCCACCGTCCTCACCGGCGTAACGCCGTCCATGACGGTGATGCGGGATGAGACCTTCGGGCCTGTGGTTCCGGTCGTGGAGGTCGGGAGCCTGGACGAAGCGATAGAGCAGGCCAACTCCGTGCCTTACGGGCTCGGGGCTAACGTCTATACGCAAGACTTCGAGAAGATGCTCAAGTGCATGCGGGAGCTCAGGGCAGGGACCGTCTGGATCAACGACCCCCTCACCGACAACGACGCAGCCCCCTTCGGCGGCCAGAAAGGCAGCGGCATCGGCCGCGAACTCGGCCGCGAGGGTCTAGAAGCCTTCCAGGAGTCCAAACACGTGCACATCGATCCGAAGGTCGAGAAGAAGGAGTGGTGGTACCCCTACGGCAAGGACGACGATCCCGGCCAGAGGACCATGTAAATGACCGCTCCTCAAGAACTGGCGCCTGGCGTCTACAGGGTGGACGCTTTCCGCTTCTCGAACTTCATAAACGTGCTCCTCCTGGAGAACGACGACGGCTGGACGCTCGTAGACACCGGCGTGGCCGGCAGCGCGGGGCGTATCGAGGAGGCTCTAGCCAGCCTCGGTTCCGGACCGAGGGACCTCAAGCGCATCTTCATCACCCACCAGCACGACGACCACACGGGCGGTCTGAAGGGTCTCCTGGAGTGGGCGCCGCATGCCGAGGTAGGCGCCCCAGAGCACGAGGCAAAGGTGATATCCGGCGAGCTTCCCTACGATCCTCAGGACAACCGATTCGTCAGGTACATGACCCGCAACGCGGAGCCGCCGGGCGTCCCTGTCACAAGGACATTGGGCGAGGGCGATCTAGTATCCGGGTTCCGCGTTATCTCCACACCGGGCCACAGTCCAGGCCATGTCTCGTTGCTACGTGAGGCGGATGGCCTGCTGTACACGGCCGATGCCTTCGGGCGTCTGCCGCGCAAGCTAAGGGTCGGTGTGATCCAGGCGCTCTGCACCGACCCGCCGATGGCGAAACGCTCGGCACAGAAGCTTATGCGCGAGGACTTCGCGACGGTGATATTGGCGCACGGCCCGGTCATGAGGTCGGACGGAAGAAAGGAGCTACAGAGGGCGATAGCCAGATGTCGCTATTAGCAGACACGGAAACTATGATGTCATCGTCGTCGACTCGGTCCACAACGGCCCAGAACCTCCACGGTGCGGGAGCGTGCCCCGGCGGGCTGTCCTCGGCGTACCCTGCCGCAGTTGCGCCCTCGAGTTGCTCGGGGACCACGCCAGAGCCTGATCCCGCGCTCCGTCAGGCTTAACGACTTCGGGACGACTATCTCCGGCATACAAAGGACGCTACGCAGGATATCCAGGAGGATTGGGTGGATCGGGTCGAGTGGATGAGAAGGGTGTAGAGGGGTTGGCGGGCTCTCTGACGCCGATCGCGTTATCCGCGGCTCACAACATTGACTCGAGGTGACGGAAAAGGGTATAAGTTCCGTTACCGGCAGGGAACCGGAAGGGAGGGCGCATGTTGCAGCGGATCGTATCGCGCCTGGGTCACGATACGGTGGAGCCCGGCGCGGATACCGAGCGGACGATGGGCTTCGGGAACACCATCATGGTCTGGCTCGCTGCGAACATGGTGGTCACGACCCTGCTCACGGGAACCCTGTTCGTGCCTGGCATCCTTTATTTGCAGGCGATCCTGATCATACTTCTCGGGACCCTGCTCGGGGTGGGCGTGCTGGCGCTCGTGGGGTGCATAGGCACGCGCACGGGATTGCCGACGATGGTCCTGACGCGGGCCTCTTTCGGCGTCAGGGGAGGGACCTTCCCGGCGCTCTTGAACCTCGCCGTCCTCATGGGGTGGAGTTGGGTGCAGGCGCTTCTGGCCGGCATAGCCGTGAACTCCGCGGTCGACTCGCTCACGGGCTTCTCCAACGTCGTCCTCTTCACGGTCTTGTGCCAGGGCATTGTGGTGCTGCTTGCGCTCTTCGGGCACCAGGGCATAGAGCGGGTCGAGCCGTTTATCGCGGTCGTGCTGATAGGGCTCGCCCTCTTCGTGTTCTACACGGCCTTCAGCTCCTTCGGGTTCGGCGAGTTCGCATCCATCCCCGCCGACCCCTCGACCGGCATGACGGCGGCCATAGCGTTCGACGTGGTGGTGGCGACGGCCATCTCCTGGACGGTCCTCTCGGCGGACTTCAACCGCAACGCCACGTCGCAGCTCGGGGGCATAGGCGGGACGGTGATCGGCTACACCGCCTCGACGTCCCTGGCGATGTCTTTGGGCGTGACCGCCGCCGCCTACGCCCAACTCCAGGGCGGGGCCGCGCAGGGCTTCGACGCGGCGGTCCTGGTGGAGAACTTCGGGATACCGGCGGCCATCGTGGTCTTTCTCTCCGTCATGGCGACGAACACGCTGGTGGTGTACGGCATGATCATGTCCTACCTCAACCTCAGGCCCCAGAGCGGCTTTCTGGGGCCCGCGCTCGTTATCGGTCTGATCTCCATACTCGGCGCCACCTGGCAGGGCGTACTGAACTACTTTCTGGACTTCTTGCTGCTAATCGGTACGTTCTTCGTGCCTGTCTTCGCCATAATGCTCGCGGATTACTACATCCTGCGAGGCGGCGCGTACTCCGTTCGGGACATACTCGAGAGGCGCGGCGGCCGCTACTGGTTCACGGGCGGGTTCAATGTGCCGGCGTGGGCGGCGTACATCTTAGGAGCGGGGCTGGCGTTGCACTGGACCAGGATCAGCCCTCTCTCCTTCGGTGCGACCGTCCCCGTCTTTGCCCTGACTTTCGTCCTCTACCTGATCCTCCGCTTCGCCGCAGACCGCGCGAAGGGGAGGGCCGCCGAAACCGACCGGGTGCCGGGTTAGGCCCGTGCCCCCGAGGATAGGCCGCATCGTCGACCTCTCGCGCCGGGTCGACGCGCGGACCCAGGTCTATCCCGGCGACCCTCACGTTCGTCTGGAGCCCGCGACGACCCTGGCGACGGATGGAGTCAACGTCCTGGCCGTCCACCTGGGGAGCCACTCCGGCACCCACGTCGACGCCCCCTACCACTTCGTCGAGGGCGGCGCGCGCATAGACCAGCTGGACCCGCGCCTGTTCGTTGGCCCCGCTGTAGTTATGGACGTGCGGGGCAAGGGGGCGCGGGAGAGGATCACGGTGGAGGACCTAAGGCCCTACGAGAATCGGCTCCACGAGGGCGCCGTGGCCGTCGTGCGGACCGGCTGGGAAGAGCGCTACGGCACACCCGACTACTACGACCATCCATTCCTCGACCGGCGGGCGGCGCGGTTGATCCTCGACGCCGACGTAAGGACCGTCGCGATAGATGCCCTGAACGTTGACGAAACCGCCGTCGAAGGAGGACACCCCGAGGGCTACCCGGTCCACCACGCCATACTGGGCTCAGGCGGTGTGATCGCCGAGAACCTGGCCAACCTCGCCGCCCTGGATTTTCCGAACCCCCTCCTGAGCCTACTGCCCATCAAGCTCGGCGGCTCCGACGGCGCGCCTGTGCGGGCCGTGGCGATGGAGGTCGTCTGCTGAATAGCAAGTGAGCGGCCCTCGGACCTTAGTCGGGTCGTAGCCGAACGTCCACGAACACCTCTCCCCCACCGCGAAAACTCAAGGTCTCCGCGAGTCGTCCTGAGGGGCGGTAGGCTCCCCTGCGGTCGTCCTCTCGTACGCGGCTCCGAACCTGTACAGGGTCGCCTCATCGAAGGGACGTCCTATAAGCTGCATCCCCACCGGCAGCCCGGAACCGGTGTGGCCACAGGGCAAAGAGAGACTCGGGTGTCCCGTCAGGTCGGTCGGTCCTGTAAAGCGGGTTAGCGCGGAACGTACGCTCTCCTCGTAGCCCCCGATATTGACCTCGCGTTGCCCGATCTCCGTTGCCACGATCGGAAGGGTCGGGGTGAGTAGCACGTCGACACCCTGGAGTGCACGGTCGAACTCACCTGCGGCGAGCACCCCTCGCCTGCGCGCATTCGCGTAACGGTAAGCCTTCGGACGCTCGCCGTCCATCAGGCGCTCGCCGACCTCTTCGCCGAACGTCTCCGGCTCGTTTTCGAGGCGTTCCTGGTGCACGGCGTAGGCCTCAGCGCCGAGGATCAACCGGTGCGCGTGCAGGGTAGCCCACAGGTTGGGAACCTCGACCTCCCACATCTCCGCGCCTAGCAACCTGAAGACCTCCACGGCCTCGCGCACCCGCGCCTTGACCTCCCCATCAACGTGATCGAAAAAGAAGCCTCGCGGGATACCGAACTTGCCCCCCTTGACGCCACGGCGTAGGCCGCGGGCGAAGTCTTCCGCAGGACGATCTACGGAGTAAGGGTCCTCCTGGTCGTGGCCGGCCAGGACGTTCAGCATCAAGGCGTTGTCCTCTACGGAGCGGGTGATGGGACCGACATGATCCAACGTCCATGAGAGTGGGAAGACACCGCTCTTGCTCACCCGCCCGAAGGTCGGCTTCATGCCGACGGTACCGCAGAGGGCCGCGGGAATGCGGATGGAGCCTCCCGTGTCCGAGCCGAGCGCGCCGTAGCAGAGGTTTGCCGCGACCGCCGCCCCCGAGCCGCCGCTGGACCCGCCCGTTATCCTGCGCGTATCTTGGGGATTTTTCGTTGCTCCGAAGTACGAGCGGTCGCCTGTGGGACCGTAGGCGAACTCGTGCGTGTTGGTCTTGCCGATCAGGACATATCCCGCCTCTTCCAGCTTCCGCGCGACGGTCGCGCTGTGGTCTGGGACGTGTCCGGAATAAGAGCCGGAACCCATCGTCGTACGGACGCCCCTGGTGTAGATGATGTCCTTCAGAGCTACAGGCACGCCGTGCAGCGGCCCCCTGTAGCGCCCGGCCAGGATCTCTCGTTCGGCCCACCTCGCCCTCTCGAGCGCTCGCTCCGCCGTAACGGTAATAAAGGAGTTCGTATCGTCCGCCTCGATATGCTCCAGTAACGCCCTCACGACCTCGACGGGAGAGAGGCGTCTCGCCAGGATCTCCCCGGAGAGGCCGGCGAGCGATCGTGGCAGGTCTGCGTCTTGGGCCAAGCCTTCGCTCCTTCCAGGGTAGACGTGCGCAGTATCTCATAGCGTTCCGGTGTGTTTTCGGTATTATCGGCGGGTGATTGCACGTGCGAGGAAAACACTCTGTAGGTTCGATCGCAGGGTGTGGCTCTTGCTCTTCGCGATGTTGGCTTTCCGGTTCGGGCATGGCCTGTACTTCCCCTTTAGTTCGATCTACTTCCACAACGTCCTGGGCATCCCGCTCCCCCTGGTCGGGGTCGGCCTCGCGGTGTTCGCGACGGCCAGCGTCCTCTCCGGGCTCGTCGCAGGTCCGCTGACCGACCGCCACGGACGCAAGCCCTTGATGCTCACGGCCCTCGCCGGCAGTTCGGCCAGCTTCTTCGCGTTCTCCCAGGTCGGCGGTTTCACCGGGTATCTGGTCGTCTCGGCGGCCCACGGCCTCATCGGCTGGTCGATGTTCGAGGCTTCCCGCAACGCGATGGTCGCCGACGTAACACCTTTAGGTATGCGCTCCCGCGCCTATGGACTCGTCCGGGTCGGCGGCAATGTGGGTTGGGCCATCGGCCCGATGGTGGCTGGTCTGGTCTCTGCCGCGGCTGGGAGCTCTGGAGGGGTCTACCCCAGGCTATTCATAGGAACCTCGGTCCTTACAGCGGTCGTGGCGCTCATCCTCGCCCTGACTATCAACGAGTCGCGTCCCGTGCTGAAGGAGCCGGCAGAGAGCGTCGGGACCGGCGGATTACGCGCTGCGCTTTCGGACGGTCCTTTCCTGATGTTGCTCGGAGTCGGGATCTTGCTCTACTACATCTTTACCCAGGACTGGCAGGCTTTGCCCGTCTACGCGAAGAACTTCGTCGGGGTGGCGGACGGGCAGATAGGGTTCTTCCTCGGCGCGAACGGGCTCATGGTCATACTCTTCCAACTCCCCGTCTCTTACCTGATCGACCGCGGATCCAGGGTCGTCGCGCTGCTCGCCGGGGCCGCCCTCTTCGCGGCCTCTGCGGCGACGTTACTCCTGAGCGAAACTTTCCTTGGTATCTTTATCGCCTTCGTGCTGTTCTTCACGCTGGCCGAGATGGTCCTCGAGGTCGCCGGCGCTTCGTTGGCCGCCGAGCTCGCGCCGGCGCGGCTCAGGGGCACCTACCTCGGCCTTTTCGGCGCCTGCTTCGGCGTCGCCTGCGGGTTAAGTCCCATCGTTGCGGGCATGCTGCTCGAGGCGCGTCTTCCGGCCTTGATCTGGACCATCCAGCTCGCGGCCGCGGCCTTTGCGGCGGTGGGATTAGGGGTGATTGCCTCTCTCCGCAGGCGCCGCTCCGTCACGGGCGCGTAGGACCAGGATAGCGAGGTCGTCGCGCGGGTAGCCCTCCTGGAAATCAAGGACGACGCCCTTGATTCTTGCGGCTAACGTCGCCGCGTCGCAGCCGGCGCAGGAGCTGAGCAGCCGGCGCAACCTGTCTTCGCTGAAGAAGTCGCCACCGGAGGAGCGTGCCTCGGTGACGCCGTCGGTGTACAGGACGAGGGCCTCGCCGGGCATGAGGCGCAGCGACGCATCCCCAAGCTCGGCGTCGGGGAACACGCCTAGCGCCCTACCCGAAAGGCCGACCTCCTCCACCGTGCCTTCGGGGCGGACCAGGAGCGGCGGCGGATGGCCGGCCCGCGAGACGTCCACCCCGACGCCCGCCGATCCGTCCAGGGGCTCGAGCCGAACGCAGGCCGCCGTGCAGAAGCGATCCTCGGATAGCTGGCGGAGCATAGCCTCGTTGAGGGCGGCGAGGATCTCAGAGGGCCTGTCGTTTTTCAGGGTGACGGCGCGGATGGTGTAGCGGGCCAGGGCCGTCACCGATGCCGCCTCCACTCCCTTGCCGCGCACGTCCCCGATGGCGCAGACCCAGCCGTCCTCCACGGTGTTTATGAGGTCGTAGAAGTCCCCTCCCACCTCGCTGGTCTCCTCGACGGAGAGATACTCGGCACCGACCTCGACGCCCGGGATCTCAGGCAGGTGCGGCGGAAGCAGGCTCCTCTGCAAGACGCGTGCGATCTCGCTGCGACCCCTGTACAGGCGGGCGTTGTCCGCGGCCAGCGCGCAGCGGTAGGCGAGGTCCTCGGCCAGCAGGAGGTCCTCTCTGTCGTAGCGGCGATCCGGCCTCGAGGATACGAGGGTGATGGCGCCTATGGTCCTCCCTCTCGCAAGGAGCGGCACGCACATCAGTGAGCGAGGCTCCAGGCGGAGTACGATGTCGAGGTGCTCGCCGCGGCCCAGCGCCCGCTCGTAGAAGGTGGGGTCGGGGAGATCGGGGAGCAACACGGACTGTCCGGTCCTGAGGACCTCGGTCGTGCTCCCTGGGTCTCCTTCCCCGAACTGTCTGTGCTCCCTGAGCCTCCTCAGGAGGTCCGCCTTCTCTTCATCGGCGTGCGCAGCGGCGAGCTGGTTCACGCTCCCGTTCTCCTCCACCATGTCGAGCAGGCACCAGTCCGCAAGCTCGGGCACGAGGAGGCGGGTGATTCCCTCCAGAGTCTCTCTGTAGTCGAGCGAGGCGGAGAGCGACGGACCGGCTGCCGCGAGCAACGCCAGGCGCCGCCTCGCTTCCACCGCCTCGGCCCGCGCGAGTTGCTCCTTCACGAGCAGCAGGTCGCGCTCCTCCTCGACCCTGCGCCGTTGTGTTATGTCGTTCTGGACGCTGACGAAGTTGGTCAGGTTGCCCTCTTCGTCGTGGACGGGCGAGACGTACAGCTCGTTCCAGAACGGTGTGCCGTCCTTGCGGTAGTTCCTCAAGACTACCCTGCACTCCCGCTCTTCCGCGATCGCCTTCCGCAATTCGTCGAGCGCGGGCTGGTCGCGATGCGCGCCCTGCAAAAAGCGGCAGTTCCGTCCCCTGACCTCCTCTGCGTTGAAGCCCGAGATCTCCTCGAAGGCTGGGTTTGCGTAGACGATAGGGTTGTCCGGCAGCTTCGGGTCCGTAATGACGATGCCGTTCGAGCTCGCCGCCACGGCCCGATCGAGCAGGCGCCGCATCTCCTCCGAAGCGGGCCGCTCCGGATCTCCTCCGCGCCGGGTACGTGAAGAGGAAGTCTCCAATCCCCTTATTCTACAGCCTTCCACGATCCTGGGCCCGCCGGGTGAAGGTGGGCGCACATCCCCTCCCCACGTTAAGAGCCAGCGATTTCGGGGTATAACACGGTGGGTAAAGGAAAACCAGACCACGAGAGGAGAAACGAAAGTGGCTTACGAGCTACCACAACTGCCCTACGGCTACGATGCCCTGGAGCCCACAATAGACGAACAGACCATGCACCTGCACCACGAAAAACACCACAATACCTACGTCACCAATCTGAACTCTGCCCTGGAGCAGCATCCAGAGGCCGATCCGGGCAACCTCGAAGAGCTACTCGCCAACCTGGACTCCGTCCCCGAGGACATCAGGAGGGCCGTAAGAAACAACGGTGGGGGGCACTCCAACCACTCCATGTTCTGGCAGATCATGGGACCTTCCGGCCAGGGAGGAGGAGAGCCCACAGGAGAGCTCGCATCCGCCATAGACTCCACGTTTGGATCATTCGATGCCTTCAAGGAGGAGTGGGCCAGCATGGGGGCTCCAGGCAGCGTGTTCGGATCGGGATGGGTGTGGCTCATCGCCGCCCCTGACGGGTCGCTCACCATCGAGAAGACGGCCAACCAGGACTCTCCCTTGATGGAAGGCAAGACGCCGGTAATAGGGTTGGACGTGTGGGAGCACGCCTACTACCTGAAGTACCAGAACAGGCGTCCCGAGTACATAGGAGCCTGGTGGGATGTCGTAAACTGGGACGAGGCCGAAAGGCGTTACCAGGCCGCCAAGAGCGCATAGGCTAGCGAGCGCGTCGCGCAAGCCATCTGAACAGTAGCCCCCGGGAGCAGCTCCCGGGGGCTACTTCTTGCCCCGGGTTGCGAATCCGGAAGGTGTAACAGAGACCCCTTCGCTGTCGGGGCAAAGCCTGTAGACTGAGGCGGTTGCGAGAGCGGGAGGAGTCTTACTTATGCGGCTTGTGATCTTGGGCGGCGTGGCCGCCGGGACTAAGGCGGCGTCGAGGGCGCGCCGGTTGAACCCGGAGTTAGAAATAACCGTCTACCAGGAGGAACCCGAGCCCTCTATAAGCGAGTGCGGCTTGCCCTATTTACTCTCCGGCGTGGTCGAAGAGCGAGACGACCTCGTGGCGCGCACGCCCGAGAAGTTCGCCGAGAAAGGCATCGAAGTCCTGGTTCGCCACAGGGTGGAGAGGATAGATGCTACCGATAAGAAGCTTTCCGTGCTGAATCTGAAGATAGGCGAGGCTTTCGAAGATACCTACGACCGGCTCGTCATAGCTACCGGCGCGCGGGCCGTCCTCCCCCCTATTCCCGGTACCGATCTCGAAGGCGTCTTCAAGCTCCGCTTCCTTACGGACACCGATGAGATAGGTAGATACATTGAGGAGCAGTCCCCCAGCAAAGCGACGATAGTCGGAGGGGGCTATATCGGGCTGGAGGTCGCTGAGAACCTGTGCCGGCTCGGGATGGAGGTCTCCCTGATCGAAGGCCAAGACAGGGTCGCCCTCGCCTACGGACCCGAGGTCTCTGAACACGTGGAGGCCGAGCTAGCGGCCAACGGTGTAGGCGTCTACACGGGCGAGAAGGTAGATGAGTTCACCGGCGAAGGTCGTGTCAGGGGCGTGAAGTTCGGAAACAGAGAGCTCGAGACGGACCTGGTCATCGTCGGTGTCGGGATAAGGCCGAACGTCGAGCTTGCCACAGAAGCAGGGGTCGAGATGGGGACCACGGGAGCCATCCTGGTGGATCCTTACATGAAGACCAACGTCCCCGACGTCTGGGCCGCCGGAGATTGTGTAGAGACGACCAACCTCGTAAGCGGCAGGCCTACCTGGGTCCCACTCGGCGACACCGCAAACCAGATGGGCCGCGTCGCAGGCACAAACGCGGCCGCGGGCAACGAGACCCTGGAGTTCCCCGGCATACTAGGCACAGGCATCTTCAAGGTCTTCGACCTCGGCGTGGGCAAGACAGGACTCTCCGAGAAAGAGGCCGAGGACGCCGGCTTCGAGGTTGTGAGCGCCGGCCTAAAGGCCCACGATCGCGCGGCCTACTACCCAGGCGCGCAAAAGGTCTTCCTCAAGCTCATAGCCGACAGGGCGACGGGCAGATTGCTCGGCGCGGAGTCAGCGGGATCTGGCGCCGACAAGCTCACCGACATCTGCGCAGCGGCGCTCTGGGGCAGACTCTCCTACCCCGACCTCGTCAATATAGACCTGGCCTACTCCCCGCCCTACGGCCCCGCCCTGAGCCCCGTCATACAGGCGGCCACTATCCTCTCCGGCAAGTTCGACCGCGCCAGAGAAGGCGTCAGGGCCTCGGAGTAGCGTCGTGAGCAAGGCTAGAGCCTTGCTCACGACGCGCACTTCAGCCCGCTACGCCCTCCGGGCTCCGCTTGTCAGCCGGTCAGCCAGAGCCTTGACGTGCGCAAGCTGAAATGCTGACAAGCGCAACCGCTGACAGGGCGCATGCTGAGCGATTCTCTCAGAATCGCTCAACCACCGTTCTGGCCAGCATATGCAGCGGCAGGTAGTCGGGGCCGCCGGCCTTCGAATCGGTGCCGCTCATGCCGAAGCCCCCGAAGGGCTGGACGCCGACGAGGGCGCCTGTGATGCTGCGGTTGAAGTAGACGTTTCCGGCCTTGAACTCCCGGCGCGCTCGCTCGAGGTGGTCGCGGTTCTTGGAGTAGACCCCGCCCGTAAGGCCGTAGGGGCTGTCGTTGGCGGCGCGGAGGGCTTCGTCGAAGTCGGCGGCCTTTATGACGGAGAGGACGGGACCGAAGATCTCCTCGCGCGCAACCCTGGCCTCCCGCTCGACCTCGAAGATGGTCGGGCTGATGAAGTAGCCGTTGTCTGGATCTCCCGGGTCTTCGCCAAGGACGCGATCGCCCTCCTGCTTGCCCACGTCTACGTAGCCCGAGACCTTCTCGAACTGCGGCTCGCTTATTACGGGCCCGAAGTTCACGTCGGCGCTCTCGGGGCCGCCGATCTTGAGCGCCTTCGCCTTCTCGACGACCTTATCCAGGACCTCGTCGTAGACGTCGGCGTGCAGGATGGCCCGGCTCGCGGCGCTGCACTTCTGGCCCGAGTAGCCGTAGGCGCTCTTGACGATGTCAGAAGCGGCGGAGTCGAGGTCCGCCGAGTCGTCTATCACCATCGCGTCCTTGCCGCCCATCTCGGCTATGACCCTCTTGACCCAACGCTGGTTCTCTATCTGTCTGGCCGCCAGCTCGTTTATTCTGAGTCCCGTCTTCATGGAGCCGGTGAAGGAGATAAAGCGGGTCCTCACATCCTCTACCAGGTAATCCCCGACCTCCGAGCCGTAGCCCGGTAGGAAGTTCAGGACGCCCTCTGGCAGGCCGGCCTCCTCGAAGATCTCGGCCACCACGGCGCCGATGACGCTCGTGAACTCCGAGGGCTTCATGATGACGGTGTTCCCCGCAACGATGGCGGCGCTCGACATCCCCGTAAGGATGGCCGTAGGGAAGTTCCAGGGAGCGATAATCACCCCGACGCCCATCGGCTGGTAGGTGTAGCGGCTCTCCTCGCCGGGGACAGAGTAGATCTCCACCCCGTCCTTGAGCCTCAGCATCTCGCGGGCGTAATACTCCAGGAAATCTATCGCCTCGGCGACCTGGGCGTCGGCCTCGAACCAGGGCTTGCCGCCCTCGTAGGCCTCCCAGGCGAGCAGCTCGAACTTGCGCCGCTTCATGATCGCCGACGCCCTGAGCAGTATGCGCGCCCTTGCCTCCGGCGCCGTACGGCTCCAGGTCTCGAAGGCTCTGGTGGCCGTGTCGAGCGCCATGTCCGCCTCACGCTCGGTTGCACTGGCGGTGCGGCCTACTACCTGCGAGGGATCGGCCGGATTAACCGACACTATCTCGCCGTCCGTCTCGACGCGCTTGCCGCCGATGATCGCGGGGTAGCTTCGGTCCAGCCTGGAGCCTACCTCTCTGAGGGCGGCCCGCATGGCTTCGACGTTCTTCTCCTCGGACCAGTCGAGATACACTTCGTTCTTGTACGGAATCAGTCCCATATCAGGCTCCTATCTCTTCACCCTGGCGGTTATGCCCCCGATCACGTCCCTGGCGACGTAGCCGGCGATCTTGGGGTTCTCCTTGAGACGCCTACTCGAGTACTCGTACCAGTCCCTCCCGAATGGCACGTAGACCCTGAGCTTGTGCCCGGCCCCGACCAGTATGCTCCTCAGCTCTTCGTCTACCCCGAGGAGCATCTGGAACTCGTAGCGGTCCTCAGGGACTTCGAGCTGGTGGATGAGCCTGAGGGCGTGCCAGATCAGGAACTCGTCGTGCGTCGCTATGCCGACGTAGACGCCACCCTTCAAGAGCTCGTCGAGCAAGAATATGTAGTTCTGGCGGACGGTATCGAAGTCTTTGTAGGCGATGGATCTTGGCTCGTCGTAGATGCCCTTGCAAAGGCGTACGGAGTAACCGGCTCGAATGGCGAGCTGCACATCCTCGATGCTGCGGCGCATGTAGGCTTGCAGGACCGCTCCCGTGTTCCCGTGCCTGGCATGAGTATCCTCGACGATCCGCAGCGTCGCCTCCGTGTACGGCGAATCCTCCATGTCGACCCGCACAAAACGGCCCCGTTCTTTTGCGTATTCGACTACCTCGTCCAGGTTCGCCCTGCAGAGCTGCTCGTCCAGGGTCAGCCCGAGCCCGGTGAGCTTGACCGAGATGCCGCTGTCGAGTCCATGCGCGTCGAGCGCGTCGACGACTCTCTCGTAGTCCCTGAGCGTCGCCGTCGCGTCGGCCTTGCTCTCGGTGCTCTCACCGAGGAGGTCGATGGTGGCGAGGCAACCTTGCTTGTTGAGGTCTCTGACCGTGGAGATCGCCTCATCCAGCGTATCGCCGGCTATGTAGCGGCTGGAGATCTTCTTCACAATGGGCCGCGGGATTACGGGCATCGAGTTCGCTATGGCTTTGTCCACTACTCCCACGTCTCGAAACCCCACAAGACAGTGTGTATGACGCTCTATATGCCCTGATTTTACTGTAAGGAGCGTCCCGAAGCTTTGGTGTAGGATAGTGACAAGATAGACGAACAAGAGAAGCCTGGAGGCAGAGAATGCGTACCACCGACGCCCGTGAAGGAACAGCTTCAGAGACCCGTACCGTGGCCTCCATAATAGGGGGCCGCACTCCCGAGGGCGCGCCCGGCGGGCGCATGTCTTCGACAAACCCGGCGCGCATGTCCGATACGGTGGCCGAGGTTTCGCTCGGGGACGCCGGGACGTTCGAGGAGGCGTGCAGGGCCGCGCGCGAGGCGCAGCGGGAGTGGGCATCTGTGCCTGCCCCAGTCCGCTCTCAGGTGATAAAGAAGATCGGACGCGTCGTCGAGAACAACAAGGAGGCGCTCGCACGGCTGGTGACCCGTGAGATCGGCAAGCCCTACGCGGAGTCTCTCGGCGAGGTGCAGGAGATCATAGACACCTGCGACTTCTTCACCGGTGAGGGTCGTCGGCTCTACGGCCAGACCGTACCCTCGGAGATGCCGGACAAACAACTCTTCACCTTCCGCGTTCCTATCGGCGTCGCGGCCATCATCACGGCCGGCAACTTCCCTGTGGCGGTACCCTCGTGGTACCTGATCCCGGCCCTCACCTGCGGCAACGCCGTGGTCTGGAAGCCGGCCGAATACTCCCCCGCCATCGGCGACGCCCTGGCCAGGCTATTTATGGCCGGAGGTCTCCCCGACGGCGTCCTGAACGTGGTGCAGTGCGAAGGACCGGCGGCCTTCGAAGGGTTGGAGCGGGCCCTCGACGAGAAGCTCGTCGACAAGGTCGGCTTTACGGGCTCCTCCGAGGTCGGAAAGAGGATAGGCGAACTCTGCGGCAGGCACATGCAGTCTCCCTGCCTGGAGCTCGGGGGCAAGAATCCCCTCGTAGTCATGCCCGATGCGGATCTCGATCTCGCCGTCGAAGGCGCCCTGTTCTCGGGCTTCGGCACGGCGGGTCAGCGCTGCACCTCTTTGGGCACCGTGATCGTCCAAGAGTCCGTCCACGACGAGTTCCTCTCCAGGTTCACTCGTGCGGTCGAGGAGTCGCCTATCGGAGACCCGACGCAGGACGTGCTCTACGGACCCATGCTCAGCGAGCGCTTCCACGAGCGGTTTTTGGGATGGCTCGAGCTGATCGAGACGCATCACACAATCCACGGTTCGAGCGGGATGGGCAGGATCTCCAAGGATAACCCTCGCGAGGGCTTCGTCGGCGACGCCGAGGCCGGCATCTACGATCACCCTACGATCGTCGACGGTGTGACGATGGAGGATGAGATCTACCGCACAGAGACCTTCGGCCCCATGGTCGGTGTCGCCTCCTTCTCGGACTTCAACGAGGCCGTAGCCCTCTCCAACGGGCACGGCTTTGGGCTCTCGGCCGCCATCTACACCACCGATGCGACGAACGCTCTGCGCTTCAGGGAGCGCAACGGCGCGGGGATGCTCTCCGTCAACAACTCCACCAGCGGCGCGGAGGCCCACCTGCCCTTCGGGGGCAACGGCAAGAGCGGCAACGGGAGCCGCCTCTCGGGTATCTGGGTTCTCGACCAGTTCACCCGCTGGCAGTCCATGAACTGGGACTACGCCGGCAAGCTCCAGAAGGCCCAGATGGACATAGCAGACCTCCACGCCGACCTCGACTTCACCCTGCCCGAGGAAGACAAAGGCGTCTGATGTACGACGTGATCGTCGCCGGTCTCGGTGGGATGGGGAGCTCGGCGGCCTACCACCTAGCCGGGCGTGGCAAGCGCGTGCTCGGGCTGGAGCGGTACTCACCGGCGCACGACAAAGGCTCCAGCCACGGGCAATCCAGGATCATCCGCCTGGCGTACTCCGAAGACCCCGCCTACGTGCCGTTGGTCCTTCGGGCCTACGAGTTGTGGGAGCGGCTGGAGAGGGAGACCGGCGAGGATCTGATGACGATCACGGGGGGGCTCATGATCGGATCTCCAGGCACCAGGTATTTCGAGGGCAGCAAGGCGAGCGCAGAGATGTACGATCTGCCCTACGAGGTTCTCGACGCCGCCGAACTGAAAAGACGCTACCCGGTCTTCGAACCGACCCCTGATACCGTCGCTTTCTTCGAGAGGAAGGCAGGCTTCCTCAGGCCCGAGGCATCCGTGAAGGCCCACCTGGACAGGGCCGCCTCCCTGGGCGCCGACCTCCGCTTCGAGGAGGGACTGCTGTCCTGGGAACCTACTGAATCAGGGGTGCAGGTGGAGACGGCATCGGGGACTTACGAGGCGGGCCAGTTGGTAGTCTCGGCCGGGGCGTGGGCACCGAAGCTGCTCGCTGAGCTAGGTCTCCCGCTAGAGGTTACGCGCCAGCTCCTGTTCTGGTTCGATCCCAAAGGCGGCGTCGAACCCTTCCTCCCTGACCGCTTCCCCATCTTTATCTGGGAACCCGAGGACGGCAACTCGTTCTACGCTATCCCCGCCCACGACGGACCAGGAGGCGGGGTCAAGGTCGCGTTCTTCAGGGCCGACAGCAAGCCGGCAGACCCCGAGACGATAGACCGCGAGGTTCACGACGAGGAGGTGGAGTTCATCAGGAACTACCTCGCCAGGTACGTCCCTGACATCGACGGTGACTTTCTCTACGCCAAGACCTGCATGTACACGAACACCCCGGACGAGCACTTCGTAATCTCCACGCACCCCCACTACCCCCAGGTCGCCATCGCCGCAGGCTTCTCCGGGCACGGCTACAAGTTCTGCAGCGTGGTCGGTGAGGTCCTGGCCGACCTCGTCACCGATGGCGAGACCCCACACCCGATAGACCTCTTTTCCCCTGCTCGCCTGGTCGGCACCACACGCGGTTAGCCTTGGAGATCCTGGCTCGCTGTAATCGGGTTCACACGGTCGAACCGGCGGTATATAGTAAGAAAGGATGTGGAAGGAGTAGATAGTGCAGAACGATTTAATCAAGTCACACCCCATAACCGGTATCGAAGTAGGGCGCGAGAGCGAGGAGATGTGCCTCCTCGCAAAGTTGTTCAATGGTTTTGCGAACTCGACCAGGCTTTCGATCCTGTTGCTTCTGGCGCAGCGGGGCGAGATGAAGGTCGGAGAGCTGGTAGACGAGCTCGGGGCGCCCCAGCCGAGGGTCTCGGACCACTTGCGCTGTTTGGCCTGGTGCGGTTACGTACAGGTGCGCCGCGAGGGCAGAAACGCTTTCTACGCCGTGGCCGACGAAAGGGTTATGCAGATACTCGAGCTCGGTGAAGAACTCCTCCAGGACAACCTGGAGCACCTCGAGTCCTGCGGCGAAATAGAGAAGGGCTGCTAGACACCGCTCCAGAGACGGAGGGCGTGTTTACGCGACCCGAAGGTCGGCGATTCTAGTAGGATCAGTCCTTGCAAGATATACGCAAGAGGTGTTTCAGTCATGGCCCAGGCTCAAGATCTCAGGCAGACCATAACCTCCGTGGCCGGCCGGGACCGGTTCTCTCGGCTTACCTGAGCGTCAACGTCGACATCCCGGAGAACCAGCGAAGAGCGTATCTGGTACGCCTGCGTGACGAATTCGGAGGCATAGCAGGCCTGACCCGATTCTAGAGCGGTTTGCTTCACAAACCGCGGCAACAGGCATCAGGATCTCCCCGGTAACAGAGCTGAGAACCAAGAGGCGATGTGTACCGCCTTGATGGTCCATGGATCGCGAAGCGCTGTAGCTGCGCGGGCGCGACTACGAAGATGCATTAGGGAGCGGGGTGGATGTGCTCTCTGCTAGAGTTTGCGGATGGAGGAGTATGATCAGGTGTGGGAGCGCTTCGTCGATGGGCGTCGACTCGAGTTCGGTGGGTACATGGACCCCGCCTGGCAGGAGGGGCACAGGCTCTCGGCCTCCCTGATAGTCCCCGGCGAAGCGTCACGGTTCCACGAGCGTCTCGAACCGTTGAGGGCGGCGTTGCGCCCTTTCCCGTTCGTCTCGCTACATCCCGACCACTTCATGCACGTTACGCTGGTACTTCTCGGCTTCCTTGTGGATGAGCCAGGGGAAGAGGATGAGGTCTCCCACGAGAGGCTGCAAGAGATCGAGAAGCGCGCCAGGATCGCCCTGTCAGACGTACCAGCCTTTACCGTCAGGTTCGCGAACCTCAACGCCTTCCCTGGCGCGGCGTTTATCGAAGCGCACGACGGAGGGGCGCTCGATAGACTGCGGGATGCTCTGTGCACGAGCTGCGACCTGAAGAAACCTCCAGGCCCTCCGCACCTTACCCTCGCCTACTTCCAGGCGCCGGACGGCACGCATGCGACGGAGGAACTCATCTCCACTATCGCACGCTACAGAGACTGGCCTATCGGAGAGATCACGGTAGAGAACGTGGAGATGACCCTGCTCGACCTCCGCCTGGAGTACCCCGAGCCCGAGACGCTGGCGCGGATACCGCTGGGGTGAGCTGACTAGCTGACAGCTATATTGCGGAGTACTTTCGGCGTGAACAGCCAGCGCAGCGTGCCAGCTCCGGCCTTCGGGGCGTCGCCGAACTCGATGCACACGATGCCGCCCTTCTTGATTTTCATGTCTGCGCTGTAGGCGTCGCCGGTGAGCAGGTACACGGCAAGCTCGTGCAGGCAGGG
This sequence comes from uncultured Rubrobacteraceae bacterium, assembly GCA_963811295.1. Classification (GTDB taxonomy): domain Bacteria; phylum Actinomycetota; class Rubrobacteria; order Rubrobacterales; family Rubrobacteraceae; genus Rubrobacter_D. The sequence continues at coordinate 19,473 of CAWEQZ010000023.1, read as the reverse complement.
TCTGTGACCGGTCAGGGCCACGGACTGCTTCCCCTGGTAGGTCTGCAGTGCCACGACGACTTCTTCTGGTGGGACTTCGGGTTCCAGGGCGGTGAGTTTCTCCGGCGCCGGCCAGCCGGCCTGTTCGGCCAGGATCTCCGCCGTCCGCCACGCCCGTTCGTAGGGGCTGCTCAGCAGAACCTCTACTTCTGGGACTATACGGGTCAGCCCGCGGGCCGCCCCCTCGAACGCTTCCTCGCCCTCGGGCGTGAGCGGACGCCTGCTGTCATCAGGCCAGCGTTCCTGGTCACGCTTGTGGGCGACAGCGTGGCGGATGAGGTAGAGGTACAAGCGGGCCTACCGAACACGCTTGTCTGACACATTAGCCTCACTCCGACTCTCCAGAATCTTCTCGAACTTCTTCCATTTCTTGCCCTTGGTTAGGGTGCGGAAGGGTTTCGAACCGGGTACGACGGAGCGCAGGTCCTTCGCCTCGCTGGTGCAGCGTTCTGCGTAGACACCCATCGTGAAGGCGACCCCGCGCGGGACCCGCGCTTGGCCGGTCGTTGTGCCAAGTTCCCTCAAGAATGCGGCGGTGACTACGGCGTCCTGGTGGTCGCCGAGGTCATCCTGCAGCGCCTTTAGAGGTTTGACGAGATTCTGCACCGGTCTACCGTAGACGTCAGAGAAAAACTCAAGGGTGTAGCGCAACCGCTTCCCCTTTTTGCGCACGTCGTGGAAGGCCTCGGGAGATGAGGTCTCATCCAGGCGTTTCGCCGCCTTTCTCCACTTGCGGTGGCGGTCCGAGATCAGGGCCGGCGCCGCTGCCGTGACCGGCTCGCCCGCCTGGTCTTTGCCGTTCGTCTGCGCGGGCTCCAGCTCGGCGGCTGGACCGAGGCGTAGCATCTCCGCGAATGAAGACAAGAGACGCTCGTACCGGACGGAGTCCAGGGTCTCCAGCATGTTCTTGCGGGCCTCGGCCCGCCGCTTGCGGGTGATGGTCAGGATCCTGTCCAGGAACCCGGAGACCTCCTCGTCAGCCTCTTCCTGCCAGGCCTGGAAGCGCTCGATCTGCACGTCAAGGTCCCTTACATCGCCGAGGGCGTGGGCCACCCAGCGCAACTCCTCCCTCAGCCAGCTGGCCCGCTCGGGCAGAGCTCCCTCGAAGACCTTCATCGCTGCCCGCATCCGGCGCGTCGGCACGCGCATGTCGTGCAGCTCCTCAAGGTCCTCGCCCAGCCGCGTGCCAGGCTCGTGGTCCCGCATCTCGGCGAACTGAGCGCGCAGCACGGCGAACGCGACCTCGCCCAGGCTCATGGAAGGGTCTATGCGCGTAGGGCCGAACTCGGAGTCCCCCTCCGGGTTGAGTCCGCTGGCGTACAGACCAGTCTCGTACTTGGAGATAGAGGCCGGGGTCAGTTCGAGGTCCGACTGCATCTCGTCCACGAAACCAAGCAGATCAGGGGTCGGGGCCATGCCGGCCTCTATCTCCACACGAGTCAAGCGGGCCGTCTCCTCGCCCAGGAGTATCTTAGAGGTGTCGAGTGAGATCTCGCCAATGCGCACTTCCTCCTGGTTTTTGTCTGTAGAACCATCGAGCAGGAGCGCGAAACCCTGGCGGTGGGTCTTGATCGTAAACAGTGGGCGCAGCTCACGTCCGCCAACGAGCGTCCTGGAAAGCCCGCCGACAGCCCCCCCGGCCTCTTTCAGCGTGGAGGGCTTATCGTCGCTGAGGGGCTCGGAGATCTCACGCCTCTTCCTGAGGCTGCCCTCGGCCGGCGTCAGGGCCTTCATCGTCGCCTCGACTGCGCCTTCCGTGTTACGGACGCGCAGGGCGTAGCCGGCCCTGTAGAAACGCCAGTCATCGGAGTCGTAGTAGGTATCTGTGATCTCGATCGTGGATTCAGGAGCGATGAGGACTCCCGAAGACCCTGAATTGTGCTGGTTGAACCAGCCCTCGACCGACTCGAGCTCACCAGCATCGAACTGCCACTCTATCTCCTGGTGATCCGTCGCCGAAGGCTCTTTCGTACGGGATGATCCGCTACTCTGTCCCACTGTCATTCGCGCCCCGTCTCGTTAGCCCGTCCCAGCAGCACTCCCCGAAAACAAAGGCGCAATGTAGCACGGACGTGGTTCACTAGCAACAAACGTATATGTTGCGGCGTCTCCGAAGATTAGATGCCTTCTTCGAGAAGTATCGCCTGGCTGTCTACGCATTCCTCACCGTCTTTGGGGTGCAGGCGTTCGAAGGTGCCGTCGGGGCCGAGTTCCCAGCCGTTCGCGTTGTCGGCGAGCTGGAGGTCGAGTAGGCGGCGGACCTTCTCGCGGTGGCGCTTCTCGCGCAGCGGGAAGGCCGTCTCGACGCGACGGTTGAGATTGCGCTGCATCAAGTCGGCGCTTCCGAGGTACATCCTTTCGTCATCCCCGTTGGAAAAGGCGAAGATACGGGCGTGCTCGAGGAAGCGTCCTACCAGCGAGACTACGCGGATGGTCTCGCTCACGCCTTCCACGCCGGGCCTGAGGCAGCAGATGCCCCGTACGATCAGGTCTATCTTCACCCCGGCCTGGGAGGCTTCGTAGAGAAGCTCGATGATCTGGGGATCCGTGAGCGAGTTGGTCTTGCACGTGATGCTGGCCGGCTCGCCGACTTTAGCCTTATCGATCTGCTCTTCGATAAGGCGCACGATGTTCTCCCGCATGGTCAGGGGGGCGACGAGTAGCTCCTGGTACTCTTCCTGCTCGGAATAGCCGGTCAGGTAGTTGAAGAGATCCGAGCCGTCCTCGACGAGCTTCGGGTCGTCGGTGAAGTACGAGAAATCCGTGTAGATGCGGGCTGTCCCAGGATTGTAGTTTCCTGTGCCAAGGTGGACGTAGCGTCTCAGGCCCGAGCCCTCGCGCCTGACGACCAGGCTGATCTTGGCGTGCGTCTTGAGGCCGACGATACCGTAGGCGACGTGGACGCCCCTGGCCTCCAGCTGGCGCGCCCAGGTTATGTTCGGCTCTTCGTCGAAGCGCGCCTTCAGCTCGACCAGAACGGCGACCTGCGTCTGCTCGTCGCGCGCCTCAGAGAGCGTCTCGACTATAGGGGAGTTGGAGCCGACGCGGTAGAGGGTCTGCTTTATGGCTAGCACCTCGGGATCGTTGGCCGCCGCCCTGACGAATTCGACGACGGGTGCGAACGAGTCGAAGGGATGGTAGAGCAGGATGTCGCCGTTCCTGATGGCCTGGGTGATAGACCGAGCGCTCCGGATCTCCGAAGGAACTCTTGGTGTTATCGGAGGATAGAGCAGATCGGAGCGATCGACGTGCGTGAGCTCCTCCAGATCAGCGAGCCCTATCGGGTGGGGAGAGGCGAAGACCGAGGTTTCGTCGACCTTGAGGTTGCCAACAAGCCAGTCCCTCAGGTCGTCGGGCATCTCGTCTGAGACCACGAGCCTGACACTCTGGCCGAACCAGCGGCTCTCCAGCTCGTCCTCTATAGCCTGCAGGAGGTCGGCCGCCTCGTCCTCCTCGATCACGAAGTCCGCATTGCGGGTTACTTGGAAGACGTAGCTCGCGACGACCTCCTTGCCAGGGAAGAGCTCGTCCAGGTTCGCCGAGATGACTTCTTCGACCCTCACAAAGCGCATCTCGGGCTTTTCGCCGGGACCGCGATCCTCCTCGACGAGCCGCATAAAGCGGTCTATGGTGGTCGGCACCTTTACGCGGGCCATCACCCGCCTTCCCGCATCCTCGATCACGACGAGCAAGTTCAGTGATAGGTTGGAGATGTGGGGGAAGGGGTGCGCCGGGTCTATGGCGAGGGGCGTGAGTATGGGAAGTATGTCCCTGACAAACCTCTCCCTGAGCTCCCGTCGCTCGGCGGCGCGGACCTTGCCGTGTGGCACCATGCGTATGCCCTCTTCTTCCAGGGCAGGTATTAGCTCCTTGTTCAGTATCCTGCGCCGCTCCTCGAAGAACTCCTCCGTATGGTCGTGTATCCGAGAGAGCTGCTCCTCAGGGGTCATCCCATCTGGAACGGGGTTCGGAAGATCCGAAGCGACCTGCTGCTGCAAACCTGCAACCCTGATCATGAAGAACTCGTCCAGGTTGGTCTCGGAGATCGCGATGAATCGCACCCTCTCCAGCAGCGGGTGCCGCTCGTCACGGGCCTGTTCGAGAACCCTGTTGTTGAACCCCAGCCACGAGAGTTCCCTGTTTATGTACAGCGAAGGGTCGGAAAGGCTCGGCCTCCGTGCTACGTCCGTCATATCTCTCTCGCCTTCCTGACTCCTGAAACTGCCACGCTCAGATCCTCCTTGCCAAAACCATCGGCATCCTTGATGGGTCGTGAAATCTCATACCGCCCATGATACCGTCCCGCCGCCCAGGGTGATATATTCGAACTTCCCTGAATAGTCATCGGTCGTACCCGCACAGCGCACGCCGGTGTCAACACCGGAGGAAGTTATCTCGAAGAGAGGCAAGAAGGCGAAGAAGCAGGCGCGGAAGGGCGGCACGCTGGCGACGCTCGCAAAGCCGGCTGCGAAGGTCAGGGACTACGATGCCCACGTGCTTATCTGCAAGGGCGGAGACTGCAAAAAGCGGGGGTCCAAAGCCGTCCGCAAGTCGCTCAAGGACGAGTTGCGCGCGGAGGGCATGAACAGGGACGTACGCGTGGACTCCGTAGGTTGCCTCGGCCTCTGTAAACACGGCCCGAACCTCGTCGTCTACCCGGGGGGTGCCTGGTACCTCGGCGTCGCAGAGCAAGACGTGCCCGAGGTAGTGCAGAGACACCTCAAGAACGGCGAACCCGTAGAACAACTCGCCGCCGAACTGAGACCCCGTAGAAAAACCAGATAGATATCGGCTTTTGTAAGGCCTAGCCGTCAGCACTTCAGCAAGCAAATGGCTGACCAGCGCGCCGAGCGGAATTACATTCCTCCCAGCGGCTAACCCACGGCTGTCAACTCAGCCTGAACGATCAGGCGCTGCGCGTAGTCGGGCAAGGTACACGTCTGCAGGCTGACGATGCTCTTGCCTGGGACAGGTCGTGTGATGTATGAGGCGTCGTCCGGGTTGAGAATGACGCTCCTGAACACACTGTAGGTGTATCGGGTACCGTTCGCGTCGGTCAGGATGACCTTGTCGCCGTCCTCCAGCGTGTTCAGATCCCAGAATACGAGATAACTTCTGGTGCCCGGGAAGCCCATGCGGTGGCCAGCGATATAGACGTTGGCCCCCGTCTGCCAGGGGAACCCCGTGCTATTCAGGTGTAGCGTCCCGTCGTGGAGCGCACCCTTATCATTCACAGCGCCCGTGTAGACGGGCACGTCGTCGACGCGCCGCATCTCGGGGACTGTAAGCGTCATGGTCGCGCCGCTCGGTGGCTTCTGCGCAAAGACGGCTGCGCTGGCGAACGGGTCGCGTATGAGAAAAGAGTACCCAACCAGAACCAACCCGGATACGACAAGCAGGGTGGCTACGAGGTAGCCAAATATCCTGAGCCCGCTTCTTCTCGTCCTGTAGGTTCTCACGTCAATCTACTTCCTCTCCATTGATTCAGATCTCTCCGCCGTGCAGGTAAACAAGGCGAAAGTAACATCCAGGTTACAAAATGGCCTTGCCGGTGTCAATCGAGCACAAGGTCCTGGTGGGAGCTTAATTCTTGCCCTTCAGTTCGCCCTGCACTATGAGGCGGTGCGAGTAGTCGGGGAGCGTACATGTTTGTAGGCTGACGATGTTCTTCCCCTTTGGCGCTCGCATGATGCTGACGGTATGGGGTGAGATCACTCGCTTCTCGAAGACCTCGTAGGTGTAGCGGGTCCCGTCTGCCTCGGTGAGGAAGATCTCATCCCCCTTCCTTAGCTTGTTGAGGTCCCAGAACACGAGGTTGCTCTCTGGTGCCGGGATAACCCACCCTGTGGCCAGCGATGTAGACGTTGGCCGTGTTCTGCCACGGGAAGCCCGTGCCCCTCACGTGTACCACGCTGTCGTGGAGGGCCTTCTCGTACCCGCTCTCGGGGGCGTCGTAGACGGGCACACCGTCCACCTGATCCAGAGCAGGGACGGTAAGTTCTAGCTTCTTGCTCTCTGGCGTCTTGGCCTGGGAACCTCTTAGGGGGGCTTTTGCCGTCTCGACGATCCTCTCCGGGATACTCCTGTGAAACTTCTCTTCGAGCTCCTTAGAGATCCTGCCGTGTACACGCTCAGGGCTTTCGGCCGAGGCCGGAGAACCTCCGGCCAGCAGAGCATACCCTAGGAGGCCAAGCCCGGCGAACGCGAATACGGCCACCACAAGCGCGGCCAGCTTCTTATGGTACGTGGCACTCTGTTTCTTCATCGTCCTCGACCTCCTTTCTCGATCAGATACTATGGTCGATAGTAGAACTTTAAGCCCCATATGTGACATTTCGATTACAAAACGGGACTTCGTTGGTAACGGTTGGCCCTCGGAAGCGAAGATCCTGCTCCGACGCTATAATCTGACGCGTGAAAGTTGGAATACCGCAGGAAGTGGCCGAGGGCGAGCGCAGGGTCGGGCTCGTGCCCGAGACCGTAGGCAGACTCGTCAAGGACGGTTTCGAGGTCCTCGTGGAGTCGGGCGCCGGCCGCGACTACAACCTCGACGGTGCGTACGAGGAGGCGGGAGCGAGCATCGCCGAAGGCCCTGAAGAGGTGTATGGCGAGGCCGACATAGTAGTCAAAGTGCAGAGCCCGGTGGAAGGTGAGATCGGGCTCTTGCGCGAGGGTCAGGTCCTCATCTGTTTCCTCAACGGACCGCAGGAGCCCGATCTCGTAGAGAAGCTAGCCGAAGCGGGCGTAACTGTCTTCTCGAACGAGGCCGTCCCGCGCACCAGCGCGGCGCAGGCCATGGACGCCCTCTCCTCGATGGGCTCCATCGCAGGCTACAAGTGCGCGCTCATCGCGGCCGACACCATCGGCAAATACGTCCCCATGCTCTCCACCGCCGCGGGTACGACGAAGGCGGCGAACGTCATGGTATTCGGGGTCGCGGTAGCGGGCTTGCAGGCCATGGCGATCATGAACCGACTCGGGGCCGAGGTTTTTGCCTACGACATCAGGCCCGAGACCAAAGAGCAGGCAGAGTCACTCGGCGCCACGTTTATAGACTCCGAGGACGAGAAGCAAGACGAAGGGGAGGAAGACGCTTACGAAGAGTACCAACCCACAGGATGGCGGAAGCTGATGACCTCTCTGGGCTTCTACTCGTACGCCGAACCGCCGCGGGACCGGTACATCGTCGAGGGCGAAGAGGAGGAAGAAGATTACTCCGAAGAGGAAGACGAAGGGTGGTCCCAGGAGAAGCTCGATGAGGACCAGAAGCTCATCAGGGAGCGCATGGAGGAGATGGACATAGTAATCACGACCGCGCTCGTCCCTGGCAGGAAGGCACCGCAGCTCGTGGACAAGGACATGGTCGAGAGCATGAAACCGGGGTCCGTAATCGTGGACCTCGCGGCGGAGAGTGGCGGTAACTGTGAGCTTACCGAGGCCGGAGAGACCGTCGAGCACGAAGGGGTCAGAATCGTCGGTCCTGTGAACCTGCCGAGCACCATGCCCATACACGCCAGCCAGCTCTACTCGCGCAACATGTACAATCTCATCGGGCATATCACCGAAGACAGGTCGGAGGACAAAGACAAGAAAGACCTGCACCTCGATCTAGACTTCGAGGATGAGATCACCGGCGAGACCTGCATAGCGTACGGTGGCGAGATCCGCCACGGTCCGACCAGAGAAGCGCTCCAGGAGGCCGGATGACCTCACAACTACTCGCCGAACTCGCGATCTTCGTCATCTCGGCGTTCCTCGGGTTCGAGTTGATCTCACGTGTCCCTAACCTGCTGCACACGCCGCTCATGAGCGCGACGAATGCCATACACGGGATCGTGCTGGTCGGCGCGATCATCGCGCTAGCCTCTGCTTCTGATAGCTTCACAACGACCGTCGGCATGATAGCCGTCGTCTTCGGGGCGATGAACGTGGTCGGTGGCTTCTGGGTTACGAACAGGATGCTCGGCATGTTCGGTCCGCCGAAGAAGCGGGTCAAGAAGAGAGAGAAATAGCCCTTGCAGGTCGCGCCGTTTATCGCCTACCTCGCAGCTGCCGCGCTGTTCATCTACGGCATCCGCCGCTTGAGGACGCCCGAAACGGCCCGTTCGGGGAACACGCTCGCTGCGATCGGCATGGTTATAGCCCTAATCGCCACCGTTTTCGTCGCGGACATAGACAACGTATTGAGCGTCGGTGAGATCTCGGTCGGGGTGGTGGTCGGGGCGGTGATCGGGGCCGTCGCAGCCCAGCGGGTCCAGATGACGGCGATGCCGCAGATGGTCGCGGCGTTCAACGGCGTGGGGGGCGGCGCGGCGGCGCTCATAGCAGTCTCGGAGTTCTACCGGGTCGAGGCGCTAGGCCAGGGCCAGGAGACGCTCGTCGCCTCCATCGCGGTGCTTCTCAGCGTCATTATCGGGACGGTGAGCTTCGCGGGGAGCATCATCGCGTTCACCAAACTCCAGGAGCTGGCCTTGACCGGCTCGGTGACGTTCCCTTTGCAGCAGGTGGTGAACGCCGCCATCTTCCTCGGTATTTTGCTTCTCTCCGCGAACATCCTGGTGGGCGGGCTCGTGCTCTCGCCGCTCGTCTCGCTGTACTTGATCCTTGGCGCGTCGCTGTTGCTCGGTGTCCTGTTCGTCATCCCCATCGGCGGGGCGGACATGCCCATCGTGATCTCACTGCTTAACGCGTTCACAGGTCTTGCGGCGGCGGCCTCGGGCTTCGTGCTCTCCAACTATGCTCTCATTATCAGCGGTACGCTGGTAGGTGCCTCGGGGACCATCCTGACAAGGCTTATGTCGGGCGCTTTAGGGCGCCCGCTGGGCAAGATAATCTTCGCCAGCATCGCTGCTTCCGGAGGTGGCCAGAGCGAGCAGCAAGAAGACCGGGAAGTCAACGAAAAGAGCGCCGAGGAGGTTGGCGAGTACCTCGCAGACGACGCGCAGAAAGTCGTGATCGTACCCGGTTACGGCCTCGCCGTCGCCCAGGCCCAGCAGGCCATGCGAGACCTGGTGGAGACGCTCGAGTCCGAGGGCAAGGAGGTCCTTTTCGGTATTCACCCCGTGGCCGGTCGTATGCCAGGACACATGAACGTGCTCTTGACCGAGGTCGGCATCCCCTACGAGAAGCTCTACGACCTCGAAGACATAAACCCCGAGTTCGATGACGCCGACGCCGCGATCATCGTCGGCGCCAACGACGTGGTCAACCCTTCGGCCAACGACCCCGAGGTGGAGAGCCCCATAAGCGGAATGCCCGTGCTCTCCGTCGAGAACGCGGAGCACGTGATCTTCATAAAGCGCTCCCTGAGCCCCGGCTTCGCAGGCGTGGACAACCCCCTCTTCTATGACACGGAGAAGACCATGATGCTCTTCTCAGACGCCAAGCAGGGCCTGCAGGACCTCAACGAAGCCGTCAAGAACGGCTAGATTCATAAAGAGGTTTGGGCTTCTTTGCAAGCTCTCAGCTGGTCAGCACTTCAGCTAGTCAGCTCTCGATTTTCGCATGTAGCCTCCCGCAAATGGTCGAGTACGTGATGGGAGAGTTTGTGCGCCCTCATAGATTCCTTTCGAGAATTCCGGCGAGGTCACCGGACGGAGTTCAGGGCTTTCTTCACTGTCTTGGGAACCCCGTTACCGAGCTGGGTAGCGTCGACGGCGCCCGCTTGCGTCTCGTGAAGGCTCTGACTGCCCGACACGCGGGCAGGCGGACCAGCCGGGGCAACCATGCCTCCCCCGCCGCGCTGTTCCCTGGCCGCCGGTTCGGGCCGAACAGTGGTTGGCGCAGGTGCGGCCGTCGCAGGCGCGGAGGCAGACGCGGTGTAAGCGGGTGATGCGCTCGCTGTCGCGCTCGCTGAAGCACCCGCCGATGCGCTCGCTGACGCGGTCGCCGAGGATGAGCGCACCTGTGCCGTACGGGGTGCGAACTCCTCTTGCCCGCTTCGCTCCGTCTTGATTTCGTCGTCCTTAGCAGGAGATTCGGCCTGATTCTCCTTGCTCACATCCTCCGAATTACGCTCCTCGTCTTCCACGTTGCCGACCAGGACGATCCCGGAGGGAAGCTGGGAGACCGTCGGTTCTTGTACTAATTGCACCGGTGGTAGATCTTCGCCCGCAATGCTGGACGCGAAGTACGTGGCGAAGACGAAGACCAGAACCAACGCGAGGCTCATGTACAGGCCGGGTCTGCGGACGGGCGCCATCGCGCCTGTTTCGTCTTCGACAGTCCCGCCGATGCCAGCCAGAAGGCCCAGAGATGCCAGGAACCCACGCAGCTTGCCCGACGGAGGATCTTCTGGCGCCTGGTCTTGTTCCCCCTGCACGGATGCCTGGCGGCGTTTGAGCTCCCTGGTCATCGCCGCTCCGTCTAGTCCAAGGTGCTCGGCGTAGGTCTTGAGGGACCCCAGCATGTACACGGCAGGTAGCACGTCGAAGTTCTCGTTCTCCAGGTCGCGGAGGTACCTGGTCCGGATCTTCGTCGCCTCCTCGACCTGCCGGAGCGATAGACCTCGCTTCTCGCGGGCCAGCCGCAGAGTCTTGCCAATCTCTAGTCCCGTATGCGGGTTGCCAGACTCGCCGCTCATGCTCACCCAGGCCCGTCTAAGTCTGCTCCCCCCGGGTAGACCAACGTCGCATTCTCCTATCTTGGAATGTACCACACCCGGGATGGGGAGTAGGGTATATTTCTACCCTACTCAACGATGGGTTGGGCCAGGATCCAGAGGCTGGTCATCGTATAGAGGACCATAAGGACGAGCATCGGCAGTTGGCTCCTAAGGGCGCGTCCCGGATCGCGCAGGAGACGCAGCGAGATCGAGTGTGCAAGATAGACGGCGATCACGTGCCCGGCCACGATGAGCGCGACCTGCGAGTACCAGACGAACCCGGCCCCTACGATGCCGTAACGGGGCTCGAAATCTGCGGTGCCGAAGAGGTTCCAACCCCATCCCAGAGGGTCGGAGAGGAGTGAGACTATCATCTGCCCCTGGATGAGCAGGAATGTGTAATAGTGGGCCACCTGGTAGGCGATCGCGATGGGTACGAGCGAGAAAGCATACGCGGCCGCGAACCGCCTGAAACCTATCCCCCCTCCACGGCCAAGGATTCGGCTCAGTTCCACGAAGCCGAGATAGATGCCGAAGAAGAGCAAAGGCAGCAGAATCGTCCCAAGCGTCTGCGTCACAGGGGAAAGACGTACGATCTCGAGCCACAGCGGGGTCTCGAGCAGGCCGTCGAAAGTCACGCCAGAGAGCACCACGATCACGAACGCGGCCCCGCCCGGTGTCACCTTCTCGGGCAGTCCTAGACCGATCGCAGGAGGGCGCAGGTTCAATTCGCGCTCCTCGGGCGCGGCGCGGGCGAAACACTCGTAACAGTTCACGCACCCTCCCCCTGCGTCGTCGCCGCAGCCTTCGCAGCCAACACATACCTCAGGGTTCTTCACCCTGACTTCTGTGGGGGCGAATCTACCGAGAAGTCCGAAGAACACCGAGAACGCATCTCCCCGGCGCAGCCAGGTCTCCTTGCCGAAGAAGGCCATGCCGTAGAGTGTGATCAGTGCGTAAGCGAGGGCGAAGAGGGCGATGTTGCGCGGCACGTACGAACCCGAGAAGACGTTCTCGATCCAGACGAACGTCAGGTAGAACCCCACAGCGGGCCAGATGCCGAGAGCGTCGGGATAGGGCTCGTCGAGCTGGAGCCCGTCCCTGTAGCCGAGCCGGCGGACCAGTCCTTCGGCCCATTCGAAGACTACCCTCCAGGGATTTACGAGAGGCCACAGGTTCCCCACGAACGCGGTGAAGAAGCTGAAGCCCACCCACCATGTAATCCACACGAACGTCGGGGCGAAGTTGAATCCGCTCTGCAGACCAACCAGGCCGGCTATCACAACGACCAGAAAGAGCGCAACGGAGAGCAGGCGCAGGCCGCCTGTGAGCAGTCGTGATGTCAGGACTGTCCTCAGTAGCCGAACGCGAAACAGATCAAAGCGTGGGTACCGGTAGGGGGCGTCCCGCTCCTTGCGGGAGAACAGGGCCAGCGGTAAGAAGGAGAGCACCACGGCGGCGGCGGCGCCGTAGAGGTAGAGCCAGAGCGGGATCGGGATGTCGTAGGTCGGCCCGAAGCCGTGGGCTGTCGCCGGACGGGTGACGGACAGGATGAATGAGAACGCGAGCGCGGCGGCTGCGACGCGACGCATCATCCCTTCGCTACCGCGGGCGCACCTGGAGCACGCCGAGCTCCTTCTCGGATTCGTGGTCTTCGATCTCGAAGCGCCCCGTGAGGTCCGCCTCGAAGCGAAGGCTCGCCTTCTGTCCTGGCCCGACCTCTTGCTCGACGTCGTAGCCATGCAGGTGGAGTTCCATCGGCCTATCGGAGCTAACCCGGAGCGTCACGCTGTCGCCCTCGTTGACGGAGATCTCGGCCGGGCTCATCTCACCGCCCTCGATGGAGACGGCGATCGTCCGGTCGCGTGGCACACCGGCTGGGGTGTCGGGGCGCAGCAAGAAGAACAGCCCGCCCAGGATCAAGACGACCACCGCGATCAGGATCATGTTTCTAGCCAACGTTCCTCTATTCTTCGTGAGGCCTGGTCCCTATCCTCGTCACGATCCCGGCTCGACTGTATTCAGGCCGGCGGAGAGCCGGTCGAGGCAGTTCGTCGGACCGGTCTCCACGAGGGCGGCGGAAGCCCCGTCCTCGTCGAGCAGTGAGAACGAGGCTATGACCTCCCCGGTATCCATGAAACCAAGATCTATGGACTCTATCTTCATCTACGGTCTTCTTTGCTTTGGCTCCAAGCGGAGATTATATAGACCCTCTTTGTTAGACTTCCGGCGCGCCTCGAAAAAGGAAAGGACTCTGTTTTGGACCTCAACCTCATGCGAGAGCTATCCGTCAAGACGGACACGAAGATCGTTCTGCTCGTCCTGGACGGCCTGGGAGGGTTGCCTATGGACCCATCAGGCCAGACGGAGCTCGAGGCCGCAGACACACCAAACCTCGACGCCCTCGCCGCCCGGTCTGACCTTGGGCTCTCGCAACCCGTCGCAGCGGGAGTGAGCCCTGGAAGCGGCCCAGGCCATCTCGGCCTATTCGGATACGACCCCGTCCGCTTCCAGGTCGGACGCGGCGTCCTCAGTGCGCTCGGTGTCGGCTTCGACCTCGGCGAGAGCGACCTGGCGGCCCGCGTGAACTTCGCCACCAAAGACAAATCGGGCAGGATCTCGGACCGGAGGGCGGGCCGAATCCCCTCCGAGAAGGGCGAGGAGCTAGTCGCGCTCCTGAACGAGAAGCTGAACCTCGACAGCGTCGAGGTCTTCGTCGTACCCGAGAAGGAGTACAGGGCCGTCGCCGTCTTCAGGGACGAGGGGCTCTCCGACGCCCTGGCCGACTCCGACCCCCAGCGTACGGGCCTCGAACCGCTCCCCGTCGAGCCGACGGACGGTTCACCAGGGGCCAAAAAGAGCGCCCAGATCGCAAACTCCTTCGTCGAGCAGGCAAACGAGATCCTGGCCGACCAGCACCCGGCGAACACCGTCCTCGTGCGCGGCTTCGGGATGCACCCCGCGCTCCCCTCTTTCGAGGAAACCTACAGGCTTGACGCGGCCGCCATCGCGAGCTACCCGATGTACAAAGGACTGGCCCGCCTCGCCGGCATGCATCTCCTGAAGGAGGGCGAAGGCATCTCCGGAGAGTTCGAGACCCTGAAGACGAACTGGGAAGACCACGACTTCTTCTTCGTCCACATCAAACCCCCAGACGCCGCAGGAGAAGACGGGGACTTCGACAGGAAGGCCGCCGTGATCGAGGAGGTAGACGCCCAGATACCCGCGCTGCTGGACCTCGGCCCCGACGCCCTCGCTATCACAGGCGACCACGCGACGCCGGCGAAGTTGAAGAGCCATTCCTGGCACGGCGTACCGTTGTTGCTCGCCTCACCATATACCCTCCCGACCGCAAACACCTTCGGGGAGCGCCCTTGCGCAGGTGGTTCGCTAGGAGTCTTCCAGGCCGAAGAGATCATGGGCTATCTCATGGGCCATTCCCTGAAGCTCAACCGCTTTGGGGCGTGAGGGCTGGTCACAGCACGGCGAGGAACTCGCGACGCTAGAGCGAGAGATCGTCTCCTGTCGTCGCTGCCCGCGCCTCGTAGCCTGGCGCGAGGAGGTGGCCAGGGAGAAGCGGGCTTCCTTCGAGAACGAGACCTACTGGGGGCGTCCCGTCCCCGGCTTCGGCGATCCTGAGGCCAGCGTCGTCGTCTTCGGTCTCGCCCCCGCCGCCCACGGGGCGAACAGGACAGGACGTGTCTTCACCGGCGACCGCTCGGGCGATTTCTTGTTCGCATCGCTCCACCGCACGGGTTTTGCCAACCAGCCGGTCTCACGGAGCAAGGACGACGGGCTGCGTCTCTCGGGACTCTGGATCTCGGCCGCCGTCCGGTGCGCCCCGCCTCGGAACAGACCAACCCCGGGAGAGCGCGACGCCTGCCTACCTTACGCCGCCCGCGAACTGGAGGCGCTCGACGCGAAGGTCGTCGTCTGCCTCGGCGCCTTCGCCTGGGACGCCGCCCTGCGACTGCTGGGAAAGAGGCCGAAGCCGAAGTTCGCCCACGGCGCGGAGTGTGAAGCCGGCTCGCTCGTACTTATCGGTTGCTACCATCCATCGCAGCAGAATACCTTTACCGGGGTGCTCACCCCCGAGATGCTCGACACCGTCTTGTCGAGGGCGAGATCCCGCTCCCTGCAGTTATCCGGAGCGAGAGAAGACGAAGATCTCGTCAGATAGAATGGATGCTCATGGATTCCGTTGAGCCCCCAAGATTTCGTCTGATCGTGCCGGTGGCGATGTTGCTGCTCGCCGTGGTGCTCTTCGCCGGTGCCTGCTCCGATGAGACCAGGAATCCCGATATGGGAAACAACCCTGCTAAGGAGAAGACGGAGATTACAGAGGAGCCGACGTCCGCCTCTTCCACCGGACTGGAGACGACAGTGGAATCGCCCCCTCCCGATATCACCCTCGGCGACGACCCCGGCGGTAAGCCTGATGCCGTGATTCGGCTGGAAGGGGACACCGGGACCATGTTCTCCGGCCTCTGCTCGGTGGGAGAGAAGCGTAGCGTGCTGAGCGGCCAGGTGCCCAAGCGCTTCGCGTTCGCCTTGAAGGGACGGCAACTCTCGTGCCGCATCGAGAAACAGGACGGGGACACCGGCGACCTCGAGGTGGTCCTGGTAGCCGGCGAAGCTACCAGATCCGTCCAGCAGACGAACGCGCCGGGCGGCGTCATAGAAGTCTCGTATGAAGGTGATGAGTAGGTATCAGGCTACAGACGTCATGGAATGTGCCGGGCCGCCTCATTTCGAAGAAAGCTATACGCAGCTAGCAATGCGTGAAAGAGTTATGGACGCGCCCGAATGTCCCGCCGGCAACAACCTGATACCTGTCGACCGAAAGGAGACAATTGAACCGCGAACAATCATGGGAGCTTATGTGCACGTGGACAGAGAGTGACTCCCTGCGCAAACACATGCTTGCCGTCGAGGCCGCCATGCGGGCCTACGCCCGCCGTTTCGGCGAGGACGAGGAGATGTGGGGTATAACCGGCCTCCTGCACGACATGGACTACGAGAAACACCCCACGCCGGACGAGCATCCTATGGTCGGTGTCAGGGAGCTGGAGAGAAGGGGCTATCCCGAAGCAGTCATCCACGCCATAAAGGGGCACGCCGACTACCTCGACGTGCCCCGCGACACCCTCATGTCCAAAACGCTCTACGCCGTGGATGAGCTCTCCGGCTTTATCGTGGCTTGCGCCCTCATGCGTCCCGAAGGTCTCGAAAACATGAAGGCAAAGAGCGTCCGCAAGAAGATGAAGCAGAAGTCCTTCGCTGCGGCCGTAAACAGGGACGACATAGTAAGGGGCGCCGAGGAACTCGGCGTGGACCTCAACGAGCACATCGAGTTCGTGGCCCAGGCGCTGAGGGAGCGCTCGGGCGAGCTCGGTTTCAAGCCGCGAGAGGCCTGAAGAGCACGCCAGACAAGCCCTTTGCTAGGATAGGCGGGCTGGAGAAGAGAGGAGCGCTTTGGTCAGGGTGATGGTCGTCTTCGGAGGTCGCAGCGGGGAACACGAAGTGTCCCTGGCCTCCGCACGCGCCATAACGCAGGCGCTGGGGAGGAGCGGCCGTTACGAAGTCGTGCCCGTCGGCATAACCAGGGAGGGGCGTTGGATCTCCTCCGGAGAGCCTATGCGCCAGCTGGAGTCGAAAAGCGGCTACCTGCCCGATGGCTCCGACCTCGACGTCTCGGGCCCACCGGCCTCCACAACGGAGAAACTACCAGCGGGCCTCGCTTCCGTGGACGTGGTCTTCCCTGTCCTGCATGGTCCATACGGTGAGGACGGCACCATACAGGGCATGCTCGAGCTCGCCGGCGTCCCCTACGTCGGTAGCGGGGTGCTGGGGAGCGCCGCCGGCATGGACAAGCCCACCATGAAGAAGATCTTCGCCCACCACGACCTCCCGCAGGTCAGGTGGGTCGCCCTGACCAGAAGACAGTGGGAGAAAGGCAGGGAGACTCGGATAGAGGAGATCGAAAACTCCCTTGGATACCCTTGCTTCGTGAAACCTGCGAACCTCGGCTCGAGCGTCGGCATCGGCAAGGCCGAAAGCGCTGAAGAGTTGGGTGAGGCTCTCGACACCGCTTCGCGCTTCGACCGGCGCATCATCGTCGAGGAGGGTGTGGACGCCCGCGAGATCGAGGTCTCCGTGCTCGGCAACGAGGATCCTGACGTCTCCGTCCCCGGTGAAATCCTCATAAAAAAGGAGGGCTTCTACGATTACGAGGCCAAGTACGTCGAGGGCGGGATGGAGCTCGTCGCCCCTGCCCCAATCCGGGATGAGATCTCGCAGGAGATAGGGCGTATCGCCAGCACGGCCTACGAGGCCATTGACGCAGCAGGTATGGCCCGCGTCGACTTCTTCCTCGAACGCGGCACGGATCGGTTACTCCTCAACGAGATCAACACCATCCCCGGCTTCACCCCGACGAGCGTCTACGCGGAACTCTGGGCGGCAAGCGGCCTCCCTTACGAAGAACTGCTCGACCGCCTCATACAACTGGCCCTCCAGCGCCACGGCTAGGTATGACCTTCGCCCTGCTTCAGGAAACGACGGCCAACCTCGCCGATGATGGCAAGAAGTTCGCCAAAGGGGTGGCGGAACAGCCCCTGGCCATCTTCGAGTGGCTAAGGGAGTTTCTGCAGGGTGTCTACAATTACATCTTCGACCCTGTATTCGTGGGCCACGTACTCGCTTCTGCGCTGGTCGCCTTCCTCGGGATCCTTATCTTCCGCATCCTGACCCGTGGCGTGCCACGGGTTCTGCAGTGGCGGCGGAGGAACAGGGAGTCGCTCCTGGACGAGGAGGCCGTGGCCCGCGTCAAGCGCCAGGACACCGCGATCACCTTGATACGCAACGCGCTCCGTTACGTCGTCTTTGTCATCGTGGTACTAGTGATCCTTAGCATCTTCTTCAATAACCCGTTGCCTGCCGTGGCGGGGACCACCATTATCGCCGCCGTTATTGGTTTCGGGGCTCAGAGCTTTTTGCGCGACGTGATCGCCGGTTTCTCGATCGTCTTCGAGGGGCAGTACAGCGTCGGGGACTTCGTCCACATAAAGCCGCAGGACGTTTCCGGGATCGTCGAGGAGCTGGGGCTCAGGATGACCAAGATCCGGTCCCTCTCGGGTGAAGTGAGCTATATCCCCAACGGCGCGATGCAAGGCGTTATCAACTACGTCTCGGGCCAGCAGCGGTTCAATGTGGAGGTGCAGATCTTGGACTCGGAGGCGGCAGCAAGGGTGGAGCACGCACTAGGCGAGGCTTCGGAACTGTACCTGAGCCCCCCACGCCTCGTCGAGCGTAGCGAGGCCGACGGCCGCATCAGAATGCGTATCGTCGCCGGCGTCCTGCCCTCGATGGCCTGGCTCGTCGAGGAGAACCTGACGCAGCGAATAAAGGCCGCAGCCGGAGAAGACTCCCTCGCCGCGGAGCCCTTGATCTACAAAGTGGACCAGGCGAACCTGCGGAGGATAAGATCCCTCCTCCCCCAAGAGGCCGAGAGGAACCTCCCCCGGCAGGCGGATAGAAAGCTCTAGGAAGGTATCAGGCTTCTGGTCTTCGGGGCGCTAGCTTCGTTCGTACGCGAGACTGTCTCCCAACGGTAAGAGACGACACAGCGCGGAGCGCGGCCCCCGTCGCCGGTTACCTGAGGCCTGTAGCCTGAAACCTAACTCCCCGGTTGCCAGTCGCCACGCAGATGCCCGTTGGTCTGGGCCTTCTCGCGGGTCTGCCGTTCGCGCTCTAATCTCTCGGCGGCCGCGCCCAGAAGCTCCTTGACCTTCTGCAGGCGCTGTTGCTCCGAGGTGAGTTCGAGGATCTGCTGGCGGATCTCGGGCTCGAACTCCACCCGGCCTGCGATGGCGAACGACAGGTTCCTGTAAGGCGGCTCTATCTCGATCCCGACGGAACCTTCGGTCGCGGCATCGACTACCCGCTCGAGCAGGGCTATGCACTCCTCGGCCAGCGTGTCGACGTCCTCCTCGGCCTCATCCTGGAAGTACTCGATCTCACCAACGTAGTAAGGTTTACCCGTAAGTACGTTGTTTAGCTTGAAGCGGCGCGAACCTTCGACCAGGATCAACATCCGCCCGTCTTCGTAGCGCTCGACGAGCTCCACGATCTTCGCCGTGCAACCTACCCGCCGCGTCCCTGACTCATCGGCGAAGACCATCCCGAACTCGCCCTCCTGTTCTAGACACTCGTTCACCATCTGCTTGTAGCGCTCCTCGAAGATGTGCAGCGGCAAAGGCGCCCCAGGCATCAGCACCACGTTAAGCGGGAAAAGGGGTATGTCGGACAAGCGTACGCTCCTTTTGCTCTTTGAGAGAATTCTATCTCACCTGGCACCAGCCCCGCTCGACTCCCCCTGCCGCCGGTCGGTGTGTGGGGTAAGCTAGTAGGAGACAAGACCGGGTCCGAGGGTGGAAGATAGGCTCCATGGCCGCAAGAACGTACGTTTCTGCCAACAAGAAATGACCGAAGGCGGGACACACGCCGGTCGCGTTGCGCTAGTAACGGGCGCCGGACGCGGCATCGGGGCGGCCACGGCCCGTCTCCTCGCCCGCGAGGGCGCAACCGTCGCCCTCGCCGCCCGCACGGAGGAGGAGATCTCCTTCGTGGCGCACGAGATCTCCTCGCGCGGCTCAACAGGCCTACCCGTGAGCCTGGACGTGGCCGACGAGGACTCGGTCTCGGCCTGTTTCGAGAGGGTGCGCACCGAACTCGGCAACGTCACCATCCTCATAAACAACGCGGGCACACCAGGCATCCCGCTCCCCGTCGCGGCCACGCAGCCGGATGCCTGGCGGCGCGCCTTCGAC
>CAWEQZ010000022.1:0-83812 GCA_963811295.1 uncultured Rubrobacteraceae bacterium | reverse complement strand
CCCATGACCGACCAAGATGCTACACCGAACGCGGCGCCGCCGGGACGTTCCCCTTGGGCGGCGACCTCCTCGTCAATCGCATGGGCTTTGGTGCTATGCGCCTGACGGGGCGGGGTATCTTAGGCGAACCCGAGGACCCTGAGCAAGCTCGCCGCGTGCTCCGGCGGGTCGTCGAGCTAGGGGTGAACCTCATTGACACCGCCGACTCCTACGGTCCCGAGGTCTCCGAGCGCCTGATCGCCGAAGCGCTCCACCCCTACCCGGATGATCTGGTCATCGCCACCAAGGGCGGCTTGACACGCCCTGGTGGTCGATGGGTCTCCGACGGTCGCCCAGAGCACCTGCGCGAAGCGTGCGAGGGCAGCCTGAGTAGGCTCAAGGTGGAGCGCATAGACCTCTACCAGTTACACAGTCCAGATCCGAAAATAGCGTTCGAAGACTCGGTGTGGGCCCTAGCGTTGCTCAGGGAGGAGGGCAAGATCAGGCACGTCGGCCTCTCTAACGTGGGTGTGAGGGAGCTGGAGATCGCGCTGGACATAGTGCCGGTGGCGTCGGTCCAGAACCGCTACAACCTCTCTGACCGCTCCTCGGAGGCGGTGCTGCAGGCCTGCGAGCGGGAGGGGGTAGGATTCATACCCTGGGACCCGCTGGCCACCGGGAGGCTGTCGAGGCCGGTGGACGCCTCGACGAGGTCGCCGAGCGCCACGACGCCACCCCATCACAGGTGGCGCTCGCCTGGCTCCTCGGACATTCGCCCGCGATGCTGCCCATTCCAGGTACCTCCTCGGTCGCGCACCTTGAGGAGAACGTGGCGGCAGCCACGTTGGAGCTCATGGACGAGGAGATGGCGATGCTGCAGAGAATCTGACAGGAGATGACGAAGGACGCCTGGATCGTCGACCCGGGAACATTGGCGCCAGAGCTGTCCCTTGTCTCGAGTTTTCCGCTACTCTAATACACCGTTACTCCTGAAATGAAGGATAGAGCCGCTTGAGTTTGATGCGAGCGTCGTCCGTGCTAAAGCGCCAGTTGATCGTGATGCCCGCGCCATCGCGCCGCTGTTGCCAGGCATGCGCTTCGCTGTGGAGGGTTTCGAAGTTTTAGGCACTCGCCTTTTGAGGCACTGACGGCTTAGCACGCTCAGTTCGATCTCGGCCATGTTCAGCCATGAGCCGTGCTTAGGGGTGTAGTGGATCTCGAGCTTCTCTGCGATGCGCCTCGCCTCCTGCGGGCAGAACGCCTCATACAGCGAGGCCGGAGTGTGGGTGGACTCTCATCGGCCTTCAGCAAGATGCGGGCGTGAGTGAGCTTGCGGGCGGGGGGCGGTGCCCGAGGCGATGAGCCTCTTCAGATCGTCTCGTTCGGCATCGCTGAGGATGATTGGATATCACTTCTTCATAATGGGACGAGCGTACCCGCTGTGTCTTTATGTAATCAGATCAAGCGTAACGGTGTACTAGGGGAGCAATCTATCGCCGCAAGGTCTTTGCCCGCTTGGCGACCAACGTAACCCTCCGGGTCGCTGGTCTTGCCGAGGTAGAGCTTCCTGCGCTTACCTCCCTCGTGGTACTGGAAGTACCAGTAGGGTCCGCGCTCGCGCGATAAGCCGTCGCGTCGAACTCAGATCAGTCGGCGAGTCCTGTGGCTGCTGCGTCGAAGAGACGAAGCAGGCAGCGCGGCGCACCGTGGTGGACGTCGGACCCACACTCGGCGGCCATCACGCCGCCCTAGTTTCGCCGGTCTAGCTCACTCCGATAACAGGATGATCCTCGCCATCTACACCCGCGTCACAGAAGGCATGCCGAGCTTCTTCTCGTAGAGCAAGCGTCTCTTCATCGGGCAGGCTGTGCGTTTGCTAGCGCGCCTGTACTCCATCCTCTTAGGCTGCTTCGACCATGGTGCTTAGTGCCAGGGTTACGTTGGCCGCGTTGCGGGGGTCTGGGCCGAGTAGCCTTTGAGGCCTATGCGTAAGATCTTCTCGGCGATCTCACCGAGGCCTAGGTCCGTCTCTATGTTCCACTCTTCGCGCAGGCGAACGCGGACGTCTTTAGCGTTCATGCCCTCGGGCATGGTGACGGCGGTGATCATGGGCAGCCGGTACTCCGGTTGAGCAAACGGCTTGAAGCCCAGCGGTTCGATCTCCTCCAGCAACAACCTGGAGCACCGGAGGTGACGCTCAAAGGCATTCTCCAACCCTTCCTCCGAGAGAACCCGCAGCGCTTCATGGGTAGCGTACACTAGAGGTATGGCCACGCGATAGGATTTCTGCATCCCACCGCTCCAGTAACGCATGAGCTCCTGGATGTCGAAGTAGTAGGTGCAGGGCTTCTGCTTGCGGTTGCGCACTTTCCGCATCGCCCGCTCACCAAACGTTATGGGCGACCCTCCTGACGGAATGGAGAGACACTTCTGAGTGCCCGAGTAACAGGCGTCCACACCCCACTCATCTACGCGGACGTCCATCCCTCCCAGTGAGGTAACTGCATCCATTAAAAAGAGCGTGTCCCGCTTCTGACAGGCGGCGGCTATCTTCTGGACCGGCTGGAAGGTCCCGGTGGCGGTTTCGGCGTGGACGGTAGCCGCGACTGCAAAGTCGTCGGAGTCGAGCTTCTCGATGAACTCCTCTTCGTCTATCGCTCCGTCCTCAGGTCCTTGAATCTCAGTAACCTCAGCCCCCTGCTCGGACGCGACTTCTACCATTAGCGATCCGAAGTGTCCAGAGTGCCCGATGAGGGCCTTGTCGCCAGGCTCTATAAGGTTAGCGAACATGGTCTCCATCCCGGCCATTCCGGTTGCCGGTAGAAGAAGGGTAGCCTCGTTCTCGGTTCTGAATACCTGGCGGAGCAAGTCCGCCGTGGAGTCCATGATCTCCCAGAAACTGGGGTCCAAGTGGCTGAGCAAGGGAAGGGTCAAGGCTCGCGCCACCCTAGGGTCCAGGTTACCAGGTCCCGCGCCGACGAGCAGGCGGTTGGCAGTGCTTAGCGTCTCTTCCATCGTGGTCTTATTCAGGGTTTCCATGCGCGTTTCCTCCTTCTACAAATCTCTCCATCAAACCGCGCAAGACGGTCGTCCGGACTGCGGGCGAGCACCGCCCGAACTCTTGAGGTTCACGAAATTCGCGTCAAGAATAGTCACAATTGACTTACTCGAACCTACCCAGCTTGTGACAGCAACACTATTACCACTACCCTACTGAGTGTTCACTAAACACCACCCTTGTTGTCGCCCTTCCTGAGCCGCTTGAAGGTCAACTACTTCTGCCACCAACGGCCTCAGTGCCGCGTTGACGTCTCTTATCTCCTTCCGGACCTCGAAGGCATCAGAGCGCTCCCGTACTCCCTCATACCTTTCAACCCAGAGGAGCAGGTGGCGATCACCTCCGTGGTTCCCCCTTAGACACTAGATGTGTGTTGCGTGGTTTGTAAGGTAAAACGAGGGCCATCCGAGTTCCACGTCCAAAGGAGCATCATGGCCGATCGCTCACCCACAGCTGGTCCTCTTGGAAGAGGCCGTAACTATTTTATTCTGCCAGTGGACGATGCTTACTACGGGCTCAATCCCAAAGGACGTCACTACGAGACCCTCAAGTAGCTCACTGACTCGGAGGTCATAACCCTCGCGCTCTTCCAGCAGCTTCGAGGTGTTGAATCCGAGCGTTCCTTCTTGCGCGAGATCGCCCGCTTTTTCTCGCACCTGTTCCCCGGAGCCGTCGGTCTTCACCCCTCCTCGTTCCATCGTCGCGTACGCAAGCTCAGGCGCCACTTTGAGCCCTTGCGGCGCACCATCGTGCCCGAAGTGGTGTCTGCTTTTCGAGCCCCAAGCGGAGTTTCGGGCTCGGGCAAACCCTGGCCACCACTCTCGTGGGAGAGTCCATCCAGGATCTTAAGGCCAAGATAACGGCCTACACCTACGCTATTCTCATCAACCGGATGATGGATTGTCCTCAAGACCGTATCAAAGAGTTGTGGGCATGAACCTGACAACAGACATCTAGGCTCTCCTGAGGACGCACCCGTGCTGGTGGTTTCGGGCGGAAGGGTCTTCTCCTGAAACGTGCTCTGTTGGCGCATACCTTCACCAAGATGATCTGGATTTTGTGCAGTCCCGAACGAGCAACTCGCCGAGGTCACCAGTGGTAGCGTTGCTCGACCGGAGCGTCTAAGTCTCCCCAGACGTCTATCGGAACTTACGACGCGAGCGGGAACTTCCTTTCGACCCACGCTGAGAGGGGGTTCCCGCTCACATTCATGCGGTAGCCGAACGGCGGAGGACAGCCTAAAGAGTGGGCACTTACTTGATGGCGGAGCCATGGGCACCACGACCGGCGGCTGGCACAGTGCAACAAGATGAATCCCCCTGTCGCCCTAGTGGCCGAGCACGGTAGAGTGGGCGCACTCGGGGCCTTAACTTGTGGAGGAGCTCCATCTCCCTCACCGAGGAGAGTTGAGAGCAGGCGGACGACTTCACTCTAGTGGCGCCTCCGGCGTTCAGGGGCGAGCCGCTGAACGTCCGAGCATGTTATTGGCGAATTTATAGGAGTTTGGGAACACAGCCCATTGGGTATACTGCTTTATTTGAGGAGCGTACTTCGTACACGTTCGAGGCCTCGGGAGAGGCAAATTCGGGGAAGCTGATGGTGACGCGCGGTGCTGGTCGACGCTCTGGAGGCGATGCCCACGTCCAGCGTGCTCTGCCTGCGAACACGTGCGGCATCGAACCTCATCCGATAGGAGTATGCAATGAAGAAGGCCTGGTTCCGCTACTGATGATCTGCGCACTCGTGGCTCGGGGCGTGTGGTCAAGGTGGTCAAGGGACGGAGCCAGGGCCAAGCTGACCAGGGCGCCATCCGGGTCGCGTTGGGCGACATCGAGTCGGTCGAGACCCTCAACTTGTTCATCGCCCTGGAGCATGTGCGTGAGCGCGGCGTGGAGGTCGAGACCACCGAGCTGGCCGACGAGGACCTTGCAAACCAGGCCGTCGTCAGCGGACAGTCCGACGTGGGGCTTGGTGCGCCGTACGGCCTGATCGAAGGCTCCTCGGCTCCCCTCCGGATCTTCTGCCAGCTGCAGACCCTGCGGTACTTCCCCGTGGTCGACAAGGCCGCCTACCCCGACTGGCAGGCCCTCGACGGCGAGCCGTTCACGGTGCACTCGCGGGGCTCGAGCACCGAGGCGCTGGCCCGGCTCGTCGAGCAAGAAGAGGGCATCGAGTTCGGCGAGATCAGCTACGTGTCCAGCTCGGAGATACGCGCGAATGCGCTGCTGCGCGGAAACGTCAGAGGCCACCATGCTCGACATCCCGAACAAGAACTACGTGATGAGCGAGTCGCCAGGACAGTTCCACATGCTGCCCTTGCCGGAGACCGGAGCGAGCGACGAGGTGTTCTTCGGCAACACCGAGTGGCTGAAGCAGAACGAGAAGACGGTGCAGATCTTGCTCGAGGAAACCCTGACCGTATGGCGTGCGATAGAGGAGGATCCCTCGTACGTGATGGAGGAGCGCGAGCGGCTCGGGCTTGCTCCCCGACCTCCCGCCCGAGCTGGAAAAGGAGATACTGCCCTACTACAAGCAGGCCGCCGAGGAGAGCCTGTTCACGCAGGACTGCGGGGGTCGTGAGGCGGCACGAGGAGGACCTCGAGTTCTACCATACCGCCGGCCAGATCCAGGACGATCCCGCGACGCTGGACGTCGAGGACTTCTGGTATCTCGACCCACTCCAGAAAGCGGTGCAAAACGTCGAGGGGTCGGGCAGCTGACGCAGTGCCCTCTTTCGTGCCTGTCCGCGTCGTGAGAGTAGTCACCGATCCCCGGACCCTCCGCGTCCTCTCGGTGGTTCTGGTCCTGGCCCTCTGGGAGTGGGCTGGCCGGGTGCCGATCAGCCCTGCGTTCCCCAGCTTCAGCCAGACGATCGCGGCTTTCGGTGAGATGCTCGCCGACGGGACGTTCCTGGACGCGTACAGCGAGACGATCCTCCCGCTCGTCGTGGGCTTACTGCTTACCGGCCTGGGCGGTGTACTGGCCGGCATCGTCATGGGTCTCTCCCCCAGGGCGGAGTGGTTCGGACTGCCCGTGTTCATCGTCTTGCAGGCCTCACCATCGGCGGCCATCGTGCCGCTGATCACGTTCGTCTATGGCATCGGTTTCGCGGCCAAGGTGTTCGCCGTCGTCCTGCTCAGCGCGCCGGTCATCGTGCTGAACTCCTACCGGGGAATCACCAACACGCCACGATCGCTGCTCGAGATGAGCGACGCCTTCCTCGCCAACCGTTGGCAGCGGATCTGGAAGATCGTGCTGCCAGCCGGAAGTGGGCTGATCTTCGCCGGACTCCGGCTCGGGCTCGCGCAGGGCTTCACCGGCGTCGTGCTCGCCGAGCTGATCATCACCCCCACGGGCGTTGGCGACCTCATAACCTTCTACCGGGCCCAGTCCGCATACCCGTATATGTTCGCTGCGATCCTCTCGATCATCCTGTTCGCCAGCATCAGCGTCACCCTGCTCCAGCGCCTGGAGCAGCGCATCTTCCGACCCGAAATGAGGTCAGCATGACCGACACCCCGCGAAACCAGCATCAGGAGGGTGAGCTGATCACGGGTCGAGAGGAGCCCGCAGTGCGCGTCGTCGACGTCACGATGGAATTCGCCGGTGGGGTGCGGGCCCTCGAGGACGTCAGCTTCGCGCTCCCAAAGGGCGAGCTGACCAGCATCATCGGTCCCAGCGGCTGCGGGAAGACCACCACCCTCAAGATCATCGCGGGCCTGATCCAACCGACGTCAGGAGAAGTGCTCGTGGACGGCAGCCCCGTGCAGGGTCCCGGCCCGGACCGGGCCATGGTGTTCCAGGACTTCGCGCTGATGCCGTGGGCCACTGTCCTCCGCAACGCGGCGTTTGGACTCGAACTTCGAGGAGTGCCCCGCAAGGAACGCGAGGCGACCGCGCGCGAGTACATCGCCAAGATGAACCTCACCGGCTTCGAGGACTCCTACCCACACCAGCTCTCCGGCGGAATGCGGCAGCGCGTGGGCCTGGCCCGAGCCCTGGCGGTCGACGCCGACATCTTGCTGATGGACGAACCCTTCGCGTCGGTGGACGAGCAGATCCGTCGCAAGTTCCAAGAGGATCTCCTCGAACTGCTCAGCGACGAACACAAGACCGTCGTCTTCGTGACCCACTCGATCGAGGAAGCAGTCTACGTCTCGGACCAAGTGGTGATCATGTCACGCGGCCCCGGACGGGTCTCCAATCTGGTGCGTCCTGGCATCGACCGAGAAGGCGGTTCCGACCGGATCCGGCGCAGCCCCGAGTATCTCGACTGGGTCGAGCGGATCTGGGTCGAGCTACGGGACTACCTCGAGAAGTGAGGGAGGCGAGATGACGTTCCGTGGACACAAGATCCCGATAGCCTTCTCCGTGCTAGTCTGGTGCCTCCTCTGGGAGGTGGTGGGCCGGCTCGGCCTGATCTCCCTGATCCCGCCCTTCACCGAGGTCCTCGGCGCGATGCCCGAGGTGATGGGGTCAGCAAGCTTCGCCGAGGCCGCCAGGATCACTTTCCAGGCCTACGGCATCGGCATGGCGTTGTCCCTGACGATCGGCATCGGCGTCGGCATCCTGATGGGCCGGGTTCGTGCGATAGGAGAGCTGATGGGCATGTGGGTGAATATCTTCGAGAGCTCTCCGCTGACGGCCGTGGTACCCGCGCTCATCGCGTTGCTCGGTTTCGGCCTCTCCACGATGATCGTTACCGTGTTTGTGTTCTCGGTGTGGGTGATCGCTCTGGACACGCAGGTGGGCGTCGAACGGGTGAGCCCTTCCCTGGTGGAGATGACCCAGTCGTTCGGGGCCTCGAAGCGCGACCTCTATGTGAAGATCCTGTTTTTCGCCGCACTCCCGGAGTTGCTGGCGGGGATCCGCCTCGGCCTGATCCGTGGCCTGAAGGGCGTGATCATCGGCCAGCTGCTGATCGCAGTGGTGGGCATGGGGTACCTATTCGAACTCTACTCGCGAAGTTTCCTGATGGCCGAGTTCTGGGCGCTGCTGATCGTGGT
This sequence comes from uncultured Rubrobacteraceae bacterium, assembly GCA_963811295.1. Classification (GTDB taxonomy): domain Bacteria; phylum Actinomycetota; class Rubrobacteria; order Rubrobacterales; family Rubrobacteraceae; genus Rubrobacter_D. The sequence continues at coordinate 75,769 of CAWEQZ010000022.1, read as the reverse complement.
GTTCGCATCTGCCTTCCTCGCCTCGGAGGTGGTTGCGTACTTCGAACGCAAGGTGGCATACTATGCAACCGCCCGTTGAGAGGACGTGCATCCTATGACCTATGCCGTGCAGCCGCCGCCCATTACCGCCCTGCCCGTGGCCGGGACGGACGAGAGCTTCCCGGTCACGCGGGTGTACTGCGTGGGGCGCAACTACGCCGAGCACGCCGTGGAGATGGGCCACGACCCGAACAGGGAACCACCGTTCTTCTTCGCCAAGCCGGCCAACTCCGTGGTACCGAACGGCGGAATCCTGCCGTTCCCGTCGGCAACGGACGATTTGCACTACGAGATCGAACTCGTGGTAGCGATGGGTGAGGGTGGGGCGGATCTCACCGCATCGGCCGCCCTATCCCACGTGTTCGGGTACGCCGTGGGGCTCGACATGACCCGCCGCGACTTGCAGGCTGAGGCGAAAAAGGCCAGACGGCCCTGGGACATGGCCAAAGGCTTCGACCGGTCCGCCCCAATGAGCGGGATCTGTCCGGTATCCGCGATCGGCCACCCGGAGCGGGGCTCGATCTGGCTGCGCGTCAACGATGAGCTCCGGCAGCAGGGGGACCTCAGCCAGCAGATCTGGAAAGTTCCCGAGACCATCGCGTTCCTGAGCACCCTAGTGGAGCTGCGACCCGGTGACCTGATCATGACCGGGACACCTAAGGGGGTCGGCCCGGTGCGCCGAGGTGACCGGCTAGTGGGACACATCGACGGAGTCGGCGACCTAAAGGTCGGCTACCAGGCGTAACGTGCTCAGCGACGCTGGAGGATGTCGCAGGCGACCGCCATGGCCGCCGCGACTTTGATGCTGCCGATGCAGGTCGCAGGCGACTCCCAGCGCGGGCACAGCCCTTGCCTCTCACCGCCAAGCACCAGCGCTCCCCAGTCGAGGCCGGCGACCGCGTCGACGAAGAGCCGGGCGTTGACAGAGTGTGTCATCGTCAGAGTCGCGAAGCCGCGTCCCAAGAGGTCCGGCAGCGCGTCGTGCCAGTCCTCGACGCTTCCGGCCTCGGAGCGCTCGATGCGGTCCGGGTTTACAATCTCGTCTCGTGACAGACTTAAAGAAGGCGGCCATCCTTACGGAGGTCTCTTTGATGCTAGCCGCCGTCTTCTGGGGCGCCAACTACGCGGCGACGAAGTACGCGGCCGAATTCATGCCTCCACTGCTCATCGTGGCCTTACGCTTCACAGCAGGCGGTATCTTGATGTTCTGCCTCCTCCGCATCCTGGAGCCAGCGGACAGGCTCAAACCGAAAGACCTTCTCTACGTGGCTGGCCTGGGGTGCCTCGGGGTGGCGATCGGCCAGACAGCTTTCACCTTCGGCGTGAGCATGACCAGTGCTGCCAACACCGGTCTCATCTTCGCTACAGCCCCCATCTGGGGACTGTTCCTGAGCCTGATGCTCGGGTTGGAGAGGCCCACGCGGAGGGGCATGGTGGGCGTGGGGCTTTCGATCCTAGGTGTCGGCATCGTCTTCTACGAGGGCCTCGGGACCGAGGCGCCTGGCCGGAGATCTCTTCGTGCTCGTGGCGGCGATGGCGTTCGGGAGCTACACCGTACTCTCGATGCCGGTGCTGGAGCGTCACTCGCCGCTGGCGGTGGCGACCTACTCCTTGCTCTTCGGAGGGCTGGTCGTCCTGCTGCTCTCTTCACCGTACCTTACCGGTTTGGAGTGGGGGAGCGTTGGCATCGGAGCATGGGCGGCTGTGGGCTTCTCGGCGGTCTTCGCCACCGCTTTCTCCTTCTCGGCCTGGCAAACGGGCGTATCCCGCATCGGTGCCAACAGAGTTCTGGTCTACCAATACTTGATCACCATCACGGGCGTTGCCTCAGGCATCGTCTTCTTTAGCGAGGTGCTCGGGATCGAGAAGCTCGTAGGCGGGGCGGTCATACTTGTGGGTATATACTTGGCCCGGCGCCAGTGATGGGTGGGGGCGTTCACAGGTCCAAGTGCCGCGAAGTTCGGTACCGAGCGCGGCCGTTCGCAGCAGAGAGAGCTCAGATTAGGCAGGCACAACGTTGTCCAACTCGCTCCAGAACCGCAAAAATCTAACGGGGTGCATGGTTCTGGCTCTTTTTCGTGCCTGTCGAATTGACCGATGATCCATAAGAAGCATTCTCCAGACCGAAACTGAAAACGTAGGCACGTGCCGAACCGTCATCCTCCAGCTTGCCGGCTTCGATCCCAGCGAAACCTGCTCTTGACACGGCTTCGACCCACCGGGTAGCAAGAACCGCGCTGGTACCAGCGCACGCGATAACCGCGACGATCGAGACGAGGATAGCCATGCCCAGCAACCCTGCGCCCGTAAATGTTCCTCTACGCCTGTGGCGTGAGATATCCACCACTGCTGCAAGCCAGAGGGCTACTATCGTGAAGGTCAACAAGGGCCACAAAACATACTCGAGAACAGAAGTCGCCGGAGCATCCATGCTACATCAGCTCCTCGTTTACGAGGTGATCCGGTCCCCCTTTGTTCTGGGGACGGCCTGAAGGTAGACTTCGTAAGCCATCTGTAGGTGTTCCTTCATCCGCATCCGGGCCAGCGCCTCGTCCTGGTAGAGGATGGCCTCGTAGATCAAGCGATGGTGATCTTGAGAGACCTGCTTCGCCTCAGGCAAGACGTATCGCTCGGCCAGCGTACTGATCGTCATACGAATAGATAGCATGAACAAACTCAGCAGCCTGTTCTTGGAAGCGCTCGCGATAGCCCTGTGGAACGTTATGTCCGGGAAGTAAGCTTCAAAGTCCTTGTCCTCGTCGCTCTCGATGATCCTCCGCATCATAGAGAGATCCTGCTCCGTTCGCCGGGCGGCGGCCATGCCCACCGACAGGATCTCTATGGCCTCCCTGGCCGACCACAGCTCCTCCAGCGTCAACTCGTCCGTGTCCAGCAGCAAGGTTATAGAGTCCGTCAGATACTCCGCTACCCCGACGTCGTCTAGCGACTTGACGAATGTCCCCCCCGTGGGTCCCGTCGAGCTCTCCAGCACGTTGAGCGCCTCAAGGACCTTGAGCGCCTCCCGCACCGTCGGCCGGCTGACCCCGAGGGAGCGCGCCAGATCCGTCTCCGGAGGCAGCCTGTCGCCCGTACGCAGCTCCCCGGAAGAGATCTCGCCGCGTATATAGGCGATGATTTGCTCATAGGACTTGCGTGCCTTCCGCGTTTCGTTCAGGCTCTCTCCTCCCGTCATGCCACAGATCCCTTCGCAGTGGTGCAACACTAATTGTAAGGTAAGTGCTTCGTTACTGTACAAGCCCACCGCATTTTTGTCCTTGCCGCTTCTCCCACCGTCCCACAAGCCGCTCCATGAGACCAGACGCCCATGAAGCACGAATGCATGGGCGACGGATCTCCAGCACGGCGGCGCGTTCACCATCAGGTATAGCGAGATTCTCGGCTTCTACCCGGCCTTTCTGCGGCGATGAGGACCTGGCCACTTCGGGGTACGGTACGAGCAGTTTGCAGGAGTATTTGTTTGACAAATTATCGGCGTTTGGCTATCGTGCCTCTTGGGTGTTTGGGGTTTAGCGACGTAGGGTGGCGTTCGGCGCTAGGCCACCGGACCATGGGCTGGTGGATCAAGGAGGACGGTTGAGATGAGTGAACGACCAAGTCAGCCGGGTGAGGGCTCTGACGGACGGACGGTAGAGGGGATACAGACTATCTTCTCTACGCGTGAGCTGGTCTACCCCTCGATCATAGCTTTCCTCGCCTGGGTTGTCTGCGTCTACGACTACATAATGTTCGGGACACTTCTGCCGAAGATGGCGGATGACTTCGGTTGGGCGACCGCAACGAGTACCTTGATCGCGACCATTGTGTCGATCGGGACCTTCTTCGTAGCCATCTTCGTGGGGCCGATGATCGACTACGTCGGTCGAAAGAGGTCTCTGATCATTACCACGGCCGGAACGGGTCTTAGCTCCCTCCTGACGGGATTGACCCCTGGGGTGTTTTCAGCGCCTTACCTGACGATCGTGCGATCCATCTCCGGTCTCGGCTACTCCGAGCAGGCGGTGAATACCACCTACCTCAACGAGCTCTACGGTAACCGGAAGAGCCGAGGGTTCATATACGCCTTCATACAGGGCGGGTGGCCGATCGGCGTACTGCTCGCGTCGGCCTTTACGGCGCTGCTGCTGGGAACCGTGGGGTGGCGCGGCGTTTTCATGCTCGCCACCATACCGGCGCTCATAGTCGCGGCTCTCGGTCTCAGGCTCAAGGAGTCGCCCAGGTTCCTGGCCATGCAGCGGGTCCGGCAGCTCGAGAAGGAGGACCGGCACGAGGAGGCCGTCGAGTTCGGCCGGCACTTCGACATCGACGTGCATCACGTGCAAGAGACGACCCTGCAGCAGATCTTCGAGCCGGACATCCGGCGGCACACGATCTTCCTCTCCCTCGCCTTCCTTACCAACTGGATCGGCATTCAAGTCTTTGCCGTCCTCGGGACCACCGTGCTCACCGAGGGCAAAGGGGTCTCGTTCGGGAGCGCGCTGACGGTTCTCATTATCTCCAACGCGGCCGCTTACATCGGCTACCTATGCCACGGGTACGTGGGTGATCGCATCGGACGGCGCCTCACCATCGCCGGCGGCTGGGTGATTTCCGGTCTCGCCTACTCGCTGATGCTGTTCGGGCCGAGTTCCGAGACCTTCGTGCTGACGATGTACACGATCGGACTCTTCTTCATAATCGGACCCTACGCGGCCCTGCTGTTCTTCATGGGCGAGTCGTTCCCAACCAGGGTGCGCGGCACGGGCGCCTCGTTCGTGAACGCGATGGGCCCGATCGGGGCGATCGCCGGCGGGGCGTTGCTCACCGCGTTCCTCAACTTGAGCGGGGAGAACATGGTGCTCTCCGCCTTCCTCAGCGGCGGTGTGGCGACCATCCTCTCCGGGCTCTTAATGCTGGGCACCAGGAACGTGACCGACCCGCGCGAGGCCGAGTTGGTGGAGGGTTCTACCGCTACGTGAGGTGACCCGCGGTTCGAACGCTGAGGAAAGAAGCGAAGGGGCGGTCGGATCCGGCGCCCCTTCGTAGTAATGAGCCAGCGAAAGGAGGGCGTCGATGACGCCTGAACGCTCCCGGATCGCCCTGGTTACCGGGGCGGGAAGCGGGATCGGCCGCGCCATCGCCGAGAAGCTCGCGCAGAACGGCGAGCGAGTCGTCGTCAACGACCTGAACGGTGAGACCGCCGACGAGGTCGCCGCCGGGATACAGGAGTCGGGCGGAGAAGCGGCAGCCGCCCCCGGCGACGTATCGGACGCGGAATCCGTACATCAGATCGTAGTGGCGACACACGAGGCTTACGGTTCTCCCGAGATCCTGGTGAACAACGCCGGATTTCTGCAGCAGAAGCTGTTCGTCGATTTGACGGTCGAGGACTTCGACCGGATGATCGCGGTGCACCTGCGCGGCACGTTCCTGTGCACCCGCACCGTGCTGCCCGAGATGCTCTCGCGGGGCAGCGGCATCATTGTCAACGTAGCCTCTCAGCTCGGCCAGATCGGCGGCATCGAGCTGTGCCACTACAGCTCTGCCAAGGCGGGGATCATTGGCCTGACGAAGTCGCTGGCCCGCGAGGTCTCGGCACAGGGCGTCAGGGTGAACGCGGTCGCGCCCGGACCTATCAACACCGAACTCGTCCGAGGTCTCTCCGAGGAGTGGCGTAACGCCAAGGCCGCCGAGCTTCCCCTGGGACGCTTCGGGGAACCATGGGAGGTGGCCGAGACGGTCGCCTTTCTCGTCTCTGACGGGGCCGCACTCTACGTCGGCCAGACCCTCGGTCCCAACTCCGGAGACGTGATGCTGTGAGCGTGCCGGGTTCGAAAGAGAGTAGCGGACGTGGATAATCCGGAGAAGCCCACGACCCTGATCACCGGCGCAGGCATCGGGATCGGCGCAGCAACGGCCCGCGCGTTCGCGGACGCCGGCTACCGGGTGATTGTCACGGACATACTGGAAGGCGAAGGCAGATCGGTCGCCGGCGACATCGAGTCGGGCGGCGGTGAGGCCGAGTACCGTCACCTGGACGTCACGAACACTGACGAGGTTGACGCCGTGGTATCGACCGTTCAGGACCGGTACGGGCCGCTGCACGCGGTCGTGGCCAACGCCGGGATCGCCCACCGGGTACCCCTCACCGAGCTGACGGACGAGAAGTGGGACCACACACGACGTGGATCTGAAGGGGGTAATGCGTGTCTGCCGGGCTGCGGCTCCGGCCATGAGGGCGGCCGGAAGTGGGAGCATGATTGCCCTCTCTTCCATCATGGGCGTCGCCGTGCATCTGGTAGGCGTGCTCGACGCAGGCATTGTACTCGTCCGGGGTGAGCAGGCCCATCATGTCGGTGCGGCTCAGGATCAGGGTCTTGCGGTTCCTCCAGCTCTCCACAGGCTTCTTCCTTTCCATGCTAGACGCAACTCGGGGTGAACCCGGGGGCGGACTGCCTCAGATATCGAGCTCTCGTAATACACGCTCGGTTGCTTCCTGAAGAGCGGCGAGGTCTTGGGCGCTCCAGCCGCGGGGACCCGAAACGTAGTGGACCGAGATCACACCTATCAGACTATCGTCGCGCACGAGGGGCGCGACGCATCTGCGCCCTCACGCCATAGAGCTCTATAAGCTCCGGTGGCGGGGCAGGATTCGCCGTCGAGCAATCCTCCTGCACGAGCGGTGTTCTCTGTGCTTCCAGGAACCTGATCGGCGAGGAGTCGCGCAGGTTGCGTATCGAGGTATCGCCTCTGATCGAGTGGACGCCGGGCGCCAGCGCTTCTGCCACGACCTCATCAAGCCCGGCGTCCTGATCCAGCAGGTCCAGACGCAGGGTCGTCCGGCTCGCGCCCGTTGATCTGAGAAGTTCTTCGAGTATCTCCCGAAACGGCGTACTTTCGGCCATGGTCCCTACGCCGACGCGCCGGACTTCCGGGCCACGCTCTCGATGTAGGCCGAGGCTTCTTCGGAGGAGACGACATCGGCGTACTTGGCCTGGATGTCGAACAGGTTGGCCTCGTGCGGCTCCTGCGCCCGGTCGCCGACGCACTCGCGCGGGACGAGCGTCGGATAACCGTACTGGAGGAGGTCTATTGCCGTCGCCCGGATGCAGCCGCTCGTCGTCGCGCCGCACATGATGATTGTGTCAACGTGCTGAGAGACGAGGATCGAGGGTAGGTTCGTGCCGAAGAAGGCCGAGGCGCCCTTCTTGAGGATTACCGTCTCTTCTTCCCTGCGTCCGAGACGCGAGTCTATCTCGACCCATTTGCCTCCGACCTGGAGTTCGGCAAGGCCGGGAGCCTTCTCGAGCCAGAGGGAGCCGTCTTTGAGGTTCTCCTCGAAGCCGATGGTGGTGAAGATAACCGGAAGTTCAGCCTCGCGCGCCACGTCGAGGATGCCCCTCGTCGCTTCGACCTCTTTTGTGAGGTCCGCTCCCATGGCGCACCCGGGATCTGTGAAGCCACGGCTGAAGTCCACCACGAGCACAGCCGGGCGCGCGCCGAGCGTCACGCTCTGCCCGAGCCGGGCGCGCTCGTAGACCTCGCGCGTCTGTTCGCTGCTCACTTGATCACCTCCCGTCCTTCCGGGACCGCCGGGAAGCCCTTCACCGAAACGGGCGCGCTTCACGAACTTGCCGGCGCCAGGCTTCCCGACGAGCCTGTCGCCTTCGACTATGACCTGTCCCCGAACGAGCACCACCTCCGGGGCGCCGCGCACCTCCGTCCCCTCGAAGAGGTTGTAGTCCATATTCGAGTGGTGTGTCTCGGCGGAGATCTTCACCCGCTTCTCGGGGTCGAAGACGACGATGTCGGCGTCGCTCCCGACCGCGATGGTGCCTTTGCGGGGGTACATACCGAAGAACCTCGCCGGGTTGGTAGAGACGAGCTCGACGAAGCGGTTCATCGAGAGGCGGCCTTGCCGCACGCCGAAGTGGTGGAGCATGTGCAGGCGGTTCTCGATCCCCGGTCCGCCGTTGGGGATCTTGGAGAAGTCGTCCCTGCCGAGCGTCTTCTGGCCGTCCCAGTTGAACGGGCAATGGTCGGTGGAGACGACCGAGAGGACGTCGGTGGCGAGCGCGTGCCAGAGGTGCTCCTGGTTCTCCTTCGGCCGCGGCGGCGGCGTGTAGACGTACTTGGCCCCTTCGAAGTCCGGCTGATCTAGTGCCGTCTCGTCGATGAAGAGGTACTGAGTGCAAGTCTCGCCCCAAGCGTGCCAGTCGTTCGTGCGCGCCTGCGCGATCGGGTCTATGGCCTCCTTGCAGGAGACGTGGACGACGTAGAGTGGGGAGCCGGCGATCCGCGCGAGTTGTATAGCCCGGTTCGTGGCTTCGCCCTCCGTAATGGGAGGACGCGTCGCGGCGTGCCACTTCGGCTCGGTCTTCCCCTCGGCGAGTGCCTGCTTGACGAGGACGTCTATGGCGTCGCCGTTCTCGGCGTGCACCATCACGAGGGCTCCCGTCTCGGACGGCGACCTGCATCGTCTTGAAAAGCGTCTCGTCGTCGACCATGATCGCACCCTTGTAGGCCATAAAGAGCTTGTAGCTCGTCACCCCCTCGTCCGGCGCCTTCCTGAGGTCTTCGAGCGTCCCGCCCTCTTCGAGGTCGGTGACCGCGAGGTGGAAGCCGACGTCGATCACCGGCTTTGCGCGTTCGATCTTCTCGTGCCACGTCGCGAGCGCGTCCGGGAGGCTCTGCCCCGGCTCCTGCAAACAGAAGTCGACGTGGCTCGTCGTGCCGCCGAAGGCCGCAGAGATCGTCCCCGAGGTGAAGTCGTCGCAGGAGACCGTCCCGCCGAACGGCATCTCCATGTGGGTGTGCGGGTCGATCGCGCCCGGGATGACGTACTTGCCGCTCGCGTCGATCACCTTGTCGGCCTGCATGTCGAGCGACTCCCCGATGAGGGAGACGCTCTCGTCCTCGATGAATATGTCCCCCACGTAGTCGTCGGCGGCGGTAACGATGCGGCCGCCCTTGATCAGTACAGACATATGCTCCTTGCACTCCTTTCTACAAACAACCCCGAGTTCTCTCGCTGACGAAGATATGCCTCATTGACCGTCCGGCGGTAAACGTCCTTATGGCGTTGAGCATGATCTCGGCCCCGAGGGCCGCGTCCGCCGGCTCCGCGTCCTCCTCTGGCGAGTGGCTAATACCGTCCTTGCACGGGACGAAGACCATGGCGCTCGGGACACGGTCCGCGATGCTCATCGTGTCGTGAGCCGCGCCCGAGTGCATCGCCATGTACGGCTCGCCGCTCGCCTCCGCCGCCTCCTCCAGCGCGGCCACCACGCGCTCGTCCAGCGGCGTCGCCGACAGGGTCTGGCGCTGCGCGTACCCGGCGCTCATGCCGCACCTCTCGGCGGCTTCTTTCGCGAACGCGGCGATGTCGCGCGCGACGCCGCGGAAGCCATCTTCGTCCACGCCCCGGATGTCGAGCGAGAAGCGGGCCCGGCCCGGAACGGCGTTTATGAGGTTCGGGCGAAGCTCGATCTCCCCGACCGTCCCGACCGTCCCTTTCCCGGCCTCCTTCGCGAGGCGCTCCAGCTCGAGCATGCACTCTGCCATAACGATGCCGGCGTCCTGGCGGAAGTCCATGGGCGTCGCCCCGGCGTGATCGCCGCGCCCGTGGACGGTGATGTCGGCGTGAACGTAGCCCGCTATGGCGTTGACCACGCCTATCCGATTCTGCGTGTCCTGGAGCACGCGCGCCTGCTCGATGTGAAGCTCGATCCAACCGATGAGGTCGTCGAGCATGCGGATCGAGTCTTGCCAACGCTCCGGTTCGTATCCGGCCTCTTCGGCATGCTCCCAGAAGCTGCGCCCGTCGTCGACGGCACGAAACTTCTCGCGCACCTCCTCCTCCGTCACCCTCTGCGCGATGATGCGGCTCCCCAGCAGCATCTGGCCGAAGCCCGAGCCTTCTTCTTCGAGAAAAGAGATGAGTTGAAGCGGAAGACCGAGCCCAAGCTCCTCATTGAGGCGGCAGACTTCAAGCGCGGTTACGACGCCCATCGTGCCGTCGTACTTGCCGCCGTTGCGGTTCGAGTCGCAGTGCGAGCCGACGCCGAACACCTTCTCGCCTGCCGGACGGTTCCGGGCGACGAGCGTCCCCACGGGATCCTCGTAGTGCTCGAAACCCAGAGCTTCCAGCTCCCCGATAAAGTAGTCCAGAGTCTTGCGGTACTCGGGCGTGTAAGCGTAGCGCATGATGGACTCTGAGGAGCGCGTGTAATCGGGGCCCGCGAGGGTCTCTATGTCGCGCTCTATCCGCTCCGCGCTCTTCTTGTGATCTATGGTCATCGGTTGGGTCGCCATAAACTTCTCCCTATCTCATCTGCCTACGATTACACCGGAACGTCGAGCCAGGATTCGAAAGAATTCCGGATCTCCTCCCTAGTCGCCCCGGCTCTGAGGAGCAGGGTGAGGTAGAGCCGGGCCTTCAAACCGTCCAATGGACCGGCGTAGATGAGTCCGCGCTCTAGCAGGTCCATCTCGGAGCCGATGAACCCGTAGGTAGAGCGGAGGACCTCGCCACCCCCGGTTCGCGAGGCCAGGATTACCGGCATCTTCACGGCGAGATCTTCGAGAGCATCCACCGTGATGGAGGGAACGTGCCCGCCGCCAAGGGCCTCTACCACGAGCCCGGCGTATCCCTGCCGTTCTATCTCGGGAAGCAGCCTCCCATCGTCGCCCAGAGTGAAGGTGTGCAGCGCCACGGGACGGTCCTGTGCGTCTCCGGGTAGTGTTATCTTGTGCCTTCCGACCGGGCGTACAACCACCCTGGGAACGTCCTCGGAGATCCAGCCTACCGGCCCGACCGGATTGGAGCGGAAAGTCGCCGGGTTCGAGGTGTGCGTCTTGCGCACGAACCGCGCCGCGTGGATCTCGTCGTTTAGGACGACTACGGCGCCAAGCTTTCGAGCCGCCTCGCTCACCGCGACCCGAATTGAAGCCAGCAGGTTAGCCGGGCCGTCGGCGCCGGGGAGCGTGGGATTGCGCATCGCCCCCGTGACCACCACAGGAGCGTCGCGATCCACCAGAAGGTCCAACACAAAAGCTGTCTCCTCTATGGAGTCGGTGCCCTGCGTGACGACCGCCCCGCTCGCCCCCTCGTCGATGCGGTCCTCGATTTCCGACGCGAGCTCGACGAGATCATCCACCGTCAACTCCCCGGACGCAGCCTGACGGAACGAGATCGCCGAGATCTTGGCAACCTCCGCTATCTCGGGCACGTCCGAGACCAGCGCCTCCCCGGTCAGCGTCGGCTCTACACCTTTCCCCCCAGAATCAGTCGAAGAGATGGTTCCCCCTAGAGAGAAAACCGCTACCCGCGGAAGCGCCAAGGTTCCTCCTCTCGTCTGCACTTTACCCCATTAGTCTGACAAATATATTAACGGGGCTGGAAGCACCGATCAAACGCCGGGCGGGTACGCCGAGAGACGGCATCTCGGGTTGAGCGCCGAACGTCGGTCTCTTGTAGAATGACTTTGGTCAGACAAAAGGGGAAGTAGGAAGGTGGGGTATATGGCCGAGAAGGAAATCTTTTGCTCAATCGGCATCGACATCGACGCCGTTGCAGGCTGGCTCGGGTCCTACGGCGGTGAAGACTCACCCGACGACATCTCGAGGGGCATGTTTGCTGGCGAGGTGGGGACGCCGCGGTTGCTAAAGCTCTTCGAGAAGTACGACCTGAGGACGACCTGGTTCATCCCGGGGCACTCCATCGAGACGTTCCCGGATCAGGTAAAGATGGTCGTCGACGCCGGGCACGAGGTCGGGAGCCACGGCTACTCCCACGAGAACCCGGTGGCGATGACGCCGCAGCAGGAGAGGGACGTACTGGAGAAGTGCCTGGAGTTGATCGAGAACGTGGCAGGCAGGAAGCCGGTCGGCAATGTGGCGCCGTGGTGGGAGGTCTCCGCCACGACCAACGAGCTTCTTCTGGAGTACGACTACAAGTACGACCACAGCCTCCAGCACCGCGACTTCACCCCGTACTACGCGCGGGTGGGTGACAGTTGGACAAAGGTCGACTACTCCAAGCCGGCCGAGGAGTGGATGAAGCCACTCGTGCGCGGCGAGGAGATAGACCTCGTCAAGATAGGCGGCAACTGGTACCTCGACGATCTGCCTCCGATGATGTTTATAAAGACCTCTCCCGCTACCCATGGCTTCGTCAACCCGCGGGATATAGAGGAGATGTGGCGGGATCAGTTCGACTGGGTCTACCGGGAGATGGACTACGCAACGTACTGCCTCACCATCCACCCAGACGTCTCGGGCCGGCCTCAGGTCTTGCTGATGCTCGAAAGGTTGATCGACTACATCAGCGGGCACGACGGTGTACGCTGGACGACAATGGAGGAGATCGCCGACGACTTCGTCCAGCGATACCCGCGGTCCGAGCCAAACCACGACCCTGGCATCAACGTGTACGGTGTTGAGACCCCGGCCGCGGAAGGGGCCTCCTCCTAGGAGACTTCTTCTATGTGCGTGCTTTGCGGACAGGATTTCGTCGCTCGGGTCCACTGGACCGACCGGCACGTCGAGGACCGGGCGCGGGCTGCCGAGCCCGGATTCGACCCGGTCGAGTTCCAGGGCGACCGGCGCCGTGACCGCGCCCACCGGGTCGTCCTCACCAACGAGGTGCTGCGCCACTACGGCCTCCGCGTCGATGACTGGAGCGGGAGCAAGTACGTGCTCCGCGACCGCAAAGGGCGTTCGGAGATCATCCAGGATCTCGGCTCCCTCTGGCCCGCCGCGGCGAAGCTCGCAGGCCGGACCCTAGATCCCCTGGACCCACTCCTGCGGGAGATGCTGGGCGCAGAGCCGGCGTTCGCCGCGGCGAACAGCGGGTAGGCTCATGGAGGGCAAGACCAGGCGTCCAGTGACGGTCGTTACCGGTTTCCTCGGCAGCGGCAAGACGACCCTTCTCGCGAGAGTGCTCTCGGCGCCGTCGATGGCCAACACGGCCGTCCTCGTCAACGAGTTCGGCGAGGTGGGGCTCGACCACCACCTCCTGCGCCGGGTGGATGAGCGCACGGTCTTGCTCGGGAGCGGTTGTGTCTGCTGCACTACTCGGGAGGACCTCGTCGGAGCGCTCATGGAGCTCCTCGACATGGATCAGAGGGGCGAGATACCGCGTCTGGATCGCGTCGTCATCGAGACGAGCGGCCTGGCGGACCCGGCCCCTATCCTCCACACCATCTATGCCGACCCCGTCCTGCAGCACCACTTCTCTGTAGACCTGGTACTCACTACGATGGACGCGGTCAACGGCGCCCTGCACCTCGACCGCAACCCGGAGTCGGTCAAGCAGGTTGCGGCGGCAGATAAGATCGTCGTGACCAAGACGGACATAGCGGAGCCGGGCATCGTACCGGGCCTGCTGTCCCGGCTGGGCAAGATCAACCCGTCAGCCTGGACCTTCGAGGCGGCTTTCGGCGAGGTGGACGTTCACGAGCTCTTTCGCCCGGATGGCGCGGGAACGCACGCGGCGCCGGCGGCCTTTGCTGCGCAGTCCGGCGATCCTCACGACGTGGGCGACACGCACTCCGTCTCGGTGACGTTCGACGGGGCCATAGACTGGACGGCGTTCGGGATCTGGTTCAGCATGCTGCTGAATGCCCGGGGTGAGGACGTGTTGCGTGTCAAAGGACTAATTGACGTCGGCGAGGCAGGGCCCGTCGTCATCAACGGCGTGCAGCACATAATCCATCCGCCGGAGCACCTCGGCGAGTGGCCCGACGAGGACCGCCGGTCCCAGATAATCTTCATCACCAGGTACATCCATCCCGAAGAGATGTTGGACTCCCTGCTCGCTTTCCGCGAGTTGCTCGGAGCGCGACCCGTACCCCTCCACGCCACCGAGCAGAGAGTACCGTTCCCCTAGTCGCTTGAAGGATCTCGCAAAATGGTCGTGGGACCATCAGCCACGCCGGTCGAGTGGCGTGGGGTCTCAGTGAAAGTCGCCCGGCGACCGCCACCCTTCGGGAATGCTCGCTCCAGCAGGCGCCACCGACACCTGGGGAGGCCGGCGATGAGCGTGGTAAAGACCACGCATCCACCGGCTGGCCGCCCACTCGGCTGGCCCCGAGCAGCGGACCATAAACCGCCGCAACGCAGTCATTGCCATCGCTGCGATGATCGTTGCCGTGAGCATCCCGTTGGCCGTGACGTCTGTCTCGGTCATCCGCGACACCTCACGCGAAGCCCACACGCTGGCGGCTGCGCGTTCGTTCGGCGACGCGGTCGGCTGGAGCACGGGCAACGTCACCACCCGCAATGGCGTGGTCCTCGTCCACATGGAGGGTACGCCTCCGTTGCCCAATACAGACCGGCTGCGGAAGGAGCTCGAGGAGCGAGGCGTCGATCCCAGGGAGGTGCAGGTCGAACTCGTCCCTGCGCGTCTCGTCACCTTCGACTAAGCGGGTAGCATCAGCTGCCGCCGCACAAACTCAACATGCGCGAGTGGATCCATAAGAGGAGGTGAGGACTACTGCCGCAGCAGCGGCGCCCCTAAAGCGTGGCGGATGGTCACGGCTGTTCTTGCCCGAATGCGCTTCGGATCTAGCAAGAGGTGACTGCGCCATGCGAACCTGGTCCATCCTCCTACGGGGAAAGACCGATCTCAAGATTGCAGTGCCTTGGTAAAGCCCGAATCGAGACGGATCTCAACCTATGCACCGAGCCACCACTAAGACGGCTGATGAGTAATTCCGGAAGACGGAGAAGGAGCCGAACCCTTATGCTGGTACCAAACCTTCGCCCAAAGGTGGTGCCTCATGATGGATCTCGACTCCTTCTTGGTCTCATTGTACGTGCTCGTGGACGACTGGTGGCGCGAGCGCCATCCCCCGTCGTCCCTGCCCAACAAGCCCGGCCGTCCGGCCCTGCTGTGCGAATCGGAAGTCCTCACCCTCGCCATCCTCTCCCAATGGCCCCGCTTCCGCAGCGAAAGGGACTTCTGGCGCTTCGCTTCTTGGCACCTGCGCCCTTACTTCCCCAAGTTGTGCACCCAAGGCCAACTCAACCGGCGCATCCGAGCCTTGCAGCCCGAGTTGCGCCAGTTGCAGCGGGACTTCGCCGAGGATCTTGCCCAGCCTTCGGCCGTCTACCGTGTGATGGACACCACCCTGGTGCCGGCGATGGTGAGGGTGAGGGCTTCTCGCAAGGGGCTGTTCTGCGGTCAGGCTTCCTTCGGGAGGAGCGCCTCCAAGGGAGGGACCGCCATGTCGGTCCTGACAAAACAGTGCCTTCTCATACAAGTGCTCGAACCGCCGTGCGTCTACGTTGACGGGTATCATGTGGCCCTCGAAGGACCCCGCGAGGGTATCCGCTACCTGAACTGCGGTACATTCGGCCACCAGCCGTTCGGAGATACCCTCGAGGGTCGCCTCGAACATCCCTGTATTCCAGAACAGCAGGTCAACGTACGGCATCGAGCTCCATCGTGATACTCGGTGGTTCGAGGCGATCAGGCTCTGAGGTGCGAATACCTCTAGCCACCGTTGCGAGAATAAATTGGTTGTAACGGGCGCAACTCGTCATCTCCGTCTCTTACGACGCCGTAGCTCGATTCAGGTACCTCGTTCCACGCCCCGGGGAGGTCCACCAGCGGCTCGGAGACGACGATCCGCGTCTCGTCGGAGAGCTCCTGAAGGCGCGGGCGGTCCGGGTAGAGCTCCCGCACCGTGCGCATGTCGGTGGAGTAGTACAGCGTGCGAGACTTGCCTTCGCTGGAGTACCTGAACCCCCAGACGCTGTTCCCGTCCGTGGTCCCGATCGTCATCTGGATGGGGTGCTCAGTGCCGTGGCGGCGTCCCACCTCCTCGACGTGCCCCACCATCCTCTCGACCGCCCGCGGGGGATCGTCCTCCAAGCCGAACGTGAGGGCCAGGTAGAACATCATCTCCGAATCGGTCGAGCCCTCGATGGAGGCGTAAAGCGAGTCGTCCACGGCGAGTGCCAGATCGCGCTTTATGCGATGGAAGTCCCTGACGAGGCCGTTGTGGACCCACAGCCACCTACCGTAACGGAAAGGGTGGCAGTTGGTCTGTTGCACGGCCGTGCCCGTGGAGGCTCGGATGTGGGCCAAGAACATCGGCGATTCGACATGGGAGGCGACTTCTCTGAGGTTGCGGTCGTTCCAGGCCGGCTCGATTGAGTGGAAGACGGCGGGGGTCTCGGTATGGGGGGAGTACCAACCGAGGCCGAAGCCGTCTCCGTTGGTGGTCTCGACGCCGAGACGGGCGTGGAGGGACTGGTCGATGAGAGAGTGCTCGGGCCTGTAGAGCAACTCCTCGATGAGGACGGGCGAACCCGAGTAGGCTAGCCAGCGGCACATTGCTTGCTCCTTCCTTTGGGGGTCGACTCACGGCAGACCAATACTCTTCTCCGTCATCGTTCACCTCCGTCTGTTGGTCGCCGAGTCACGCTGTTCCTCCCACCTCCATGCCCGGGTAGATCCCCGCCCATGGTTCCCACGTTCACCGTACCCCGGGGATCTGGTTGCGTTGGGTGTAGCTGGCGCTCCAGTGGCTGATGTCGAGCAGGACGGCGAGAATCACCCAGAACCAGTCGAAGCCCACGAGGCCGACGCCGGGGGTGTAGACGATCACGTAGATCAGGGTCGCAAACGGGAGGAAGATGATGCCCAAGAGCGGCAGGAGAAAGGTGTTGAACGCCGCACCGACGAGGGCCGGTCTGGCGATCCACACTATGAGCAGCGCGAGCCGCGGGAAAAGACCTCCAAACAACGCGAACAAACAACCCATCCTCTTTGCCTCCTGTCTGGTCTTGCTCCGTCAACTACAGCGGGGACTGCTTAGTGCGGGTCACCGATCAGGCCGTCCTCAGGCCGCCCTCGCTGCCGGCGGGGTGGCGATTCATCGCAGCGTCCTTTCGGTCCGGTTTTTCGTTTGTTTGCTCCCGCCCTGCATGAGGTCTCTGGAGCATAAGCTCCGGCACGGTGGTGCGTCATCACCCAATTACGCGTATCCCCTAGGGGATATCCTCTCCCGCAGGCCAGACAGAGCGGATCCCGGTGAGTCATCATCTCCGCTCCCGCAATCGGAAGGCGAATACGATCAAGGCCAGGCCAACCACCACAGCGAAGCCACCGATAAACGGCGCTAGAAATGGCACGTCGGAGCCAGCCAGGACCACGAGGAGTATGCCAAAGAGCGCCGACAGGGCGCCGCTTCCGGCCAGCAGCCACCCGTTTTCGACCTCGGCGCGCAGAAGTATCGCAGTGAGTATTTTAAGCATACCGGTTACCACCGCCCACCCCGCGATGACGTAGACCAACCCGCTTGGGGTCAACCCTGGCCAGAGGAGGGCGACCAACCCGGCGATGATACCCACCGCCCCTTCGGCCAACGGAAGTGACCTCTGCGCGCCCCGGTCCGGAGATCTGAGCGCGGGTACGAAGGTGATAGCCCCGTCAACCGCCGCGTAGATGCCGAATAGTAGGGCCAGCACGGTAAGGACTAGACCCGGCCAGAAGAGAACCACAAGCCCGAACAACAGGGCGAGTAGGCCCCGAAGCGCCAGGGCTCGCCAGTTGGCGGCGAACGTGCTCAACCTCTGCTGGTAGCGGCTTTCGTTGCTCATTTTTGTGTCCTCCTCGAGTCCGTTATCCCGCTCTCCTCCTGGCCGCGCATGACGTATCCATCGGTCGCTTCACTCGGGACTCACGCTTGGGCGTTCGGTAGGCTCGACCGCCTGCTCCTCTGGGACAGGAACGTCAGGATCAGGACCGCCCATGCCCATGACGCTCGCGAGCCAGCGCGTCTCCGGGAACGTATCGAGCATCAAGACCAGGAAGATCGTGAGGGGTGCAGCCAGGAACGCGCCGGGCCCGCCAAGCAGCCACGCCCAGAAGAGAAACCCGATGAAGAGAATGGTCGGCGAGATGCTAAGCCCCCGCCCCATCAACATCGGCGAGAGCGCGTTCTCTGCCAGCACGTTGATGACTATAACCCCAACTATGACCAGCACTGCGCTGGTGAGGCCGTGCTCGGCGAGGGCCAAAACTACGGCGGGCGCCACTGCCAGGGGAAGCCCGATCCAGGGTATGAAGCTCAAGAAGAAAGCCAGAATGCCCCACATCAGGGGGAAATCTACCCTCAAGACCAGCAGCAAGACGACGACGCCGGCCGCGGTAAAGAGGTTGACTATGGCGCGCAGCCCGAGCTGGCGCACCACGTTGCGGCCGAAGACGGCCAACCTGGCGACCTGCGGGTGTTCGGGGCCCGTGCTGGCGCGCAGCCTATTCATCATGGCCGGTCCCTCCGCGAGCAAGAACAGCACGATGACCAGGATCAAGAACAGGTCGCTCAGGAAGTCGGCCACGCCGGACAGTATGGTGCCGATGGCACCGGTTAGGGCGCTGGGACTCAGCGCCTTGTGCAGGTCGGCCGTCGTAACCCCAAGGCTCTTGGTCAGGTTCTGGATTTCATCCAACTGACCGCTCAGCTTGGTGGTATAGGATCCGATTTCCCCGCTGAACCTGGCGATGGAGACGCCGAGGAGTAAAGAGAGTCCGAGGAAGAGCACGCTCAGCCCCACCAGCATAATGACCAGGGCAAGCGGGGTGGGAATCCGGTGCCGTATCAGCCAGGCGTAGATCGGGCTGAACAGGAGGGCCAGTACCACCGCGAAGAGGATGGGGTTGAGGATCGGTGCGGCCAGGCGCATCCCGACGAACACGACCACCGTGGCAGCAAGGGCGAGCATCACGCGGAAGATGGATGGTTGGCGCAGTGCCGTGGTTATGGTTTCACCGATACCTGACTTGTCGTCTACCGAATCGTTCGAAGATCCGTTCATAACCTAGCCTTTCTGTTTGCGCCTGGCCCCGTTGACGGCCTTGGCGCGCATTTTGTGCGCTCACACCCCTAGGTCTCCGCGGCTCTCACCTGGCCTCCAGTTCGCTGGTCGGCGTGCACGCGGGCGGGAACGTCATCGTGAACCTCTGGTCGGTGCCTATATTGCAGCGCTCCCACGATTACCAATGCTCCGAACGCGAGGCAAAGCACGACCGTGATCGCGCGGTTGTGCTTATCCATACATGTCCGCAAAGACTCGAATATGGTCGAGGCACGTTGCGGCGCGGTCGCGGAGAGGCCGAAGATCGTGAGAACCGGGAGTACAGCGGCGCCAATCTTGGGCTGTGGAGCGGCGAGTGTGTAGACCGCTCCACAGCCATGTCTCACTATCCCTCGTGTGCGAAGGCCTCACGCAGTTTCTGCTCCTGCTCCTCGGGCAGGTTGGTCGAGATGATCTCGAAGTCGTAGTGCTTTAGCTCGTCTATGATCTTGTCTGGCGCCGTCGCCCCGCTGGTGAGCGCGAAGAGCGCCGAGGTTCCCTCCGTGACCTTTTCGCGCACCTCCTTGATGAAGTCGTCGTCGATCCCGACGTCTGCCAACGCACCTGTCATCCCGCCCATGCCAGCACCGATCGCAGCGCCGAGGAAGGGCACGAAGAAGATCAGCCCGAACAGGAACCCCCAGAAAGCACCCCAGCCTGCGCCAGCACCCGCCGTGCTGTGCAACTGGCGGGTCCTAGGCTTCTTGTTGCCCTGCGGCCAGCTCACTACCGCGGCGTCCTCGAGAGTAATCATCTGCCGCTCCTGCATGCCCTGCAGGGCGATCATGACCCTCTCTGCTCCGTAAGGGTCGTTGAACTTCAGTACCGAAAGTGTCGCCATCCGTACCTCTCCTTCCTGTTTGGGTATACGTCGATGGTTGGCGTGGGAGGAGGCCTTCTCCCAGATAACGCCTCAAGATCGCGTTCCTTCGAGCTTTACTGGGATGCGAGAGTGTCCTTCTCTCTCCTTTCTGTCTGTAGCCTCTTGGGCTACGCCTCGTCGACGGCCCTTTCCATCTCCCTAGCGTCGGCTCTGATCTCCTTCTTCATTTGCTTCTTGGCCCGCCTGGTCGCATCATCCACTGCCCGCTCTATAGTCGCCTCCCCAACCACGATCAAAGCTGCCTCGCTGTCCTCTAGCATCTCTCCAACTTCCTTGACGTCCGAGCGAGACATGCCCCCCTCCAGGTGTCCTATCAGGGCACCAGCCCCAGCCCCCAATAGTCCACCGACCAGGATCGAGGGAGGGAAGATCAGACCTATAGCTGCGCCGACCGCCATCCCAGCCCATCCACCGTGCTGGGTTGGCTTCTCTATCTTGTCTACGATCTTGACCTTGCCTTCTTCTGTTTTCGTGACAACGGCAGCGTCGTAGGTACCAACGACGTGCTCGCGGTGCAGCTCCTTCAGTACCTCTAGGTCTGCCTTGGCGTCATCGACATTCTCATACTCGCCCGCGTAAAGGAACATCGGATTGTCACTCACCGCATTCTCTCCTTTCCTTTTGTGCACGACACATTTCTCCTATACGGCAATCTACTCTCGTTGCAGAAACGCTCTCATCACCCAATGAGATGTTTCCCCTAGGGGATTTCTCGCCGGGTGCGTACACGCACCGGTGTCGTCGCCCCACGTGCCACCCGGTCTGTGTTCTCCGGCACTAAGTGTCGGAGGTTACAGATTTCTGCAGCTATTTGTGGCAGATTACAACGTCGTCAAACTCCAGTGGATTTCGTCTGAGTAGGGAAACATGCTATAGATCAGCATGTGGCTTATCGAAATCGTCAAAAATTATCGAGCAGGATTTGTGGAGGTCTTTATCCTGGGTGTATAGTCGTGTCTCGTCGGCCCTAGGTTGAGCGTGCGCGGCGCTAGATAGCGGCGCTGGAGAAAGGATACCGTCATTCACGCCTCGAGCGACCCGAGCGTATATCCTCCGAGGATCGTACTCAAGCCCAAGTTACGGGCCCCCCTGCCGCGCCCTGAGCAGCTGGTGCGTCGCAGGTTGCTCGAATTTCTCCGGAACGCCCTGGACTTCAAGGCAACTATCGTTAGCGCCCCGACCGGCTACGGGAAGACGACGCTCCTGGCCCACTGGCGTCAAGTAGAAGAAGCAGAGGTGCCCTTTGCCTGGGTCTCCCTCGACGAGCAGGACAACGATCCGATCCGGCTGTGGAGACACATAGTAGAGGCCTTGCGCCAAGTTGTGCCACAAGCGGAGGACTTCGGAGTCGACGTTCTTGTTGGACTAGGCGCCGTGGGGCAGGACTTCGTCGGAACAACGCTTCCCACGCTCATAAACGAGCTCGCCGAGTTGCCCTATCAGGTTGTAGTGGTGCTCGACGACTACCAGTTCGTAACCGAGGAGGACGCTCACGAGTCGGTGGCCTTCTTCGTGGAGCACCTCCCCGAGAACGTTCACCTCGTCATCTCCAGCCGCACTGACCCACCGCTGCCACTAGGGCGGACTCAGGGCCAGGGGAGAGATGAACGAGATTCGCACCGAGCAACTCGCTTTCTCCGAGGAGGAAGCCGAATGCCTGTTGAACGAGAAGATGGGGCTGGACATAGGTCCTGATGACCTCTGTGTGTTGCTAGAGCGTACCGAAGGGTGGCCCGCGGGGATCTACCTCGCCTCCCTCTCCTTGCAGAACAAGGAGGACAAGCACGCCTTCATCGAGTCGTTCAGGGGCTCCAACCGCTACATCGTCGGCCTCCTGGGAGAGGAGGTTCTGGCTGGCCTTCCCGAGGAAGTAAGGCAGTTTCTGCTCGAGACCTCGGTTTTGAGGACGATGACGGGTCCTCTTTGCGATGCGGTGACGGGCAGGGAGGGTTCCGCCGCGCTCCTGCGCGAGCTCGTCCGGGCCAACCTGTTCGTGGTTTCTCTTGATGAGCAGGGTGAGTGGTACCGCTACCACCATCTATTCTCTGAGTTGCTGCTCTTCGAGCTCGAGAGTAGCCGGCCCAAGCTGGTGCCCACCTTGCGCAAACGAGCGAGCGTGTGGTTGGAGGGTGCTGGCTACTTCGAGGGGGCGATTCGGCTGGCGATCGCGGCCACTGACTATGAGCGTGTCGGGCTGCTGATCGCACGCCATTGGTACGGATATGCGGTCACCGGCCACTCAGAGACCGTGGAACGGTGGCTGAAGTCCTTACCCGAGGGGATGATCGCCCAGATTGCGGCGCTAGCCCTGGTGAAGGCGTGGCTCTGTGCCCTAGACGGTCGACGTGAGGAGTGCGAGAGATTCCTGACGCTCGCCGAGAGCATCCCTTACGAAGGCCCCCTTCCCGACGGAACTGCCTCAGTCGGGTCGGGCGTGGCCACCCTAAGGGCCATCTTCGGCTTCGGCGGCATCGAGGACATGGTCGAGGCGGCCCGGCGCGCCGCTGCGCTGGGGCTCGATAGAACCTCCCCGCAGGCTCCTCTTGTGAAGCTCGGGCTGGGGATGAGTTGGTATTTTTCCGGGAACGTCGTGCAAGCCCGGAGGGTGCTCGAAGGGGGCCTTAGACTCACCGATGGCGGCCAGCCAATTGTGCGGATCGGCATGCTCTCTTTCCAGTCGTTCGCAGCCACAGATGAGGGGCTCCCGGAGGAGGCCGAGTCGCTCGCGCGCGAGGCCAAAGCGCTGGTCGAAAGGTTTCGGCTGCAGGGTATCCCCCAGGCTACTTTGGCGCCCATCGCGCTGGGACGTGCGCTCGCAGGAGACGGGAAGCTGGAGGAGGCCCAGAAGGAGCTGGAGAGCGCTTCCTCTGCGCGACGACGTTTGCCCGGCTTGAGCCCCTGGCCCACCCTCGTCGGGTTGCTAGCGCTCGCGCCGGTGCGAGCCGCGCGTGGCGACCGGGCCGGAGCCAGGGCGGTGCTCGCGGAGGCGCGGGGTATACTGGACGACAATCCTGATGCCGGCATGTTCCCCGAGCTCCTCGAGCGCGAGGAGCGCAAACTTCGCAGAATCAAGCGGCGAGACGGATCTCTCAATGGGGAGCTCACACAGCGCGAGCTCGATGTACTTCGCCTCCTCGTCGGTGAGCTCTCCACCCGGCAGATGGCGCAGAACCTATACGTCGCCCCGAGTACCGTAAGAACCCAGGTCAAATCCATCTACCGCAAGCTCGGGGTCTCATCGCGCAAGGATGCCGTGGAGGAGGCTCACGTCAGGGGGCTAATCTAGCCTCCCCACAAACCCACAAATCCCCTAGGGGAAATGTGCTGGTGGATGAAGACAAACCATTATGCTCTGCAATACGCTCTGAGGACCTTAATGGAGAGCGGCGGTACGCAGATGATCAGCAAAGGCAGAACAGTCTATCGGATAGTAGTGCGAAGCGAGCTCGACGAGAGGTGCGCTGTGGCCTTCGAGGGGATGGAAATGGAGACGAAACACGGATATACGGTCCTCACAGGAGAGATCATCGACCAGCCGCATCTCTACGGCATCCTCGATCGCATAAACGGTCTTGGACTGGAGCTACTGAGCGTGCAGGCATTGCCGGAAGATACCGACCAGGGCGCTGGAGGAAAACGAGAGCCGAAGGAGCCTAAGTCATGAGCCTTACCGTCCTCCCCCTCGCCATCACGATGAACGCGGGACCGCAGATTATGTCGGCTATCATCTTCGTCACCGCCCCCAAGGCGCTGAAGCTCTCGGCCTACTTCCTGGCGGGTGTGGTGATCGCCGTCACCGTGGGCGTCACGATCACCTACACTCTCGCCAACGTGCTCGGCAACAGCGTCTCGCTCGGCGATCCCTCCGATTCCGGATCTATCGGCAACATCATCCAGTACCTGCTCGTTGGGCTACTCATCATCCTGTCGATCAAGAGCTACGTGGGCCGCGCGACGAGCGAACCCCCCAGGTGGCTTGGCGCCCTGCAAAACGCCAAGCCCCGAACGGCGTTCACTACGGGTCTGCTGCTGCTCTCGGTGTTCCCTTCCGACCTCGTCATTCTTGTGACCGTCGGAATAAACCTCGCGCAGCAAAACGCCTCGCTTCTTGGCGCTGTACCTTTCGTCGCGGCAACCATCTTTATAGCGGCGCTTCCGGTGCTCTCTTACCTGCTGTTTCGCAGGCGCGCAGCAGGTAATGCCGAAGGTTCGCGACTGGATGAACACCCACAGCTGGCTGGTGAACATCATCGTCTACGTCGTGTTTATCGTGCTGATCCTCTTCTAACTAGCGAACCGAAAGGAGCACTGCAATGGCGCTGCACACCAAGAAGGTCGATGGCGAGGGACTCGACGCACAGTATCTCTCGGTCAGCCCGCTCTTCGCCCCCGACGGCGAGAGCACTACCGTCCCAAAGCACCGCATGCCGGACGGACCCATGAGCCCCGAGATGGCCTACGAGATCATCCACGACGAGCTGATGCTAGACGGGAACGCTCGCCTGAATCTCGCGACGTTCGTAACAACGTGGATGGAGCCTCAGGCTGAGAAGCTGATGGCCGAGACCTTCGACAAGAACATGATCGACAAGGACGAGTATCCGCAGACGGCCGAGCTGGAGATGCGCTGCGTCAACATGCTCAGCCGCCTGTGGAACTCCCCGAGCAGCGATTCCGCAACGGGATGCTCGACCACGGGCTCTAGCGAGGCCGCCATGCTCGGAGGCCTCGCCCTCAAGCGCCGCTGGCAGCAAAGGAGACTCGCGGCCGGGAAGAGCGCCGAGCAGCCCAACATGGTCATGGGAATAAACGTCCAGATCTGCTGGGAGAAGTTCTGCAACTACTTCGAGGTCGAGCCCCGCTACGTGCCGATGGAGGGGAACCGTTTCCACCTAAACGGCGAAGAGGCGGTCAAGCTCTGCGACGAGAACACCATCGGCGTGGTCGCCGTCCTCGGTTCGACCTTCGACGGTTCTTACGAACCGGTGGCCGAGATCTCGGATGCCATCGACGATCTGCAGGAGCGCACCGGCCTCGATGTGCCGATCCACGTGGACGGGGCTTCGGGGGCCATGATCGCACCCTTCCTAGATCCCGATCTCGTCTGGGACTTTCGCCTTCCTCGCGTGGCGTCTATAAACACCTCCGGCCACAAGTACGGCCGGGTTTACCCTGGGGTCGGCTGGGCCATCTGGCGCGATCCGGAGGCCCTGCCCGAAGACCTCGTCTTCCGGGTAAACTACCTCGGGGGAGACATGCCCACTTTCGCGCTGAACTTCTCGCGCCCAGGCTCGCAGATCGTGGCGCAGTACTACAACTTCCTCAGGCTCGGTTTCGAGGGCTACCGGCGTGTCCAGCAGGAGTGTAGGGACATGGCTACCTACGTCTCCGGCGCTATCGCGGAGCTCGGCCCCTTCGAGCTCATAACCGACGGCTCGGAGCTTCCCGTCTTCGCCTTCAAACTCAAAGCGAGGTTGACAGGTACTCGGCCTTCGACGTCTCGGGCGGGATGCGCGAGAGCGGCTGGCAGGTGCCAGCGTACACGTTCCCCGAGAACAGGGAAGACCTGGTGGCGCTCAGGGTGGTGGTCAGGAACGGTTACAGCAGGGATCCTGCCGACATGTTCCTGGACGACCTGAAGCGTTTGGTGGAGCGCCTCGAGAAGCAAGAGTCTCCGGCCCACGACGAATCCTACGCGAGCTTTTCCCACTGAGGATCGGCACGCGCTTGCATGCCTCCGGACGTACACAGGCCGACCATTCGCCCGGTCTCAAAAGGACATCACGCAGCTAGTAGATGTAATTGACGTAAGGAAGAGAAAGGCCCCATTCGACGATGCTCGCAAACGCCCCGGACGTTGATCGTTCCACGAGGACGAACCGACCCCTCCCGGAGGAGCGCTCGAAGGCCGATGTCGCGGATGTGTGGAGCCTGGGCCTTCCGGTTCGCAGGGTCGGCCTCGAGCAGGAATGTATGAATATGGAGGCACCACGACCTTCCCTTTTGGGGGGCTACCGACCTGGCCTGCGGAGCGTCGTAGGGGCGAGTGCGACCGCCTACGGTTATACGCTCACCGTTGGGCCTACCAGTATGCTCCTGACCCATGGCTACGGACCACCGGAGCCACTTGAGGTTTTACTGTTCTGCGGCGGGGCGATCCTGGCCTTCGCGCTGGTGGGGGCTCTGGCCTTCGGGGGCGTGTCGGGGCACTTCGGAGACCATCCGAAAAAGATCCAGCTGTGGGGAAGCTTCCACTTCCTTTCGGTGGGGTTGGCTGTGGTGCGGCTTATCTGGTCGGAGCCTTCGTACCGAGCGCGCTGGGCTGGCCGCTTGGAGCGTTCGCGGCGACGGCCACGTACCTGATGGTCGTGGGGTTCGAGAACGCTGCGGCCGATCTGGAGCGAAGGAGGAGCTAGGCTTTGGAAGGGAGGCATGAACCTCGGGCCATCGGCCCCATAGTGAGGCTGCCATGGATAATTCTATCTCCTGATCGAGCATTACGGGCACCTGATGGTCTTCTTCGGCGTGATGCTCGGGACCGCGGTAATCCCTTTCCCAACCGCGGCTGTTCTCTCTGATATGAAAATGAGTACCGATACCCTGATCGACCTGTCGCTGGCCAACGCAGGAACTTTCCTCAGAGCAATGTGCTTCTTCGTCGGGGCGGCGCTCATGCTGCCCGCCTGGCGGGCCTCGGCGCGGTCGAGCCGGCGACCATAGAGGCGAGGCGGCCATCAAATCCCACGCGAACGCCTCAGCCACCCGAACGCACCCCGCTCGGACGATGCTCGGTAATCTAAACCCGCATTCCGCCCGCCGAAGCTTCACCCTCGTTCATCCACCTGCACACAGGCGCTAGTGCTCCACGTCGTACACGGTCTTCCAATCATCGCGCATGCTCACGATCGTCCAGCCGCGCTCGCGGGCAATCTCAAGTGACCTCTCTGCGCCCGCATCGTAGGCGAACTCTCGCTCGGCGTCGTCATGGTAGACAAGCAGACTCAGCGACGGTCGCAGGGGATGCTCGGCGAACCGCAGCATCTCGATGTCGCCGTTGGAGTTGCCCGCGACCAAGATCGGGCGACGTCCGACCCGGCTCCAGATGCGCGTCGGTTTCATCGGGCCGTCGTCTAGCACCTCGAGCTCCGCCTCGCGGACCACCGTCCCGCCGTGCTCGTCGGCCACGTAGCGCAGCGTCACGCCACTCCCGATAACGCGCTCTCTCGGGACCCCGTAGATCTCCTGCGTTACCGGGCGCATGAAGTCTCGGCCACCACCCGAGGCGATGTAGATGGCGAACCCGTTAGCCCCGAGGTAGTGGACGAGCTCGACCATCGGCTGGTACACGCACTCGAGGTAAGGGCGGTCGAGTGTCGGGTGCGCGGCCGATCGCAGGAACTCGTCCGACGCGGCGTCGAACTCTTCGACTGTCATTCCCTCGAACGCCTTCATGATTCCCCCGAGCAGTTGCCGAATGTGAGAATCATCGCCGCGGTAGTAGTGGGTTACAGCCCCTCCTAGCCATTCGTAGTCCTCCTCATATGCAGCTTTCCACGGCTGACGCTCTCGGAGCGAGGCGTCATCTGCGGCGGCTCGCTGTAGGCGCCGCAGGGCGAAGTCAAGCTGGATGTACATAGGCTTCTCGCACCACAGTGTGCCGTCGTTGTCGAAGACTGCGACGCGCTCCGGCGGTGGCACGTAGTCCGGGTCATCCCGGCTGGTGATCGTCTCGACGAACCGCACGATCGCCCGGCGCGACGGCCCCTCGCGCCACGATGGAAGGAAGTCGTTCATCTTCGGGGCAGCATCAGGCCTTGCTCGTGAGTCCCTCTTGGAGCTTCTCCATCACCTGATCAATGGTGAAGCTGGCTGCCTTCTGGCGAGGCGGGAACTCCTGGAATGTTCCCAGGAAGTCGCCGACGATGCTCTGGGCGGGCACTAGCAAGAAGATGTGGTCCATAAACCAATCCCAGTACGTGTTCGAGGTCACGTCGGCACGCTCGAATGGGTCAGTGCGCAGGTTGAAGAGCTTCGGTGCGCGCAGGGCGGTGAAGGGTTCGAACCAGATCTGTAGCGTGCCGGTCTGGCGTTGCTCCATGAAAACCAGCTTCCAGTTGTCGTACCGCAAGGCGAGCAGGTCACCGTCGTCGGAGAAGTAGAAGAACTCGACGCGCGGGCTCTTGCTCTCCTCGCCGGTGAGGTAAGGCAGGAGGTTGTAGCCG
Source organism: uncultured Rubrobacteraceae bacterium (assembly GCA_963811295.1). Lineage (GTDB taxonomy): Bacteria > Actinomycetota > Rubrobacteria > Rubrobacterales > Rubrobacteraceae > Rubrobacter_D. The sequence continues at coordinate 47,758 of CAWEQZ010000022.1, read as the reverse complement.
TCGAGGTGCACCCGGAACGTCTTGTCGCCCGCCTGGTGGCCTTCCAGGAGCTTGTCCTTGATGTCGGGATCCCCGGCGGCGGCCAGGAAGGTGGGCAGCCAGTCCAGGTGGCTGACGATCTCGTTGGAGACGGCGCCAGAGGCGATCTTGCCGGGCCACCGGACCATGGCCGGCACGCGGAAGGCACCCTCCCAATTCGAGTTCTTCTCGTTGCGGAACGGGGTCATGGCCGCGTCAGGCCAACTGTTCATGTGCGGCCCGTTATCGGTGCTGTAGAGCACGATCGTATTCTCGGCGATGCCGAGCTCGTCGAGCTTGTCGAGCAGGGTGCCTACCACTTTGTCGTGGTCGATCATCGTGTCGTGGTACTCCGACTGCCAGCGCCCGGCCTGGCCCTCGGCTCTCGGGCTTGGGGTGCGTGCGGAAGTGCATGTGGGTGGTGTTGAACCACACGAAGAAAGGTGTGTCGGCCTCGTGCTGGCGATCGATGAAGCCGAGCGCCGCCTCGAGGAACTCGTCGTCGACCGTCTCCATGCGCTTCTTGGTCAGCGGCCCGGTGTCCTCGATGCGACCGTCGGCCCAGCTGTGGATTACCCCCCGGGGGCCGAATCGCTCCCTGAAGTCGGGGAAGTCTTCGGCCGGTGGGTAGTCTGGCAGCTCCGGCTCCTCTTCGGCGTTCAGGTGGTAGAGGTTGCCGAAGAACTCGTCGAACCCGTGGTTGGTCGGAAGGAACTCGTCCTTGTCGCCGAGGTGGTTCTTGCCGAACTGGCCGGTGGCGTAGCCGAGCGGCTTCAGTAGCTCGGCGATCGTCGGATCCTCCTCGCGCAGTCCCAGGTCGGCCCCCGGTAGGCCCACCTTGCTCAGGCCGGTGCGGAAGACCGATTGCCCGGTGATGAAGGCGGCGCGACCGGCCGTGCAGCTCTGCTCACCGTAGCAGTCCGTGAAGCGCATCCCCTCATCGGCGATCCGGTCGATGTTGGGCGTCCTGTAGCCCATCAGGCCGTCGGAGTAGGCGCTGAGGTTCGTGATGCCGATGTCGTCGCCCCAGATGACGAGGATGTTCGGCCGGTTCTGCTGCCCGTCAGCCATGGTGCTCTCCCTTCTCGCTGATGTCTTCTCGCGATGCCCGGGTCGCTAGCTCGGGGTTTCCGGCGGCGAACGATGCAGCGGAACCCGATGTGGCACGTACCGGTATCGACCGGGTGGTGCATGCGCGCCGCCGGTCGGTAGCGCCGACAGTAGTTGGGCGCGCACAGGAACGAACCGCCCTTGATCACCTTGCGCGGGATGGGGACGTCGGGCATCTGCGGGTCGTAGCTCTGCTCCCGGTCGCCGATGGTAGGGTTGACGCTGCCGCAGCAGGCACTTTCGGGCTCGTGATGATCCCGATACCAATCCGTAGTCCATTCCCAGACGTTCCCCGTCACGTCGAACAGCCCGTAGCCGTTCGGTGGGAACGACCCGATAGGCGCTGTCCGCTCGAACCTGTCGGTCCGCAGGTTCTCGATGGGAAACTCGCCCTGCCAGGTGTTCGCCATCATCTTGCCCTTCGGCGAGAACTCGTTCCCCCAGGCGTAGGTCGCGCCCTCCAGCCCCCCGCGGGCGGCGAACTCCCACTCGGCCTCGGTGGGAAGCTCTTTGCCCACCCAGCTCGCGTAGGCCGCGACGTCCTCGTAGGCGACGTGCACCACCGGATGCCGCTCCCGGCCGTGGAGGGTGCTGCCGGGACCCTCGGGGTGGCGCCAGTTCGCTCCCGGCACGTAGGCCCACCAGTTGTAGTGGTTGCGCAGGTCGACGCGGTGGGGAGGTTGTCGGAACACCACGGAAGCTGGGCACGAGCATTTCCGGCCGCGCCCCCGGGTAGTCGGCAGGATCGGCCGGTCGCTCGGCCACCGTGATGTGTCCAGTTGCCTTCACGAAGCGCCTGAACTCGGCGTTGGTGACGGCGTGCTCGTCCATCCAGAAGCCGTCCACAGTGACGCGGTGAACGGGGCGCTCCTCAGGGTAGAAGTCGTTCGAGCCCATGAGGAAGGTGCCGCCGGGCACCCAGACCATGTTCTTGTGCGGCGCCCGGCCGGGACGATCTGATCGTTTAGGTCCTCGCGAACGGGTCGGTTCCGCTTGCTGCGGGTTGTGAGTGTTCACCTGATCCTACCTTGCTGACCCTGGACGTACTCGCCAACGTCGGCGAGACGGAGGATGGCTAGGCTCATAAGCAAACCCTCCGCATACCTAACATGATGCCATTTACCCGAACCCGGCGCACCCTCCTTGCCACCGGATCAACCTCGAGCACCTTCTGTAGCTGCTCCTCGGGCAGGTAAGTGGCGAGACCCGGATTCGAACCGGGGACACCATGATTTTCAGATATGCCGAGGACTATAGATATGCGGATTTGCCGCATAGGTAAGCGGATTTGTGTCCAAGGAGTACCGTTAGATACCAGCTGGTTCTGTCCCTACTGTTGACACGGCTTTCGTCAGTCTGAGAGAGGCACCTGAAGGGGAGGACTTTCCCTTTTACATCACAAAGGGGGTGTTGCGGGTCAAGCTCGAGCCGTCCGCGTAGGTGAGCCACACCTCCACGGCAGGGTAATATGTCGAATACCTGCAAGAAGAACAGCCTGAGAGGTGAACTATGAGGCTTACTAACGATGTATATGTCCTGCCTATACCGAGGAGTCCACAAGAACCTGAGAGCTTCCTCAACTTGACTTTGATCGTAGATGAGCAAAACGGCAATACTCTGGTCGATGCAGCCTTACCGGATCAGATGGAGGCGATCAGCGCTGCCCTGGCTGAAGCCGGTATCGGAGTACGGAATTTAAGGCGCATAATCTTTACTCACCAAGACCTCGACCACGTTGGTTCGGGCGCAGCCCTTGTACATCAGAGCGGTGCATGGGTGCTGGCGCATGCTGCATGATGCTCCTTACATAGAAGGTAGCCGAAGGCCGCTCAAACTATCGCCTGAGATGCTTGAACAAAGGCCGCAGATGCGTAAAGTCTTGGAGCGCCTCGAACCTATTGCGATAGACGAGTATGTAGAAGACGGTACTCGCCTCGACCTTGCAGGCGGAACAAGGGTAATTTCCACGCCCGGTCACACACCGGGCCACATAAGTCTCTATCTGGAGCGATCGAAGGTCTTGATAGCAGGAGACGCACTGACAGCAGAGAGGGGTACTCTGAATGGCCCGAACCCAAATATGACCCTTGTGATGCCCACAGCCATCCAGTCCATAAGAAGGCTAGCGGACCTCCAGATAGACACTATCGTCTGCTACCACGGCGGCGTGGTCAGCGAAGGTGCCAATGAACAGTTACGAAGAGTCATTCAGGAGACATCCCGTGATCGCGATGAGTGAGAGGAATCTCCTGATTGCGTAGCACCAAGATCTGCGGAGGAATCTGTGCAAGAGCATGAGGACCCTCCTGCAGGACGGGCCTCGACAACGGCAATGGTCCGCAAGTGAGTACACCGCGACTCGCGTTCTCCACCAGGTGCTCGAACACGAGATCACCTCTGTCAGCCTTTCCCGAAGTACTAGAGATTGGACCACTGCCCGGTAGCCGCAGTGTTCAAAGAAGCCCTCGGCATCCGAAGCACTGATCGTGCTAAGGGCTTGGCCTATGACCTCCATGAGCGTATCTCGGCTGCGAGCGCATGCCTCCCTGAGGTAGCTCTTTAGCTTGGAGAAGCTTGCTCTATGGGATTGAAGTCCAGCTAATAGAGCGCAAGTAGATGAGCTCGCAGCCCTTAGCCTCGATCAGTTCCCTGACCCTCTCTCCTCTGGTGAGCCGAGAGGTTGTCCATCACCACTACCTGGCCTCTCTCAAGCGTGTGCACAGTACCTCTTGCAGATAGGTATGGAACACCGTCGCGTTGGTCGAACCCTCCACTACCAGAGATGCCCCCATGCCCTGCTGCCTGCCGATGCTTGAGAGAGCGTTATGTTCTTGCCCCAGTTGCGGGGAGCTTTCTGGTGCGCCCTCTACCCCTTTCGCGACCAACCGTAGAAGGTGCCAGCGAGGTGTTAGACGAGCACTCGTCTACAAACACAAAGCGATCCGCTCTATCGAAGAGATCACCATAACCCGGAAAGCCGCCCTCAGGAACTCGTCACGCTCACTCGCACCCAGCGTCCTTTTTTTCGCCGAAGCCCATCTTCCTTATGGCCCTGGAGAGAGTCGATTCGTGAACCCGAACTCCGGCCACCTTTTTCAGGTACTCCCGTCTGTCTTTGAGCTTCGCGAAGAGACGCTCCTCTGCTCGCTTCAAGGAGCCTCCTTGCCTTCTCATCGAGTAGGGGTTTCTTGCCCGGAGCCTTCCCCTGCGAGAGCGAGCGTCCTTCGCACGCCGCCTTTACACTCTCTTACCTAGTAGAGTCTAACCCCTAACAGGCTCGCTGCCTCGCTCTCCTCTATGCGCTGGTGCTCTACTCCTTCTACTATCTTCTGTCTGAGATCTTCTGAATAGATCATTGACCATATACTCACACCAACTCATTGCAACTCTCTAGGTTGACAGCGTGCGAGGTTAGAATTAATCGTTTACATGCGGACTCAGAAGTGACACGTTAGCCGGTCCCAGACCGTCGGAGCAGTCGCGGCCTGCTGTACAAAGCAGGGACTGGTTATCCAAGGTCGAGTCCCACACCGCTGGCGTAGCGGTAGGCTTCGACCACGAGACCCGCGACAACCTCGATCTCTAGCGCATCCCTCGGTGCGTAGATCATTACTACATTCTGCGGTATGTAACACATACGAGCCACGGGGTGTTGCTCTACCCAACCCTTGCTTATGGCCTCTTGAGCGACTTCCGGTGGGAGTGCAGCGTGGAGGCTGCCGTCGGGCATGGGATGAATATGAGCGAATTCCCGACCGATCATGAACGCTTCTTGTGGACCGGTCGGAAGTTCCTCCCGCAGCCAAAAAGCGCGAGCTCCGGGCACGGAGATGGCGCTCGGGCGCTCCTCCACACCAGGGAGGGCGAAGACCCTTCGGGCTAGTTCGTCCACCACCTCGCGCTCTGGGTTCTGCTCTAGCTGGGTGTGCGGGTTGGTGGGCGTGGTCCTGGGACGGGACCCGTTCCTCTTCGGCAAGATGCTTTCGTTCATCTCTTATCTACACCTTATTGCGAATCGGTCGTTGGTCATACGAACACTCTACGAAGACTAGGGAGTACACGCCACAGATTCCTACCGCCGCTCCTCAGGAAAGCAATTGCAGCCAACATAGTTGGCCAGTACTAACCACCTCATCCGTCGTCAACCTCCCTCAGACTCACTATGGAGGGGTGCAGACGTCCGTTGCTCGCCACTATCTCTCTGCCATCGAGATCCAGCACGCCGCCTCGGTAGTCTGTCAGCTTCCCTCCAGCCTCCTCGAGTATCACACTTCCCGCAGCCAGATCCCACGGCCAGATGCCCCGCTCGTAGTAGCCGTCTATCCTCCCCGAAGCCACGTAGCACAAATCAAGCGCCGCAGAACCCAAGCGCCGCATGCCTTGGGTAGTGGCCGCGAAGCTTCCAAATAGCTCTAAGGCCTCGGGCATCTCAGCGCGATCAAGGGGGAAGCCAGTTGCGATAAGAGCCCGGATCAGCTCGTCAGTATTCGACACATTGATAGGCTCACCGTTCAGGGTGGCGCCTCGGCCTCGCTCGGCGACGAAGGTTTCCTCGCGGATCGGGTCGTGTACCACCCCCAGCACCATCTCGCCGGCTCTCTCGAGCGCTACAGAGACACAGAAGATGGGTAACCCATGGGCGTAGTTGATGGTACCGTCCAAGGGGTCCACGATCCAGCGGGCGTCCACTTCACCCGTTAGCTCTCCTCCCTCCTCGGCCAGCATCCCGTAGGACGGGAAGGTTCCCAACAGCTCCTTCCCTATCACCTGCTCCGCCTCCTCGTCGATCTCCGTGACGAGGTCCACCTCCCCCTTGTAGGTAATCGCGTGTTCGGTGCCGAAGCCCGCGCGCAGCACTTCGCCCGCTCTCCTGGCTGCGGAGAGTGCGGCCTCAAGTTCGCTCGTCAAGTCCTTGATCCTCTCGTGTAAGGGCAAGAAGTCCGGTCCATGGTAACGTCTCCAGAGGTAGAGTGCGTGACAAAGTGACACGCGGGGCTAACCGAAGCTTGGGCTCCTCTAAAGCTCCCCTAAACCTAGGTTTAGGTGGCAGGGAACATCCGACGAGGTAGAAGTTCCGCTGAGTGATCTAAAAACCTGAAACGGCTCCTTGTATGCGCGCCGATTGCCATCGCCCCTTTCCGCCGCACCTAAGGGAGGGAGTTGCGGCAGAAACCTTAACCCAAGGCTCGGTCTAGGCGCACGACGGCCGTGATGAGTGACAGGTGGGTAAAGGCATGTGGGAAGTTGCCCAATGCTTCCCCAGAGTAGCCTATCTTTTCGGCATACAGCTCGAGGTGGTTGGCGTAGGAGATCATCTTCTCCAAAGCGAGTCGGGCCTCCTGGAGGTGTCCAGCCCTGGTGAGGCACTCTACCAGCCAGAAAGAGCCGACACCGAATGCACCCTGATCGTCCGCAGGACCGTCATTTGCGGACTCTCGCTCGTAGCGCTCTACGAGCACGTCGTAGGTCAACTCCTTCTGCACGCGGTCGAGGGTGGCAAGCCAGCGTGGATCCGTGGGACCGACGAACTCGACCACGGGCATGAGCAGCAGCGAGGCGTCCAGAGCCTCGGAGCCGTAGTGTTTGACGAAGCTTCCCTTCTTCGAATTCCAACCCTTGCTCATGACCTCTTCGTAGATGGCATCCCGTTGGTCGATCCAGACTTCTTCGCCGGCGGGTAGTCCCCTTTGACGAGCCAATCGTATCCCTCGATCGAGCGCTACCCAGCTCAACACCTTCGACGATACGAAATGTTCGCGAGAGCCTCGAACATCCCACATCCCCGCGTCAGGCTGGTGCCAGTTCTGGCTCAGCCAATCCAGGAGGCTTCGTAGGCTCTGCCAGTCTTCGTAATCCAGGGGCGCACCGTATTTATTGTACAAGTAGGCTGCGTCCAGGACGGCACCGTAGAGATCGAGGTGTAGCTGGTTGTAGATCCCATTACCCACCCGTACCGGGCTACAGTCACGATAGCCGGAGAGGTGGTGCAGGTCTTCCTTGACTATTACAGTCCTGCCGTCTATGCCGTAGATCGGCCGGAGCAGACCGCCGGTGCCATGACAGCGCTCTTGGAGCCAGCTCATAAATTTTTGCGCCTCGTCCCTAAAGCCGATACGGATGAGCACGAACATGGCGAAGGCTGCCTCCTTGAGCCAGGTGTAGCGATAGTCCCAGTTGTACGCTCCCTCGAAAGTCTGCGGCAGCGCCATAGTTGGGGCCGCAACCAGCGCTCCAGTGGGGTCGTAGAGCATGAGTTTGAGGGCGAGGGCAGATCGGTTCACTATTTCCCGCCAACGGCCACGGTAGGTGCTCTTGGAGATCCACCCCCGCCAGTAGTCCAGCGTACCTTGCAGCAACTCTTGACACTCAGTTCGCTCGGGTGCCTCTCTAGGCTTCTCGCGTTCACCGAGCTGCTGGAGGGCGAAACTAGCGTTCTCGTCCTCCTCCAACTCGAAACGCGCCACAGCGCTACGGTTCGGGCCTTCTTTGAGCGGCACCATGCTGGCAAGGTTCAAAATCATACCTGTCCCTCTGAAGATCACACCGCTCTTGAGGAACTCGATGGTGTGCTCTTGGCGAGCGTAGTCGAAGGCCGGGCGACAATCGATTTCGATGGTTACCCTACCCCTTATTACCCGGATGTCGCGGATAAGGTCGTGACTTACTTCGCGATCGTCCCCTATGGGCATGAAGTCCAGTACTTCGGCGACGCCCTCGGGAGTGACGAAGCGGGTAAGGAGAACATTGGTATCAGGCAAGTAGAGTTGGTGGCTGCGAGTGTACTCTGCAGGACGGAGGGTGAAGTGACCGCCTCTCTCGTCATCCAAGATAGAAGCGAAGACACTAGGAGAGTCGAAAGCGGGCAGGCAAAGCCAGTCTATAGTCCCGTCCGTGCCGATCAGAGCAGCAGTGTAGAGGTCACCTATGATCCCATGATCTTCTATGGGGAGGTAGCCCATGTACATTCCCGTGGTTGTTGACTTACTGCTTGGCGTACACATTTTGCCCTCTTAGACCGTGAACGGTAAAGGCCATCGTCAGATTCAAGACCGTTAGACGCTTCTCGTACGCGTCCCCATCTTCCCATATTATTTCCGCCCTTCCTAAGGGAGGGAGTGGCGGGGAATGAAGCGCTGCACTCCGTCCGATTTAGCAAGTTTCACGGCTCACCCACCGAGTAACGTTGGACAGCTCTGACGTCCCAGGATATCCCGATCCCAGCTGCATCGGAGCTCGAGGCATAACCATCCTCTATCTTGAGCTGCTTCTCAAGGATCGGGGTGGCCCAGTCGACGTACTCCAGCCAATGCCTCGTGGGGCTCACCGCCAGAAGGTGCACGCTGATCTCCGGGAAGAGGTGGCTTGAGAGTGGAATTCCTGCGGCCCCCGCGAGCGCCGCGGTCCTAAGCCAGCCCGTAACCCCGCCGATCTTCATGGCGTCTGGCATTGCGTAGTCGGAGGCACTCACCTCAATGCTCTTTGCAGCGTCGTGCGGTCCCCACCAGTTCTCTCCGATCTGGACCGGAGTCTTGGCATCGTGCCGGATTTGCGCATGGCCAAAGTAGTCGTCGGCGCGAGTGGGCTCTTCTATCCAGTAGAGTCCTTCGTCTTCCAATGCTGCGGCTCGCCTACCCGCCTCCGCGACCGAGAGCGACTGGTTGTAGTCAGACATCAGCACTACCTCCTCGCCGACCGAGTCCCTGATCGCCCGGACCACCTCGAGATCCGTCTTTAGATCGTTGTACCCTAGCCTGACCTTAATGGCACTGAACCCCGGGGCAAGCAGTTCCTGGGCTTCTTCTGCCGCACGCTCGGGGCCGATCATGCCCAGTCCGCAACTGTTGTAGGCAGGAATTTTGCATGACTGACCGCCGAGCAGCCTCACCAGGGGCGTCTTGAATGACTTTGCCAGCGCGTCCCAGGCAGCCATGTCGATGCCAGCCATCGCCATGGCGCTAAGTCCTTGCGGCCCTGAGAGCCGGAACGTCTTCTGCAGCTTTCGTTCGATCTCAAAAGGGGCGAGGCGGTCGCCCTCGATCAGTGGTGCGAGGTTGGAGAGGAGTTTAGCCAGTGGCTTCAGCACCAAGGGGGTAGGACAGAAGAGGTAGTTGCAGCCGGTGACTCCTTCCTCGGTCAGGAGATCGATCAAGACCATAGCTGCCGAACCGACCTCGCCTCCACCGGTCTTAAGAGGACGGTTCATAGGCACGTCGACCGCGTGGACGACAAGGTCGCGAACAGTGAGTTCAGGATCTAGGTTCATGTGTTTCCCTCCCTTGGGGGTCGAGCTAAGCCAACTTATTATCCTGTACCGCTCAATAATCCGCCGCACCGAAGGGAGGGATTGCGGCGAAATGTTTCAGGAGTAGCTACGGTTACCTACTACTAGAGCATCTCGGTGAAAATGACCCATCGGTTTAGACCTGCAGCGGACGGCCCTTGTAGGTCCACTTGAACGGCTTGGCCATCGTTCGGTTGAAGTACTCGATGAACTCAAAGATGCGCTCACCCAGATCCTCCACCGAAGTGAAACTGCCCCGCTTGATGAGCCTGCGCACCAGGATGGAAAACCACAATTCCACCTGGTTCAACCACGAGGTGTGTTTGGGAGTGTAGACGAAGCGTATCCGATGAGTCGGGTTTTGCAGGAAAGTGCGTCGCGAGGCCATCGCCTTCATGAGCTTGAGGTTCCCCTTGCTGTCCAACTCCAACTCGATTGCGCACTCTTTGGCCACCAGCTTAACCAACGCTTCCGACTGGTGGATGTTGAGCTGGTCCACGATGAAAATCCATCCCGCTCCAGGATCGGTAGCTATGGTTTTCTGGATATGAGTGGCGAAGTCCTTATTGGTGCGAGTCTCTCCTATGGAGGGAGCGATCACCCTGCCCGTGGCCACCTCGAAGTTGGCGAACAAACACCTGGTGCCGTGGCGCTTGTACTCGTGCTCCTGGCGCTCGATGGTACCCGGTCGCATCGGAAGCGAAGGATGGAGGCGCTCCAGCGCCTGAATGCCACTCTTCTCGTCGGTGCTTATCAGGTGAGTGCCTCCTTGGTGCAACTCCAGCGCCTTTGCGTAATGCTCACAGACAGTTTTGACCTGCCTATCAAAGACCTCGGGCTCCGCTTCCCGCTCGTTGTTTAGCCAGTAGCGTATCCGATGAGGCTTGAGATCCGCCTCTCCCCAAAAAACGGCCCACGCTGCGAGCGGAGATCTCTTCCACGATACCCCGTTTTATGGCCTCATCGGCGAGTTCAGTGGTACTCCAGTGAGTAACCGGCCGTCCGCTCTGTCGTGGATCTTCGCAGGCCAGAGCCACTATAGAACAGATCTGCTCCGGGGTGAAAGTGGCGGGCTTCCCGGAGCGAGGTTCATCGACCAAAACCTCCTCCACGAGCCCGCCAAGAACACGCTCATCATCATCATCGCCTACCTTCTCGACGGCTTTAAGCCGCTCTAGAGCCTCAAGCCAACGCATCCGCCAGGTGCGCACCGTGCCGCGGTCTATACCCAAAAGGTTGGCTATCTGCTCATTGTTGGCGCCCGAAGCCGCCTCAAGGATGATCCGTGCCCGGCGCACCAGCCGCTGAGCGCCACTCTGCCGACGCGCCAGCCGCCGTAGGACGACACGCTGCGTGGGCGTCAGGACGATAGGTGGTGGTTTGGGACCGCGCATGGTGACTACCTCCACGTATTCCGATGTGGTTTGGCTATCGTAGCCCCAATGATGCCACAAACTGGTGTACTACTTTTGCCGAGATGCACTAGTACGTCGCCCTACCACCGCTGACGTCGTAGCACTGGCCCGTGACGAAGCTCGCATCGTCTGAGGCCAGAAAGTGCACCACCGCAGCCACTTCCTCCGCTCGCCCCATCCGCCCCATCGGGATCTTAGTAGTCATGTACTCGATGGCCTCCGGTCGGAGTTGGTCGAGCAACGGCGTCTCGATGACGGCGGGTGCCACGCAGTTCACCCTCACACCGTCATGGATCACCTCCTTGGCCAACGCCTTGGTCAGGCAGATCACCCCGGCCTTGGAGACCGAGTAGGGGATCATGTTCGGGTTGCCCTCCTTGCCCGAGATAGAGGCCACGTTGACCACAGCTCCGCTTCGCTGCTCGCGCATGAGAGGGATCGCAGCCCGGCAACTGTAGAAGGTGGCAGTCAGGTTCAGCTTAAGCACGCTCTCCCAATCTTCGTCGGTGATCTTAGAGAGCGAGGTGTCGCGGCCGGTTATGCCAGCGTTGTTCACCAGTACGTCGAGCTTACCGAAAGCGTCGATGGCACGCTTGACCATCGCACCGACCTCGTCTGGGTTGGTGATATCGGCGACCGCCTCCACGGACTCTGCTCCCCCTTCGTGCAGCCGTTCCACGGCTGCCACGGCGCTGTCACTATCGATGTCCGCGACCACCACACGGGCGCCTGCCCGCGAGAGGCGCTCGGCGATGGCGAACCCTATGCCACGCGCGCCTCCGGTGACAATCGCGACCCTTCCTGGCAGTTCCAAGAACACGGTCAGGCTCCTCTCTATCGCTCAACACACGCTGACGATCTTATGTATCCGGCAACATCTTAGCGACCAAAGTAACGTAAAGCAGCCTTGCTTGGCTTCCAAGTGACGATCTCTGACTAATTCCGCCGCCCTAAGGAGGGAGTTGCGACAGAACGAAAACAGCTCCTTGCCATAGGATCGGTATGCGCCAGCGAAAGAGGGCACAGGACCAAGACCACTCACACCTAGAAGGCATGATCTTAAGACCCGCGTTGACAGCTACATTTTGGGTACGTTATCCTCGTGGCTACCATTTGTAGTGTCCAGTGCAGTCCTTACAGATGAGTGAGAGGCCGCGGCGAGTAGCCGCCTCGGTGAGGAGGGGATCTATGAAGGAGTGGTGGGGATGGTTCAATAACCCCTTCGTAAAGGGGGCGACGGGTTGCGCTCTCTCTTTGTTCGTGGCTCTGAACTTCCCCGTGATCTTCCTCGCCATCGTTGCCGCAGCACTGTCCTATGCATTCATGCCGGTGGCAGTGGCCTACGCATACCGCAACCGCTACGCGATCGTGGGCAAGTCCGAACTCGTGGTCCGGTTCGCGTGGAGGACCTTTTCTGGCTTCAGAGAAGGATGCAGTCTAACGGTGGCGCGCACTCTGGAGGGGTACGAGAAGCGAAAGCTCCTTAAGCAGGAAAAGCAGGAGAGGCTCAGGCGCTATAAGCGTGAGCGTAACAGGAGAAAGCGCGAGCAAGCAAGAAGGGCGCTCGCATAGGATAGCCATCTATTTGGAATGCGTATTGAGAGCCAAGAACTCTTGAATAGCGGGAGGCTCGAATTCCCGGTACGAGCGGTGGTTTTCTCAGAGGGCATCGTCAGACTCCTATATTTTCCCTCCCACCCAAGACCTCCACACTAAAGCGCCTGTCATAGAGATTGGACCACTGCCCGGTAGCCGCAGTGTTCAAAGAAGCCCTCGGCATCCGAAGCACTGATCGTGCTAAGGGCTTGGCCTATGACCTCCATGAGCGTATCTCGGCTGCGAGCGCATGCCTCCCTGAGGTAGCTCTTTAGCTTGGAGAAGGCTTGCTCTATGGGATTGAAGTCCGGCGAATAGGGCGGCAAGTAGATGAGCTCGCAGCCCTTAGCCTCGATCAGTTCCCTGACCCTCTCTCCCTTGTGAGCCGAGAGGTTGTCCATCACCACTACCTGGCCTCTCTCAAGCGTGGGGCACAGGACCTCTTGCAGATAGGTATGGAACACCGTCGCGTTGGTCGAACCCTCCACTACCAGAGATGCCCCCATGCCCTGCTGCCTGCCGATGCTTGAGAGAAGCGTTATGTTCTTGCCCCAGTTGCGGGGAGCTTTCTGGTGCGCCCTATCCCCTTTTCGCGACCAACCGTAGAAGGGTGCCAGCGAGGTGTTAGACGAGCACTCGTCTACAAACACAAAGCGATCCGGCTCTATCGAAGAGATCACCATAACCCGGAAAGCCGCCCTCAGGAACTCGTCACGCTCACTCGCACCCAGCGTCCTTTTTTTCGGCCGAAGCCCATCTTCCTTATGGCCCTGGAGAGGGTCGATTCGCTAACCGAAACTCCGGCCACCTTTTTCAGGTACTCCCGTCTGTCTTTGAGCTTGGCGAAGGGACGCTCCTCTACGTCGGCTTCAAGGAGCCTCCTTGCCTTCTCATCGAGTAGGGGTTTCTTGCCCGGAGCCTTCCCCGGCGAGAGCGAGCGTCCTTCGCACGCCGCCTTTACATAGCGCTTGACCGAGGAGAGGCTAACCCCGAACAGGCGGGCTGCCTCGCTCTTGCTCATGCGCTGATGCTCGACTCCTTCGACTATCTTCTGTCTGAGATCTTCTGAATAGGCATCCATCGGACCATGATGACTCACGGACCAAGCTCATTGCAAGCTGCTCTAGCACGATCCAATGGCATCCATGTAGCATCTCCTATGCATGCCCGCGTCTTCCGAGGTAGAGCGCCCTCCCTACGACCTACTAGCTAGAGGACACGACCAGCTCGAAGGTCTCCTGTCTTTCTGTGCTCTCTTTGGGCCCGTGTTCGATCCACACCAGAGGGGTGGTCAGCTCATTGCCCGGATCACCCTGCGGCTATCGCCCCCGCGGAGTTAGTAATGGATCCTCCAGGGTTGTTCGGTAACTCGCTTGGCGGGAACCGCGTGTCGTCGCTGCGAGAGCGCGCTGGTACACCCGACTTGGGCGGGTCGCTCCCTAGAGTGCGAGTTCACGATCAACCACCGTACGCACACCGTCCACAAAGCATAGACGCGACTGGTTATTCACACGATACCAGTCTTCGTAGTCGACTCCGGCTCGTCGCCCGGCGGCTGCCAGTACGCGGTCATAACCGGCGTCCGGAAGTGTCTGCTGGCTATGAGCCCCAGGATCGGCCATCCGTGGGAGAAGAAGGAGAGGTTCTCGGGTACTGGGCGGGCTTTGTAGAGTCGCCGGACCTCGGTTTTGAACTCGTGCAGCGTGCCGGGTAGATGGATAGGCGCGAGCGTTGTGCCGCTGGTGATCCCCGCGTTCTCCCGGTACAGGTGGTCTTCGGTGCCGTCTTCCGGGAACCAGAGTTGCAAAGCGGTCTGGGTGAAGGTCTGGGCGACGTTGTTGCGGAAGTCCGCGTAGGCTTCGGGCAGGTCCAGAACGACGTGCCAGTGCGCCAGCATCGGCAGCAGGGTCGAGAGCTCCATGAGCTTCTCTTTCGGCGGGGCTTGGCCGAAATGCATGGCGACGAGGTCATCATAGGAGTCGGTGGAGATAGGGAAGTGATGCCCGGAGCGGTAGGCGAACCAGATCCTCACGCCGAGATTCTCCAACCAGCCGGCGGCCTGCGAATGTAGCCCAGCTTTGGTGAGGGCGAGCAACTCCAGCGCGGTGTCCATAGAGTGGCCGTCGTAGCGCCCAGCAGGTCGAGTTCCAGCGCAGCTCCCAAAACCAATTCATCGTCAGGCAGACTAACGGGCCCTTCAGTGTGCTCGTAGACTGCTTCGGCGACCCGCTGCAAGACCGCATGCGCCTCGGTGTGATCGCGCTTTACTTGCTCCCAATGTGGGGTTGGGTTTGCTATCGTTACAACCTTCCTGACTCGAGGATGCCTATGCCTGCCAAAGCGGCTGAGGAGCGATAATGCAATTTGCTCTCCTGTGTACCGACGTATTTTGCGTTCTATGATGGCTAGCGACACCGCGGACCTTCTTGGAGGAAATGCGTTAAGCGGAGCAGAATCATCAAACGCCATCATCAGTAGTTGTCGCTCTTGCGTTTGGTGTGACGATCCCCGAAGAATGCCAACCTTACCTCTGTCTATTCCCCAGGATAGGGTGGGATCTACCTCTCTGTGTACTTTGCTCGCTTGGTGGCCAAAGTGCTCTCCGGATCGCTGGTCTTGCCGAGGTAGAGCTTTTTGCGCTTGCCTCCCTCGTGAAACTGAAAGTACCAGTAGGGTCCGCGCTCGCGCGATGAGCCGTCGCGACGGACGTAGCGGCGTAGCTCCAGCTGCAGATAGCCGTCCTTGTGCGGACGGTACTCCAGGACTTCCGTGACGGGCGGCGCGGTGCCTTCATGGATCTGGGGAGCGTCCCGTTCCCCGCCCTCGGAGGAAGCCCGGCGTTGCCGCTCGCGCCGAATCTCATCATCCAGGCGCCCGAGCTGTGAGCCGGTCAGCTCGGGCAGCCGCCCGATGATCTCCTCTACCACCCATCTACTTTCGTGTTTGTGTACGCGGACACCATGATTATACACGCGGGGTCGGGTCGCAGCGACCCGCCCCCTTTACACATTCGGCACGGTGCCGGGTAAGGACTTCTACTCCGATGTGCCCCCATCGGAAGCGGGCGAGCAGCGAGAAGTACGGCCGGCCGTAGAGGGCCAGGGTTCTAAGGCTCCCGCGTCTCCCCCACCGCACGAAATCACTTGCTTCCTGGTGCAGCCTGCGATGCTCGGTGGTAGGGATCTCAAAGGTAGAGCTCTCGATCAGCGCGGCAAGGCCTTCGCGGGAGAGCCCGCGGACCTCGATCTCCCAACGCTCGGCCTCCGCGTCGAACTTCGACCAGTCGGCGAGGCCTCAAGTTGCCGCGTCGAAGAGACCAAGTAGGCAGCGTGGCGCGCGGTGGTGGACATCGACCCTGGCCTCGGCGACCATCACGCCGCCCTGGCTTCGCCTGTCCAGCTCACTCCGATAAGAGGATGACCCTCACCATCTATGCCCACCCCACAGAAGGCATGCAAGACCCCGCGACAACCGAACTAGAAGAGACCCTTTGACCCTTTTCTTGATCCGGCTGTTGACACGCCTTCGTCAAAGGGCTCCGGCAGCACTGCAACGACCCCTTCTTTTTCCTCAATTTGCAGGATTTTTAGGAGTGGCGGGACCCGGATTCGAACCGGGGACACCATGATTTTCAGTCATATTCCGAGGCCCTTAGATGTGCGGATTCACCGCACAGGTAAGCGGATCTATGTCCATGGAGTACCGTCAGATACCACCTGGTTCTGTCCCTACTGTTGCGCTACTGTTGACAAGGCTTTCGTTACCTTGAGAGGCACCAGGAGCAGGACGCGTTCAGCCGTTCGCGTAACTCATAAGGCAGGAGGAACGACGCCTAGAGAGCTCTCTGCCTATCGGATGAATTCACTGATCACACTAGCCGTCTCGTCAGGTACCTCGAGCGTAGGGAACTGGCTCACCCCCTCTAAGCGGTGTACAGAGTACCAAGGATGGTCCCGAGCGAATGCCTCTTGTACGGAGAGGAACTCGGGCGCACGGGGCTGGGAGTACACGTGGAGCACGGGCACCGGTGGGCTGAAATTGCTCAACACCCGGAGCGGCTCGCCTTCGAGTGCATACATAGCGAGAATCTCTCGGCCCGCCCGTGACCACGTCTCATAGCCCTGAAGTAGCATCTGCTCTCGTATATGTGTCTCCACAGAGGCCGGCGCACCGCTCAACCACATCGTCAACAATTGCTCGGCTCCCTCGCGCCATCGTTCGTAATACCCCAACGCTCGGATTGCATTCAGAAAGGGGGATGCTAGCGGGTTCCCACTGGGGGAGATGACCGGCCAACTGCTTACTACGATCTTTGGCATCTGCTCGCCCAGCCGCCGATGCAATTCGATGGTCACCCATGGAGCCTGGCCTTGGGCTATGGGGATAACGGAGCGCGCACCGCTAGCTTCCATGACGGCAATGGCATCTCCGGCCATCTCAGCAAAGCCAAAGTCCCGGTCGGATGCCTGAGAGTTGCCGTGTCCGCGCCAGTCCATAGCCAGCACACGATGGTCAGTACTCAAGCGTTCGGCCAAGGGCGCGAAAATTGTGTGAGCGTTACACCACCCCGGTAGACACAGAAGGGCGGGGTCGCCCTCGCCTGTGTCATCGTAGTAGATCCTTATTCCCTCCGAATCAGCGAATGGCATAGGTTTGTTCCTCCTTTCGCCACGCTCCCCACCGGAGCAGTCGCACCTATTGTAGAGAAGGCTGCGAGAATCACACTACTGCCGATCGATCCACGCTGAGGCCAGGGACGTAGAAGACTCTTTGGTTTCGCTCCCACAAAAGCGCTAGCAAGAGCGCCGCGCTACCCCCTGGCTGGTCTACTGCCCAGACAAGCCCTTCAGCCAACTAGAGAGCTTCGTCTATGAGCCTGGCGATGTCTGCTTCGTCGTTTTCGACCTTCGGAGATAGCAGAGCTCCGTTCCGGAAGCGTCCAGCACGTGAGCCCAGGGAAACTCCTTGCCGGCGTCTACGCCCGCCCAGGCTTCGTTCATTAGCACACCTCCTCGCCCCTCGTTTTAGCAGTTTGCCCTAGTCGGAGGACCCCGCCGACAGAGCTCCCTACTCATAGCGAACACTGCGCTTCGCCGATCTCTAGCTTAGCGGTCGGGACCTCCAGGAGGACCGAGCGGCGATTCTTCTAGAGCCATCCCTAGGGTGGCGGGGCATTCTCAAACCATACTCGATCCCCTTGTGCATCATCCAGGATATGTACCTGGCCGACATCTATAAAGGTAGGGAGGTGTTCTCGGAAGTGCGCGACCTGTGTTCTATGATGATGAGGCATAGTGACAATAAGGAGGTGTGTAGTGCGCAACGTGCGCGAGGGAATCTTAAAGGGGGGTCTGACCTACATCGCCTTCGGAGAAGGACCGCCGCTCGTCGTATTCCCCGGTCTTGGCCCGTCGAATGCCAATCCAACTGGAGTGTTGCTTCGCTTCGAGATGGGCTGGCTCTCACCGCTAGCGCGAACCTTCACCGTCTACAGGATCAACCGAATGGTAGGGCTTGCACCCGATACGACGATGGCAGATCTCGCTTCCCACTACGCCACAGCGATCGAGGATAAGTTCGAGGGAGCCATCCATATCCTCGGCTTCTCGACCGGCGGATCCATAGCGCAGCAATTTGCAGCCGATCGTCCCGACCTCGTCCACAGGTTAGTCCTAGCCGGGACAGCCTGCCGTCTGGGGCCGGTGGCACGAGATGCCCAAAGACGTCATGCACAGTTCGCTGCTTCGGGGCAATACCGGCGCAGTCTGGCCGCTCTAGCGCCGACTATCACGGGGTCTGCGCTCGGACGGCGTCTCGCCGGGGCAGCGATGTGGCTTGCGGCTCCGCTGGGCGGAATGGGACCTAACTGGGACCCTTCCGACATGATTGCTACGGTGGAAGCGGAGGATGCTTTCGATGCCTCAGACCGGCTCAGGGAGATAAGAGCTCCGACCCTGGTGATCGGTGGGGAGCGCGACCCTTGCTACTCGCGAGAGTTGTTTGAGGAAACGGCACGAGGCATTCCGGACGCGCGGCTCTTCATCTATGAGGGGCGTGGTCACGGCGGGACTGTCACCGATAGGCGTTTCGCTCGAGATGTCACAGCCTTCCTTGTTGGGGCCGAGCGCCACGCTGAGATCATAAGGAATACGATCAACTAGCCCTCTATGTGCCTTTACTCACCAAGTTGTCTAGAGGAAGGCGCGTTCTCAAGAGCTCAGGATGTAAAGGAAGGAGGAACAGAAGATGGAGGAGGAGCAAAGCGTCCTGCGATGGGGCGGTCTGGCCGGTATCCTGGGTGGCATCACCTTCATTCTCGTCTTCGTTGTGGTGATCGCGTTCGTGGGAGCGGATCCTGCCGAACCCGAGGGGGAGCTCATGAGGTTCCCCGACATCAGAGCGGCGCGCACGGTAGAGGATAGCCTCTACCTGGTGGTCCTCATCCTTTGGATCGCTCACTTCCTCGCCTTGTATCGTGCTCTTAGGGGGACGAGCCTCGCGCCCTCTCTCTTCGGGAGCGTCCTGGGCATTGTGGGTCTCGGCGTTCTGGCTGCCGGAGCTCTGCCGCATGTCGCTAGCGTCCCTATCTCCGAGCTCTATCATGCTCCAGGTGCGACCCCCGAGGATCAGGCAACACTCGTTCTCTTGTGGCAGGCGACTGAGGGCATATTCGATGCGTTGTTCGGCGTAGGGCTCCTTCTAGTGCCTATGGGCTTCGCTGCCCTCGGGGTGGGTATGCTCGGGAGCCCGGCCTTCGGCAAGGGCTTTGGCAGGGTGAGCGTAGCGCTCGGGGTGGCTGGGGTCGTAGCGGCATCTGTTCTGCTTGTCGATCCACTCTCACCAAGCGCCTTTGTCGGCGTTCTCTCACTCATCATCTTCCATCTGGTCTTGGGATGGAAGCTCTACACTCTGTCGAGAGCCCCATAGGAGTCTTGAAGATAGGAGAGAAGGCGGGCGCGCTTAAGGCAATAGAGGAAGGAAGTAAACGGCAGTCATGAAAGCCATCATTCAAGAGAACTACGGCTCGGCTGAAGTGCTCGAGCTTCGCGACGTCGAGAAACCGCGGCCCGGGGACGACGAGCTCCTCCTCCGCGTGCATGCGGCGGGCCTCGACCCAGGAGTGTGGCATCTGATGACGGGCCTACCATATCTGGTCCGCCTCATGGGCTTTGGCTTGCGTAAGCCCAAGATCCGCATTCGTGGGATGGACGTCGCAGGGACCGTAGAGGTGGCCGGGAGAAACGTCACCCAGCTCAAGGAGGGTGATCAGGTGTACGGGACGTGTGATGGCTCCTTCGCGGAGTACGCCTGCGCCAAGGCGGAGCGCCTCGCGCCCAAACCGGCGAACCTCAGCTTCGAGCAGGCCGCGGCCGTGCCAGTCTCCGGCATGACCGCGCTCCACGGCCTGCGCGACGCGGGCAAGCTCCAGCCCGAACAGAAGGTGCTAATAATCGGTGCTGCGGGCGGCGTGGGGACGTACGCGGTGCAACTGGCCAAGGCGTTCGGAGGTGTAGTCACAGGCGTGTGCAGCACGTCGAAAGCGGAGCTAGTGCGAGCTATCGGCGCCGACGAAGTCATCGACTACACCCTAGAGGACTTCACCGAAGGGACGCGTCGATTCGACCTCATCCTCGACACCGCGGGCAGGCGGCCCCTGTCGCACCTTCGCCGGGCCCTTGCGCCGCAAGGCACGCTCGTCATCGTCGGCGGCGAAGGCGGAGACCGCTGGCTTGGCGGCTTTCAACGCCAGATCTTCGCTCCTGTGCGCGCGCTCTTCACGGAGCAGAAGCTGATGGGGCTTATCTCCAAGGAGCGCCAGCAGGACCTATTGACGCTTAAAGGCCTGATAGAAGCCGGCAAGCTCAAGCCCGTTATCGACAGGAGCTATCCGCTGAGCGAGGCCCGTGAGGCTATACGCTACCTCGAGCAAGGCCACGCGCGTGGCAAGGTCGTGCTCACCGTCGCAAAATAGAGGAGCCTTTTAGCTTGCGCGGAAGGGTCACGGTCTGCGATGTGGTCGACTCTACCAACG
This sequence comes from uncultured Rubrobacteraceae bacterium, assembly GCA_963811295.1. Classification (GTDB taxonomy): domain Bacteria; phylum Actinomycetota; class Rubrobacteria; order Rubrobacterales; family Rubrobacteraceae; genus Rubrobacter_D. The sequence goes on along the minus strand of CAWEQZ010000022.1, from coordinate 27,306 downwards.
GTAGCGGCTCCATGCTTCGTGGGTCAACCTCCTCACGATGATGGCTACCTCAGAGAAGGCCGCCCAGAACGGTGCCGACTCGCCCTTCCCGAAGAGTTCTCATCTAAGCCGCATTGAGAGAGCTGACGAGCGGTCTCGAACCGCTGACCTCATCTCATTACGAGTGATAATTCATGCGTTGTAGAGATTTGCACGAGTCTGGAAATCCCGTGTATCTAAGCCGGTTTCTCTTCCCTCACCTGCCCTGTGTTGCACCGTATTGCGCTCTCTGGTGTCAGAGTGGTGCCAGAAATTCGTGGACTACACGTCGCCGGTCCTATGCGCTCGATAGGTGAGTAGGAATGGAGACGACCTACTCGCAACCGGTCGAGTTCACACTCGACTGCGCTGTGCAATAGGCGATAGTATCTCGATGCCATACTGGACCCCGATGGTCACGATCCTCTCCAGGTTTGGCTGATCCTCCAAGATGAGCGGCCCCGCCTCACCGTCCACCGCCTTCGTACCTACCTCCACGAAGAAGTGCTCGTACAAGCCTCCCGGTGTCTGGCTTACCAGCATCCGGCCCACCTCCTCACCGACGTTCTTGTGGGAGTGCAGGATGCCCTTAGGGACGTAGAGGAGCGAGCCCGCGCCCGCCCTTATGGTGCGGCCTTCTATCAGGAACTCGTACCCTTCTTCGAGCACCCAGAAGGACTCGTCCTCGCGGTGCTGGACATGGGGCGGGACCCCGCCACCAGGCTGCGTGGTAACCTCGGGATTATGGGCTGTTCGGGCTTCTTCTCGGTGGGCACGGCATCTCCTTTTTCTTCCCAGCCTCGCTGGTGCTAGCTATCGCACGGGTAGAGCTTCTGGCCCTCGAGCCATCAGGTGGTTATTCATCGTCCGGGATATTGACTTGTTGGATGCGTCCGCTGGGATGGATGTCTACCTGCTTAAGCGGCCCAGACCCGGAGTTGACGAACTTGTGGGGTACGCCCGCCGGCGCCACCACGATCTGGCCTGCGCTCACCTCCATTGTGTCATCGCCAACGGTGAAGGTAGCGTTTCCCTCCAGCGTCACGAAGATCTCCTCGTAGGGATGGGTGTGCAGCACCGCTCCACCGCCGGGAGGGCTGTCAACCAGGAAGAAAGAGACGTCCACATCGCCGTAGCGGTGTCCCTCGAATCTGTGCGCGATCGTGCCGTAAGGGAGCTCGTCCTTGTCAACTACGTGGGTCATGTTCTCCTCCCATCGGGTTTCGACATACGGGCCTCGTTGCCCGGCTTGCTACCTGCTCTAATCAGTATAGGACCGAGGGCATGAGCGTCCAATAGCCAGATCAGTCTCGCCTCGATATCTTCGACCTCTCACGCCATCTGGGTATGATTGCCAGAGGCGGCGCCGACCGACTCGAAGAGTGCGAACTCCCCTCGCGGCAGCGGTAGAGCAGGCCTCCAGGCCTTTCCTCGCTCGGTTGGAGATCTAGCTTCTCCGCGTAGAACGGCCTGGCCCGTTGTAGATCCTGCACCGGGATCCTCCCTACGACTTTGCTGTCCTCAAGCATTCCCTGCATCCTTTGCGCTTGGCTCGTAGATGAAGATGAAGGTCTCGCCGGCCGGCTTCGCATCCACGAGCCGCAGCGCGGCCGCGTCGCTGGTTTCGCCAAAGAAGCGCTTGCCGGCCCCGAGGATCGTAGGGAAGATCATCAGCCGGTACTCGTCGACAGTCATCGGGATGTTTCTCACAAGTCGCTCCTCTGTAGCTCAATCATCGAGAGCGATGGCGCAGCCAGTGCTTGCGGGTACGGTCTAGGGGAGGAACATGAATGGGCCGTGAGGATGACCCAGCTTGAAGTTCCGAGAATCCCTCACGCCGGAAGTCTCAAATTTCTGAGAACACCCCTTCCTCGAGGTGCTTACCCTCTCGCCCGCTCGAAGCCGTACTACTCGGGCCCCATCGCTTAGAACAGCGTGGAAGCGGAACTCAGACTGTTTTGTCATTTGGGTATTGCATCGAGGTGTAATATGGCTCTATGCAGAAGGCTCGCTGTCTCTCCCGAACCTACACGCTCACGGGTGCCTCGCTCTGCCTGCGTCTAATATTGATGATCTCAGCTACGATCAAGTTGGGTACCCAGCTGGACCAGGCAGTAGCCTCGTATGCTGCCATCTCTTCTACCCCGAAAGCTACCTGAAATATGACCAGCTGCAGTCGGAGTGTAACTGCAGCAAAGATCAAAGCGTAGCTGCGGGTCATCCACTCCTTATGGGAGAACTCGTTCCCGGCCCGGATGCGTAGGTATGCTATCGAGGTGCAGGTGAGCAAAAGGACAGCCAAGAGCCCGAACCCAAGGGCCGAGACGAAACCACCATAGGCGTAGAAAGCCAAGTATAGCCCCGCCACTCCGCCGATGAGAGCCCCCGTTACATATATCCGACCGAGCCACCGGTGTAGGGGTAGGTACTTGGCGCGGCGTGCCTCAGGAGTGAGTCGCCTTAGAAAGAACTGAACGGGACCGATAATCAGCGGGAACATGATGGCAAAGGCGTGTATGTAGAGTCCCAACGGCCTCTGGAGGTAAAGCTCCCTGAGAATATTCTGGTCTGGATCGGCAGCTGCGGCATCGAGGTCCAAGAAGAAGTATCGCGCCGCCAACAAGAACATGAGCAGGGCTCCGATGGTAACCAATACCCATGCAGATCGGTGCATCACCCTTAGCATCTTTTCCTCCATCCGGTCAAACTATCTACTCCATCCTCGGCAATAGCACAAACCCTCGCTTGGCCTCCTCCTGTTCTCTTCGGGGTAGTGTTCCAGCGACCATAACGGGCGGATACAGCCGCGAAGCGCACAAGATCCTCGGAAGTCACGAGTTGAGGCGCGCCCGTCAGCGGTCTTCCTGTCTCTGTCGCTGAAGGTCCGCAGCGCTCTGGCGTCGGGGAACTGCCGGTTATCCGGCGAAAATTGCCATCTTGTCGAGACACTGCTCCATCCCGGCTCTGGAAAGATCGCATGCTTCTTCGGTTGTGTAGCCGTACTCCGTAACTGTCATCTCTACCTTTCTACGTGCCGGCTACCAGCGCCAAGCCGGCAGGGTCCAGGATGATCATGCGCCCTTCCGCCACTGCGAGCACGCCTCGCCGTCTCAAGTCGGCCAAGGCGTGGGTGACCGACTCGCGGGTGGACGAGATCATCTTGGCCAGCTCCTCCTGCGTGAGGCGCAGCCGGATCTCCAACCTGCCCTCCTCTTCGCCACCGAACCTCCGTGCCAGGATCGGCAGCAGCTTCGCCAGCTTGGCCTCAGCCTTGTGTGGCCTGAGGCACTCAGCCATCTCCCTGTGCCGCACCAGCTCCAATCGCAGGAGATCCACCACCTTGAAGACCACCGCCGGGTGCGACTTCATGGCCCTCTCGACGAACACGTTGGGTACCTTCCTCAACCGGCACGCCGTCACCGCCTCCGCGCGCGCATGCTGGTATGCCCTGCGGCCGAAGGCCAGCTCCGCGAAGACCTCCCAGGGACCGAGTAGCAAAAGGGTGGCCTCCTTGCCCTCCGAGTAACTCCTGGAGAGCTTCGTTACCCCCTCGGTGAGGATGTAGAGCGCATTACCGGGATCCCCCTCCCCGAATATGACCTCCCCACGAGAGTATCGCCGATCCACTGTGGCCGCGCCCACCTCATGCAGCAAACCCAAGAGCTTCCAGCCCTCCTGCCCCCGCGGATCGACGTGAACAGGGGCAGACGACGTCGTGCCGAGTGGGTGCAAACCCGCAATCCCCTCTGTCGGTCGACGAGACGATCCCCCCTGGCGTCGTACTTCTTACGACGGTCTCTTCGATCATGTCATGCTTCCCTACAGGCTGTTGATTCGCCCGTTCTTTCGCTAATCGCGGTGACCACCTCTATGCGAGCGTGGACCAGCTCGTCTACGGGCGAGCGGCTGAGGCACTCGACGGTCTCTGCCTGCTCCCGGGAGAGGTCGAGCTTCCTCAAGTTGCGTTCCGCCTCGCAGGCGCAAACACGTTCGGCGCTGGCAAACGAATTTGAGGTTCCGCGTGCCTTAAGAAGCTTGGCCCCGTCGCTCGCTTGAGACGCTTGATCCCATCGCGCTTGACGGCGAGCGCCCGGATTCTCTCTGGGTAGTCCCATCGCGCTGACATACTCCTTCGTTGCCTCTTGCGGTGGGCCGGAGACCCACTGCCGCCTTTCATCCTGCTCAAATATCATCTGCTCCTTCTTACTCCCAACAACTTAAGGCCATGATCCTCCAAACGGAATTGATTCGGGTTTTTGCGAAAGGTGTTGGAATGCCGCTGGCGATCCAAGACGAGAAGTGTTCGTAGCTGATCCGGGCGCTCCGATCGCCGCTGTAGCCAAACGCGCTGGCGTAGGCATCGGTGCCCTCTACCGTCGCTACGCCTCCAAGGAGGAGCTTCTTCAGCGGCTCTCCGCCGAAGGCCTGCAGCAATACATCGGCGCTGTCGAGGACGCCCTCGCCCAGGATGATGGCGACCCCTGGAGCGCCTTCTCCGAGTTCATGCGCCGAATCGTGGACACCGACACCCACTCGCTGACGCTGAGCCTGGCCGGTACCTTCTCCCCCACCGAGGAACTGAACCGCGAAGCCGCAAGAGGGCACAGGAGCTCAACGTGCGTTTGTTCGAGCGCACCAAGGCCGCGGGCGCTATCAGGCCCGGCATCGAGGTTGTCGACATCAGCCTGCTGTTCGAGCAGCTAGCGGCCGTCCGCGTCGCAGACGAGGCGCGGACCCGGCTGCTACGCCACCGCTACCTCGCGTTGATCCTCGACGCCCTGCACGCCTCCTGTGGGACCCAGCTGCCCGGCCCGCCCCCTAGCTGGGAGGAGATCGCCCAGCGCTGGGAGACCTAGATCGCGAGTTGCTCGACCACCTCCTACGCGCATTCGCTGCAAAGGCTAACTTCGTGGAACTCCGTCAAGCTGGACTTTGGCCATTTGTGAGCGAAAAGGGTAGGGTACGCTCGTCACCAGTCCGCTCAAAGAGAGGTGATCGTGCAGGAGAATCCTTAGTAGCGTAGGAGACCGGTCCTCGGCTCCTTGGTGTCTAACCCCACACGTAAATACGCGTTAACTTGATGGGCGGTGCGGCTTACGTCTCGTCGGGCAATGGCCAAGGCGAGTGGTCGCAGGGGAAATCTCCTCACTCCCGGTAGGCTGCCTCCAGCGCTGAGAGGAACTCTGTGCGGGCTTCCCTTACATCCGCGGCAAACAAGAGCACAGTCTCCGAGTCCGCCGCCGAGCCGAACCTCTCCTGGCGCTCCACGGCTCTTAGGTACCGCTCGTCCGCCTCGGCTACACGTAGTATGCTGTCCGTTGCCATCCCCTCCCTAAACGCTGTGATAAGGAACCCGTTAGGCCTTTTGAGCAGCAGATTGTTACCCGTCGCTTCCACCTTGTAGCCTTTAGGCAGCTCGACGGTCTTCTCTTGTTGGCGAGGTGCGAAGCTCATTTGTGCACAAAATAGCATATACAGTTGCCTCGTGCATCTTCTGTTGAGGGTATAGCCGTGCAACGGGGAAAGCCCGTAAAGTACAGCTCGCACCGACCGCAAGAACCATGCAGGAGGAGAAAGACCCGCAAAACGGCATATTACTAGATGGTCGATCCGCGAGCGGTGCTTAAGACGGCAGTCGGTAACGGTCAATTAGCGGTCGATAAAGCATAACAAATACCAACCGCAAGAAAGTCCTGCAAATAATTACATTCGTGGTAGTGCGGGCGATGCGGTCGGTACTTTGCGACGCTTACTAAAGACGTAGTGCTTTCTTACCGCGGCTTCCTCACCGACCAGGGCTCTCCAAAGCAGCCCTGAACGTCGTCTTTGCTGAGGAGGGGTCCCAATAGCCCGGAGGATGAGGGCCAACAAGGTGCTAGGAACCCTCAAAACGGTTCCTAGGCGCCTTTCGATCCGCATTGGTATAAAGAGACCGGCGAAGCGCCTCAAAGAGGAGTAGACGAACATGACCGAGCAGCAGGTTTCATGCCCGCGATGCCGCCACGAGAACCCGCCGGGGAACCGTTTCTGCGGGTCATGCGGAGCCCCGCTGATGAGCGGCGAGCAACTTGCCAGGCGTCGCGAGTACCGCCCCGTCCGGGCAGGTCGCGCATGGCCCGCTAATCTAGGCCCTGTGAGCAAGGCCCTAGCCGTGGGCGTGGCGGTCCTGGCTGCCGAAGCCGGCCTTTCCTGGTTACGGCACAAGACCAGAGCCGAAGACTGGTCATCGTTGCCCGCGGTCCGAGACGCTGGCTTCGCCCCGCGCGGTTATCTCGTCAGCCAGAGTCTGGAAGAAGTCCTCCTCCAGATTTGGGAGGATTCTCAAAGCCGAGTCTTCGCGCGGCGAGAGGTCCGATCGTTCGTCGCCTCGATCGTTCCTCACCACGGGGCCGATCGATAGGCGAAGGTAACACGCCCTCTCCTTACCCCTAGATCGGCCGATCACCCCGATCACGGCTCAGACAGTATCGATAAACCGCTTAGACAAGCCCAAAAGCTGACCGGCCCCCTACCGGTCAGACGACGAACGCGGCCGGTCACCAGGGCTGAGCAACACATCTCAAAGAGTGACCCGAAGGCTTACGTGGGTGACCGAGAACACCCCGATCGGGAATGAGGCTTATCTAAGCACCAAACCAGCCTAACTGAGTGGTGACCGGACTGATCAGGGGGTTTGGGAGAGGAAAGAGTATATATCGCAGGGCTTGCGGGGCCTCGACATGCCCCTGACATGGACACGAAAGACCACCCTGATTCCTCTGCCGACCCCAAGCAACGGTGCTTCAGAGTGGGCTAGAAGGTCTTTGTAGCCGCTGAACAGATCCTGGCAGCCCCAGGCACCTAACTAATGGGATGAGCCCTAGAAACGGCTTGTGCTCACATCCATTTCAGGACAGCCGAACCTCTTATAATGGGCCGCCCCCCGAAACTCCTGCCATCCCTCCCCCCGTATCTGCGTCGGTGTTCTGAGAGGAAGCCACGCATCCACCTGAGCGCATCAATGTGCGCACGTGCAACGTAGAGTGGCCGACCTTGAGGAGCTGAGAAGTCTCAGGCCGACCGTAGGGTGGCCGGCGAGCGGGGCTATGCGGCATCCTGCATACCCATTTCTGAGAATTCTTCTTCTACGACGTTGGGTGAATAGTCACCTAAGATGCATCGAGTTGTGCTGCGTGGCATCATGGTGCCGGCTAAGGGGTGAGAAGGTGTGAGGAGTTACAATCGCACACTGCTGATGTCGTAGTACATCTGACGCTCTGGACAGGAGGGCACAGGAAGAGATTACCTGGCGCCGCCGCTATGATATACGCAAAAACCGTAGAGCGCTAGTGGCCTTTCGGTGCCGGTCATGAAGCTTCCAAGTAGACCAACCAAGCTTATGCTGGTTGGCACGGGCTCGCTACTCTTGCTCGCCTTGGTCGCTGTCGTTGTTGGGTATCTGTCTGCGCCAAGTTTCTACCTGACACGGACCATCTTCTGGGGTGAGTCCGACTACAAGGATCTAGAGAGGTTCCCCGCTCGCACTATCCACAATGCGCCCCCCGCCTCTCACTTCGATAAGCTGCTCGCCGACAACCCCTATGCTTCCCAGATCGAGGCCATCGGAGGCGACAGTAGTAACGGTACCCTCGAAGGGTACCTACAGGCGAGCGGGACGACGGCATTCTTGGTGGTCCACAACGATGATTTGCTCTACGAGAGATACTTCAATGGCTACGACCAGCGCTCCCTAAACACGTCCTTCTCGATGGCCAAGTCGTTCGCTTCTTCGCTGGTAGGGATCGCCATCGACGAAGAGCACATCAAGAGCGTAGAGGAGCCCATAACCAACTACATCCCCGAACTACTAAAGAAAGACAAGCGCTTCAAGTCGATCACCATCAGGAACCTCCTTACGATGTCCTCAGGCATCAAGTACGAGGAGGGCGCTACCGTGCCCTGGAGCGAGGCGGCCGACGACACCAAGACCTACTACTCAACCGACCTAAGCTTGTCAGCGTGTTGAAAAACTCCTCTACGCCCCTTCCGAGCACCCTTCAAGGACTCAAAAAACCCCGCCATCGCAGTGTTTTGGCGTTGATGTCTAAGTGTTTGGATGCGGTTTGGGACTACCCACCTGTCCTATAACGACTCTTTCAACAGGCTGGAACCTTCCACGCACTCAGGTGAATAAGCGCACTTAGCTGCCCAGAGCCTCCCGAAGACCTTGGTTAGGCATGGCATGCTCGGGCCTATGAAGTGCCTGAAAGCGGTTTGTATCTTTGCTACCATCCCTACTTGTTGTGCAAGCAATCCCTGGAGAGGGGAAATATCGTGCGGCATCTAGCTGCTGCTGTGTCCTGCTCGCGTGAGCCAGAGGAGGTCCTACAGCGTGCCGCCCGCAACTCTGGAGCCAAAAATAGCGGGCGGTGGCGCACGTGGGAATAAATCAGAGGGTTTCGCTCAGGAAGTTCATAGACGACATCCGCCGTTGGGTGGAGGAGGACCGCAGCGACGAGTGGATCGCCAGCGCCCTCGGGACCAGCCCTTCATCGGTGCAATCGTTCCGCTCGCGCAACGCCATCTACCGTCGTGGAGTCGGCTCGACGCTGCACGACCCGAAGGACTACTCTTCCTACGAAGGGGTGCTTGAGCCAGCAGGTCCTGGCATCTGGTTCGACCCCGAAGTCGGGAACGATCCCCGCTGGCAGAAGCGCTGGAACAACATCGAGAGGATCGAGCTGCGACTTACGCCAACCAGGATCGTCTTGCTGAGGCGCGGGGGCTCCAGTGGCCAGGCGACCCGTTAGCGAGCATTTCGGCACGCTCCGGCCTGCGGCTTCCGCTTATCGGCACGGCATTTGGCAGCTTATCAGTATTTGCTTGCGGAACGTGCCGGACCCCGCAGTACCCTTAGCCTCTCCGGAGAGCCGGTTCCAGGAGAGCCCATAATGCGTCCCCGTGGGTTCTATCAGCATAGGACCGGGGCCATGTGTACTTCCAAGAACGCCGTCAAGGCGAAGTAGTTCGCAGAATTAACCTTGCACGAGCTTCGGAGATGTAGGATAGAGCAATTTGACAAGGTTCTCTAGAAGACGTGTTTCGGCGTCTTACTCCCGACCTGGGTTAGGGGTTTGGCGCTTGTCTACGCCTTTTTGGTAAAGGGTCCGCATAGGATCGCCGCGACTTAGGTCGGGATCAGAGCTTGTGTTCGCCGATGAGGACAATCCCGAGAGAGGAGGCATTCCGCAACGTCCAAGGAGGGAATTGCAGCGCATTTGCATACCTCCTAGCCAACCTTCGCCATTAAATGTGCGGCGTATAGGTGGAGTTGCGATGGCAGGAAAACCCGCTCTTGCGAGCGTACCGGTGACCCAGGAACCCTATAGGAATCGGGATTGCGAAGATTCGCGTGCTCACTGTTTCTGCCACGCTCTAAGTACACGCATGTGTAGCAGAGTTTATGGCGAGGTCTGCCTCATAGCCAACTAATATCCAGCGAAGCAATGAGACGCCTGCTGCAAAAATGTTCCGATGGGTCTGACGCGTACCAAAGCCTGAGGTCAGACCCACGAAGCACGCACGGTTCCATGGGATGAGCCCTCAGCGCAAGGGCGATCGTCCGGGGCCCCGTCATCGGGCAGAATAAGGTCGCTCCCGGTTGGGGCTTGACCCTGACACAGTGTCAGGCCCTACACTCAGAACGTATGCTCAGTATTGGAGAATTCGCCAGGCACGGACGCGTTTCGGTGCGCATGCTGCGCCACTACGACGCGATCGGGCTGCTGCGACCGGCGTACGTTGATCAGGAGACCGGCTACCGCTCGTACGATGCCGAGCAACTGTCGCGGCTGAACCGTATCGTCGCGCTCAAGGGCCTGGGATTCACCCTAGAGCAGGTGCGGTACATCCTAGACGAGGTAAGTGTCGAGGAGTTGCGCGGGATGTTGCGGCTGCGGCAGGCAGAGCTGCACTCACAGATCGCGAGCGACACCGCCCGGTTGGCGCAGGTCGAGGCGAGGCTCCAGATTATCGAAAGGGAGGGCACCATGCCGGCCGACGACGTTCAGATCAAGCGGATCCCGGGGGTCCGGGTCGCCGAGTTAACCGCCATCGCGGCGAGTTTCGAGCCCGAGTCCATCGCTCCGATCATCGGGCCACTCTACGACGAGCTTCGTGCTCGGCTCGGCCGAGCCGGGCTGAAAGCCACTGGCCCAGACGATCGCCTACTACGAAGACCCTCTGGACGGCGAAGGGGTCCTCGTCCACGCCACCATCCCGGTCGACGCCGATCTCGGTGAGGACTGCGACTTCGCGATCGTTGACCTGCCCGAGATCGAGCAAGCGGCCACGATCGTGCACCGCGGCTCCATGGACGTCGTCATGCCAACCATCCAGACGTTGGCACGCTGGATCGACGCGAACGGCTACCGATCCGCCGGTTACAACCGCGAGCTGTATCATCGAGCTCGGCGAGGACAAGGGTGCGTGGGTGACGGAGCTCCAGGAACCTATCGTCAGGCGTTGAAAGAGGAGAAGCGATGCAATCGGAAGTGAAGAGTCGCAAGAGACACCGTTGTTCCGGTCGGCGACCGACGCGGGCAGGCTATCCGCCGCAAGGAGCTCTCCTCTCGCGAGCTCACCGAGATGTTGCTCGCGCGGATCGAAGCGGTTAACCCTGCGCTGAACGCCGTCGTGGAGCTCCGGCCCGAGGCGGCATTACGCGAAGCAGTCGCCGCCGACGAAGCGAGCGCCCGCGGCGACGCAGCCGGACCGCTGCACGGCGTACCCATGACGATCAAGGACAGCTTCAACGTCGCCGGGCTGCACACCACCTGGGGCAATCCCGCCTTCAAGGATTTCGTTGCGGACTCGGATGCCACGGTCGTACGGCGGCTGAGGCAAGCCGGCGCGATCATCGTCGGGAAGACCAACGTGGCCTTCATGCTCGCCGACTTCGGGCAGACGGCAAACGAACTCTACGGCGTCACCAACAACCCGTGGGACACCACGCGCACGCCGGGCGGCTCCACCGGCGGAAGTGCCGCGGCACTCTCTGCCGGGATGACATTCCTCGAATACGGATCGGACCTCGTGGGCTCCATTCGTATTCCGGCAAGCTTCTGCGGTGTCTACGGGCTGAAACCGAGCGCCGGGATCGTCCCGTTGACGCGGATTCCAGCCGCCAGGCCCCCCACCGCCTCCGAGCGACATGACGTACAAGGCCGCGGTAGGCCCGCTCGGCCGGTCCGCAGGACGACCTGCGGACGGCGTTGAGTGTCACCGGCGGGCCCGAGGGCCAGCAGGCGAAGGCCTACTCTTGGGCACTGTCCCCATCGCGCCACGCCCGGCTGGAGGATTTTCGTGTCGGCGTCGGACTCGACCACGAACAGGCCCCCGTCTCCAGCGAGGTCACCGCACTGCTGTCCGACGCTGTGGACGCACTCGCCCGAGCCGGCGCGACCGTCGTCGAAGGGTGGCCCGATGGCGTGGACCCTATGCGAAACTACGAATCGTTCGGATTCCATGTGCAGTTGTTCTTCGCCTTCCAGCAACCCGGTGAGGACTTCGCGACGCTCTCGGAGTTCATCGATCACGAAAGCCGCCGCATGGCGGCCCGTGCCGCCTGGAACCGCTACTTCGACGACATCGATGTGTTCTTGTGCCCGGTAAACTTCGCGCCAGCCTTCCCGCACGACGCCAGACCCTTCCAAGAACGCACGATCACGACGCCCGAAGGCGAGCGACCCTACAATGACCAGGCCTTCTGGATCTCGCACGCGTCATTGGCAGGCTTGCCCGCCGTGGCTGCACCCGTAGGGCGTACACCTGGCGGACTCCCTGTCGGCGCGCAGATTGTGGGTGCTCTCTACGAAGACAACACGGTGATCACGTTCGCCGAGTTACTCGAAGGTGTGATCGGTGGATACGAACCCCCGCCGCTCTAGTGCCTTCCTGCAGCTCAGCAGCAGGGGTCTTCTGTAGACAATTAGGGAAGTCGCCGCATGGCACATTACGGCGGTCGCCCTCGACCGGTAAGCTCTCATGATAAATACCGACCGCATCGACCACATCATGAATAATATGGTCATTTGCAGGACTTTCGTGCGGTCGGTATTGCTGCTGGTAATCGCCCGCGGACGGTAGGTTACCGACCGCCACGTCGAATACCACCCGCTTATCGACCGCTTGAGAATGTAGCGTTTTGCAAGTCTTTCACCCAAACTTTGACTCCTGCGGTCGATGCGGTCGGTATTTAGCTGGAAGTTACGCCAGGAGATCATGCTTCGAAGCGGTTCCGATCTGCTAACTTCGACCATGGCCCTCCAAAGCCGCCTCGAACGCCTTCGAAGCCGCGGCGAGGGCCCTGACTCCATGTTGCGGCCCTCAAAGCAGCTCATATCCACATCCGTGTCAGGCAGGCCAAATCTTTCGTAGCAGACCTGGGGTCGTAACTCCTGCCCACCCCCGCCTCCGCATCAGCATCCTGGCGGGGTGCCGCGTATTGGCCCGGGTGCATCTTTTGCATCACCTACGAGCGCGATGCTGCCCGGGAAGTTCCGGCCTGCCCTGCCGGCCTCGATGTCGTTCTGGATCACGATCGACTTGTCTCGGGAAGGGCTGGTGAAAGAGTTAGTGTCCGTCGCGTTTGCCCGGGTGCCGATGAAGAGCACGACGTCGGCTTGGGCCAAATACTCATGCGCGTAGTCCCGGGCTCCGTTGGCGCCCACCACGCCGAGGCTCCAGGGATTTGTTTCAGGGAACGAGCCCTTGCCGTGGATCGTGGTGGCCACAGGTATACAGGCCATCTCCGCTAGCCGGGCGAGCTCGGCCCAAGCCCCCGACAGATGGACGCCCGATCCCGCGATGATCCCCGGTCTCTCGGCTCGTCGTAGAGCATCGGTCGCCCGGCGAACGGAGATCTCGTCCGCCGCCGGCCTACTTCGAGGGATCTCGATGCTCGCCTCGAGAACGATCGCGCGTCCCTGTTGGTTCAGCACGTCCTCGGGCACTATCAGGCACGAGGGGCCGGGACGGCCGCTGGTGGCGGCGGTGAGCGCTTCGACGACGTACTGGGGTATGTCGGACGCCGCCGGGACGGTAGCCCGCCATGTGGTCACTGCCGCGAAGAGCAGTTCCTGATCTATCTCCGTCAGTGCGCCGCTCCCGCGGCTTCCACTGTGGATATCTGATGCTATGACCAGCATGGGCACGGAAGACGCGTACGGTTCGCCCAGCCCTCCTACCGCGTAGGTCACTCCACCGCCGCTCGAGACCTCCACAGCGCCCACCTTGTTGGTGCAGCGCGCGTACGCGTCCGCCATGTATACCGCGTGACGTTCGTCGTGCGCCATCACGTGGCGGATCTCATGGCGGTGATGATAGAGCGCGTCGTAGAAGGCGACGCCGGTATCTCCCGATAAGCCAAAGATGGTCTCGATGCCCGCGTGGCACAGACTCTCAGCGAGTATCTCCGCCCCCGTACCCTCCACAACGCTTCCCGACGTGTTTCCTGCCGGCATCGCTTTCCTCCTTAGACTAGGAGCGCACCGCGTAGAATGGTAGCGTTACACGACGAGAGTTCATTCCCGGCTCCAGGTGAGCGTCCTGCCGTCGGGTCTCCCTCCTCATCTCGAGCCCGCTTCCGAAAGAGCCTCGCCAACGAGGGAAGTTTGCGGTACTCCTCCGGCACATCCGCAGGACCACGGTAGAGACTTACAAAGTTCGCAAAGGGCATCTCCACGTCAATGCGCAGGTTCGTTTATCTCACGCGCACTATAGCATTCTCTCTGGTAGTGCCTCCGCCTTCTGAGCACTACCTCTCAAAGCGCGGGAAAGCTTTTGCTCGTTGTTCCCTAAAAACACTACGGGCCCTTTCTTTCAAAGTTGCAAACACGAGGCGGTTGCGTTTCCGCGCCCGGCTTTGCGACGGGAGTCGGGAGGTGCGCCTAGAGCCGACGACCTCGGACTAACGGCCGACGGTGGGCTGGGTCCCGGCACGGCGGCCAGATCTTCGCGCGATTACCCACGGACCTCTATACTCCAACGCTCGGCCTTCGCGTCGAACTCAGATCAGTCGGCGAGTCCTGTGGCCGCCGCGTCGAAGAGACCAAGCAGGCAGCGTGGCGCACAGTGGTGGACGGCGACCCTAGCCTCGGCGGCCATCACGCCGCCCTAGTTTCGCCGATCCAGATCACTCCGATATCAGGATGACCCTAGCCATTTACACCTGCGCTACAGAAGGCACGCAAGACTCCGCGAGAGCCGCACTAGAAGAGACCTTTTCTCGATCCGGCTGCTGACACGCCTCTGAAAAAGAATCTCATCAGCACTGCCGGGGCTCGTTCTTTTTTCTGCCATTTGCAGGACTTTAAGAAGTGGCGGGACCCGGATTCGAACCGGGGACACCATGATTTTCAGTCATATTCCGAGGCCCATAGGTACGCGGAAAACTCGCATAGGTAAGGGGATTTATGTCCATAGAGTACCGTTGGATACCAGCTGGTTCTGTCCCTACGGTTGACAAGCCTTTGTTCACTCTAAGAAGCATCGGAAGCAGGACACGTGCATCTACTCGCCTAATCTAGTCGATACTGAAAAAACAGCCTGACGATGCCAGAAACGGCGCTTGTGTAGCGATTCGCGGTCAGAATATTGCAAGATAACGGACTTCCAGGGCCGGTTTCCTTGCAATAATCGGGCGATGAAACCACCTCAGAGCCCGGACTGCGAAGCGCAAGGGAAACCTCAGATGAAGAGAACGGAACTCGCCAGGCTGCTCAATGCAGAGCATCCTCTGGTGAAGCTAGCGCAAACTATCAACTGGCAGAGCTTCGACGAGCACTTTGGCGTGAGCTACTCCAGCGAGACAGGCCGGCCCGGGATCTCTACGAGGTTGATGGTCGCCTTGCATTACCTGAAGTACACCCATGACCTTAGTGACGAGGCCGTTCTCAGAGGATGGGTCGAGAACCCTTACTGGCAGTACCTCTCGGGGATGAGGTTCTTCGAGCACGAGATGCCCATCGATCCGTCTAGCATGAGCCGCTGGCGCAGGCGCATCGGTGAGGCGGGTGCCGAGGAGCTGCTCAGGGAGACGATCCAGGCCGGTTTGCGGCTTCAGATCATCAAGCCCAGCCAACTCAAGCGGGTCAACGTCGACACCACCGTGCAGGAGAAGCACATTCGCTTTCCGACGGACGCCAGGCTCTACGACCGAATGCGCCAAAGGCTGGTAAAGGCGGCCCGACAGGAGGGTGTGACGCTAAGACAATCCTACGTACGGGTGGGTAAACGCTTGCTCACCCGGCAGAGCCGCTATGCCGGGGCCCGGCAGTTCAGACGGGCGCGACGTTGTACCCGCAAGCTGCACACCATCCTCGGCAGAGTCATCCGCGACATCGAGCGTAAATGCGCCCATCCGAGCGTCGAGACCGAGGAGCTGCTCACCCTGGCCGAACGGCTCTATCTCCAAAAGCGCCACGACAAGGGCAAGCTCTACAGCGTCCACGCCCCCGAGGTGGAGTGCATCTCCAAAGGCAAGGCGCATAAGCGCTACGAGTTCGGTTGCAAGGTCTCGCTCGGCGTAACCTCCAGGGGCGGCTGGATCGTGGCGGCGCAGGCCCGAGAGGGCAATCCCTATGATGGCCACACCTTACAGTCCACGATGGATCAGATGCTTTCGATGAGCGGAAAAGAACCCGAGCACGTCTACGCCGACATGAACTACCGGGGCCACGACTACCAGGGAGAGAGCCAGGTCCATGTGGACAGTCGCAGGCGGGGCTCTATCGCTGGATCGGTTTGGCGTTGGATGAAGCGCCGTGCGGCGATCGAGCCGAGTATCGGACATCTCAAGGAAGAGCGGCGGATGGAGAGGAACCGACTCAAGGGGACCGAGGGAGACAGGCTCAACGCGGTTCTTAGCGCCGCCGGGATGAACTTCGCCAAGCTCCTGGCAGTGCTCGGAGCTTTATGGTCTGTGTTGCCGGTTCGAGTGGTAGCGTTGTTCGCCTCTCGTCCACCCGGTGGGGCCCTCGCGGCACCTGCCGGGTAGGAGTTTTTCAGTACCGACTAATCTAGAATTCGTGAACGAAGTCGTCGGTATCGCCCGGCATCAGTTTGGAAATATTACACATTCGGCACAGCGTTTGTCGTCTGTGTACTACTCTTGACTCGACGAAGGTCATTAGGAAGGCTTAGCTCCGGTCATGGTCTGCCCGCGCAAACGGACGGACCGGTACCGCTTGACTGAGCCCACCCCTACGCTAACCAGCGACACACTGCCCGGAGCATTAGCATTCTTGCGCGCATTGCGCAAGCCCTACCCTCTGGGGACCAGGTAGCGCCCGAACCAGGCGGCGGCGAGACGCGCCACCTCTTTGAGCGCCCCCGCCTCCTCGAAGAGGTGAGTCGCTCCTGCTACGATCTCGAGCCGCTTCTCGAGGTGCATACGCCCCATAGCCTCTTCGTTCATCCCGATTACGGGCACGTCGCTCCCCCCACGATCAGGAGTGTCGGCGCCTCAACGCGCGAGAGGGCCTCCCCCGCGAGATCAGGATGTCCGCCGCGTGAGACTACCGCGCCCACCTCATCCGGGCGCTCGGCTGCGGCGACGAAGGCGGCCCCCGCGCCGGTGCTCGCCCCGAAATAGCCAACCCTCAAGTTCTGGGTGAAGGAGTTATCCCTTAGCCAATCGGTGGCTCCAACTAACCTCTCGGCGAGCAGGCCGATGTCGAAGCGCAGCTGACGAGTGCGGAGATCCACCGCTTCCTCCTCTGCTGTGAGGAGGTCGATCAGGAGAGTAGAGAGGCCAGCTTGACGTAGGACACTGGCGACGTAGAGGTTTCTGGGGGCTGCTTCGGCCTGAGCCGGAACCGTGGGCGAAGAGCACCACACCTTCTGAGCCCTCGACTACGCCCAGGTTCCCTTCGAGCTCGATCGCACCGGCCGAGATCCTCACTGTCCGCTCCTCGCCCGGTGTTCGGTTTCCATAATCTCGCCTTTGTTTGCCAAGCTAGGTATCAGTGTCGTTGGTCTTTCCCACCTTAGCACCACGAGAGCGCTCGATCAGCTCAGCGACTTCCTCGTCAGAAAGCTGCTCGAAGTCCTCCTACCAGTAGCCGATGGCCAAGAGCTCGAGAGGCCTCTTGGGGCTGGTGTGAAAATCCGGTCGAGTGACGACCTCAGCCTATGCGGGCTGAGGTAGCGGTTCGAGCACGACCCTGTGCCCTAGTCTCTCCAGCTGACGGACCAACCGCTTCCTGTACTCTTGCTCTGAGCGACGTCGGTGGGAGTGATCTTCTTCTCCAATCTCCTTGTAAGGTTCGCCGCGCTGGAGAATATGGTAGGCGATCACCAAGATGGAGTGGTCCACCGCCACGGCGGCTTTCTTGGGGCCACGCCTTCCATTTATGCGCGCATACCGGCCCGAGAGATGAGTGCCTTTGGCCTTTGCAGCGGCGTGCGCCGCACCGATGAGGGCGCTACGGAGCCACTGAAACTGATCCATCTCCGCTCCGATCTCCGCGATCAGCACTTCGCCCACCCTACGGAACACGCCCGGTATGGTGTCGAGGAGTTCGACCTCATCGGAGAAAGGGGTGATCACCCGCTCTATCTGCGAAGGGAAGCTGCCGGATCTGTTCGGCAGCCGAGAAGGCGGATACGTCGAGCTACGGCTCAGTTGCGCCGGCACGCGCGTACGCATTCGGCTATACGCCCTCTACCCGCATAACCTACCCCTTGAGCCCTCCAGAAGCCAAGCCCTCGATAAAGCGGCGCTGGAGGCCCAAGAACAACACGATTACCGGCAAGATCATGAACAGGCCTGCCGCGCTGGTTAGCCCCCAATCTCGACTGAACTGGCTCTGAAACGCCAGGAAGCTAGTCGCTATAGGCTTGAGATTGTCGTCTTGGATAAAGGTAACGGCGAAGAAAAACTCGTTCCAAGCAAAAAGGCCGCTAACGAGACCGACGGTCAGGAAGCCTGGCCACGCCAAGGGTAGAAGGACACGAGTCAAGACTTGCAACTCATTAGCCCCATCTATCCGAGCAGCGTCCTCAAAATCGCGCGGCAAGGCAACGAGGTACGCTCGTAAGAGCAGCGTCGCGAAGGGCGAGTATATAGCCCAGTAGATTATGATGATCCCGATCAGAGTGTTCGTCAGCTGTAGTCTGCTCCAGAGAAAGAAGAGCGGGACCAGGAAGAGTTGGAACGGGACGGCGCTGCCCACGAATAAGCAGAACAGCACCCCGTCGCCACCTGGGAGATCCAAGCGGCTCAGAGCGTAGGCGGCCATCCCGGCGATGATGCACACTCCTATAACGGTGCCTACGGTGATGATGGCGCTGTTGCGCATAGTCACGGCGAAGTTGCCCAACTCCCAGGCTTTGGGGAAGTTAGAGAAGTCAGGCGAAAGCGGGGGGCCTAGTGGATTTCGGCCTAGTTCGGCGCTCGACTTCAGCGCATTGAAACCCAACACCACCAGGGGTGTCAGGGCGAAGAATGCCAGGGCGACGAGAACTGCGTAGTAGGATACCTTGGATGGCTCACGACTCGTACGTCGTCCACCCATCGAGATAAGCCTCAAATCTCCCACCCCCTCCGCCTGAGATACAGGAAGACCAACACGATCAGGCCGCTCACAAAGCTCATCCCCAAGCCCAAAGCCGCCGCATAGCCGGCCTCGAAACGGGCGAAGGCTTCCTTGTACATTAGAGTGGACACGAGCTCTGTAGCGCCAGCGGGCCCGCCCTGGGTGAGGATGTAGACGTAATCGAAGGCCACGAACGACCATATGATGGTCATCAATAAAACGAATATCAGCGTAGGCCGGATGCCGGGGATGGTGACGTGACGGAACTGGTGCCAGCGGCTTGCGCCGTCCACCTTAGCAGCGTCGTATAGATCACGGTCAACCGACTGCATCGCCGTCAGGAACAGCACGAGCACGAAGCCCCACCAATGCCAGTTGTCCACGAATGCTACTGAAGGTAGCGCCAGCCGCTGGTCGCCGAAAAAGGCTACGCCGTCCAGAAACGGCAAACCAATGGATGCCAGCGCGGGCCCGATGCCGAGCTCCGGATCTAACAGGTTCTCCCATATTGAGGCAGTTCACTACGGAAGCTATGACGAAAGGGATAAAGTACACGACTCGGAAGAGCATCTGAAAGCGGGTTATCTGCGAGAGCAAGAACGCCCCCAGAAGGCCCATGGCTATAGGGACAGTGAGAAAGATCGCCAGCCAAATAACGTTGTGCAGGAGGGCTCCGTAGAATTCTCCGCTGGTCAGCATTTGGCGGTAGTTTTGCAGGCCCACGAACTCGGCAGGGCCGATCCCCGACCACTCTGTGAAGGAGTAGTAGATAGTGGCTATCGCGGGCCCCACGATGACGATCACGTTGACGATCACGAGAGGCAGCATGAACGACCAGGCTATGATCTTCCGTCTTCTCTGCCGCGGAGTACGACCCGCCCTTTTGCGCGAAGGACGCTCCGTACTGGTGGTGCGCTCCTCGGGGACCTTCAATGCGGGTTGTTCGGCAGGCATCAGGCGGTCTCCGGTCGGATGATTGGGGGTATCTCGCCTGCCTTGAGTTCTTGCTTGAAGATCTGGTCGAGTTCGGCGCAGTACTCGGCCGGCGTCGTATCGCCGGTGAGGACTTTCTCCATACCTTCGTAGACGTACACGTCCGACTTGGGTGGCCAGAAGGTCCAAGTGGTGTACCCGAAGTTGCCTTTCGAAGTAACCTCGCTCAGGGTCGCCAGCACGTCGGCGACCCGAGGGTCCATGTTCGAAGGGAAGTCTTTCCTCTCGATGGGAATAGGTATGTTGAAAACTGCCGGTACGTCTGCCATTCGCTGGGCTGCTCGTTCGGGATCGGAGAAGAGCCAGTCGATGTACTTGGCTGCCGCGTCCGAGACCTGGCTGCGCCGGTTTATGGACAGCGTGGAGCCGATACCGAGTTCGAAGATTTGCACGGGCACCTCGTTAGTCAGCGAAGGAAGTGGGGCCCAGTCCCACTCGTTGTCGTTGCCGGCCGCCTGGCCGAAGAAGTTGTCAACATCAAACAGGAACCAGGAGCCTTCCATGTTCATGGCTGCCTCACCATCTCCGAACTGCGTGTGGTAGACGTCGCTGCGGGTGGAGAAGAACTTCTCGACACTGCCACCGTACCAGCCATTTTGGAAGTACTGATTGTGCAGATCTACGGCCTCCACGAAGACCGGGTCTGTCCAAGGCACCTCACCGGTGAGTGCTTGATAAAGGGGGTCGGGACCCGAGTAATGGTTCCAGAAGATAGTCATGAACCACTCCGGTGTGGGGCGCCAATCGGCGCTGCCGGCGGAGAACGGTACGATACCCTGTCCCTGAGCCTCCTCGGCCAGGCTTTCGAGCTCGTCACGGTCCTTGGGCGGCTTCCAGCCCTTCTCTTCGAAGAGACTCTTGTTGTAGTAGAGCAACATCGTCTCGAACTCGGTTGGTACCGAGTAGAGCTTGCCCTCGAGGCGCCCCGAGTCGAGAGCCCACCTGAGAATCTTGTCCTGCCAATCGTACTGCTCTGCGTACTCGTCGAGCTCAATGAAGAGGTTGGCGTCGATATATTCGAGCGCGAATGAAGGACCCGGCGTGATCACCAGATCCGGCCCCTCGCCTCCCTGTAGGGCCGTCCGAATGGTGCGGTCGAGATCTTCTGGACTCTGGAACTGGACCTTCAGGTCGATGCCTGGATTGGCTTTTTCGAACGGCTTCTCGATGTGCTTCTTGTAGTATTGACGCGGACCTGCGCCCTCGAGTGCGCTCCAGTACGTAAGTTCTCCGGTACCACCTTCTTGCCCCCCACAGCCGGCCAGCAAGGTGCCAGCGAGGCTTGCTCCAATGATGGCCTTACCGCCGTTGGCAAGGAAACGCTTGCGCGTCATCGGTCTGTACATGTACCTCATTCCTTTCCCTCCAGGCCTTCCCACAAAGCCGGAACCTTCAGGTACGCTCGACGGGCTGTACCCGGATAACGTCGCTCTCCATACGTCCCTCCTCGCAGACAAAAGCCACAGCACCGCTAGCGAGGGTCCGGTCGTTGTCCACAACTTCGAAGAGGTGCTTACCGTCGATGCTCGCTCGCAAGCGGTTGTCCCTGACCTGCAGGGTGAGATCATAGGTCACGTCGAACTGCCACGGGAAGTCCGTCTCGGCGAGCACTGTGTCGCCATCTAACGCCTTGATAAGCTGGGCCTTGCCTCCACTGGCAAGTAGCAATGCGTAGTAGCGACGCATGCCCTGTACTCTGGCGCCGATGCCCGCCGAGACGACCATGTGCGGCGTGATCGGGGCGGTGACCCTGTAGTCGTTCCACTCGCGCGTACCCTGGATGAGGAGTCCCCTACCCCGGTTCTGGATCAAGCGGTAGGGCTCGGGCCAGCGGGCATCGTAACGGTCCACCCCGCACACCCAGGCCCGGCGCCACATGGTGCCGCCCTCCGCCGGACGACTCAGCTCCACATCCGGCTCGCCCTTCCACGTCAGGTAGTCAAGATACACGGTGCCGTCGGTCGCTTCGTCCGAAGAGATCTCAACTCCTATCTGCGCTATGGGCTGTCCCCCCGTGTCCTCAACGCGCCACTGGAACTCATAGTCCGAGCCGGGGCTCAGGACTGTTTCGGGTCCGCGCTTGGTAGCGAGCTCGTCGTTACCGTCGTATGCGCGGACAAAGAGCCGGCAGGCGACGGCTCGGTCGTTGCCGCCGTCTGCGACAACTCTGGTCTTTACCTCTTGTCCTGGGTAGAGAGTCGGCGAGGCCAGCAGAGCGTAGTCGGACATATCGATGGCCTCGGGCGGGATGAAGGTAGGGGTGGTTATGCGAGCCACCCGCCCCGGCGCAATGTGCTCGTAGCGGATGGCGAGACTACGCCGGCCCCTCTCGCTGTATCCCTCTACGTTTTCGAGCCTCACCGTGCCCTTGGAGTCTATGTCTTCGTCCGGCTGGAAGCCCTGTACGGAGTCGGGGAGTCCGAAGTGAAAGCGAGCCCCATCCTTGGGAACAATTGGTTTCTCACCCGTGAGAGCGCGGCCGATGTTGACGATATTATAGGTTTCGGTCACAGCGTCGGTGACGGCCCGTCCGCCGTCCGCTGTGGGGATGTACATGCGGTCCGCCACAGGCCCCCGCCAATCAGGGCCAACATCTATGCCAGCTAGGCCGTTCTTGATGCCGAGCAAGCAGCCGACGTTGCCCGAGTTGCAGTCGGTGTCCCAGCCACAGGTATTGACGATGATCAAGGACCTTTGAAAGTCATCCCCACCGTGCAGGAGTGCGTGGATGATCAGGGCGTGGTTAGGCACCATGTGGCAGTTTCCGCCGTACTTGTGGTAGCCGTAACTCTCCGCGATTCGCTCCCGGGTCTTGCGCCAGTCCTCTTCTTCCGCACACCATTCGCGGATATCGTCGATCATGCGAAAGATCACAGAGTCCTTCGGTATCAAAGTGACGGCAGTATCTATAAGCCTATTGGTGTCGGATTCGACGAAAGCCTGAGCTTCCATGGCCGCCACTACCTGGGCGCCATAGATGGCCTCTCCGTCATGGCTGACGCTGGCAGCTCGCTGAGCAAGATCGGCTGCTAACTCGGGGTCGCCAGGAACGATCATCGCCCAACCGTCTATGAAAATCTGGGCTCCGATCTGCTCAGCGACGACCTTGCTATTCAGGGCGATCGAGCCGCTCTCCGGCGCGGAGGTGCCGTCCTTGAGTCGCAAGTAGGCGGTGTGCTCGGTCGAGTTACCCAGGCCTCCCCACCACAGAATAGTGCGCCGCTCGATGATGTAGTTGAGCCAGGTCTGCCCGATCTGGCTCGGGGTGAGGTTCAGGCTGTTGCCGTAGTCGGGTAGGGCGCGCAAGAAGGTGAAGGTGCCGGAGATGTCGTCGTCGGTCACCACGAGCGTGTTATTCTTGAGCGGTAAGTCTCGGCGTTCGTTGACGTAGTAGTAGATCTCTCCCAGCTCGGAGATTATCCGCTCGTAGTTCCAACCCTCGAACGGTCGTCCTAGGTAGACGCCGATGATCTTGCCCAGAACCCCAGCGTAGACACGTTCTGCATAATCACTCAATATCGGCATTCGGACATCCTTTCGCCTCTTGATCGCAGGTTGGGGATAGAATCATTCTGAAGCCACTCACGCCGATTCGCGTACTATCAGTTCGTACGGCATTTCTTCATTGCGTCCATGCTCAGGCACCGTCCCCGCGAGCCGCTCGAAGAGCATCTCGGCCGCGCGGCGACCTAGTTCCTCCTGAAACTGCGTGACCGTCGTTAAGGAAGGAGTTACCAGCTTGGTAATAGGGGTATCGTCGAAGCCTGCAAGGGCGACGTCTCGTGGTACCACCAGCCCTGCCTCCCTAACGGCCACCAATGCACCCATAGCCATCATGTCATTTGCGGCGAAGACCGCTGTGGGGCGAGGCGACAGTCCAAGCAGTTCTCGCATGGCCAGATATCCTCCATCTTCCCTAAAGTCGCCGTCGCGGATCAGGTTTTGATCCACGGCGATCCCGTGCTGGACTAGGGCCTGATGGTACCCTAGCACGCGCGCCCGTCCGGGACCACGCTGTCCGTCGAGCATGCCTATCCTGGCATGGCCGCGGCCGATCAGGTAATTGACAGCGGTTCGAGCAGCCGCCACATTGTCCACGTAGAGGTTGTCAAGGGGCAGGTCGTACTTACTCGCTTCTTTCTTCTTCGCCTCTAGCCTTACTACGGCGATGCCTCGGACCAGCAAGGCGATCAAATCTCTGGCCGTAATATGGAAGAACACCCCGATCACCCCATCGACGCGCCCTTGCTGGACTGAACGCAAGCACCGCCGTTCCTTCTCAGCAACGCCGCTGGTGTTGTAGACGATCAAGTCGTACCCATAGGATTCGGCAGACTCCTGAACGCCTCGTTCAAAGGCGGGGTAGAAGGGATTGGTTATGTCAGGAATAATGCTCGCGATCGTGTAGGTCTTACGCGTACGCAGGCTGCGTGCCGCGCCGTTTGGGATGTACCCAAGGTCGTCTACGGCATCCAATATTCGTTGCCGAGTCTCAGCGGGCACTGAGAACACCGGGTTATCGTTCAAGACGTAGGACACCATCGCCTGGGAAACGCCGGCCCGTGCCGCCACGTCCCCCTGCGTCGGTTTCTTTATCCGCAGCGTCTTCTTGGCCATAGCTTAAGTTAGCGCGAAGTACTCAGGGAGTTTGAATCCCATAGATCAGCGCTGATGCGAATGAGTGTCATGGATCGACCTGTACTTATACGCATAAGTTATACGAATAAGTTATCCAAAAGAGTCATCACTGTCAAGTCGCTCTCCTTGCGTAGCGAACATCGTAAGGTCAATCTTCGCAATTTGGACGGCAAAGTGTCCTGGTCTTGGTGCTATCAGCAGGAAGAATATGGTGCTGCCGGAGAGGGATTCGAACCTTTGCTTACTGATCCAGGGTCAGTTGTAGCCTTAATCTGGTTACTTTGTCGCTCATTCTGTATTTCTTGCCCGCACTGTACATCTATTACGCGATGGCGCCACAAATGAAGATACTTCCCCTGCTCGCCCTGTTGGGCTTCAGTGCTCAAATGATCGGGCTGCTATTGGTCAACCAGATCGAAGACTACCACGAGGACAAGCAGATGAATGTTCTGACGTCGACCGTTCGTTGGGGCCTCAAGAAGGCATCTGTGGTGTCCGTCTTGTTCACAGCTGTGATGAGCATAGTCCTACTCGTCGTGTTCAGTATCCTCGCCAAGACCCCATACGCCTTCATGGGTGTTGCGATCATGCTAGTCGCCTACGCTGGGACCCTACGCTACCTTTTCAAACTGTTTGAGGCCGCAACTTCGTGGGAGGCCACGCACGCGCAGGCAGCCGCTCAACGAGTACGGCAGCTAGCCGCTCGGGTTCCGTTGTGGTTCTTTGTAGCAGGGATGCCGTTGGTGCTGGTGGCCGGGCTGAACTTAATCTAGGTCTAGGCGGGCAAGCTGTCACAGCTGTTGAATCATACTAGCCGGGCCGGAGAGAGTTTAGGAGCCGTCCTCTCCGGCCCCTTGCAGCTAGCTAGTTTCTGGTGCGAAATGGGAAGGGGTAGCAGTTGACCATCCCTTCCCTTCGTTTCCTGCGATTGCGGTCCTCATCGTGCGGCCTCCGCGCGGGCTATGGCGTGTAGGTTGGAGGTCAAAACCCCCCACCCTACCCACCTGCCGAAGCCTTCCTCGCCCTTATCCCGGCACCTGCCCAGATAACCCCGGCGTTTCATCACGCTTATGCGCCCTTCGATGCCCGCTCTGAAGCGTTTCGCTCGCCTGAACCACCCTTGCCGCTCGTAGCGCTGGCGCTCTTCGTTTTTGGCTCCCTTCTTGGGCAACGCTACTCGTTTGACCCCCATGCTTGTGGCGGATTGTTCGTTGGCTGAGGAGTACACTCCCCTGTCGGCCGCCACCAGCTGCGGCGGGCGCCCGAACAGCCTCAGGTGATCCTCCAGAGTTGGCTGCAGCTGCTTCTCATCGGCTGGGTTGCCTTCGAGGATGCGGTAGCCCGTGACGATGCCCCCCTCCACCTCAGAGAGCCACACTTTGCGTCCGAACTCGGTCTTCTTGGCCGCTTTGCCCCGCGCGATGATCGCCGTGTGCTCCTCGAAGAGGCTCACCAGCTTCTCGTCCGCCTTAACGCTCTCGCCCTTTAGCACCCTCCGCTCGGTTTGCTCCACCACCCGCGCCAGCAGACCTTCGAAGCGTTCGATCTCATCGGCCAGCCTTTGGCCGCCGCCCAGGCGCGCCTCCTCATCCTCATCCTCCTTCTGCGAGCGCAGCATCTGTTGCACCTTGGTTGCCTGCTTCAAGCTGGCCCCGGCAACGCCGATGAGCCGTTCGTAGGCCGCCTTGGACGCCTCCTTGGCCTCCTCGCCGCGCCGTCGCGACCCCTCGGCTATGCTCCGCCCCAGCCGCTTGGCGCTCCTTGTGCGGTTGCGGAACACCTCGCCGCTGGCCCCCAGGAGGATCTGCTTGGCCTTGCTCATCAGCCGACCCAGTACCCTCACGCCATCGCCTAGCAAGCCGGAGTCGGTCGGCTGAGAGATGTTGGTCTCGACCACCGTGGCATCGGTCCTTAGCTTCCTGCCGCGCGTCAGCTTGCGCTCGAAGGCCAGAGTCACCGCCCGCTCGTTTAGGCATTCGAGTGTGTCTCCTCCGATCAGCTTAGCCCAGCGGATGAGGGTGGTGTCGTCGGGAGCGGCCTTGAGGTAGAGCCTCGTGAACTGCCTCAATACCAAAGAGTCAGAGACGTTGCGCTCGGTAGCTTCGAAGCTCCAGTCATACAGGCGCCTGACCACCAGCATCCTCAAGATCACCTCCACCGGGGTGGAGCGCCGCCCGAGCCTTTCGGAGTTCGGGTGGCGCCGGCACAGATCGGCCTTGACGGCCAGGAAGATCTCGTCGTCATCGAGTAGCCGGTCGAGGGCGGCCAGCTCGGACTCCATCTGAAGGCGCAGCTCGGGTATAAGCTCTGAGAGGTTCACGGTATCGTAGCGGTCTACTATCATATGCCATAGCCTCCGTTGGGTTTCGGGTTGTGCTCGCAACACGAATCCTAACCCGCGGAGGCCCTTTCGCACCAGAAACTAGCTAGTTGTCCTGCTGGGACTCTCGATGACAATTTCATCCCGCTTGCGCCCGATGACGTACTCCGTGCCAAACAACTCGCTCCGCTCTCCTTCGTAGGTGTAACGTAAGGGCACTCCATCGGGCAGAAAGAGCAGGAGCTGGTCAGCAGCATCCGCGTACTCCTTTTTTGCC
This sequence comes from uncultured Rubrobacteraceae bacterium, assembly GCA_963811295.1. Taxonomy (GTDB): domain Bacteria; phylum Actinomycetota; class Rubrobacteria; order Rubrobacterales; family Rubrobacteraceae; genus Rubrobacter_D. Next base: position 482 of record CAWEQZ010000022.1, on the reverse strand, counting down.
TTCTTCAGGGCGTTCTCGTGTTGCTTAAGCTGATTCTCGTAGCTCTGCCTGCGGTGGTGGTAGTCGAGGAACGCTTCCACGTCCTCGAACTCGTTGGGGACTTCGGGAGACGTCTTAGCTGCCCTGTAGTCCTGGAGCTTCTTATCAGCGTCGTTCTGGTCTTCTTGTGCTTCTACCAGTTGGCTCAGGATTCTCCGTAGAGCCGTGTCAAAGTCTTCTGTCACTTCCTACCCCTCATCCACCGAACATCCTACGCTACCAGAGCCGCTCTGCGCCACTCTGATGGCCTGCTCGTGGGGCGACGCGCGTAGCTCTGTCTAAGCGTGCCAGCTTGTTGAAAAAGTCGTTGTCCGACCTGTCCCTAGACCGAAATGGTATCGCAATAAGTGCAAAACACGGCCTAAACGCTGCGAAAGCGGGACTTTGAGCCCTCGAATGGAGCTCGGAGGGAACATAGAGGAGTTTTTCAACAGGCTGGCACG
>CAWEQZ010000021.1:0-46206 GCA_963811295.1 uncultured Rubrobacteraceae bacterium | reverse complement strand
GCCCACACCTCGTAACGATACTCGGTTTTGTTGTTGCGGACCTCGGCGTTCATGTCTGCTTCATTCGAGCGTGACGTGCAGCCTACCAGAAGATGCCCAGCAGGCTGTCGAGGCTATAGGCTCCCGCACCTATGATCAGGAGCGTCAAGGCCATCCCCGCAAGCCTCCCGGATCTACGGCTACTGGGCGCCGGCATAGACGGGATCACTGCGACCCCGCTCCGGAATGAGGGTCACAACGACCTCGCGGCGCTGTGAGCCGTCGTGGAGCAATCGGTGAGGTGAGCGGTCGTTTTTGCGCCAAGATGGAGGGTGGTAAGGAAACAGGAGCGAGTTCACTGGTCAAGGAGATCACCTGCAAGGAGCTGAAGGCGAAGATAGATCGGGGGGACGACTTCTACCTCGTGGAGGCGCTCGCGCGGTGGCACTACGAGATGAGCCACCTGCCACGTGCGATCAACCTCCCCTACGAGTTCATAGATGAGGCGGAGAAGGTGCTGTCCGACAAGCGCGCCAGATCGTCGTCTACTAGGTGCGCGGGGCTGGACTGGTGCCGGTGCTCTCCTTGGGACCGGGTACCCTGATCGTAATCTCCATCGTGGCTCTCGGGGCGAACCTCCTCTTGGGCACCTCGCTCCTCGAGTCGCTCCTGCTCGGGACCGTCCTGGGCTGGACCGACGCGGTAGTGCTGCGCGACGTAGCTCGCAACGAGCGCATCCCGCGCTCGGTCAGGCGCGCCCTCTCCATCGAGGCCGGCATGAACGACATCGTGGTCCTGCCGATCCTGCTGGTCCTCATAGCGGTAGCGAACGAGGAGGCAGCGGGCGCGACAGAGTGGGTGATGCTCTTGGCCCAGGTCTTGCTCCTGGGGCCGCTCGTGGGCTTCGCTGTAGGAGCGTGGTTGATGGCCAGAGCCGACGCCGCTTTCGGCATCAGCCGCGAGTACCAGGCCCTCTACGGCATAGGGCTCGTGCTGCTAGCCTACGCCAGCGCGCAGTCTCTAGGCGGGGACGGCTTCCTGGCAGCGTTTGCCGCGGGGTTCGCGGGCGCCGTTCTGAACTTCGAATTGTACGATTGCTTCCTTGACTACGGCGAGACGACTACCGAGATGGCCATGCACTTCTCGTTCATCCTCTTCGGGGTCGTGATCTCGGATATCGCCTTCGACGGTGGACTCGTCACCTAGTGCACTTCGTCCAGTGGCGGGTAGCCCGTCCCTATTCGCGCAGCTTCCGCGCCTTGCTGACCGAAGCAACCACCGATTTGCAATTGGTGCTGGTCTGACGGATACGCATTCTTGCTGTTGGCGCCCCAATAACCAGCAATATGTTGCCAAGTGTCCACTCTTGTATGAAAATTGGCAAAAGCGTGCGAAGTGGGTAGTGATGTGTCCTCCTGCTAATGTCGAAGGCCTTAAGCGAGCCGAAGCGGCGCGGCGGCAGGTAATTCCAGTCCCCTGCGCGGCAGCTGAGGACTCCAGAAACGGCATCCTCTCCGCTCACGCCGGGATGCGCGTTGTGGCCATGCCCAACCGTGCGTTCCCTCCCTCAGAAACTGCCCTCAAGATCTTCGACTCTGCATCCCCTCTGCAAGATCTGCACCAAGAAGTCCTAGGCGGATAGAGGAGGTAAGGTAGCTATGAGAGCGGTCGTCTACCAGGGCGCCGAGAAGGTTGCCATCGAGGATGTTGAGGACGCCCGAATAGAGGAGTCCACCGACGTCTTGATGCGGGTCACTTCTAGCGCTTTGTGTGGCAGCGACCTGCACATGTACGACGGACGAGCCGGAGCCGATCCTGGCCTGGTCCTGGGCCATGAACCGCTGGGCTTGGTCGAAGAGGTAGGAGAGGCGATAAAGAGTGTGAAGAGAGGCGATAGGGTAGTGGTGCCCACCCACCTCTACTGCGGCTATTGCTTCAACTGCCGACGTGGTCGCAGCGCCTCCTGCCTCACAGTAAACCCGGGCTCTTACGGAGCAGCCTACGGCTACGCCGGGATGGGTCCTTATCGCGGCGCCCAGGCCGAACTCTTGCGGGTACCCTTTGCCGATGTCAACTGCGTCAAGCTCCCCGGCGAGCCCCACGATGAGTTCGAAGACGACTTCGTGCTTCTGGCCGACGCGTGGGTCACGGGCTGGCATGCCACCGAGCTTGCTGCGGTGTACCCAACCGCTACTGTAGCAATCTTCGGGGCTGGAGCGGTAGGGCTTTTGGCTGCCTACTCTGCACTCTTGCGGGGGGCAGCGGAAGTCTACGTCGTGGACATGGTCCCCGAGCGGTTGGAGAAGGCCGGCGAGATCGGCGCCGTTCCGATCAACTTCTTAGAAGGTGATCCAGTCGAGCAGATCGTGGAGGCGCGACGGCGCAACCCGCGCCTGATGGGTTCGCTTGCGCAGGGAGATGAGCAGATGATCGGCGTGATGTGCGGCATCGATTGTGTGGGCTTTCAGGCCACAGACCGTGAGGAGCCTGCCCGCGAGCATCCGAGCCAGGTCATAGAAGACCTGTGCCGGCTCAAACCCTACAGGCACCTTAGGTATAGCCGGAGTGTACGTGGGGCGCGACCCCAAGGCCGCTGAGAAGCTCGGCAAGCGTGGCCACCTGGACGTACCGTGGGCCACCCTTTTCCGCAAAGGGATAAAGGTGGGCCTTGGACGCACCGACGACGAGCGCTACAACGTCCATCTGAGAAACATGGTCGTCTCCGGACGGGCGAAGCCCAGCTTTGTGGTCAGCCACCACATCTCATTTGAGGAGGTAGAAGAGGCCTACAGGAAGTTTGACCAGCGAAAGGATGGCTACGTCAAGGTAATCCTCAAAGCAGACCGCTCCCAGCAATAATGTTCTCGACCTGCTGGCCTTTGACCACTTGCTGGACGTTGGACATCTTCGCCAGGGGCAACTTGTACGGGCTCTCGGGAGCCACCCGTGACTAGCAGCCAAACCCCGCCAGCGCCAGCCTGGGGACCACTACGCCACCCGGTCTTTAGAGCCCTTTGGATTGCCTCTGTCGCGGCCAACGTCGGCACCTGGATGCAGAACGTTGGTGCAGCGTGGCTTATGACCTCGCTCACTCCTTCTCCGACTCTCGTGGCGCTGGTGCAAACCGCGACCAGTTTGCCCTTCCTAGTCGCGGCTTTGCCGGCGGGCGCTCTAGCGGACATCGTGGACCGGCGAAAGCTGCTTATGGCCGCGCAGGGCTGGATGTTCTTGGTTGCCCTAGTGCTCGCGGTTCTGACCTGGATAGGCGCCATGACGCCCGCACTGCTGCTGGTGCTCACCTTCGCGCTCGGTTTGGGGCTGGCAGTGAACCTGCCGACGTGGCAGTCGATCCAGCCCGACCTCGTGCCCAGGAGCGAGCTGCCCCAGGCGATAGCCTTAGGGGGTGTCAACATAAACCTCTCGCGAGCCATTGGCCCGGCTATAGGTGGCTTCGTCATCGCCGCAACGGGACCAGCCGCGACGTTCCTGATCAACGCGGCCACTTTCCTCTTCGCACTGTTCGTCTTCTCCCGGTGGCAAGGATCGCCGCTAGACACCGAGCTGACGGAACGCCTGCCGGGGGCGGTGCGGGCGGGCCTGCGATACGTGCGCAACGAGCCAGCCCTGAGAGCCGTGCTAGTCCGGGCGGGCCTCTTCATGGTGGGAGGTAGCGCGATACTGGCGCTATTGCCGCTCGTCTCTCGGCAAGAACTCGGTCTCGGCTCCGAGGGTTACGGCCTCCTTCTCGGCTGTTTCGGCGCAGGGGCGGTGATTGGGGCGGCGCTCCTTCCTCGGTTCAAGCAGATGGCGTCGCCTAACCTGCTCGTCGGGGCGGCCTCTGTCGTCTTGGCGGCGACGACCGCAGCCCTAGCGCTCGTCCCGAACCCGTTCGCGATTGGGATTGCCCTGCTGGTCGGTGGTGTGGCGTGGCTCTCCACGATGGCTAACCTGAACACTACCGCTCAGATGGTGCTACCGGCCTGGGTGAGGGCGAGGGGGCTCTCCGTGTACGTGTTGGTCTTCCAGAGCTGCATCGCGGCTGGAAGCGCCGGATGGGGACTGGTCGCCGAACGCCTGGGCGTACGCGCTGCACTCGTGCTCGCCGCGGCCTGGCTCATGCTGGCGCTCGGGGCGAGCTTCCGCTGGCGGCTTGTAGAGGGCGAGGGGCTGGACCTATCGCCCTCGCTGCGCTGGCCGGAGCCGGCAGTCGTGCTCGGGGTAGATCCAGGGGAGGGTCCGGTCTTGGTCACGGTCGAGTACCGTGTTGCTCCGGAACGCTCGGGGAAGTTCGTGCTGGAGATGCAGCGCTTCGGGCGCATCCGGCGCCGCGACGGCGCCTACCGCTGGGGGGTGTTCCGCGACACTTCGGATCCGACGCGTTACCTTGAGACTTTCCTGGTCGCGTCGTGGGCCGAACACCTGAGGCAGCACGAGCGCGTGACGATGGCCGACCGGGCAATCGAAGACCGCGTCCGCTCCTTCAACGCCGACGGAGCACCGCCGGTGGTTACACACCTGGTGTTAGTGCGCGAAGATGGGGAGTGGCCAGCATGAGGTTACAGCTCGGCGTCTGATTAGCACGCGTAGCGATCCAAGGAAGTAGAGGCACCAGGAGGCTTCGGGAGTCGGCGGCGACCCCACAGTAACATGCGCAGGGGTCTACAACGGGAGCTTCGTCTTCAGCGCCGACACCTGTCCTCCCTAGAGAGTAGGCGTAAGCGGAGGTATGACAAGTGGGTCGAGGCGACCACATCCCGCCCCTTCTTCTTGCCATTATTCCCCTAAGTGCGTGGAAGAGAATTTCTCAGAAGGTCGCGCCAGATTGCAGATCCTGGCACTATAGATCCAGTGGAAAGGTTGACCCGCCACTGGAAAAGAGCGGGTCCGAAAGGAGGAAGTCTTGAGCACAAACGCGCAGGAAGGATCCCGGCCCACCGTCGTCCTCGTGCACGGCGGGTTCGCGGACGGCTCCGGATGGCAGGGCGTCTACCACCTCCTGAAGGACGCCTACAGCGTCAGGATCGTCCAGGAACCCAACCTTTCACACCAGGGAGATGTCGCCGCCACCAAGATGATCATCGGCGCCCAGAGCGAACCCGTCATCCTCGTTGGCCATTCCTATGGCGGAGCGGTCATCACCGAGGCGGGCAACCATCCCAAAGTGGCGGCGCTCGTCTACATCGCCGCCTTCGCGCCGGACGAGGGTGAGTCGGTGGAGACGCTGCTCGGAACCTTCCCGCCCGGCGAGCCGAACGCGGGAGACGCTATTCTGCCGCCTAAGGAGGGCTTCCTGTTCCTAGAGCGGGAAAAGTTCCATGAGCAATTCGCGGGCGACTTGAGTGCCGATGAGGGGGCGTTCATGGCCGACTCGCAGGTCCCATGGGGCGTTGAAGCCCTGAGCGGTACGATCAGCGAGGCGGCATGGCGGAGCAAGCCGAGTTGGTACCTCGTGGCGACCGAAGACCGGATGATCCCCCCGCCGGCTCAGCGCTCGATGTCTGAGCGAGCGGGTTCTACCGTCGAGGAGGCCTCGGGCAGCCATTCGATCTATGTGTCGCAGCCGGCAGCCGTGGCTGAGCTCATCGAAAAGGCCGCTTCCGAAGTGAGCTCGGCTGCGCGCTAAGTCCGGTGCCCTAGGCGTAGCGCACGGGCTATTCACTGAACGTCCTAGAAAGTGAGTTCACCGAAGTCTAGGAGAGTCTGGTCATCAGTGGGGCTCGTCTGACACCACTCAGAGCGGTGGCTTAGTGCGAGAAGGATCAGAAGAAGATAGCCTAAGGGATCCAAGTCCGCCATCGAATCAGATGCCCAGGTCATTATCTCGACAGTCGGACTAGGGTCGTTCGCGTAGATGGTGAGACGTACACACTCACGCCTGAGAGCTTGAACCCTTCAGACATCGCCGCTCAAGCGGAGGTGCCATAAGAGACGCCAACCAGGCGACGCTTTACACACGATCCTGCGATGCGTATCCTGTCGTCGGTCCCACGAGGGGCAGCATAAGAGACGCGCACCAGAACGCTAGACCCGGAGAGGTACGGGGGTTTCTTGAGTCGCCACAAGGTCATCTCTGCCGAAGACGCCGCCCGCGTGGTCATGGACGGCGACACAGTGGCCACCAGCGGCTTCGTCGGTGTCGGGTTCCCGGAAGAACTCGCCCTCGCCCTCGAGAGGCGTTTTGTCGAGTCTAGCTCCCCAAGGGGCCTCACCCTTGTCTACGCCGCTGGCCAGGGCGATGGTAAAGAGCGTGGTCTCAATCACTTCGCCGCCGAAGGGATGGTAAAGAGGGTTGTCGGCGGACACTGGGCGCTCGTACCCAGCCTGGGAAAACTCGCCCTCGAGGACAAGATCGAGGCCTACTGCTTCCCACAGGGCGTCATTTCGCATCTTTTTCGCGAGATCGCCGGTGGCCGCCCGGGGGTAATCTCGACAGTCGGAAAGGACACCTTCGTGGACCCCCGCCTGGAGGGCGGCAAGATGAATAAGTCGGCTAGCGAGGACCTCGTTGATGTGCTGGAGCTCGACGGGGAAGAGTACCTCTTCTACAAAGCCTTCCCCATAAACGTTGCCCTCCTTCGCGGCACCACCGCCGACGAGGAAGGCAACGTTACCATGGAGAGGGAGGCCCTAACGCTGGAGAACCTCTCCATCGCCCAAGCGGTCAAAAACTCCGGCGGCATCGTGATCGTGCAGGTGGAGAGGGTCACCACCGAGCGCATGCTTAGTCCGCAGGCGGTGAAACTGCCGGGGGTGTTGGTGGACTGTGTGGTGGTCGCCAAACCCGAGAATCACGCGCAGACCTTCGGGGAGGCCTACAACCCCGCCTATACCGGGGAGGTAAAGGTCTCGGTGAGTAGCATCCCGTCCATCCCGTTGAACGAGCGCAAGGTCATAGCGAGACGAGCGGCGATGTACCTGAAGATGAACGCAGTCGTCAACCTTGGTATAGGGGTGCCCGAGGGTGTTGCTTCGGTGGCAAACGAGGAGGACATACTCGACCTGATTACCCTGACGGTCGAGCCGGGAGGCTACGGTGGGATACCGGCCGGCGGCCTCTCGTTCGGGGCGGTGGCGAACGCGCAGGCGATCACGGACCAGCCCTACCAGTTCGACTTCTACGACGGCGGTGGCCTAGACCAGGCCTTCCTCGGGATGGCCGAGGTCGATAAGGAAGGAAACGTCAACGTTAGCCGGTTTGGGACGAAGTTGGCCGGGGCAGGCGGGTTCATAAACATTAGCCAGAACGCGAGGTCGGTGTACTTCTTGGGCACCTTCGCCTCACGCTCGCGCGTGGCGATAGAGAACGGCAACCTCAGGATACACGAGCCGGGCACGAGCAAGCTCGTGGAGAGAGTGGGGCAGGTCACCTTCTCAGGCGAGTACGCAAGAAGGCGCGGCCAGACCGTCTACTACGTAACCGAGCGATGCGTCTTCAAGCTCATCGAAGAGGGGCTCGAGATCGTCGAGCTCGCCCCCGGGGTAGTCTTGGGACGGGACATACTCTCTCAGATGGCCTTCAGGCCCCTCATCCCTGACAACATCCGCTCGATGGACGCCCGGATCTTTGTGGAAGGGAAGATGGGCCTCAAGGAGAGCTCGCCCATGAGCCTCGACGAGCGCGTCTCCTACGATGCCGAAAACAACGTCGTCTACGCGAACTTCGAGGGGATGAACATCGGGACCGAGGAGGAGGCCGACAAGCTTGCGAACTACCTCGACCGTTATTTTTCGAGACTCGGGCGTAAGGTGCACGTCGTGGTCAACTATGACAACTTCGACCTCGGCCCGGACGCTCGCGACACCTTCTTTGCGATGGTCAAGTACAACGAGGACAACTACTTCCTCTCCTCGACTCGCTACTCGACAGACGCATTCTATAGGCACCAGCTCAAGGAGGACTTCGCCGAGGCCGACCTCGAGCAGCGCATCTACCGCAACTTCGACGAGGCGCGCAAGAGCTTGCGAGTGCGGGACTTGTGATACTCGGCTAAAAAGCATGGTCTTGCTCCTAGCGTAACCGTGACCTACCCTATGAATGTTGTGCCTTCCTCAGCCACTTCTCCGGATGCCCTGCGACCAACTCGTTGGTGGCAGGGGAGGTTAGAAGACTTTAGCGCTGGTATCGTAGGGTGAAGACTTGCAAAGACACCAGGCCTATCGTCTCCACACTAGCTCCCTAGATAAGGGAGGAGCGACAGCGATCATGGAGGCGTGCAGCAGAAATATCAAGAGCGTCGTGTGCGAAGCAATCGAGCAGCAACCACTTACCGCACACTCGTAATGAGATTATGTCAGCGGCTCGAGTCTGCTCGTCGGCTCTCCCGGAATCGGCATAGGTCCAATCAGTCATATGCAAGACTCCCTTTAGTGGGAAGAGCAGCAAACGTGCTGCGTTCAAGAAGTGGGGAGGTCAGGCGGCGAACCAGCCGCCATCAACGGGGAGAATCGCCCCATTAGTATAACTGGCATCTTTGGATGCGAGAAAGGCAATAGCGGCAGCAAGCTCTTCAGGGGCAGCGACCCGCGAGGGCGCGCTGGCCTGGAGAAACGGACGCACTCTGCCGAGACCTGCTTCACTTGGGACCCCATTTCCGACACCGATGGCGGTCGCGACTGGCCCAGGACAGACCGCATTGCAGCGAATATCACGTTCTCCATAGTGGAAGGCAATACTCCTGGTCAGCGACATGAGTGCGGTTGCGGAGGTCTACCTGAACAGGGTTAACGCGCGGCCCGCGCAGTCTACGAGCCGGAGGCCGAGGATCTTGGGGAGTAGGGTCATGGGCAACGTCGATGTCCGTTTCATACCCCGCTTTGTAGATCATGGCGTCGCCCCGTTGCACCAAAAGCAGCGAAGAGCCGATAATCCACCTACATTATTGGGCGATCATCGACAACACTACTACTTAGGACGCAGAGCACTCCTCCTCTAGAAGAATGCTCTTCAGTATTCGACTCTCACACCACAGAGTAACAACCTTCCATAGTTTCCAAAGTCGTATGCAGAAGCAGCTCCCCTTCAAAGGGAACCCAGAGGCGTAGAAAATGTTGCCCTCGGTACCTTCCACACTACGCTTGGAGTAGCTGCTCACTACGCTCTCACTACGCTCCCCTAGTAGGCTCCGGAGTAGCTCGAAGGTAGGAGAAGGGAGCTAATCCACATTAGTGAAGATTTCGATCTAGGTCCACTCATACGCTCTCCGAAGGGCGCCCGCTGTGCTCCACGATACTTTGTGCTGTGTGGAACCGACATCCTCTTTACCTAGGAGTAGGCTGGATCGTTGCCCTAAAGACGCGCGGTCCTGGGAAAGGAGACCACCATGACCAGTCTAGTTGGGGAAGAGGCCGCAGTCCGCCCCTTCCGCGTCGATGTTCCGGAAGAGGATCTCGTCGACCTCCGCCGACGCATCGCGGCCACGCGGTGGCCCGAGATGGAGACCGTCGCAGACGAGTCGCAAGGCGTGCAGCTCGCTACGATTCAGGAACTCGCGCGCTACTGGGAGACCGACTACGACTTCCGGAGATTCGAGGCGAGACTGAACGCCCTACCGCAGTTCATCACCGAGATCGACGGCCTCGACATCCACTTCATCCATGTCAAGTCACCTCACGAGAACGCATTGCCGCTGATCATCACGCACGGCTGGCCCGGCTCGGTGATCGAGATGCTCGAACGTCGTAGGCCCGCTGACCGACCCGACCGCACACGGCGGTGAGGCGCGCGACGCGTTTGATGTCGTGATTCCGTCCATGCCCGGCTACGGGTTCTCAGGCAAGCCGACCGGCACGGGATGGGGTCCCGTTCACATCGCGGACGCCTGGTTCGCGTTGATGAAACGGCTTGGGTATGCACGGTTCGTGGCGCAAGGCGGCGACTGGGGTGCCCAGATCACCGATACGATGGGTGCGAAGGCACCTCCGGAGTTGATCGGAATCCACTCCAACATGCCCGGCACCGTTCCAGTTGCCATCGCAAAGGCGCTCGCTTTGAACGTCTTGGGAGCCGGCACTCCGCCATCCGGTCTCTCCGCTGACGAGCAACGCGCGTACGACCGGCTGAACTTCCTCTATACGAAGGGCCTGGGCTATTCAATCGAGATGGGGAACCGGCCGCAGACGTTGTACGGGCTCGCCGACTCACCCGTCGCCCTTGCTGCCTGGATGCTCGACCACGATGCGTACAGCTACGAGGACATCGCAAGCGCCTTCAAGGGCGAACCAGTCGGCAACCTGACCCGAGACGAGGTCCTGGACAACATCACCCTCACCTGGGTGACGAACACCGGGGTGTCCTCGGGTCGCCTCTACTGGGAGAACACGCTCGACTTCTTCGCCGTCAAGGGCGTAACCGTCCCGGCTGGGGTGAGCGTCTTTCCCAGAGAGCTCTATCAAGCGCCGCGGAGTTGGGCCGAGAAGGCATATCCCAACCTCATCTACTTCAACGAAGTCGACGAAGGCAACCACTTCGCGGCCTGGCAGGAGCCGGACCTCTTCACGACCGAGGTGCGGGCCGCGTTCAGGTCACTGCGCTAGGTGGACAGGGGCGGAGAGTACAGCACCGGTGAAAGAGTCGGTACCACCATGAAGCTCGCCGCCGACGACGTGCAGACCGTTGTCATCCCCGGCGCCGGCCACTGGGTCGCCGAGGAAGCTCCCGAAGAACTGCTGACGGCACTGACCGAGTTCCTGGCCCCGTACCGCGATGGAGAGGCCGCGGCGCACGAGACTCACGAAAGGAGCGGGCATACCTGAGGCAACCAGCAGCGCAAGTCCCCCAACCACAGGGGAGGGGTCGGCTGGACCCCGCCCCACCAAGAGAACGAGGTCATCATGAGCACCGGCGTCGAGACCGCTAGCGAGATACGCCCCTTCCACGTCGACATCCCCGAAGAGGAGCTCGCTGAGCTCCGCCGCCGCATCGCCTCGGCGCGCTGGCCCAGCAAGGAGCTCGTCGAAGATCGGTCGCAGGGCGTGCAGCTCGCGACGCTGCAGGAGCTCGCGCGCTACTGGAGACCGACTACGACTGGCGCAAGGCCGAGGTGGAGCTCAACGCGCTGCCGCAGTTCAAGACCGAGATCGACGGGGTGGACATCCACTTCATCCACGTCAAGTCACCGCACGAGAACGCGTTGCCGTTGATCATGACGCACGGCTGGCCTGGCTCGGTCATCGAGCTGCTGGACACAGTCGGCCCGCTCACCGACCCGACCGCGCACGGCGGACAGGCGGAGGACGCCTTCGACCTCGTGCTGCCGTCCCTGCCCGGCTACGGCTTCTCGGCCGAGCCCACCGAGATCGGCTGGGACCCCGGTCGCGTCGCCGCTGCCTGGGCGGAGCTGATGAACCGCCTCGGATACTACCGCTACGTCGCCCAGGGCGGCGACGTGGGGGCCCTCGTCACCGACGTGATGGGCCGCCAGGCACCCGAGGGGCTGGTCGGCATCCACATGAACCTGCTCGGGGCAGCGCTGGCCATTGCCGACCAGCTCCCGGCTGAATCCGAGAAGGAACGCGCGGCGCTCGGCGCGCTCGCCACCTTCAGGGCGAGCGGCTTTGGCTACTACCTGGAGCAGGCCACCCGGCCGCAGACGATCGGCTACTCCTTGCTCGATTCACCCGTTGGCCTCGCGGCCTGGATGCTCGACCACGACACGGACAGCTACTAGAAAATCTCCCGCGCCTTCCTCGGCGGGCAGCCGGCGGGTCATCTCACCCGGGACCGGATCGTCGACAACATCACGCTCTACTGGCTGACAGGCACCGGCGCTTCGGCGGCCCGGGCGTACTGGGAGAGCGGACGAGCGCAAGCTCTTGCGGCCGGACAGGCACCTCCGGCGGTTTCGATCCCGGTCGGCTTCACCACGTTCCCCGGCGAGGTCGTCCCCGCCCCGCGCAGCTGGGCCGAAGCAGTCTACCCGACCCTCACCTACTTCAACGAGGTCGACAGGGGCGGCCACTTCGCGGCCTGGGAGGAGCCGCAACTTTTCTCAGAAGAAGTTCGCGCGGCATTCAGGTCACTGCGTTAATCGGCGGACGTGGGCGGCACGCACGATCTGTGCGCGCCGCTCGCGACCTGTGTCGGGCACCTACGAAACCACGGAGGGTTACATGAGCAGCACAGAGCAACAGGCGCCGGGAATCAAGCGTACCGATCTCCAGCAGCACGATCTCAGCGTCCCCGGGCGCGAGGTCATCCAGAACCGCGTCGACATCGGCCCGGAAGCGCCGTTCGTCAAGCACAAGCATCCGGGCGAAGAGATCATCTATGTCCTGGAAGGGTCGCTGGAGTATCATGTCGAAGACGACCCGCCGACGACTCTCAACGCCGGCGACGTCCTGTTCGTCCCGGCCGAAACCATCCACGCGGTGAGGAACGTCGGTAGCGGCAACGCGGCCGAGCTCGCGACGTACGTCGTCGAAAAGGGGAAGCCGTTCCTCGTGGTAGTCGAGTGAGCAGGCACGGGACACGTGGTAGGTCTTGTGAAAGGAGATCGTCATGAGCTCAGCTTCAACCCGGCAACCTACACCGGAAGGCCCCGGCGCCGGCCACCGGCTCGCCGAGCAGGCTCCCAAAGAGATGCTGGCCGAGCTGACGGAGTTCCTGGCCCCGTACCGCGATGGCGGAGGTGGCTTGCGATGAGGTTCTTCGGCGCGCATCGGGAGGTCGGAACGGAAATCTTGCCGAGCGAGGGTCACCTGCCTCACTTTCGAGGGCGCGACCGGATGGCTCAACTCTGAGCCGCTGACGCCCGAGGGGCTCCGTGGACGCGTCCTCGCGGTGCAGTTCTGGACCTACACCTGCGTCAACTGGCTCAGGACGCTGCCCTACGTGCGTGAGTGGGCCCACAAATACCAGGACCAGGGCTTGAGCGTGATCGGGGTTCATACGCCCGAGTTCGGCTTCGAGCGCAACGTCGACAACGTGATCGCAGCCGCCAAAGACATGAGGGTGGATTACCCGATTGCCCTCGATAGCAACTACGCCGTCTGGGGCGCCTTCGCCAATCACTTCTGGCCTGCGCTCTACATCGCCGATGAGCACGGAAGGATCCGCTACCACCACTTCGGCGAGGGCGAGTACGCCATGTCGGAGATGGTTATTCAGCAGCTGCTTGGCGAAGCGGGCAAGGAAGGCTTCGATCCTGCGCTCGTGAGGGTCGAGCCCCAAGGCACCGAGGTGGCGGCGGATTGGAGCAATCTGAGAACACCGGAGACATACCTTAGCTATGGGCGCTCTTACGACTTCGCCTCTGCAGACGGTGAACGCTTCGAGGAGCCTCACGACTATCCCGAGCCGTCGGGGCTGAGCTTGAACCAGTGGGCCCCCTCAGGCATCTGGACGCTTGCTGAGCACGCGGCAGTGCTAGGCGAGGCACCAGGACGGATTGCGATCCGGTTCCATGCGCGCGACGTTAACCTCGTGATGGGACCCCCAGCGCGGGGAACCTCCGCGCCGTTTCGCGTGCTAATCGATGGACAGCCGCCGGGAGCTGCTCACGGGATCGACGTTGACGAGCAGGGAAACGGCACGCTTAGCGAACAGCGACTCTACCAGCTGATCCGGCAACCCAAGCCCATTTCTGAGCGACACTTCGAGATCGAGTTTCTCGATTCGGGAGTGGAGACTTATTGCTTCACCTTCGGCTGATTAACGGCAGGGGCCACTGAATCCCTACGACGAAGAGGAGATTGCTAATGGGCGGTTCATTCAAGATAGGACGATTCTCGGGCATAGACGTGAGGGTGCACTGGACCTTCTTCCTGCTCCTTGCCTTCTTCGCCTTCCTCGGCTACCAGGCTTCAGGTAGCCTGGCCGGGGCGCTCACACCGATAGCCGTGATAGTCGCTTTGTTCTTGTGCGTGCTCTTGCACGAGTTCGGCCACTCCCTGGTGGCACAGCGCCTCGGCATCGAGATTCACAGCATCACGCTTCTGCCCATTGGCGGGGTCTCCAATCTGGAGTCCCTCCCCGAGAAGCCCTCAGATGAGGTGAAGATAACCATCGCTGGTCCTTTGGTGAACGTGGTGCTCGCCCCGGTCTTCTTCGGTGTGGGCCTTCTGCTGGGAGCCGTACCTCGGATGCCAGCCGACCTGTTCACGGGCATCGGCTCGGTGGGGCAGTTCTTCTTCTATCTGGGCTACCTGAATGTCGTCCTCGCACTCTTCAACCTGATCCCCGCCTTTCCTCTGGACGGGGGAAGGATCTTGCGGGCACTGCTCGCAACACGCCTGGGAGCCCTCCGTGCGACAGAGATCTCTTCGAGGGTGGGGCAGCTGTTTGCTTTGGGCTTCTTCCTGATAGGACTGCTTGGTGGCAACTTCCTGCTCGCCCTCATCGGCGTGTTCATCTTCTTCGGCGCGACCGGAGAGGCCCAGATGGTCAGACAAAGGGAGCTGACGCGCGGGCTGAGGGTCTCTGAGGTGATGGGTACCAAGCCCCGCACCGAAACCGTTACGCCTTACCACACCTTCGGGCAGGTTCTGGACTCGGTCATTCACGGCTACCAGGAAGACTTCCCTGTGGTGGAGGAGAACGGGAATCTGGTAGGCATGATCACGCGTGAAGAGATCATGGCCGCAGCCCACTCCCCGCAGAGGTACACGAGCGTGCGTGAGCTGATGAAGAGGAATGTCCCAACAATTTCTCCCCAGGCGGATCTATATGAGGAGGCACTACCCATCCTGCAGCAGAGTGGGCTCAGGGCGCTGCCGGTCACGGAGAACGGAGAACTAGTTGGCATGCTCACCATCGAGGATGTCGGCCAGGCCAGCCTGCTCGGGCCGCGACGGAGAAGGACTGACGCTACTGCTATGACGATTTAAGAACCGAGAAGCTAGGAGGCAACACGATGAGCACGAACCCACAAGATGGATCCCGGCCCACCGTCGTCCTCGTGCACGGCGCCTTTGCCGATGGTTCAAGCTGGAACGAGGTGATCAAGCGGCTGCAGGCAGAGGGAGTACAGGTTACGGCTCCCGCAAATCCACTACGTGGCATCTCCATCGACTCCGCCTACATAGGCAGCTTTCTCGAGCAGATCCCCGGCCCAGTCCTTGCCGTCGCCCATTCCTACGGCGGTGCGGTGATCACCAACTCAGCCACCAACGCCAACAACGTCGTCGGCCTGGTCTACGTTGCCGCCTTTGCCCCCGACGAAGGCGAACCCCTGGGAGCTATTGCAAGCAACTCGAAGGACTCCGTCGTGTTCCCAGCCTTGGTCGAGCTCCAGTATCCGACTGGTGAGGGCGAGGAGACGGCGGCAGAGGTTACGATCGATCCCGAAAAATTCCATGAGGTCTTTGCTTTCGACCTGAGTGAGGAGCAGACTGCCCTGATGGCCGCTACCCAACGCCCCCTCTCCGAGTTGGCGTTCTCAGAGCCTACAGGAGTTCCGGCGTGGAAGAAGCTGCCATCCTGGGCGGTGGTCGCTACGGGCGACAAAGTGGTGGGCACCGATGCCGTCCGTTCGATGGCCGAGCGCGCCGGGGCTACGATCACCGAGGTCGAGGGCTCCCACGTGATAATGATCTCGCGGCCACAGGTCGTCGCGGAGACGATCCTGAGCGCGTTGGCGGAGTCCCCCCAGAAGTAGAAACAACGCGGTACTCGGTAAGGACAGCGCCGAGGTGCTTGTAGAGACCACGTCAGCCCCGCCGCGCTCAACGAGGATTTGCTGCGTTACGGCGAGGTGAAGCCCGACCTACGGCAGAGCGCTACGGCGCGTAAGACCCAAGCCCTGTGGTGTCTTCGAGGATCTGCTTGGCTTCTTCCACCAACGAAGCTGGCACCAGCACGTCCCTGGGACCGGCGGACAGGAAGTCCGGTGCATCGAAGCCGGCTGCACGTTGGATCAGCGAAGGGATGCCGGCATCCTTTAGCACACCGTCCATCAACAGCGCGACAGATTCGTCCGGGGCCGCGGCCACTTTCACCCACCTTTCAGCCATGCACGCATCTTACCCCAGGCTATTCACCCAAGCTCGTGGAAGATGCGTTCTCCGAACTCTGTATCCAGGCTGGGGCATTTCTCGGTTTCGGCGCTGGTGGCTTCTTGACACCACTCGGACTCGCAGACGAACGTTTCGAAAAGGAACGCCCACGCCCGCGAAGCCCCTCACGAGCTGCTCCTCGACGTTGCGGACGCTACGATGTTCGTGAGCCTTGAGCAAGCATCAGATCTCACCAGCCCAGAGCATCGCTGTGTTCTCTGTAATGCGTAGAAGTCCGTTGCAATAGCGACCATCAGGCCCGTCTCTCGGGAGTTTGTCTCTGGTGAGCCTTCCTCGGTTCCTCGAACCGTTGGGTCCACTCGGCGAGCGCCGCGAGGAAGCGTCGCAGCCTCTCGCGGGTCTCTTTGTCCATGAGGTCGCCCGTCTCCGGATCGAACTTCTGGCGCGAGAAGGGGATGAGTAGCTGCGGTTCGGGCATCACGTAGGCTGGGGGATGCAAGAGTATTTGCCTCAGGACCATCTGTCCGCGTGCCGTCCCGCTTCCTCCTGGGCTCGCCCCTACGATCCCGACCGGCTTGTGACGGAAGGGCGTGGGGTTGTGACGCGAGCGCAGGCACCAGTCCAGAGCGGCGGTCAAGACGCCAGGGATAGCGTAGTCGTACTCCGGTGTTGCTATGAGTACGGCGTCATAGGTGCGAATCTTCTCCCTAAGCTCATTGACAGGTTCGGGGTGCCCCTGGTCCTCTATGTCTTGGTTGAAGTAGGGTATGCGGGCGAGGTCGAAGCCTTCGCAACTCATCCACTCCGGAGCCACCTCGTGCGCCGCCCTCACGATGCCACGGTGAAAGGAGGCTCGCCTGAGGCTAGCGGCGAGGCCTAGTATGCGGAAATCACTGTGATCCATTGCTTGTCCTCCGTTGGCGTTCTCGATCCTGACCACCTTTCAAGTCGGTCTATCATAGCTCGCGATAGCCAACACCTGCACCCACAGGGAAGGCCTGCTCAACGAGGGCGACGTGATTACCTGTCCCTGGCACGGCACTTAGTTCGACCTGTGCTCCAGGGAAGTGTTGCGGGGACCTGCCAGAGACTCCAGCGATGCGTCGAGACCCGGGTGCGTGTAGGGAAGATAGAGGTACGCACGGAATACTCGATCAGGTAGACGGTTATGACGTCGCTACCGTCACCCTCGCCCTGGCTGCGCGGACGGCGTCCGAAAGGGTGGCGGTGTCGTAAGCGCCGTAGTGGCGCCGGCCATTGATGAAGAAGGTTGGGGTGCCGGAGACTCCGCTGAGGTCGGCACTGTTGACGTCCTCGGCAACGCGGTTGGCGCCCGCATGCTCGCGCAGTTGGCTGGAGAAGTGCTCGATATCGAGGCCGAGCTGCTCCGCGTAGCGCGATGAGATCGGCTGGTCGGAGCGCGTCCTGGTGGTCGAGCAGCAGGTCGTGCATCGGCCAGAACGCTTCCTGTGCTGCGGCTGCCTCGGCTGCCTCGGCAGCGAGTTGGGCATGGGGATGAACGTCGTTTAGCGGCAGGTGGCGCCAGACGTAGCGGACGTCGCCGAACTCGCGCAGAAGCTCTCGGACGAACGGCTCGGCCTGTCCGCAGTAGGGGCATTCGAAATCGCCGTATTCGACGACCGTGACGGGTGCTTCGATGGGTCCGCGGATGTGGTCGCGTTCCGCATCGAGCCCGATGTAGAGATCGACGAGCGGATCGTCGGTGCCGAGCAGGGCGTGTATCCGGACGCGCCGGGGGAGCAACGCCGTGGCACGAAACAGGAGCCACGTGATGATCGACGCGCAAAGGGCGGCGCTGAGGATGCCGACCTTCGCCTCCTCCAGCTGCGGCCCGTCGAACGCGAGGGTCGCAACTAGCAGCGACACCGTGAAACCGATTCCAGCGATCGTGCCGCTGCCGGCTACGGCCGCCCAGCCGACTGGCGGCCGTAGCCGCTCGCGGCTCAGTCGCGCCACCAGCCACGACACGCCGAGGATGCCCACCGGCTTGCCTGCGACGTAGCCGAACAGGATCCCGAGCGTGATCGGTGAGCTGAGGGCTCGCTCCAGGAAGCCGCTGTCGATCGCGATCCCCGCATTCGCGAGCGCGAACAGCGGAACTATCACGTAGCTAGTCCACGGATGGTAGAGTAGTTGCAGCCGCTCGTTCGGGGAGATCGCCGACCTCAACTCGTCGCGCGCCGAGCGCTCCAGTTCTGGCGTCGGTTGTTCGCGGAACTCCCGAAAGCGTTCACCAGCGCGCTCGAGATCGGAACGGGCTGCCGGGTAGGCGTACGCCAAGAGACCCATCGCGAGGCCTACGACCACCGGCTCGACGCCAGACTTGAGCAGTGCTACCCAGGTTGCTGCCCCGAGCACCGTGTAGACGAGACCTCGGCGCACGCGGAGTGCGCGCACGACTAGGACCGCCCCGAACACGCCCAGGGCGGCGAGCAGCGCCGAGGCCTTGACATGCTCGGTGTAGACCGTCGCGATGATGACGAGTGCGAGGATGTCGTCTACCACGACTACCGTGAGGATGAACACCCGTAGACGATCGGGAAGTTGCCCCCCCACGAGCGCGAGCAGGCCAAGCGCGAAGGCGGTGTCGGTCGACATCGCGATACCCCAGCCGTGCGCGGACGAACCGCCCATGTTGAAGGCGAGGTAGATGGCGATCGCCGTTGCCATCCCGCCGATTCCGGCAAGCAGCGGCAGGGCGAACCGTCGTCTCTCTCGTAGTTCGCCGAGGTCGAACTCGCGCCGCGCCTCAAGTCCCAGCACGAAGAAGAAGAACGTCATCAGGCCGCTGTTCACCCAGTGGCGAAGATCGAGGGCGACACCCGCCCCGCCGAGTTCGATCGAAAGCGTCGTCCCCCAAAGCGCCTCGTAAGAGGACTCGTCGACGTTGACCCACACGAGCGCAGCGATCGCGGCAGCAAGCAGGACCAGCGCACCGCCGGTCTCCGTGCGCAGAAACACCCGTAGCGGCGTTTGGAGGTTCCGAATCCACATCGTGCGCCCCGAGAATGGCTGAGCTGGCTGCGACGTCGTCACGTCCTGCTCACATGCCGGCGCAGACGGCGGGATTCGAGCACTGCCCTGCACCTCGGGATCAACATGGATACTCCATCATTGAAGTGTACTCGTTCATTTTCGTGGTCGAGATGGAATGCTCTCCGAGACCTCGGGACTCAAGCACATAGCGATGCTCGCGTACCTGTTCGCGGCCTTCACCTCAAAAACCGACGTAAGTGAAGAGCACTTCGAAGCGGTCACTTGGCAGCAGTAGCTGACCCAACGCCTCGTCCATCCCCTCTGCGGTTGTACGACCCATCGAGGGTATCCAGTGCGAGTACCTATCGAGGGTTAGCTGGATGCTGGCGTGCCCCCATCAGGTGTTGGACCATCTTCGGGTGCACACCGCGACCGAGTAACAGCGTGGTGCAGGTGTGGCGGAGGTCGTGCCAGCGTATGTCGGGCAACCTGGTACGGCGGGCCAGGGGCTTGAAGTGCCGGTTGACGATGAACTGTCGTCACCGGCAGCTACAGGGAGCGGTCCAGTGCCCGCAGCAGCTCGTGGAGCCGCGCTTGCTCCTCTTCGGGAAGAGCGGACATCAGCTGGTGCACGAGATCCTCGTGGGCAGGCACAACCTCCTCGAAAAGCCGCCGCCCCTCCTCTGTGAGGTAGAGACGGTTGGTCCGCCCCTCCTGGCGCCGAGAGATGAGCCCCCGCCGCTCCATCTGATCTACCAGGTGGCTGACGTTGCCCTTGGTGACGAGCAGCGAAGCACCCACCTCCTTCTGCTTGCATCCCTCCGCTGCCCCCACATGCGCCAGCACGTCGAACTGGGCGTAGTTCAAGCCGTAAGCCCTCAGGTGCTCGCCCGCCGCCCGTTCCACCTTCTGGACGACCCGCCACATCCTCAGCCACGCCAGGACCGAGTGCCTCCTCAAGCCACCGCCCCGACGTACGGATTGCCGCTCCACTCCCATTGTAATGTGAAGTTTAATATTAAACCAATCAGCCATCAACCCGAGCTCGAACCCCCCTGGAACGGCGGGAATGACGCCAGAGCCGCGAGAGGTCCCTGCCAGCGTGCGGGAGTGAACCGTTTCGAAACAGCGGTTGACATCTCAATGTTCAATATTAAACTATATGTGAGTTCAATATTAAACTAAGGAGGTCGCACATGGCGGATCTGCAAGTCGGCGGGCTGCAGCGCACGTCTTCGATCAACAAGGACGCCGCGAAGAGCGCCGCCCTGCTCTTCGGCAGCCGGGTACACCTTTAGAAAGGGAGGTTCGAAATGATCGGTGTAGGGTTGTTGGTATTGAGGTTGGTTGTGGGTGTGATCTTCATCGGGCATGGCGCCCAGAAGCTCTTCGGTAGCTTCGGGGGGCCAGGGATATCGGGCTTCGCGAAGATGCTCGAGCAGCTGGGTGTAAAGCCTGCCAGGTTCATGGCGATCCTGGCCGGACTCGCGGAGTTTGGCGGCGGGATACTGGTGATGCTGGGCTTCCTGACGCCTGTTGCGGCGCTGGCTCTCATCGGGGTGATGATCGTGGCGGTACTCACGGTGCACCTGAAGAACGGCTTCTTTGTCACCAATGGGGGCTACGAGTTCAACCTGGCGCTTGCAGGGATGGCCTTGACGCTCCTGATCATAGGTGCGGGAGCCTATAGCCTCGACAGCCTGCTGGGCATCTTCTGGTAGGCTGCACGTCACGCTCGAATGAAGCAGACATGAACGCCGAGGTCCGCAACAACAAAACCGAGTATCGTTACGAGGTGTGGGCTGAGGGCGAGATGGCAGGCTACACCCAGTACGCCCTGCTCCGAGGGCGGATCGCCTTCCTCCACACCGAGATCTACGAGTCGTTCGAGGGCATAGGCCTGGGTGGCAGGCTGGCCCGGGCAGCGCTCGACGATGCGCGCACCAGGGGACTGGTGGTAGTGCCGTACTGCCCGTTCATCGCGGCTTACATCGAGCGCCACCTCGATGAGTATGGTGACCTTGTGGCACCTGAGATGCTCACAGGAGAGAGACCATGAGTCAGAAGCCTCTCGCAGATAGAGAAGAATCGGCGATCTCCCAGGCGCGGGCGTACAGCGCCCCTGGCGCGACGGTCTACTACGACAGGGGAAGGTGCCTGCACTTCGCCGAGTGTGTCCGTGGCCTGCCTGAGGTCTTCGACGTCGAGAAGCGGCCGTGGATCCAGCCTGCACAACGAGCCCTTCTGCGACAACGCGTGCGGCCGCATCGGCTGGACTTCGGAAGCGCCGACCCGACCCAACTACTAGGAGAGAATTCGAGCGAAAGGAGCAAAGCACCATGACCACGCAGATCGAGACCGGGCAGCGTGAGGTCGTCCTGCTCGAGGACGCCCACATTCGCCCGATGATGGGTCTCGATGTCCTCGAGCCCCTGCCTTCGCGGACCATCCCCTATGCGCAGGTTGACCCCTTCATCCTCGTCCATGAGGCCGTCGTTCCCATTACGCCCGAGCGGGCGAGCATGGATACCAGGCATCCCCACCGTGGGTTCGACAACCTCTGGTACCTGCTCGAGGGCGCGGCCAGTACCGGCCACAGCACAGGTCCAGGAGGCGCGATGGAGCGCGCGCGGTTGCAGACCGGATCGCTCCTGAAGCTCCGAACGGGGCGCGGCGTGTGGCACGCCGAAGGGATAGGCCAAGACGAGATACGGGAGGGCAAGGCCGGCAGTGTGATGCGTGGTGTCCTCTTCTGGGTGAACCTCGCACGCAAGGAGAAGGGAGTCCAGCCGAGCGCGCAGCTCCTCAATCCGCGGGAGGTGTCCGTCAGGCAGAAGGCCGACGCTATCGTCCGGGTGCTGGTAGGGGAGGGCTCTACGGTCGAACTGGGGACTCCTGGGCTCATCCTGGATGTCGAGTTGCCGCGGGGCGGAGCCTTCAGCAGCCCGGTCCCGTCTGAGTTCAATGGCTTCGTGTACATGCTCGAAGGCGAGGCGAGCTTCGGTGCCAACAGACGGCGGGCGAGCCGCTCGCAGATTGCCGTTCTCGGAGCGGGTGGCGCGCTTACGGTGGTCGATGCGCAGCCAGGGACGCGCTTCATGCTGATGGCCGGGAAGCCTTACGGAGAGCGGCCTGTCTTCAACGGGCCGTACGTGGACTGACGCGATCTCTCCGGTGCGCTGCCTCCGACTTCCCCGCCTCCCTCTGGGTTGGGCCAGGACGGCAGAGGGTTGGGACATGACCGGCTACGGACACCCGATCACCTTTGGCCTGAGCCTATGGCCAATGAACAGGATTACAGTCTGTTCGCACCGCACGGTTGAGAAGGGGTGCTCTGTGCCCTAATCGTGCCTGAGCACGCGAAGTACCCGTGGTGCCGAGAGGAAGCCCTCCATTAGCTTCTCGTCCCGGATATTCCCCGCGAGCATTCTCAAGGTCTGCGCCGCTAGAGAGAACACCTCCCGGGCTTCTTCGGCCTGCCCGCGCTGCTCGTAAAGATAGCCGACTTTGCTCTGGATCTGCCAGAGTTCCTTCGGCAGCCCGATCTTCTCGGCTAGCGCCTCCGCTTCCCGCAGGTGATCAAGCGTCTCTTGAGTTTCGCCTTCCCACTCGCTAAGGACCGCCATGGAGCGAAGGTAGGCTATTCGTTCCCGTCCGTTCGTCCGCGGTCGGTCGGCGAAACGGCGCACCACTTCTCGAGCGCGTCGCTCGTCCCCTCCACGCAGCAGCGCCTCGACCTCGTGATGGATGTAGAGTCCGTCGAGCACATCGAAGGAGGTACCTGCTACGTATGCTCTCCTGGCGTGGGAGTAGGCTTCCTCCCAATTCTCGGAGAGGGCCGCCACTGCGCAGAGGCTAGCAGAGGAAAGCGCCTCGTATTGCGGCCCCAGTTGTGCCCCAAGCTCCAGCGTCTCCTCATATACCCTACGCGCCGCCTTCAGGTCCAGCTGTGCTTCGTAAGCCCGTCCGAGGTGGTCGAGGTTGTGCCACAGCAAAAACATGTCTTGCGCCTTGCGAGCCAGCTCAGTCCCTCGCCGGCAGACCTCGAGTGCCTCCTCGTACTCGCCACTCGCCAAGAGCCCGAGTGAAAGCGCCGGAGAGCCCATCGCCTCGGCCCGCTCGGGCAACTCGCGGGACTTGCCAAGCACCTCACGCCCGAACGCGATTCCCTCTTGCAGCCTGCCCTGGAAGACCCAGACGTACGCGAGATACATGAGGCATTGGATCTCCATGGCCTTGTTGCCCATTTTCCACGAAGCCATGAGTCCCATGGCCGTAGGCATCGAAGGAAGGAGCGTGCGCGGTGGAGGACGTTCGGCCAGCTCCCGGCTCAGCTCAGCGCCCTCCTCGGCGTACGCCGCCGACTCCTCGAGCCTTCCCCTAAACAGCTCCAGTCGTGCCAGCGTCTCCAGTGCCCTCGCGATCAGGTCTGGACGCTCTTCCAAGGTCCGAGCGGAGGCCAGAGCCTTCCGGGCGAGAGCGCCGGAGTGCTCGAATTCCCCCGCCCCGTAAGTCATGACGTCCGCCAGGGTGCACTCTATCTCTACCAGCAACTCTCCAAGTCCCGCCTCCTCGGCCACCCGTCTAGCGTACTCCAGGAGCCTCCTTGCCCTTGGGGGGTCGGACTCTTGGTGGAAGGCGAGGACCGCCAGGTTGTTTAGGGCGCCCACCTCGAGCCTCGCTTCTTCCACCTCTCGGGCTAGAGCAAGCATCGCCTCGTATGCCTCCCTGGCCTTGTCCCATTCCTCTAGCAGCTCGTAGGCTCGGCCCAACTGAATGTACAGGTGCTCCAGGTCCTGGACCGACGGCTCGGTCAGCTGTCTACTGCCGGTTCTTACTTCTGTCAGCAGGTCACGTGCCCTTTCGTAGTGCTCAATGGCGTCCTTTACGGAAAACACCTCCACGGCGGCATCGCCCGCCGCCACACCATACCGGAAGGCCTGCTCTGCAAGACCTCCCGCAAGCGCATGACGCGCCAGCTGCGCAGCAGGGGCACCACCCTCCTCCAGCACCTCAAAAGCCCTGCGGTGCAACAGCCTCCGTCGCGCAGGCCCCATCTCGGTGTAGGCCACCTGCCTTATCTTCTCGTGCGTAAACGAGTAGGTGGCGCTAGGGTGTAAGAGTGGCGCCTCCTCTTCTTCTCTACCGCTGGGCTCCTCCTGTACTAGGTGGCGCTCGATTAGCTCGTCTAGCCCTCTCAGGCCTTCTGCTTCTCCCAGCCCCGCCACGCCCACCACCGACTCGAAGCTAAAGCCTCTCTCCAACAGCGCCCCAGCCCTCACCAGCTCCGAGGCCTCAGCCGAGAGCCGGGAGAGACGCGCGCGGATCACCTCCCGCACGCTCTGGGGCAGCAGCCCTCTCAAGGTGCTCTTCTGGCTCCGCCAGGCCGGGCCTACCTCCACGACCCTCTCCCCGTCCGCGCGGCATCGTATAAGGAGCATGCCCTCTTCGAGCAGGACCTTGAGCGTCTCCACCAGGTAGAAGGGCTGCCCGTCGGTCTCAGTTGCGAGCCGTTCTCCCAACTGCTTGAGCCCTAATTCCACCTCGTTCGAGCCCCTCGTCTCCTCCAGAGGCCAGGCAGGAGGCTTCGATGAGCTGGCCCTTGTCGCCAGCCGCGTGAGGAGTCCCTCGACTTCCTCAACTGTCAAGGTACCAAGGGTCATTCTTCTCAGGGGCAACCTCCGTCCCAAAGACGAGAGCCACCTCGCGAAGGCCGAGCCTGCCTCCGGTTCCTCCGGGCGCGCGGCGATCAGCACCAGCACAGGCGCTCCTCGCTCCGCCCAGCGCCTCCCCACGTAATCCAGCACCTCGAGCGTTGCCGCGTCCGCCCACTGCAAGTCATCCAGGAACAGGACCACAGGGGCACGCGAGGCCAAAGCCTCCACTATCCTGGCAATCGCTTCGAATAGCGCCCCTTTGGCCATCTCCCCTCCATCGGAGGTAGGGGAGGGAAGATCAGGATACCTCTCCTTGAGCTCGGGCAAGAGCCGAGAGAGCTCAGAAAGCCACACATTCTCCAAGAGGTCGTCGGGAGCCCTCTCTCGCTCCATGCGCGGCCTTATTGCCACTATGAGCGGCCCGTAAGGCAACCCTGCTCCCTCCGAGGCCCACCCCTCTAGGACGTCCGCCTCCCTAGCTCTAGCCCAGAGGAGGAACTCCTCTGCCAGGCGCGTCTTGCCTATCCCTGCCTCCCCCAGGATGGCCACCACGCGCGTTTGTCCCATGCCAGCTGCTTGATACTCTGAGACGAGCGCATCAAACTCTTCCTGGCGGCCCACCAGCGGCACCTCCAACACCGAAAGCGCAGTACTAGTTGCAGAGTGTATTTGGCTCGCACCGAAAGTAGCCCTCTCCTCGACCTCCTTCTGCAACCGAGCGGCCAGCTCTTGCATCTGAGAAGAGGGCTCACTCCCAAGCGCTCTGCTTAGGGTGTTCCGAAAGCCCTCGTAGACCAGCAGAGCCCTCTCACTCTCGCCCGCACTGGATAGGAGCTCCATCAGCCGCCGCTGGGCGATCTCCTCTAGCGGTGCCTGCCTCACCCAAAGCCGGGCGGTCCCTATAGCCTCCGCTATTAGACCCTCCTCCCCTTCGAGGCGAGAGAGCCTCTCGCATAGCTCTCCGAAAACCTGCCGCCACCTCGCGCGCTCAGCCTCAAGCCACAGCTCGAACTCCGGGGCTTCCTCTAATGAGAAGCCCTCCATGAACTCACCCCGGTAGAGCTCCAGATCACCTTGCAGCCGGCCGATGAGCTCCCGGCGCCCTCCAGCAGCGGCGCTTCTTCCTCCAAGCGAGGTTTCCCTCCTTGCCAGCGAAACGGCAGCCTCGAATACCTCCAGGTCGAGGTCGATCTCCCGCGGCTCTAGTTCTAGAGGGTTGCTCTCGATGACGAAGAAGCGGGCCACTCCGTCATGGGCGCCGTCTTCCCTTAAGGTCTTCCTGAGCTTGTGCAAGACAGCGCGCAGGTCCGCGCGGGCGCGCCGCTCCTCGCTCTCTGGCCACAAAAGCTCTGCGAGTTTGCTCCTCGAGTGCCTACCCCCCTCGGCGGCCAGGTAGCACAAGAGCGCGAGCTCCTTCTTTATCCTGAACCGGACGGGCAGCCCCTCAAGGCTAGCCTCAGGTGGTCCCAGCAGCCTGAGGCTTAGCCGTTTGTCTTCTGGGGCCTCCGTCTCGAATCTCACGCGCCACGCTTTCGCTACGCCCCGCTGCTATGGTGGCTTGTATGTGCAGTAATGGGCGCTGGCTTGAGCCTTTCCCACTCAAATTGTATAGGCTCCCCTCGGGGGATCGCAATGGGAAGTAGCACTACCGAGATTGTGAAGATCGGCACCCGAGACGAAAGAAGGAATCCGCAGATGGCGAGCGCCGGTGGTGGCCGTGGCAACGGTGGGTAGGACCCTGCTGTTAGCCTGGGATGTCTCAGCGGTTCAGGAGGAGCCCTGGCGGCGACTTCTGCAGGAGTTTTCTTACGCTCGCCGCGAGGAGGAGTACATGGAATCTCGTAGGCGTCTGGGTGTCTCGGCCGAGGCGGTGTGGCTCGTGCCGAAGCCGAGCGGGGGAGGGGTGGCAGTGGTTTACCTGGAAGCCTTGGATCCCGAGCGGGTGCTGGAGCGAGCTTGCGGCATCGGAGGCGCCTTTCGATTCATGGTACAGCGGAGCAATGCGCAAGCTTTTCGGCTTCGATTTGGCGCGGTTACCACGGGCAGGAAGCAGCGAGCTTCTGTTCACCTGGCGCGATGATCGTGGTCCGGGCGAGCGTTAGGCTCCGAAAAACTCATGACCTGATGGCCCACTTCACTAAAGATGGGATACTCTTTACCATGTACCTCACCACGCTTGGCACAGCTCCTCACTACGTTCTCACTACGCTGCCCTAGTAGGCTCCGGAGTAGCTCGAAGGTAAAAGAAGGGAGGTGATCCACATTAGTGAAGGTTTCCATTTAGATCCTCTGCAACAGGACGCGCCGCAGGCGCTGACCTCCATTTCCACAGAACAGTGGCGCTCTTGAGGCCGCTACGCCGGCGAACCCTACCCAGAAAGGAATCACATGTCTACTCGAGAAGAACGCAGCACCGAGACTACCATGACCCCTCCCGAGGTGCGCCCCTTCCGCGTCGAAGTTCCGGAAGAGGATCTCGTCGACCTCCGCCGACGCATCGCCGCGACACGCTGGCCCAGCAAGGAGCTCGTCGAAGATCCGTCACAGGGCGTGCAGTTGGCGACGCTGCAGGAGCTCGCGCGCTATTGGGCCACCGATTACGATTGGCGCAAGTGCGAGGAGAAGCTGAACGCCCTACCGCAGTTCAAGACGGAGATCGACGGGCTCGACATCCACTTCATCCACGTCAAGTCGCCTCACGAGAACGCATTGCCGCTGATCATCACGCACGGCTGGCCCGGCTCGGTGATCGAGATGCTCGAGGTCGTCGGCCCGCTCACCGACCCGACCGCGCATGGCGGGAGCGCCGAGGACGCGTTCGATGTCGTGGTGCCGTCCATGCCCGGCTACGGCTTCTCGGAAGAGCCTAAGGAGGTCGGCTGGGACGCTGGTCGCATCGCGCAAGCCTGGGCGGAGCTGATGAATCGCCTCGGCTACACCCGCTACGTCGCCCAGGGCGGCGATCAGGGCGCCGGCGTCACCGACGCGATGGGCCGGCAGGCACCAGAAGGGCTGCTCGGCGTCCACTTCAACTTCCTGGACGCGGCCCCGCGGGAGCTCTTGATGGCCGCCCTCAACCTCAGGCTCGCGTTCTCCATGGAGGACCGCGCGGAGTTAAGTAAGGTCGTCGCGGTCTTCATGCGAGGCTACATCGCCGAGATGGGGGAGCACCCGCAGACGATCGGCTACCCCCTGCTGGACTCACCGCTGGGTCTGGCGGCCTGGATGCTGGATCACGACGCGGACAGCTACGAGAAGATCTCCCACGCCTTTCTCGACGGGCAGCCCTCGGGCAACCTCACCCGGGACCACGTCCTCGACAACATCACGCTGTACTGGCTGACGAACACCGCGGCCTCGGCCGCGCGACTGTACTGGGAGACCGGCAAGAGTGCGACCGCCGCACTCAAGCAGCCGCCGCCGCACGTCATGCTCCCGGTGGGCTACACGGTCTTCCCCGGCGAGCTCTTTCAGGCCCCGCGCCACTGGGTGAAGAGCGCCTACCACAACCTCATCTACTTCAACGAGGTCGACAGGGGCGGCCACTTCGCCGCCTGGGAAGAGCCCGAGCTCTTCTCTGAGGAGATGCGAGCCGCATTCACGTCACTGCGCTAGGTGGAGTGAGGGGGTGGCGCGCACGACGTTCGCCCCACCCCCGACGCTGCCACAAGGCACCATCGCTTCGCATCAGGCTGGAGAGAGACTAAATGTCCGAAGAAATCAACCATTCGTTCGGCTCACTGAAGGAGATCGATGCCGGCGTCCTGAACGTCGGATACGCTGAAGCCGGCCCCACCGATGGTCCTGCGGTCATCCTACTGCACGGCTGGCCCTACGACATTCACAGCTACCTCGATGTAGCGCCTTTGCTGGCAGGGGCGGGCTACCGGGCGATCGTCCCGTATCTGCGCGGCTATGGCACGACGTCCTTTCTTTCAAGTGAAACGCTCCGAAACGGCCAGCAGTCGGTGCTCGCTCTCGATATCACCGCTTTGATGGATGCTCTGGGGATCGAGAAGGCGATCCTGGCCGGTTTCGATTGGGGAGCGCGGACGGCCAACGTCATCGCGGCGCTCTGGCCGGAGCGCTGCAAGGCACTCGTCTCCGTGAGCGGTTATCTGATCGGCAGCCCTGAAGCAAACAAGATGCCCCTGCCCCCAAAGGCTGAGCTCCAATGGTGGTACCAATACTACTTTGCAACCGAACGCGGCCGGGCCGGCTACGAGAAATACCGCCACGATTTTGCCAAGCTCATTTGGCAGATCGCTTCGCCGAAGTGGGACTTCGACGATGCCACCTTCGATCGCAGCGCGGCGTCCTTCGACAACCCGGATCACGTCGACATCGTGATCCATAACTACCGCTGGCGGCTCGGCTTGGCCAAAGGCGAGTCGAAATACGACGATCTGGAAAAGCGGCTCGCCGAAGGTCCGCTCATCAGCGTGCCCACCATTACCCTCGAAGGCGATGCCAATGGTGCCCCGCACCCGGAGGCCAGTTCCTATGCCAGGAAATTCTCGGGCGAATATGAGCACCGGATCATCAAGGGCGGCGTTGGGCACAACCTCCCTCAAGAAGCCCCGCAGGAGTTTGCCCAAGCCGTCGTCGAGGTCGACGATTATTGATCGGCGATAGCCTGCGCAACGCAACGTCTTCAAGATCGGCTTCCCCGCCTTGAAGGAGAAACAGATGGACCAAGATTACACCAGAATCCTTCGCTGACGAGGTCACAGTTGCGTTCTTATGTACAGAACACGGGGCTTCGCAGGACAGTAGAGAAAGCGACAACCAAGGAGACAACACGATGAGCACGAACCCGCAGGATGGATCCCGACCCACCGTCGTCCTTGTGCACGGCGCTTTCGCTGATGGTTCGAGCTGGACTGGCGTGATCGAGCGGCTGCAGGCAGAAGGGATACAGGTTACGGCTCCCGCAATTCCACTACGCGGAATCTCCATCGACTCCGCCTACATAGGCAGCTTGCTCGAGCAGATTGCAGGCCCGGTCCTTGCTGTTGGCCACTCCTACGGCGGTGCGGTGATCACCAACTCAGCGACCAACGCTAACAACGTCGTCGGCCTGGTCTACGTCTGCGCCTTCGCCCCCGACGAAGGCGAAACCCTGGGAGAAGTCGCAGGCGACTCCAAGGACAGCGTCCTGAGCACGGCCCAGGTCCCGCTTCAGTACCCGACTGGTGAGGGCGAGGAGACGGCGGTGGAGTTTGCGATCGATCCTGAAAAACTCCATGACGCCTTCGCCTCAGACCTACCCGAAAAGCAGAGTGCCGTGTTGGCCGCCACCCAGCGCCCCGTCTCCGAGTTGGCGTTCTCAGAGCCGAACGGGGAACCCGCCTGGAAGAAGCTGCCGTCTTGGGCGGTGGTCGCGAGTGGCGACAAGGCGGCCGGTACGGATGTGGTGCGGTCCATGGCCAAGCGCGCCGGAGCTAAGATCACAGAGGTCGAGGGCTCACACGTGATCATGATCTCCCAGCCACAGGCTGTCACGGACGTGATTCTGACCGCGGTCGCTGCCGTCGGCTAAGTAGGTGGGCGGCCACGGCCGTTAGCCGGTCTCGGTCGCTTCCCGGTGTGTGAAGGAGGTGTAGTAACAAGACTTTAACCAAGGAAACCTAGAGCCAAAAGAAAAGGAGTCTTCAGGAAGGGAGTAGAGAGACAGCGGTCACAGGGACACTGGAACTCTCGAGGTACCGAGCAGCTAATTGCAAGGAGGAGACAAGGATGGACAAGCAAGCGCAGGTAGAGACAGAACCGGGGCAGTCCTCGGACATCAAGCAGCAGGTGCAGCAGGTGCGAGAGCTTTTCGCCGACGCGCCGGAGGTGGGCAAGACGGCACTGGAGAAGGTGCTCCGCGAAATTGAGTCGGGGGAGCCCTCCTCTCAACCGGCAACGCGGATGGGAAGCGCTGGCCGGGTCGGCAGCCGTCAAGGCACCGTCTCGGAGTTGACCCTGATTGTCCCGCTCGCACCCGGCGGAGCGGAGCGACTCCGCGCCATTCTGAAGTTGACGCACGGCAACACCGATGCTACGGAATTGGTCGGCACTGTCCACGACATGCGCTTTGCGTTTCTGGACAACGATACCAAGCTGCTCTTCGCCACTACCTACGATGGCGACTGGGACCCTTACATCGACGACTTCGTGGCGAAGATCCCCGACTACCTGGACTTAATGTTCTCCGCTGTCGAGGGTTACCCAGGCATCCACAGCCCCGAGATCAAGGATTATATTCTCAAGTACCAGATCCCAGCGGACGCCTGGTACGTCGCCAATCCGAACCTGACGGTGGCGGAGACGCGACGGCTCGAGCGCATCGGAAAGGCGGTGGACGAGTTCCTGGACAAGGTCGGCGACTAGCGCTATGACGCTCATCGATCGCGTCGGCGGAGATCTTCCGCGCGGACCCGTCACCATTGAACTCGACGACATTCAGGCGACGGTGCTGCGCTATCGGCCCGAGCCGTACTACGGCACGCACGTCATGCTCCACGTGGACGACGCGCGGGCCGGTCGAGAGCTGTTGCGGAGGCTCACACCGCATATCGATTCTGCCGCCGATTGGTGGCAGGCTGACGACACTTGGACTGCGGTTGCTCTCAGCTATGCAGGGCTTTTGGCCTTGGGTGTGCCCGAGGACTCGCTTGAGAGCTTCCCGGAAGCGTTTCGGCAGGGGATGGCTGGGCGTGCTGAACAGCTTTTAGACTACGGAGAGAACGATCCGAAGCACTGGGAGCAGCCTTTCGGTAGCGGAGAGATTCACATCGGGGTCAGCATCTTCAGCGATTCCGAAGAGAAGTGGCACGATGCCATGGAGACAGCGCGTCAGCAGCTTCAGGGACTTTCGGGCGTCACCATTCTCATGATGCAAGACTTCGGAGCTCAGCCGGGTAGCCGCAACTCGCTCGGCTACAAAGACTTGATCGGCCAACCCGCCATCGAGGGCAGCGGGGTCGATCCGCTGCCCGGACAGGGTCAACCGATCAAAGCGGGCGAGTTCATCCTCGGCTATCCAGGCGAGACAGGCGTGGCGCTTCCGATGCCCCAGCCGGAAGTGTTGGGACGCAACGGCACCTTCGTCGGCATACGCAAATACCAGTCGCGGGTCGGGGCGTTCAACCGCTTCCTCCAAGAGAATGCGCAGAGCGCCGAGGAGCGGGAGCTACTGGCGGCGAAGCTGGTAGGGCGCTGGCGCAGCGGCGCGCCGTTAACCCTTGCGCCAGAGCATGACGACCCAGCGCTCGGCGAAGACCCCAAGCGCAACAACGACTTCACTTACGTCAACGATACGCATGGCAGGCAGGTGCCCTTCGGCGCCCACATGCGGCGCATGAATCCGCGTGATACCGAATTGGCGCAGCTCACGGATGTGAACCTCCATCGCATCATCCGTCGCGGCACAACCTACGGGGCGCCCTATGACCCGAATGCGACCTCAGAGCACGATGATGAACTCCCGCGTGGGATCTACTTCATATTTCTGAGCGCCAAGGCGATGGCAACCATCGAGTTCCTGCAACGAGAGTGGATCAATTACGGCAACTTTTTGAACCTGGGTGACGAACGCGATCCGATTATCGGGCTGCAGGACGACGAGCAGGAGCAGGCAACGTTCACGATTCCGAAGGAGCCGGTCAGGCACCGTATACACGGCATCGAGACGTTCAATGTGCTTCGCGGCGGCGAGTACTTCTTCATGCCCTCCCTTTCGGCATTGAGATGGATGGGAGCCTCGCCTAGCGACCGAGGGCAGAGCCGCAACGAATGAACGAACGGAACAAGCTAGACCGACATGAAGGAGCGCTGACAGATGTCATCCGATTTCGTGCACTATAGCCCCGAGATCGAGACCATCGATCCTCATATCGACGAGCTGATGGCGCAGATCATCGAATATTGGGAGAAGACGGTCCGTGAATCGCCGACAACGGAGGGGACCGGACGCGCTGTACGGGGCGCTCATGCGAAGACACTGGGCGTGGTGAAGGCAGAAGTCGAGATCTTCGGCGACGTCCCTCCGCCCTATACCCAGGGCATCTACGCGAAGCCGGGAAGCCACGGCGCGCTGATTCGCTTCTCGAGCGCCTCCAACCATCTCGGCCCAGACGCGCACCTCGGACCCGTTCTGGGCTTCGCGATCAAGATCTTCGACGTCGACGGAACCAAGTTGGTCGAAGAGGAGCCGGACTCGAAGACGTTCGACCTCGTGCTGAAGAACAACCCGACCTTCATCGCCAATACGGCGAAGCACTATCTGTTCATCCAGGAGATCGGCAACGACTCCGCCAAGTACCTTGCGCGCGGCAAGGCAGGGCTCCACGAGCTCTTGACCGATCTCCTCACCGGCAAGGGCACGCTCCCGCAAGAGGACTGGGCATGGGACGAGCTGTTCGCATTCGTGAAAGCGACGCAGACGCCGGTGCGCAATCCGCTGCTCAGCACGTACTGGACGATGGCCTCCGTGCGTCATGGCGACTACGTCGCCAAGGTACGCGTCGCTCCGGATGCGGAGAGCGCCGCGCATGTGATCCATCGCGAACTCGACTTCAGCAGTGGAGCGGAGGTGTTCGGTCCGACGCTCGTAGATGAACTGCAAGCACGCGCATTCGATTTCGACCTTCAGGTCCAGCTATGCACGGACCTCGACGCGATGCCGGTCAACGACGCGACCGTGGAATGGCCCGAGAAGCTGTCTCCCTTTGTGACCGTTGGACGAGTGCATCTTCCTCGCCAGGACATCTCGGGGCCCGAGAATTTCGAGAAGGGTGACGCGCTCGCGTTCAATCAGTGGCGTGTCACCTCCGATCACAGACCGTTGGGCGAAATCATGGACGTGCGGCGCATCTATAGTGCGTCGGCCAAGGTTCGTCGGACGCTGAATCACCAGCCGCAGACCGAGCCCACCAGTGTAGAGGAGGTGTTGCCGTAATTGGTTGGCGCTGCGCGGCGGCGAGTACCTCTTCATACCCAGTATTCGGGGACTACACTGGCTGGGCAATCTCGCTACATTCGATCTACGCGGTAGTCGGTAAGATGACGACCGAGCCAGAGTCCACCCAGCTACCGCGCCCGCCACGTACACAACCCTTAAACGCTTGGTGTGAATCGTGAGCTCACCATCCCAACAAATCGGCGAAGGCTAGCCGGGGGCGACCGAGCCTATCGTTGAGCCAGATACAGAAGTTGTGCAGCGCTACCCTCGCCGCCAGACGCGCCCGCAAACCCTCGAGCTCGTGGGGCCGTTCCCGCCAGAGGCCGAAGGCGTTAAACAGCTTGTCGTAGACCGTTTCCACGACCTGGCGGATGGAGGCGACCCACCGCCTCAAGCGTTTGGGCCAACTCCTCTTTCGGGAGTTGCGTTGGGGCGGATGGATGACCTCAGCTCCGTAGTCTTCGAGCCACCTCCGGTGGTTCTCTTCGCCCTCGAAACCCTTGTCGGCCACGTAAGGTCCCGGGCAGACCGATCCCGCGCTGATGAGCCTCCCGTCCGGGGTGGCCCTCACGGCAAAGAAGGTCTCCGCCAGTCGCTGGTCGGCGGTGGAGGCAGCTCCGAAACAGAAGCCCGTCACGACCCCAGTGGGATCTGTAGCGGTGAGCAAGCTGAAGCCTTCGTACCATCCGATGCTGTTGGACCAACCGACGTCGGCGTAGCCGGCCAGCCACCCCGCGCCCCGGCGCTTGCAGTCCCTGGTGGGCATCGCCGAGCTATCGAGTGCCTCGTAGGGGCACTCCCGCGCCTCAAGGAGGGTCGCCAGGTGCAAGACGATCTGCTCGATGAGTCCCGTACAGGAACGCACGAGGCGGTTGAACTGGGGGCGAGTTGGCAGTGTGGGGAAGGCGTCGAGCAGGTTGGTTTCGGCGTAGCGGTAGAAGTCCCTCTCGCTGGCGAACCGAGACCACCGGGCGAAGACGGCCAGGGTTACGACCTCGCTTTCGGAGAGGGAGGCATCGGGTCCGGGCCGCTTTTTCGGCCGACGGGACTGGCAGAAGTCGTCGGCGATGACGTAGAGTGCGGTGAGGAAGGTGTCCACGTCGACCATAAGAGTTCGGTTCCTTTCCCTTCGGGATCGGTAGGCAAGCCGACTCTAGTAGGTGGACACCTTCCGCTCAAATCTTCGACGGGTAACTCACACCAAGCGTTTAAGGATTAACGAATCGAAAGGAGACACCACGATGGCAACTCGAACCGCAGCCGAGAGCGAATCAGGCGGGCAACCGTCGGGGATCAAGCTACCCCAACTACCCCTGCACGAGCTCGGGCTCGAATACGTACCGGCTATACCCGTAGATATCGTCGGCATACTGGACACCTTGGTCAAACTCGGCGTCCGGGTCAAGCAGCGCGAGCAGGCCCTCCAGGGCCTCTCCAAGACTTTCACGATCGGCGGTTCGACCGCCCGCGCCCATGACTTCCTCTTCGGCGGAGCAGCGAAAGGTGCGCGTCGAAAAACTCGACCGTACGTCCGCCCTACGGTTTCATGCCTTTACTAGCAACTGTAGTTAGAGTCGCTCAAGGACGTCGAGTAACCCACCAACGAGCGCAAGGAGCGGAAATAGGCAGACGTCTCCCCGAAGAAGAGGGGTAGCTCTTTATTGCTATTGTAGTATCAAGAAACGGGAGGCAAGAAACAATGAAACGCGTCGTTATCTTGATTGTGTTGATTTTGCTCATCGCGGCGGCGTCTATTGATTGTCTTGGTTTTGGTCCCGGCATCTACGGCTTTTGCTGATACGGGCATTCACAGGGAGCAGATTGCAAGAAAAGGAGCGAGGAGGTAGAGAACATGAGCGGACGGTTTATATCGCGGGGCTTCAGGGGCCGCCGTAGGAACCAGGATACAGCGTTGCCTCCAGGCCAGTATCTGGTAGACGGCTTCCCGGTCCTCTCCGCCGGCCCGACACCGCACACCCCGCTCGAGGAGTGGGACTTCTCGATAGTAGGCGAGGTCGACGAGCCCAGGCGCTGGACATGGGAGGAGTTCAGGCAGCTGCCCTCCGAGGAGATCACAAAGGACATCCACTGCGTCACCAAGTGGTCGAAGCTGGGCACCATGTGGGAGGGGGTCTCGGTAGACACCTTGCTGGAGGGAGTGGAGAGTGCGGCAGAGTACGTCACCGCCTACTGCGACGGCGACTATACTACCAACCTGCCTCTAGAGGACGTTACGGGAGGCAAGGCGTGGGTGGCCTACGCTTACGACGGGGAGCACCTGGAGCCGGAGCACGGAGGACCTGCACGGCTGCTGGTGCCGCACCTCTACTTCTGGAAAAGCGCCAAGTGGGTCAGAGGCTTGCAGCTCACCGCCTACGACGTCCCTGGCTTCTGGGAGACCTTGGGCTACCACAACTACGGCGACCCCTGGCGCGAGCAGCGTTACTGGGGGGATTAGAGGGTGCCGGAGACCCGTACCAAGGGCAAGCCCTACAGGAGGATCGCCTGGCGCCTCGGCGAGGTCATCGAAGCCATCCCCGAGACCCTCAGGACGAAGAGCCTGGTACTCGGGGTGCCTGGCTGGGAAGTGCACAAGTCCGGCCAACACGTCGACGCAGGGCTCACCGCCCCGACGCCTCTTGTGGAGGCGGTGGCAACTGCTCTGGTCGACTTGGGACATGACCCTACGCGCGTGAAGACCGAAAGCTTCGGACCCACTGGAGGTTAGAGCGATGGACGACAAACTCAGGCTGGATGGCAACGCTGCAGCAGGTTTTCTTAGGGAAATTTTCTCTTCTGAAGTTACCACCGCACAGTACGCCTGCGAGGGCTGCGGAAGGACCGATCGGATCGGGGCGGCGATGGTATACGAGGTGAGGGGGCTGGGCACTATCATCCGCTGCCCAAGCTGCGACAATGCCCTCATCCGGCTCGCTCACAATAGCGGGCGACACTGGATCGATCTGAGGGGCATAAGGTACCTGCAGGTCGAGGACGGCGCCGGGTAAGGCGAATGGGCGATATCAGAGCCAGGTGAGCCTGAGGGTGCAAAGCTATTCGTACGTTTTTGAAAGCGCCGGGGAGACTTGTAGGGTGGAGCTGGCGTGATCCGCGCGTTTGTATTCGACCTGGACGGGACGCTTGTCGAAACCGAGGAACTAAAGGCGCTCTCCTACGCTCGCGCCGCCACCGAATTGCGTCGCGACCTGAACGAGGGAGAGGTGGTCGCTGCTTTTGGAGACCTGGTGGGTCTCTCGCGCCAGGAGGTCGCCGTCGGTCTGATGCGGCGATTCGAGCTCGAGGACGCGGCCAGGGCGCGCATGGCGGAGTTCGGCGTGGGCACGCCGTGGCAGGCCTACGTCCAGATCAGGCTTGGCATCTACGAAGAGATGCTAGGCGACCCGAAACTGATCCAAGAGCACCGCTACCCCCACAACATAGCCCTGCTCCGGAGCGTCAGACAAGAAGGTTTCTCGACGGCCCTCGCCACCCAGTCCCACCGCGAACAGGCCAGGCGCGTGCTCGGCATCCTGGGGCTGGAGGACGAGTTCGACGTGGTCATCACTCGCGACGACGTCGAGCACGGCAAGCCCGACCCCGAGATGCACCTCCTTGCGGCGCGCGAGCTCGACTTCGAGGCGGGGGAGTGCCTGGCGATCGAAGACTCCCCGGCTGGGGTGCAGGGGGCGTTGGCCGCCGGGATGGCGGTCATCGCCGTTACTACCAGGCTCACCCGCCAGAAGTTTCGCGACACCGACCTCCTGGATCGCAGCCACGTCGTGGACGACCCTCGCACCTTGCCAGAGGTTGTACGCCGGGTACGCGAGGGTGTCGAGGAAGGACCAGAGACTTGAGCGGCGTGGAGCCGCAAGAGAACCTGGATGTCGCCCTCGGGGCGGCGATCACGGTCCTGCCAGCCGTAGGGCTGCTCTCGCTGGTCTGGCTCGTCGGGCTCTACACGCACGCGATCGGCGTCGCGCTGATCGTGCTAGCCTTACGTTTGCGGGGCTGTGAAGGGGGCGAGGACTGAAGGGTGTCCTGAACCCGAGAGGAGGCAATGAATGACCACGCAACGCGACGGCACAAACGCGCCCGCGGGAGAAGACCGACCTACCACGAACCGGTCTGATGAACAGCGTCGTGCGACCGGAGCGGGGGAAAAGAGGACTATGCCGCCTGCGAGGAGTTGGCTCTGGTTCGCACTTATATTGCTCGCGAACTTCCTCCTAGTCAGGTTCCTCTTCCCAGGACCGGAAGCGCCCGTCGAGGTGCCCTACACGTTCTTCAAGGAGGAGGTCGGGGCGGGGAACATCGAGGCTATCTACAGCCAGGGGGACACCGTCGAAGGCCGCTTCGAAAATCCAGTCACTTACCCGCCGAAAGGTGAGAGAGGCTCGGAGCCCGACGCGCCGTCTTCGCGCACCTCCAAGACCTTCACCACCGTGCTTCCGTCATTCGTTGACCCCGGGCTCGAGGAACTCTTGATCGACAACGGCGTCGAGATCAGCGCCAAGCCGATACAAGAAGGCGGTGGCCTTTGGCAGACGCTCCTTTTCGCCTTCGGACCAGCGCTGCTCCTGATCGGGGGCTACATCTGGCTCTATAGGCGCGCGCAGCAGCAGGGCGGCGGCGTGGGCGGCGCCCTCACGAGCGTCGGTCGGAGCCGCGCCAGGCGCTACGATAAGGAGCAGGGCACCAGGGTCACCTTCGAGGACGTCGCCGGCATAGATGAGGCCGAGAACGAGCTGGTCGAGATCGTGGACTTCCTCATGGACCCCGAGAAGTACACGCGTCTGGGTGGGGCAGCTCCAAAGGGCGTGCTGCTAGTGGGAGCCCCGGGAACGGGCAAGACGCTCCTGGCGCGGGCAGTTGCGGGGGAGGCGGGTGTGCCGTTCTTCTCCTTGAGCGCCTCTGAGTTCGTCGAGTTGTTCGTGGGGGTTGGCGCTAGTCGCGTTCAGGGACCTCTTCAAGGAGGCCCGCGAGAATGCCCCAGCGATCATCTTCATCGACGAGCTTGACTCCATAGGACGCTCCCGCGGCCAGACGGCGATCGGGGGATCTAGCGAGCAGGAGCAGACCCTCAACCAGATCCTCACCGAGATGGACGGTTTCTCCAGCAAGGAGGGCGTGATCGTACTCGCCGCCACCAACCAGCCCGACGTGCTCGACAAGGCACTCCTGAGGCCCGGGCGCTTCGACCGGCGTGTGGTGGTGAACCTCCCGGACAAGGCAGGCCGCGAGGCGATACTCAAGGTCCACACCAGAAGCGTGCCCCTCGCGGACGACGTGGACCTGGGGGAGCTCGCATCCTCTACGCCCGGGCTGTCGGGCGCCGACCTCAGGAACCTGGTCAATGAGGCTGCTCTCCTGGCGGCGCGCCGGGAGCAGGAGGAGGTGCGCCAGAAGGACTTCCTGGACGCTCTGGAGAGGATCGTGCTCGGCCCCGAGCGCCCGCTGTTGGTGGGCCCGCAGGAGCGGGAGCGAATCGCCTACCACGAGGGCGGTCACGCCATCCTGGGACTCGTCGTGCCGGGGGCGGACCCCGTCAACCGGGTGACGATCGTGCCGCGGGGGCAGGCGCTGGGGGTCACCTACCAGCGCCCCGAGGACGACCGCTACAACTACCCGGAAGGGTACTTGAGGGCGAGGATCACTGGCGCCTTGGGGGGAAGGGTGGCGGAGGAGATCGTCTACGGCACCAGGACCACAGGGGCCGAAAGCGACATAGAGCAAGCTACCGACCTTGCGAGGAGAATGGTCACCCGCTGGGGAATGAGCGAGAAGCTGGGGACGGTAGAACTCGCGCCCCGCGAAAACCCTTACCTTGGTGGACCGGGCGGTTACAGCGCGGAGCAACATTTCAGCGAGGAGACCGCCCGCATCGTGGACTCCGAAGTACACCGGATCATAGGCGAATGCCACGACGAGGCCAGGCGACTCCTGACCGAACATCGCAAGGAGCTCGAGGCGCTCGCCCGAGCCCTGCTGGAGCGGGAAACCCTCGACGAAGAGGAAATCCTGGAGGTCACAGGCCTCCCGCCCGCACCACCACTGGAGAACAGTAAGGTCCCTATCCCGGACACCGACTCCCGTGCGTAGGCGACAGACGCCCATTTAGACGCAAGATATCGGGAGGACGGGAACTGATAAGGTGACACATTTGAAGCCCCGTTTAGGAGGTGACAGCCCGCTTCAAGAGATCCGAGAGAGACCATCCTGCCCTACGCCAATATCGAGGCCTGCGAACGTACTGCAACCGGGCTGGTACACACTGGACAAAGCGAGACTGCCGGATCATCGAAATCCGCCCAAGTATGCTCGATTCCCGGACACACTAGGACGGGCTAGAGCGTACGGCAGCAAACTCGTAGCTGGAGCAGGGGTAAGCGGTTCGAGTCCGCTCGTCGGCTCTCTTTTTCTTGCGATTTGCAGGTAAAACACAGACCAATGTAAAGACCCCATCTTAGAGTCGAGACCAGTTTACTGCAACCCGTGTAACCCAGGGTACTCTCTGACGTTCTGGCGGCCCCGTTTCTCGCTACCCGCGCGGTCACTCTCAACTCATCCTGAATTCTCGCCGTATCGTCCGATGTGTAGCGTGCTAGATTTAACGGTATTGTGGCGGAGGGTGAATCGCCAGCCAACGCTAGATGGCGTAGAGCCTAACTCTTTCGGCCCGAACCCGACAGCTAACCCCGTAGGCGCAGAAGTAGGAGGTCTGGTGTCCAAGCGATGGTCCTTTTGGGCACGTTTCTCCGGTGGCCCTCGCCCGTTGGTGAGGGGGTCATAGTGGCAGATACGACGCCGGTATCGAAGCGTCCAGCCGATCGGTTGGTGCGCTGGTTGCTCGAAGACGTGGTCGAGGATGTGCCTGGTCCTGAGGCGAAGGAGGGCAGATCCGAG
This sequence comes from uncultured Rubrobacteraceae bacterium, assembly GCA_963811295.1. Classification (GTDB taxonomy): domain Bacteria; phylum Actinomycetota; class Rubrobacteria; order Rubrobacterales; family Rubrobacteraceae; genus Rubrobacter_D. Next base: position 5,772 of record CAWEQZ010000021.1, on the reverse strand, counting down.
CAACACCCATGGTGGCAGGTGGTATGCCTCACAGGGGTGGACTACTTCTCCACTCTAGGCTACATTCCAGGCATCGCGGCCCTGGCTGCTGGAGCGCTCTCGCCCATAGCTACTTTGTTCATAGTCTTGCTCACCCTCTTCGGTGCTCTGCCGATGTACAGGCGTGTCGCAGAGGAGAGCCCGCACGGCCAGGGCTCTATCGCGATGCTCGAGAGGTTGCTCTCATTCTGGAGGGGAAAGCTGCTCGTGCTGGTCCTGCTCGGCTTTGTCGCGACCGGCTGGTTGGTTACGATCACTCTCTCGGCGGCGGATGCAGCAATACACGTGGCCGAGAACCCGCTCGCACCTCGGTTCCTGCATGGCCAGGAGGTGGTCACCACCCTGCTGCTCCTGGCGGTTTTGGGTGCCATCTTCCTCAAGGGTTTCAAGGAGGCCATCGGCGTGGCGGTTGTGATTGTCGGTGCCTATCTTCTGCTGAACCTCGTCGTCGTGGCCGCCGGTTTCTACGAGATCGCAACGCATCCACAGAGCCTCACCGATTGGACCGGGGTGCTATTCTCTAGCTACGGCAACCCGCTGGTCATAATCGGCGCATCTGTGCTGATATTCCCGCGCCTGGCGCTTGGGCTCTCGGGTTTCGAGACCGGTGTGGGCATGATGCCGCTGGTGCGCGGCGATCCTGACGATGACCCTGAGCGTCCCGCGGGTCGTATCCGCAATACGCGCAAGATGCTCACCGTAGCAGCCCTGATCATGAGCTTCTACCTGGTCACGACGAGCCTGGTGACTACCGTGCTTATCCCCCACGAGGAGTTCGAAGAGAATGGCAGCGCCAACGGGAGGGCGCTGGCCTACCTCGCGCACCGACAGCTGGGGGATATGTTCGGCACAGCCTACGATATCTCAACGATCCTGATCCTGGCGTTCGCCGGGGCTTCTGCTATGGCCGGGCTGCTCAACATCGTTCCCCGCTACCTGCCCCGCTACGGCATGGCTCCACAATGGGCGCGAGCGATCCGTCCGCTCGTTATCGTCTACACCGCCATATCCGTGGTGGTCACCATAATCTTCGCTGCCGAGGTGGATGCTCAGGCAGGAGCCTACGCCACAGGCGTCCTGGCGATGATGACCTCGGCTGCCTTCGCGGTCACGCTCTCCTGCAGGCGCAGGGGCTCGAGGGTATGGACTTTCGCTTTCGGACTGGTCACGGTCGTGTTCATCTACGCGCTCGTGGCGAACGAGATACAAAGACCCGACGGCATCATAATCGCCTTGTTCTTCATCGCAGCGATGATCTTCACTTCGCTTGTCTCGCGGGTGTACCGCTCGCTCGAGCTCAGGCAGGAGAGGATCGACCTCGACGAGACGGCCCAACGGCTCATAGAAGAGGCCAGCCTTAGGGGCGAGATCCACATCGTTGCCAACCGGCGCCAGGCGGGCGACGAGCGCGAGTACAGCCTGAAGGAGAGGGAGCAACGCGAAGACAACCACATCCCGGCGGATGTCCCCATCCTCTTCCTCGAGATAGATGTGGAGGACGCCTCGGAGTTCGAGGACGTCCTGGAGGTGAGAGGTGTCGAGGTCGGAGGCCACAAGGTGCTGCGCGCCAAGAGCTCGGTGGTGCCCAACGCCATCGCCGCCCTACTTCTGCACCTGCGCGACACCACTGGTAGAACGCCACACTGCTACTTCGGATGGACCGAAGGCAATCCCATCGTGTACTTGTTGCGGTTTCTTCTCTTCGGGGAGGGGGACACAGCCCCGGTCACCCATGAGGTCCTGCGGGAAGCCGAGCCGGACGCCAGGCTGCGTCCCGCCGTACACGTCGGCGGTAAGTGACGCGGTGGTTGATCGAGCAAGGAGCCAACCGGCGGGCACAGCGAGGTATCGACTTCATGGAAGACATAGGTTGCCTGCAGGCCCCGTGCGGCGGCTTCACATCGGCCCTGAACGGCTGCGTGTGCCCCTGGATGACGTGGACCACGCTCGCCCCATCCGACGATGGACCGCCGAGTATGGTGCTCGGACCGGCCGACGAAGCGGGCAACCGGCCCGCTCACCGATCTCGACCGAAACCTACGAGTAGGGCGCCCGACCCCGGCAGACGCGTCATCTGAGATCCTGGAAGAACGTGCGGATGTCTTCGGCGAGTAGCTCAGGTTCCTCCATGGCAGCGGAGTGTCCGCCGCGGGGCATCTCGGTCCAGCGCCGGACGTTGAAGAAGCGTTCCCCGAACACTCGCGGCGCCGGGACGATGTCCTTTGGGAAGATCGCAACCCCCGTGGGCACGTCGCTGCCTTGGGTGCTAGATCCGCCCCAGTCGTTCGAGGGTTCGTAGTACATCCTGAACGAAGAGCCAATGGTCTCGGTCGCCCAGTAGAGAGTGAGGTTGGTGAGTAGCTCGTCCTTGGTGAAGCTTTGCTCCACGTCGCCCTCGCAGTCGCTCCAGGCGCGGAACTTCTCGACGATCCAGGCCGCAAGCCCCGCCGGAGAGTCGTTGAGCGCGTACGCAGGCGTCTGCGGCTTGGTGGACTGGAGCGCGGCGTACGCTCCCTCCTCCATGCCCCACTGGTAGCCTTTTTCGAGGTATTCCTGCTCAGCCTCCGAGAGAGCGTCCGACGAGACGGTGAAGAGATGCCAGTAGGGTATGTCCGTCAGGTGGATGCCGACGAGCGCCTCAGGATGGCGCGTCGCCACGCTCTCGGTGACGCCACTCCCCACGTCGCCCCCGTGCGCCGCGAAACGCTCGTAGCCGAGCGTGTTCCTCATCAACCTCGTGAAAAGGTCGGCGGTCTGCGGGCTGCCCAGACCCCGCTCCTGCGGACGATCCGAGAATCCGTAGCCCGGGACGGAGGGCACGATCACGTCGAAGGAATCAGCGGCGTTTCCTCCGTAGCTCACCGGGTCGGTGAGCATCGGGATGAGCTTGTGGAACCGGTAGAAAGAGTCAGGCCAGCCGTGCGTCAGAAGCAAGGGCGTCGGGTCCGGCCCTTTACCCCGCTCGTGGATGAAGTGGATGCCCGTTCCGTCTACCTCGGCCTTGTAGTGCGCGAACTCGTTGAGCTTGGTTTCCTGCTCTCTCCAGTCGAACCCGTCGCGCCAGTAGTCCGTCAATTCCTTTAGATACCCCAGGTTAGTGCCGTAGTCCCAGCCCGCGCCCTCGACCTCGTCCGTCCAGCGTGTTCGCGTCAGGCGTTCGCGCAGGTCATCGAGGTCGGCCTGGGGGATGTCGATCCGGAACGGCCGGATCCCGGTGTCGGGACGGTCGATGTCGGTCACGATCGTAATCTCCTCTCGGTATGGTCTTTTTGGCAGCGAACCGACTGTGCCGTGGGTTTTATGCGTTCTGGGACGGACCGGATATCTGCTGAACAGCCCAGCCGTTGCCGTCCGGGTCGCTGAAAAAGACGAACAAGCCTCCGGGGAGATCCTGAATTTCGCTGACCTCCACCCCCCGCTCGACGAGCTCGCTATGCGCGGCTTGTATGTCCGAGACAACCAGTTGAAGGCCGCGCGCCCAACCCGGCTGTAGAGTCCCACGAGTCCTTTGCCAATGGCGATGGAGCAGGCAGATCCGGGAGGCGTCAATTGGACGAAGCGGATCTCGTCGCTAACCGTGTGGTCGTGGTCGGCATTGAAGCCGACCTTATCCGTATAGAAGGTCTTCGCCCGGTCCACGTCTGAGACGGGAACCGCCACCAGTTCGAGCTTCCAATCCATTACCATGCTCCTCTCTTTCGTATGGTTCTGACGCTATCCTAGTAGCGGCCACGACCGCCGAGCTCCCGGTCGAGTGACTCCTGCACGTACCGCAAGGCCTCGTCGAAGGTTTGCTCCCCGGCGTGTTTGCTATTTAGGATCAACGTCCTCCAGGCGCCCTTCGAATTACCGATACTACTTGATCTTAACGGTAAAGGCGGTCAGAATCGCTCCTCGTTCGGCGTGGTTCGTAGATTTTTCCAGGAGGCGAATTTGAGTTGCCCGGTTCTCGGCCCACTACCAGGCTGCTTTCGATGATGGAGTTGTTGCAGGCTCGCAGGAAGATCGGCGTCCCCGAGCTCGCGAGGAGGCTGGAGGTTGGTGAGCGGACCGTGCGCCGCTACGCGGCGATGCTCAGGGAGATGGGCGTGCCCGTCGAGGCCGAGATCGGACGCTGCGGGGGCTACCGTCTGCGGCCGGGCCGCAGGCTGCCGCCCATGATGTTCACCGAGGAGGAAGCTTTGGGGCTGGCCCTGGGCCTGCTGGCCGCCCGTAGCTTGGGCCTTGCGGGCGTGGCGCCGGCGGTCGAGGGGGCTCTCGCGAAGCTGGAGAGGGTCGCCAAGCACTCAGAGGGGGAGGCATCTTGGGTCGAAGTTGCCAAAGTCCAGAGCCGGTATCGACCTCGAGACCCGGCCGCGCTCCACGAACAGGAGCTTCTCACCGGGAGGACGAGGTTGGTGTGAGCTACGTCGGCGCCTTCGAGATACGAAGTGCTACCTTGGAGCGGATCTTCTCCTGGATAGACCGCAACCGCATAATGAGGTGTCTAACGAAGGTGGCGATGATCCAGATCATCTTGAGGCAATTGGCGAGGACAGCATGAGCCGTACAAAATACGAACCTAGCTGGATAGCTTCGCCATTGCCATAATCTTGGATACAGTCCGCCAGTTTCGAGCGGTTGCCGAAACGCCCAGTAAATTCTCAGCCTTCGCAGCGAGCCTAGACCTCCCTATCCCCTCGGGCGCGTGCAGATAGAAAACGCCATCTTTGAGAGCAAATGGTTCGCGATTGCTCTTGATGTTCGCAAGGGTATCGAAATCTGGATTCTCCGGTATGGCCTCTAGAAAATACAGGTGCAGAGCCTTGGGTTCGGACTCTGCTTCGGGAAACGGATTCGATTCAACCGCCCTTTCCATTTCCTCTAACTCCAGCAGGAGCACTCGAGGTTCAAAACCATGGCTCTTCTTGATCGCCGCACTAATCTTGATGGAGAGCAGCGAGGCATTGGTTTCCTCACATTGGAAAATCGCATTGCCGCTTTGAATATAGGTCTTGACGTTCCGCGCTCCGATCTTCTGGAGTACGCTCACGAGTTCGTTCATCGGCAGAATATTGTGCCCGCCGACGTTTAGCCCCCTAAAGAGCGCAATGTAAGTCTTCATCTGGTCGCCCACTTCCACTCTTGCACGTCTCAGAGAGCTTACGGACGCATTTGCTGGCCCACAAGACTCAACTCTGCAAGACTCGCTCTGACTAAGATCGACGGTGGCGTATCCTGGCCGTTCGATATCAACCGAGCGGCTACAATAGAGGGAATGGGAGCGCGCTACCTCACGGACGAGAGCTGAGAATGTATAGGCGACGTCCAGGACGACGCCGAGTACGAGCGTTTCAGGCGGTCATCCGAGGAGGCGGCCAGGATGGATCGGCACCCCGGCATAGCGTTCCGTGGGGCGGAGAGTAGCCGCCGCGCGTGGGTACCAGGCACGGCGCTCGACGTGTGGGAGATCGTCGCCGCCTACGAGGAGATGGGCCGGGGAGAGTCCTTGAAGAGTCAAGACATCTCCGAAGACCGTCTCGACGCCACCCTCGCCTACTACGAAACACACTCCGACGAGATAGACCAGAAGATCGAAAAGTACAACCGCTCGCCAGAATACTGGCGGGAACGCTATCAGAACCTGAACATCCAGCCGATCGAGTATTGACCCGCCCACTCCTCAACGCTCACCTCTCGGGCAGGGCGATCGGACGGACTCTACGGGATCGTGGACATGAATTCGGGTCCTCG
>CAWEQZ010000020.1:0-124673 GCA_963811295.1 uncultured Rubrobacteraceae bacterium | reverse complement strand
CCGAGGGTCTTGAGCTCGGTGGAGAGGCCGCGGTCGCCGGGTTCGTTGGAGGGTTCGCCTTCCTATTCTTGACCGAGGCGTTCACCAGGGCCCACACGCACCACTTGCCCGACGAGCACGCCTACAAACACGCGCTCGGGCCTTTCGTCCTGGGATTGGCCGTCCACAACCTCGCTGACGGATTCGTTCTCGGCGTAGGCGCCAAGGCCGGGGCCGTCACCTCCTGGCTCGTAGGGCTCGGGGTTCTGGTTCACCAGATACCCGTCGGGATCTCCCTGGCCGCCGTCCTGATCGCGGCTCGTGTCGGAAGGGCAGGGGTCATGAGAGCGGCGGTCTTACTCGGGCTGGCGATCCCGGCCGCAGCGGCGTTGACAGTGGCCTTCCCCGCGCCAGGAGAAGGCACTCTCGGCCTCCTGATCGGTGTGGCAGGCGGGGTGCTCGCATACATTGGCGCCGCACACCTCCTCCCCGAGGCCCAGGCCGAGGATACGAACAGGTTGGCCGGCGTTCTGTTCGCAGCTACGCTCCTCTTCACCGCTGCCGGGCTAATAGCATTTCAGCACGCCGCCTGAGGGCGGCTTGTCAGCATTTCAGCTAGTTGTCCCGGAGCCTCGCCACCAGCGTAAAACCCACGGCCGCTGGTAGCGGTGCTTCGTGCGCGGCAGGGCGAGGCCAGAGCGGTAGAAGCTGACTTGCTGACAAGCGAGGGCCGAGAGGGCCCGAGCGTGCTGACAAGGCGCGAAGCGCCGTGCTGACAAGCTAAAAGAGCCAGAGTGTGAGCAGGATAAGTTCCGCGCCGAGCAGGATGACGGTCGGTGTCGCAGCGCGGAGCGGTTTGCCGGAGTAGACGGTGGGCGCCGTGAGCCATCCGAAGGCGGCCCCGCCGACGAGGCCGCCGATATGCGCCGTGTTGCTGATATTGGGGACGGAGAATCCGATGTAGAGGTTCAGGGCGGTCAGGATCAGGAGCTGGCGGATCAGGGGATTCTGCCAGGAGAAGGTGCCGCGGCGCACGGAGTAACCGAACACGCCGCCGAGGAGACCGAAGATCGCACCAGAAGCCCCTACGGCGGGCGTGTCGAAGGCGCCGAAGTAGAGGTAGGCGATGCCCCCGGCGAGCCCACTGCACAGGTATAGCGCGAGGAAACGGCTCTTTCCGAATGCTTGCTCGACGAACGAGCCGAGAAAGTACAAAGATAGCATGTTCAGCGCCAGGTGGATGAATCCCGAGTGCAGGAACATGCTCGTCAGCAAGAGCCAAACTTGGCCACCGGCGACGGCGGCAGGCACGAGGGCGCCCCGCGCGAGCACCTCGGAAGGCTGTGTCACCAGCCCGACGTTCAGCGGGTAACCGTAGGCCTGACCCGCGATCGCGACCGCGAGATACACGGCCACACAGGCGCCTATGAGGCCGAACGTCACCGGTAGGCGGGAGAGGGTGTTCAATGTAGGGGTACTTACGTGGGGTCTAGCGGCGTTTGATCTCGCGCACGGCGTCACCGACCTGTACCTGTGAGAGGTCCTGCAGAGGGCCGCCGAGCATCGACTCGAGGTCGGGGTCGTCGCCCGACGTGGCGCCGAAGCCGCGGATCTGGACGCCTTCGCCGAACATCTGCCCGAACATACGCTGCAGGTTCTCCTGCATCTCCCCGATGTTGACGGCCCCGAACGGTGTATCCTGCGCGTTCTGCAGACGGGCAACGGCGAGCCTGTCCTTGACCTCCGTAACCTCGGCCTTCGCCTTTACGTCCTCGACGGTGCCGAGCGTCTCGCCCGTATCAGGGTCCCAGACCTCCTCACCCTCGGGAGCGAATATCTCGAAGAGCATGCCTTGACGGACGCCCTCGCCTCTTCCACGGTTTATGACGATCTCGTTGTTTCCCAGAATCTTCGCTACCTTGCCTTCGACCGCCATGCGGTTGGCTCCTTCCGATCATCTTGATGGTCTCAGGAGATTATATCTCTCCTGGTGAGTACCGCCGCAGGGCGGTAGAATCCCCGCCATGCCAGAGAGGACGAACAGAATAGGACGGCACCTTCCGACCTCCGGCGGGCTCGCCAGGACCCTTTGGGCCGCGCGTAAGCTCGGGTGCGAGACTATCCAGATCTTCGTCTCCAACCCACAGGCCTGGGCTGACCCCAGGGGACGCCAGGACGCCGATACTTTCGTCGAAGGAAGCCTCGAGATGGGTATCTCGCCGGTCGTCGCACACGCGAAGTACCTGATAAACCTTGCCTCCACGAGTGAGGAGCAGCGGGAATTTTCGGTGCGGGCCCTGGCCCGCGAACTGGCGGCCGCGGGCGCGCTAGGTGTCGACCTGGTCGTCGTGCATGCTGGCAGCCACGGGGGAGACGGCGAGGAGAAGGGTATGGAGCGGCTTGTGGAAGGCCTGGGGCGCGCGAGGGAGGGGGCAGCCAGACTCGACGGAAGCGCAGGAGCCGTGGCCGAACCTGTGGTCGAGAATTCCGTCGGGGCTGGTACGCAGCTCTGCTCGACGTTCGAGGAACTCCGGGAGGTCGCGCGGCGCGGCGGGGTGAGGGTCTGTGTGGACACGGCCCACGCTTTCGTGGCCGGCTACGACCTGTCGGCCGAGAGTGGAGGGCGAGAGGTCGCGGAGGAGCTCGTGGACGCCCTGGGAGACTCGGTCGCGCTGGTTCACCTCAACGACGCCAAGAACGAACTAGGGAGCCACCGCGACGGGCATCGCAAGGTGGGGGAGGGGCGCATACCGGTCGACGCTTGGCCAGGGTTTTTCGACGGTCTGCCAGGCGTTCCCGTGATCATGGAGACGCCTTACGGGACCCCTGAGGCTGACTCCGAAGAGGTCCTTCTGGTCAAGAAGTTGGCGGGCGGGTTGCGCAAAGCGCCCGTTGGAAGATAGAATCAAGGGCGTGAAGACTTTGGAGATAAGTCCGGAGCGGCACGCAGGAGACCTTCTCTCGACCATCGGTGAGACTCTGCGGGCGGAACGCAACGAGCGGGGGCTGACACTAAAACAGGTCGCCGAAGGCGCGCATGTCTCGGTCTCGTACCTGGCCGAGATAGAACGCGGCGAGAAGGACCCCTCCTCGAGGGTACTGGAGAGCATCGCCCGTGGATTGGACGTCGAGGTCAGCGAGCTGCTCGTCCGGATCGCCTTAGCGCTCGAACCCGCGCCGGTCGTCCCCGTCACCGACTCTCTGGCGGCCTAGACTTCCAAGAAGCCGACGTTGCGCTTCACCCTGAAGCAGATCACGCCCAGCGACGCACGAGCCATCTCTCGCTGGCGCTACGAAGAACCCTACTCGATCTACGACGGAGATCCCACCTCCGTGGATGCGCTTCTGCAGCCGCGCTTGGCCTACCACTCCGTCTACGACGAAAGCGGGGATCTGGCAGGATACTTCTGTTTCGGCGCGGACGCGCAGGTCGCCTCCGGAAAGCGGCTCGGGGTCTACGAGGCAGAGCCCGCGCTCGACGTGGGACTCGGGATGAGACCGGATCTCACGGGTAGGGGCCTCGGAGAAGAGTTCGTCCACGCCGGCCTGCGCTTCGCCCGGGAGACCTACTCACCTCCTGCGTTCCGCCTCACCGTGGCCGCCTTCAACCGCCGCGCCATCCGCGTCTATGAAAGGGCCGGCTTCGAGATCGTAGAGACATTCGGCTCTGACACGCGAGGCGCCGAGAAGGTATGGCTGTTGATGAGACGCTGGGTTTAGGGCCAACCGCTGCGGCTGTTCTCTACCAGCCGAAAAAGTAGACGGCCAGGATGCCGAGTGTGTTGTAACCTGCATGCGCCAGGAAGCTCGCCGTGGTATTGACGTGGCGGCGGAGGAGTCCGAGGCCGATGGAGAGCACGAAGATGTAGCCGAGCAGCAGCGAAGGCCCGTACTGGACGTGCATCGAGGCGAAAAGGACGGAAGTTGCCGGTATCCCCAAAACCGGTTGCACGGCGCCGCGGAAGAGCGTCTCCTCTCCGAGTCCTGCACCGACCCCGATCAGCAAGGCGAAGAGCACCGCTGCGGCCAGGCTCAAACCTTTCGGGTCGAAGAGCGTTTCCGAGATCTCACCGACCCTGCGATAAAGGTCGGGCTGCAACTGCGAGAAGAGGGCGTCGGCGGCTACCGAGAGCGCGAACGCACCCACGATAAATAGCACGACGATACCTACGTGCCTGAGGGAGATGGGGCCGTAGCCGAGGCGGGCGAGCGTCTCGCGCGGTCCCCTGCGGATGCCGGCGCCGACCCCCAGAAGGGCGATGACGACGAATGGTAACTGGCTCGCCAGTATGGCGACCGGCGGAATCCTGCCTCCGGCCCCCAAAGAGAAGGCGTCGACCCGATCCAACTGCTCGAACCCGAGTATGCCTACCAGATTATTGGCAAGCAACACGGTGGCGAACAGCCAGAGGGCGAGAAAGATCGGTGGGTCCGTCCAGAACTCCCCGTTCGGCCCGCCGCGAACGATCTTCAGCAGCGTAGGGACGCACAGCGCCAGCCCGATCAAACCCGACATCGCAACAGGTACGGTCGTGACCGCCAACAACCGTTGCGGATAGACCCCCGGGGGCATCTGACCCGAGACCCACGCCACCCCAAGCAACGCTCCGGTGGCGAAGAGCAGGAGCGAGAGGAACACGAGCACGATCAAAAGCGATATCTCGGCCCTCCTGCTCTTTCTCGACCATTGGGCGAGGAGCGCGAGTATCCCGATGAAGACCATTGTCGCGAGGGAACTGAGAAGATACTGCATAACGCCCACAGAGGTTAACATACGCAGAATACCGGACCGCGCGCAATCCGCGGCCCGGCCTGCTCTTCTGGGCCGGAAAGGGGGGAAAGAGCCCAGTGCCAACAAAATAGAGTACGGAGGTTACAGTAACGCTACCCTAAGGTAACAATTTGATAACAAGTTGAGTATCAGGTCTACGTTGACGGTGCTGGCATACGGGAAATGCTCGACCGACTTCATAAGTAGGTCGATAACGCGAACGGCTATGGCCGCGTCTTAGAGTTGGCCGACGCTCCCATCGGCCCGTAGAGAGCATTCTACAGGAAGGTGCAAGTACCTGTAGCCTGACACCATCTATTCATGGATCCCGGTTCTCGCCGCGCTCCAGGCCGTCTAGCACGGGGCCGAGCTCCCTTTCGCGGGCTGCCTCGTATTCTTCGAGACTGTCCGCTTCGCGCGCCAGGTCTGCTATGCGTCCTGTGAGACCTTTACCGCCCTTTGCGGCTAGTATGCGCCAGCCCAGGAGCCTATAGGTGTGTTCCAGTCGCGGGTCTTGTTCCCCGCTTTCGAGAAGGCGCTCGAGGAGTGCGTGCAGTGCTTCTGCCTCCTCCAGAGGAACCCGCAACTCGACGGCGGGCTCTCTGGGCAACCTAGCGGACTTTCTCCAGGTAGATCCTGTCCTGCGTAATCACCACCTGCAGGTCATCCGGTGAGCCGCGCAGGTAGTGACGCCACTCTCGGGCGAAGACCTCCGAGTCTCTGGCTTCGGTCTTCAGGGCTATGCCATCTTCTGTCTCCTCGAGCACCGCAGGATGCTCCGAAAGCTGGCCGCGCCGGACGGGGTCCCTGCGGTAGATCGAGTTTCGCGACCGGAAGCTCTGTACGCTGGAGGGCGTGGTGTTCAGCTCTTGCGCGATCCACGTGTCGCCCCGACCCTCCTCGACCCACTGCCGGATCTTGGACGCGTGCGGCTTTAGCGCCACCCTTCTGTTTCCCAAGGACCCCTTCTCCTTCACACGGTGTTGTTTTCTAGGTCATATGTACCACTTTTTGTTACCCGACGCCAGATGCATCCTTGAACTTCCAACGCTTAGAACGTTTCTGGTCGGTCCGTGGCCAGGAACAACAAGGACGCGGAGTATCAGGTATTACGGCCGAGGAGATGGTCCGCGGCTGCCAGGCCTGAGAGGGCTGCGCCCTCGACCTTGGGCTGGCCGAAGGCGTCGCCGCAGAACAGCAGTGGCGGGTCGTCTGGGGCGATGAGGCACGGATCGGGGTGGGGGTTCGTAACCCAGCTGTGGCGCCACCTGGTGAGGGAAGTCTCGACGACGGCGGGCGAGAGATCGGTGCCGAGAAGGTCGCCAGCGTGCGAGATCATGGACTCCGTAATCGCCGTCTCGTCGTCCTCGAAGTGTGAGCGGCTCCATTCCGGTCCGGCGTGGACGGTGACGGCAGGGGCTTCGGAGATGCCCTTGCGCCTGTTGTCGCCGATCCAATCCAGGGTCTCGCCCTTGATCTGCATTCCTCCGGGCTCCGGGACACCGGTCGAACCGTCGAGCAAGACCATGAGGGCGAGGCATGGGTCGTAGGAGATCGCTTCGAGTTGGCGCCTGACGCCATCCGGCAGACTGTAGCTTCCTGACGAGGCAAGGTCCAGGGCCTGGGGAACTGGAGCCGTGAGTACGAGGGTGTTCCCTGCAACCCTCGATCCGGACTCGCACACGACCTCCCAACCATCGTCGGTATCATCAACCCTTACGGCCTTCTCTCCGATGCGTACGTCGAGGCCGCGGGAGATGTATTTCGGGATGGATGTCATACCCTCGGTTCCCCTGTAGCGGGGATAACCGTCTTCGTTCGGCCTACCCTCCGGGTCGGCGAAGCCGCGCGTCCATTCTGTGGCGACGCCTGTCCCGAGCCAGTCTTCGACGAGGCCGGCGAAGCGTTCGCCCCTGACAGTGAAGAACTGGGCGCCGTGATCGAAGTTGCCCCTGCCGATACGCCTGGTGGCCATCCTACCGCCGACGTCGCGACCCTTGTCCAGAACCGTAACGGTCCAACCCTTTTCGTTCAGTGCTTTGGCCACGAGCAGACCGGAGATGCCGGCCCCCACGACGACGCAGGATCTCTGGTTTTCGCTCATCTCAGGCGTGTCACTTTCATCTATCCCGTTTACTCTCCAGCAGACCGGCCGCCCTACGGATGCTACGGAAGTGTATTTCCACCGTGTCCTCTACCTCGTAGGCATAGCCTCCCGCCATCGTAACCGCAACAGGAATTCCGCGTTCCCTGCACGTTTCGAGGACGATCCGGTCTCGCTCTGCGAGGCCCGCCTTCGTGACGGTGAGCCTGCCGAGGCGGTCTCCCTCGAAAGGGTCGGCGCCTGCGAGGTAGATGGCGAGGTCTGCGTCCGCTGCGTCGAGCGCCGCCTCCAGACCACTTTCGAGCGTCGCCAGGAACTCCGTGTCTCCGGCGCCGTCGGGAAGGGGCGCGTCGAGGTCGCTCTCCTCTTTGTGGAAGGGGAAGTTCTTTGCGCCGTGGACCGAAAACGTATACACCGTGGGGTCTGTGTGCAGGATCGCTGCCGTGCCATTCCCCTGGTGGACATCCGTGTCGATGACCACCACGCGCTCCACCAGACCTGCGGCCTGGACGGCGCGGGCGGAGATGGCCGAGTCGTTGAAGACGCAGTATCCCTCGCCCCTGTCGGAGAACGCGTGGTGCGTCCCACCCGCGAGGTTGGCGGCGAAGCCCTCGTCGAGGGCGGCGAGGCAGGCTCCTAGAGTGCCGCCCGAGGCGCGGCGAGAGCGCTCTACCATCTTCTCCGACCACGGGAAACCGATGCGCTGGACCTCCTTGTCGGTGAGCTTGCCGGCGGCGACGCGTTTCAGGTAGTCGGGGGCGTGGGCGCGCAGGATCTCCTCGTCCGTTACCGCGCGTGGCGTCAGGAGCTCTCCCGGGCCGCAGATCCCATCTTGCGCGACCCTCTCGCGCAACATCGAGTACTTGACCATCGGGAACCGGTGGCCCTCGGGCAATGGTAGTACGAAGTGGTCGCTGTAGAAGACCTTCATTGTGTCTGGCGTCTCTCGTCCATAGCACCAATGTAGTACATGCGGCGGGAGTAAACTGGAAGAGCTTTCATACAAACTGTAGGGGCTCGTATGGTAGCATCGCAGCTTCGAGGGCTGATGGACGATTCTGCGCAACAGCGGCTTTTCGCGGAGACTCCCGGCAGCATCGAGCCGCCGGAGAAGGACCTTTACCTGGGAACCTCCGGCTGGTCCTATGCGGACTGGGAAGGAACGCTCTATCCCGAGGCCCTCCCTTCGGCTTCGAGACTCGCCGAGTACGTCAAGCGCTTCGCGACCGTGGAGATAGACTCGACCTTCTACGGCACCCCGCGCCGCTCGACAGTGGAGAAGTGGCGTGAGATCGCCCCAGAGGGCTTCCACTTCGCTGCGAAGTTTCCGCAGGAGGTGACGCACGAGAGAAACCTCGTCGGCTCCGAGGCCGAGGCCGATAACTTCGTGCGTACGATGGCCGAACTGAGAGACCGGCTCGGTCCCCTCCTCCTTCAGCTCCCACCTTCCTTCGGGGTTGAGGGTATGGGCGTCCTGGAAGACTTCTTGAAACGTCTGCCTGAGGGCTTCCGCTACGCCGTCGAGGTTCGCAACAGAAGCTGGCTCGGCTCCGATCTCCCAGAGATGCTGCGCGAGTGCGGCGCCGCCCTGACGCTCATCGACTACCCGCGGATGCCCCGGCTGGAGGAGGCGACGGCCGACTTCTCGTACATCCGCTGGCTCGGCGACAGGAGAGAATTCCCTGAGGGTCATACGCACCTCAAAAAGGAGCGCGAGAAGGACCTCAGGTGGTGGGCGAATCTCGTTGACCGCTTTCTCGAAGAAGGGAAAACTGTCTTCGCCTACGCCAACAACCACTACCAGAACCACTCGCCCTCGACGCTCGACCGGTTCCTGGAGATCCGGCGCGGAGGGCGCTGATGGCGGGCCCCGTCGTCTTCAGTACGGGCTCGCTTTACCCTTTCGGCCTCGACCGGGTATACGGTTGGATCTCGGAGGCCGGCTACGACGGGGTCGAGATCATGATGGACGATCGCTGGGATACCCACCAGGAGGACTATCTCAGAGATCTCGTCGAGAGGCACGGCCTCCCGATCCTGGCCCTGCACCCTCCGCTGCGCCGCGGTGCCTGGGGACTCGATCCCGAAGAGACGCTGGTGCGGGTCGCGAGGTTGGCAGGTAGGATGGAGGTGCCCACTGTAGTGGCACATCCGCCCCCGCCAGGCAGGCCGCTGGAGCGTTGGAAGGCTGGAGCCCTACGCAAGGCGCGGGACCAGGGTGTCGTCGTGGCCGTCGAGAACATGCCTCAGAGCCGACGGGCAGGCATGTTCGGTGTCAGGCGGAAGAGCTGCTACCTGCCCGAGCACCTCGCGGACGTGGGTGACGTGACGCTGGATACCAGTCACGCCGGGGCCAGCAAGGTCGACATCCTCAGGGCCCACTCGGTCCTCGCGACCCAGCTCCGTCACGTACATCTGTCCGACTCGAACCTGGAGGCGGGCCGTGACGAGCATCGCTTGCCCGGCAAGGGCCGGCTCTCCCTGAAACCTTTCCTGGCCGCGCTGGGGTCGAGCGGTTATACCGGCGCCGTAAGCCTGGAGCTCAAGCCCTGGCCGCTCGGCGCCCCGCATCCGGAGACCATCCTAAAGAGGATGCGCGCTGCGCTCCGGTTTACGCGAGACAGCCTCGATACTCTGTAGGAAGAGGGGCTCGCCTGGTCCGTAGCCCGACCGCTGGCGGGGAACTCCCCCCTGCCAAGCCCGCCTGGGACGAGACGGATGATAAGCTCTCCGGGAACTTTTTCAGAAAGGAGCTAGCGATGGTAGACGAAAGGGTCGGCAAGCTTGCGCGGCTACTGGTGGACTACTCTATCCAGGCCGGGAAGGGGGACCAGGTCCTCGTCTCCGGGGAGGTGGGCGCCGGGCCCCTGATAAGGGCCATCTACGCGCGGCTATTGCAGGTAGGCGCCACTCCGGTAACACAGATTAGCTTGCCGGGGATGCAGGAGATCTTCTTCCAGGAGGCGCAAGAGCTTCACTACGAGGAGATCCCGCAGGTCACGCGCGCCATCTACGAGGGCGTGGACGCCCAGATCGGCATCCTGTCGCCGAGCAATACCATGGCGCTTGCGAACGTCGACCCCGAAAGGCAACAGGCCCTTCAGAAGCGCAACAAGCCGTTGAACGAGATGATGTTGGAGAAGGACCGCTGGGTGCTTACGCTCTTCCCGACGGAGGCGCTGGCGCAGGAGGCGCACATGGGCCTCTCCGAGTACGAGGAGTTTGCGTTCGAGGCTATGGGACTCAACGAGGATGACCCCGTGCGCTATTGGAACGAGAAGTCCGCCGAGCAGGACCGGCTCATAGAGAGGCTCGAGGACGCGCGAGATATCCGTATCGTCGGTCCGGACACGGACCTGACGCTCTCGGTCGAGGGACGGACGTTCGTGAACTCTGCGGGAAGGCGGAACATGCCTTGCGGCGAAGTCTTTACCGGGCCGATCGAGGACTCGGCGAGCGGAACGGTCTACTTCAGCGTACCTGCTGCGATAGCGGGGCGCGAGGTCTCGGGCGCACGGCTACGTTTCGAGGAGGGGAAGGTCGTCGAGGCGAGCGCGGAAAAGGGGGAGGAGTACCTTTTGAGCCTGCTCGAGGCCGACGCCGGGGCCCGTTACCTTGGGGAGCTTGGGATCGGGACGAACTACGGCATCCGCCGACCGAGCGCGAGCGTCCTCTTCGACGAGAAGCTCGGCGGTACGGTGCACCTTGCTATAGGCCGCTCCTACGCCCAAACCGGTGGCAAGAACGACTCAAGCGTGCACACGGACCTCGTCTGCGACCTGCGCGAGGGCGGAGAACTGTACGCTGACGGGGAGTTGATACAGCAGAACGGCCGCTTTCTGGAATTCGACCTCGCGGGGTCGAACGATGCCTGGTGAGGCGATGCTGCGCGTGGAGAACGTCAGGGGCGAGGCTGCGCTGGAGAGCGTCAGGGACGCACTCGACCGGCTTGGCGTCGACTACGAGCATGTACGCTCCGAACCCGACGACGATCGCTTTCCCCAGACCGCCTACTTCTACGTACCCGACGACTCGGCCGAGAATGTAGAGTCGGCACTCGCGGATCTCTCCGGAGAGCACGGCTTCGACGCCGAGGTGCTCTGAGAGTGGCTGAGCGGAAGGCTTGCCTCCCACTCGGCGCGGTGTCAGGTAAGAGGTATCAGGTGTTTGGATCAGAAGTTTGGATCTAGAAGGCGATGCATACCACTTTGGTAGTCCGAGAGTCTCAGCGGAAGGCTCGGCCCCTCTGCCATCCGCGGGCCGCTGGCGGCACTTCGTGCACGAGGCAGAGGATCAGGCGTAAAGAAGGTCGGGATCCCGTAGGACACCGGCCCGGTGTTTTTGGTGCGCCGTAGGGCTCAGAGGGTGATCACCTTGTTGGGCAGGGACTCGCAGAATTTCTTCAGATTGAACGGGCTCTCCGTGATGAACGTCTTGTCAACCAGCTTGCAGATATCCTGTGGCGCCTTGGGCTCGTCGAAGGCATCCGGGAAGGGCACCTCCCCGTTCAGAAGACGCAGGTAGGAGGCGTGGCGTGCCTCCACCGTCGCTATCGTCGCCCCGGCCGTCTGCAAGCCCGCCTTGTGGATGTAGGCTATGGCCCCGTCGTAGGCCATAACCCCAGTGTCCTCTAACACCTGCGCCAGGGCCACATATTCTTTCACGGTGTTGACCCCGAAGTCGTACTTCGATTCCCCGACCGGCTTGCCTCCAAGACTCTCTATCACCTTGATTAAGGTCTTCACGTGTGTCTCTTCGTGCTCGCGGATTAGCACCAGGTTCTCGTAGATCTTGGCGCGAACCTTGTTGCCAAAGCCGTCGAAGATGGACGCCCCTTCGATCTGGCGCTGGTTGTACTTATCGAGGAAGCGCCGGTAGAACTCGGCCTCCAGGCGCTCTAGGACGAGGGCGTAGTTCAGGATGTCGACGTCGGAGACGCCGTTCTTGCCGTTTATCTTGCCCCCGTGCTCATCGTCGCCTTTGCCGTGGTCGTCGTTGCCTTTAGCGAAGGCCGGTGCCGCCCCCAACCCCAGCGCCAGTGCGCCACCGCCCAGCAGCTTGGCCGAGCCGCTCAAGAAATTGCGCCTGGAACTAAGGTGCGCCTCAGAAGCCTCCTCGTGCCCCCGTGCCGCTGCTGTATCGATGTGGCTGTCGCCTTCGAGCATGCATTGCTCCTTTCGGTGCTAGTTAGTGGTCTGCTTCTAGGACAGATCCGATGCGTGTCTATCGATCTTGGCTAACTTCTGTTTCCCCCCTTTCGTTCGTCTCACCCGACGCGCAAAGTCAGGTGCGCGCCAAGTACCCAACGACACGGATTACGCAATACAGGAACCCGCGGATCATCCGCGCGTCGAAGAAGAGCAAGATTCCAGAGAATCTTCTACAGCGGATCGTGGAAGCGTCGAGTCTGCCACCATTCGCGTTGGTCAGTACTTCGGCTGTTGACTGCTGGCGGCTCGCCGCTCATCAGGCTCGAGATATATGCACAGCCCTGTCAGGGCGCCCAGCGAATAGGCACGGGCTGGATCACCGATTCTCTGCAGTCTGTACGGCTGCCCTATCGTGGATACCGGCCAGTGCGGCCCCGGCGATACCGGCGTTGTTGTGCATCTCGGCCGCCACCACCTTCGTGCGCGCCGTGAGATGGGGGAAGAACTTCTCGGACTTCTTGCTTATGCCGCCGCCGATGACGATGAGGTCGGGCCAGAGGAGGAACTCGATCCTGTGGAGGTACTCGTCGAGCCGCTCGGCGTACTCTTTCCAGCTCAAGTCATCACGCTTGCGGGCGCTGTCCGCGGCGCGGTGCTCGGCGTCCTTGCCCCTGACCTCGATGTGTCCGAACTCCGTGTTCGGTACCAGCCGGCCGCCGACGAAGAGGGAGGTGCCGATTCCAGTACCCAGTGTGAGCATCAGGACGACGCCGCTCTCATCCCTGCCAGCCCCCCAGCGGACCTCGGCGAGCCCGGCCGCGTCCGCGTCGTTTACAAGGCTCACAGGGGCGTCGATCTCTCTCCGAAGCGCCTTGCCCAGGTCGAAGCCGATCGCAGTCTTGTCTATGTTCGCCGCCGTCTGCACGACGCCGTCCTTGACAACCGCGGGGAACCCGCAGCCGACGGCGCCCTCCCACCCCGCCGCACGCACCACCTCGACCGCCGTCCGGACGATCGCCTCGGGTGTGGCCGGCTTGGGGGTCTTGATCCTTACCCTCTCCTCAAGCAACTCCCCCGACTGCGTGTCCACGGGCGCACCTTTGATCCCCGACCCACCAATGTCTATCCCGAACACGTTCATGCTTCCTCCAGAGACGGATACCGTCGTCATTCTATACGATCCTATCCTCCCGCCCGAATCTTCCTCCAAACGTCTCGCTGACGCTTTGATGCAGATCAATTGTTTTCTTCTCTCCCGACGTGTATCGTATCGATTATGCAGTTATTGCGAATGGCTCTCAATACCAGAGACATGGTAGCGAACTGTATGGATCGAGCGATTGGGCTGTGATCCGGGTCCGTGATCTGGTGGGTTGAGTCTCTCTCTATGGAGAACCTTTCGTGAGTTGGGTGATCTTCCTCGGGGCCTTTGTAGGATCCCTGATCGAGTTGGTCGAGGTCCTGGCGGTGGTGGTTGTGGTAGGTCGGGTTGCCGGCTGGCGCAACGCCCTGACGGGCGCAGGGAGCGCCGTGGGGCTGGTGTCGGTCTCCGCCCTGGTGGTTGGTAGTGGACTCGCCCTAATTCCGGCCCGACCCCTCGAGCTTCTCGCCGGGTTGATACTGCTCGGTTTCGGGCAGGCGTGGGCACGTTCCGTGACGAAATACTACGGTGGGGCGCTCGGGGCGCCGGACGATGATGACGAGCGTCTTCGAGAACGACTGGCGCAGGAAGGAGGTCGCGGAGCCTGGGACACCGTAGCCCTGGCGACGGCCTTCAAGAGTAGCCTCGTGGAGAGTTTCGAGATCGCCGTCGTGGTGATCGGGCTTGGCACGGCCGGAGGAAAGTGGTTCGAGGCGATAGGCGGGGCGCTGGTCGCCACGGGGGTCCTCATCTGCTCTGCGTTCTTCCTCAGGGCGCCGTTGGAGAGAGTGCCCGTCAAACCGGCCAAGTTTTTCGCGGCTACTCTGCTTATGGGCTTCGGTACCTACTGGGTCGGTGAGGGGCTAGGCTTCGGGTGGCCCGGCGGAATACTTTCCTTGATCTGGCTGACTCTCCTTTGGGGACTCCTTTTGGCCGGCGCGGCCGCCTTCCTGCGTACGAGGCGTAGAGAATCTGCGGAGACGCAAGGCAAACAAGTGCCCCCCAGCGGCGGGGCATGAAGTATGGGAAGGGGTCCATGGTAGGGCTGCGTGGCAAGGTGGTCGTGATCACCGGCGCTGGCGGCATCGGTTCTGAGACTGCCAGATCGTTCGCCGAAAATGGTTGCCGCGTGGCCGTCTGTGACCGGCTGGAGGACCGTCTCGATAGCGCGCGCGAGCGACTGGAAGGATACCCCGGTGAGGTCTTCACGATGGTCGCCGATATCTCGGAGGAGCTACAGGCAAGAAGCTTTGTAGAGGCAACCTTCGAGCGTTGGGGGCGGGTGGACGTGCTGGTCAACAACGCCGGTTACGGGCTCCACAAGCCGTTCTTCAAGACGAGCGTGGATGAGATCCAGGCCCAGCTTCAGACCAACTATATGGGGGTCGTCTACGCCACCAAAGCAGCGCTGGAGCATATGGTGCCGGCCGGGGGCGGCCACATAATCAATGTCGTCTCGGTGGTCGCCAAGCTCCCCGTGCCGAACTCCGGCAACTATGCCGCGACCAAAGCGGCGCTCGATTCGCTTTCGTTGACCCTTAGGGCCGAGCTCTCCGAGTACGGCATCTTCGTAACGACGGTATACCCGACCGCCGTGCGCAACACCCACTTCTTCGAAACGTCCGGCTCTACGATCGAAGAGACCTGGGCCAGGCACTTCATGAAGGAGCCGTCCGAGATCGCGGCCGCCGTCGTTGGAGCCGCAAAGAGTCGCCGGGCCGAGGTGCACGTCGGAGCCCAGACGCGAATCCTCCCCGTGGTCCGGGCGCTACTGCCGCCCGTGGTTCGCCTGGCGCTGCGGTGGATAGCCCGCGTGTATCATTAGCCCCCGTCGGACGCGGCTCACATCCCGCGGGCGAGAACGCCTCGCAGACGCCGCGCTCCGAACAGCGCCAACACAGACAACACTGCGATCCCAGCGTACGCCACCACGCGCACCTCCATGCTGAGCGCGATGCTCGCGCCAAGGGTTACCAGAATGCTGGTGTGGATGATGCCCCCAAAGGCGGTAACGGCCAAATACTGCCGGAAGGGCAGCCTGGTCGAGCCCGCGGCGTAGCTCAATAGGTTGTAGATGGCCGGGAACGTTAGCCTGAGGAAGAGCAGTTCGCGCCAGCCGCCGAGGCCGCGGTCGATTACCCTGTTCATTCGGCTCATACGATCATCCTCCGTGAGGCCCTCCACAGTGCTCCACCCCACGTAGCGGGCGGCCAGAAAGCATACGCTGCCACCGATTACGTCGCCGAACAACGAGTAAAAGACTCCGCCTGTGAGCCCGAAGAGCGCGCCCGACGCCGCTTTCAGCGGGACGCCGCTGAATGGAGCGACTATCGTCGCCGCCGCCTTCGCGGCGACGTACGCAAGCGGGGCCCAGGGACCTGACTGCTCGACGAGCGCCCGGAGCCGCTCGCCGCCACCGAGCACCCCGACGAGTATCGGCAAACCTACGGCAAGGACGACGATCGCCAGGAGCTTGGCCGCCGCACCCCAGCGCAGAGTACCCGACGACGCTGAATCCGCCGAGTATTCCGGGATCAGGTCGTGCTCTCCGGAACTACTCGATGCTCTCGCTTGCAAAACTCTCACAGTGCCCCTATCGTTGTAGACCTGATATTGAGACTCATTTGCATGTCAAGGATACACGAGAGGAAAGTGAGGGGCAATGAAGCGTCCTTTGCAGATTGAGTGGGCGGCCAGATCGTGGCGCGGTCCGATTGTCGTGGGCCTGCTCGCGCTGGTGGTATTGGGGGTAGTCGGATTCTTCGTAGTCCGGGCGCTTGGTGGAACCCAACAACTGGCGGTTCTCATGGAGCAGGTACAGACGGTGGGGTTGAGGATGCGGGATTGGATCGAGCAGTCAGGTCCCTGGGCGCCCCTCACATACCTCGTTGCGAAGGCGGTCACGTTTATCTGTCTGCCTTGGGCCGGCTACCCGCTCAACGTAGCCTCGGGCGCGCTCTTCGGGCTGTTTTGGGGCGTCATACTCACGGCGCTCGGGGACACTCTGGGCGGCTGCATTTTGTATGTCCTGTCGAGGTGGGCTGGCCGTCCGGCTGTGGCGCGGATCGTGGGTGAGAGTCGCATGGCCCGTGTGGACAGGATCATCGACACCGGCCTCGGCGGCTGGCGCGAACTGCTGTTCTTCAGGGTTGTGGTGCCTATACCGTACAATCTAGTCAGCCTGGCTGCCGGTCTGGCTCCCACGCTGACCTTACGCCAATACGCGATCGTTACCTTTCTGACGGCTGCTCCCAAAGTCTTCACGGTGGGGATCGGTGCCGGCCTTGTTACCGGGGAGTGGATGGAGGTCGCCGTCGCCTGCGTGCTCGTCGTGATCGCCGTGGCGGCGATGCTCACGGTGCAGAGTGTCAGGGAGGCTTTGATGCGCGCCTTGAGGTGGAGGCGGAAAGAGAAGCGACTGGAGGAAGAAGGTACATAACAGCGCACGGGTGGATGGGCTGACGCTGCGCGACTTCCGCACGAAGGGTCAGTAAGCGGGTTCGGATCGGGCCTGGACGGCGATCTCATACGGCGTACATTCGTATACGCGGTCGCTAAGCCGGAGTACTCTCCCACCGTGTTCTCCCTGACGACCGTGATTTCGAGGTCATTCGGTTCCGCGAGCGGGCTCTTCACCCCGCGCCGGGCGCAAAGTGCGCCTTATGGGGAGCAGGAGTACCCAGGGAGAGGTAGTCCCGTACCGTGGGCCTGCCGACGGCGCCGAGGTACATCTCATCGCAATCCGCAAGGGTATCGAGGCCGTCTTCGGGCATCATGCGCCCGTGCTCCAAATACAAGTGCTGTAACTCTGTCGGATCCTTGGGGAAAGTCTCCCAGATATCACCCTCGGAGGTCGCTATGTACGGATCCAGCCCGTGAGAATAGTTGCTTCCGTTACGGTTATCGTGGATACCGAAACCACTTGGGCGACAGCTCCAACTAGTCTTAATATGCTATAATTTCGACATAATTTAGACACACTTTAGGGTTCTCCTGTAGACTATCGTACATGGAGGTGGACGTGGCAAGACTGAAGGCACTCCGGGAGGAGAACGTCCTCTCTCAGCGGGAGCTCGCCCGTATGGCCGGGCTCACTCAGATGACGGTGTGGCGTCTTGAGAACGGCTACTGCGACGCCCGTCCGGGGACCATTCGCAAGATAGCTCGAATCCTTGGTGTGAAACCCGGAGAACTCCTCAAGACGAAGCGACAAGGAGATAGAGATTGACTCACGACATCGCGCTCATACCCGGCGACGGGATCGGCATAGAGGTTGTTGGTGAGGCCCGCAGGGTGCTGGAGCAAGCCGGGCAGATCTGGGGCTTTGACTTTGAGTGGACCGAGTACGAATGGGGTTGCGAGTACTACGCTGAGACTGGATTCATGATGCCCGAGGACGGTCTGGAGCGACTCCGCGAGCACGACTCCATATTCCTCGGAGCGGTAGGCTACCCGGGCGTGCCGGACCACGTCTCTTTGTGGGGACTGCTTATACCGATCCGGCGCACCTTCGAGCAGTACATCAACCTGAGGCCCGTGAAGCTCTTCGAAGGCATAAGTAGTCCCCTGGCTGGCGTGGAACCCAAAGACATAGACTTCGTCGTGGTACGGGAGAACAACGAGGGGGAGTATTCGGAGATCGGCGGCAGAATGTACCGTGGTACCCCGCAGGAGCTCGCCGTTCAGGAGTCGGTCTTCACCCGCAGGAGTGTGCGCAGGACCATAGGGTTCGCCTTCGAGCTGGCCAAAGGCCGCGAGGGTAGCGTGATCTCGGCGACGAAGTCCAACGGCATCATCCACACCATGCCGTTCTGGGACGAGATCTTCGACGAGGTTACCAGCGATTACCCGGACGTCGAGGCCTCACAGTATCACATAGACGCCCTCGCGGCGGCGTTCGTGCTCAGGCCGGCGAGCCTGGACGTAGTGGTGGGCTCTAACCTCTTCGGCGACATCCTGAGCGACCTGGGAGCGGCGGTCGCCGGCAGCATCGGGATCGCACCCTCGGCCAACCTCAACCCGGAGGGAGAGTACCCCTCGATGTTCGAGCCGATCCATGGCTCTGCGCCGGACATAGCCGGGCAGGGAATCGCGAACCCTATAGGCCAGATCTGGTCCGGTGCCATGATGCTAGACCACCTCGGCCACAAGGACGCCGCAGCGGGCGTTGTCTCGGCCATCGAGCGGGTGCTCGGCGAGACGGAGATCCGGACCCCCGACCTAAAGGGCACGGCCACAACGAAAGACGTGACCCAAGCCATCCTCGGCACCCTGGAGAACACCCGCAGTGAGGATGCGAGGAAGTAGCCGCCGTCCGCTGCCAGGCGCGAGGGAGTAACCAGGGGTGCGCATCGGCCGGGTGGGGTTCGACCCCGAGAGCGCCCTCACGACGCGGGTGCTCGATACGTGATACCGCGAACACGAAGAAGAGATGAAGGCCCACACCAGGAGGTGAGGGTATATAGAGGCGAATCTCCCGAAGGACAACTTCTCGACCAGGGCCCTTTGCTAACAAAGAGGTCGCCATCGAGCGCGCTAGAGATATAATCCTATCGACGTAGGCATCGTTGGGAGAAGCGGTGCCACGGAGGAGCTGGTGCCGACAGCTAATCCATAGATCCCACACAGATTGGCGAATATCATGGGGCGGGATAGGAGGTCTGCAGTGGACGAGAGAGACGCGCGGCGCAACAGGGAAGCCTCGGAGCGACTCGATAGGCTCACCCGCGAGGGGTACAAGGCGGCCGTGGACCAGGCTTTCGAAGCGCAAAAGAGCGGCATGAGGCTCTCCAGGAGGTTTTTCGAGAACTGGGTCGAAACCCTCGATGACCAGGCTGAGCTCAACCGCAGGACCCTGGGTAGCCTGCAGCAGCTCGCGAGGGAACAGAGCGAGGTCTTCAGAGCGTTGTCCCGGGAGTCCGTCGACGCCTACGACGGTTTTCTGGATTCCCTGGACCGCTATCAGCAAGACATTTCGAAGCTGCAAGAGCGCGAAGATTGAGCGGGGATCTTGCGGGTAGGCTTGAAGGCTGAGGTCGGGCCTTGTATACATTGACCGGGTAGACCTAGTCGACGGGAGTTACCAAGACCGGTTCATGCGAGAGGGAGAACTTCCAGAGAGCCTTTCGGGAGGGCAACCGTCAGGCGGCTTCGAAGGCGTCAACCCACTTGCGACGGACGTCTTGCGCCGCAACGGCCTGAAATCCTGGACCAAACCGGCACCTTCTCTGTATCCGCACCAGTGGAGTTGGGACTCCGCGTTCATAGCGCTCGGCCTCGCGCACGTGGACAACCGCCGCGCGACGGACGAGCTCGAGACCCTGTTTACCGGCCAGTGGTCGACGGGCAAGGTCCCCCACATAGTCTTCGACCCCGAGGCCCCAAAGGAGAGCTACTTCCCCGATGCGGAGCGTTGGAACTCCTCCGCGCTCTCTGAGGATGCGCCCTCAGGTCCGCGCACCAGCGGGTTGTGCCAGCCGCCCGTCCACGCCATCGCCGTCAGGCGCATCTGGCAGACCTCGCGGGGTAAGGATGAAGAGCGTGTCTCCAGCGCCCGCTCCTTCCTCAGCGGTAATTATCGGCGTCTGTTCGCCTGGCACCGCTACCTGGCTACCGCCCGTGACCCCGAAGGTTCGGGGCTCGTGACCATCTACCATCCCTGGGAGAGCGGCACGGATAACTCCCCACGCTGGGACGCAGCCCTGGAGAGGATCTCCGTCGGGGAGATGCCTTCCTACACCCGCTACGATCTCGAGCACGTCAGCGATCCCTCGCACCGTCCGACCGACAGCGAGTACGACCGCTTTTTGTGGCTACTGGAGCTTCTCAAGCGGGTCCGCTACGACGAGGCCGACATCTACGAGCGACACCCGTTTCTGGTCAAAGACGTCCTGTTCTCAGGCATCCTCGTTGCGGCCAACGAGGCGTTGTTGGAGATCTCCGAGGTCGTCGAAGCACCGCGGGAGGACAGGGCGCTTATAGAGGATTGGATCGAACGCGGCCGCGCAGGGCTCGAAGAGCAGTGGGACCCCAACCTGGGGCTCTGCCTGGACCAGGACGTACTGGCGGGCGAGCCCCTGCGGGTACGCACTGTGGCAGGATTCGCACCCCTGATCGCCGGCGGACTAGACCGCTCACGGCTCCGTGATCTCCTCAGGACCTTCGACTCGCAGGCTTTCGCCGGAAACCCCAAGCTGCGCTATCCACTTCCGCCTTCAACCAGCCCCGAAGAGCCTGGCTTCCACCCGCGCAGCTACTGGCGTGGACCTGTATGGCCCGTAGCCAACTGGCTCTTCTGGTGGTCGCTGCTTCGCGCGGGAGAGAGTGAGAGGGCCCAGAGGATTCGTCGCGAGACCCTGGAGGAGCTCTCAGCGGGGGGCTTCGCAGAGTACTTCGAGCCGTTCACCGGCGAGGCGCTCGGCTCCGGGGAGCAATCCTGGACCGCCGCCGTCGCACTCGACATGCTCGCCACTGGGGGCGCAGACTAGAGGTTATTGCACCTTTCGACCCATTTTTTGTGCGAGTCGTTTCGGGGCGATCCAAATCGGATATACCGTAGGTATGATACGCGTCCTGATTATCGTTACGCCCCGAATGTACCGTCAGGCCATCGCGCTCTCGATCCGGCGCCAGCGTAGCGGACTCGAAGTTAGGGTCGCGTCTCCGGAGGCTACCGAGCGGGAGCTGACCGACTTCCGGCCGCACCTACTCGTTCACAACGACAACGATGAGCTCGGTCCTGAACCATTGACAGATATTCCTTTCCAGATCGAGGTGCAGTACAGTAACGGCATGGACGCCCAGATCAGAGCGGGCGGCGAGGTCTCCACAGTGCGCGACATGTCCACGGAGGATCTGCTCGGGGTCGTGGATCGGGCCATTGCACTGGCGAACCCGGAGGCACGTCAAAGGTAGTCTGGCAGAAGGCTCTTCAGCGTTCCAGCGGCACTCGTGTCTCGATCGTCGTGCCGTCACCGGGGTCGAGATGAGGTCGAGATTCCGCCCACCATCTCCGTCCGCTCTCGCATGGACCTGAGCCCGATTCCTGCCCGGTGACCGTCGTCTGGGGCGGGTTCGAACCCGTCGCCTGTCACGGTCCCCACTAGTTCGCCGGGTTGGATCTCGACACTCGATCAACGTCCTCAACGCCGTCGCAAACCCGTTCTCAGTCTCCTCGGCGACCGAGCGCCTTAGCTCAATGGGGAGATTGCGGGTCTGGTCCAGGGCGATTCTCGTTGTCTTCTCGGCGAAAAAGGGTGTGGTCGTCGCAGAGACCGACCCTGATGGGATCTGGGAGAGCGGCGGCACTCACGGCAAAACCTTCTTCACGACCTCTTCACACATAGTAATACGCTCTCACTATAGTGCCGCGAAACCCCAGTCCGTCTGTAATGGTACGCTCTCACATAGGATAGGGAGGTCGAGAGCCATGGCGCAGACCTTTGCACCAGGACAGATCGTAATTCTGAATGGCGCGCCTCGATCCGGGAAGTCGAGCATCGTCGAGGCGATTCAGGACACGTTCGATGGCGTGTGGATGAACTTGGGGGTCGATCGGTTCATGCGGATGACCCCCGCGCGCTACCTGCCCGGGATGGGGCTGCGACCCGGAGGCGAACGCCAGGACCTCGAACCGCTCGTTCTGACCCTGTATCGCGCGCTGTATGAGTCCATCGCCGCCCACAGCCGTGAGGGGCTGAACGTCGTGGTGGACGTCGGCCACCACGATGACTACGCCGTCCCGCGGTGGATCCTCCCTGTCTGCGCGCGACGACTGGGCGGTTTTCCGGTCCTGTTCGTGGGCGTGCGCTGCCCGATCGAGACCATCATGGAACGGCGACGCGCAACGGGCTGGGCGACCGGTACTCCGGCCGACGCACCGGTGCCGGAGCCTGTGCGCTTGTGGCAAAGAGAGGTCCACAGCCCCGGCATCTACGACCTGGAAGTCGATACATCCGTGCTCGGTCCGGGAGCGTGCGCCGCCGTGATACGCCGGCACCTCGACCATGGTCCACCACCATCGGCCTTCCGGCGACTCGCGGCCATGGCTACGGGCCTAGGTCGAGAGGCGTAGATACTCAATGCCCAACGCATGCGGTCCGACAGCCCGCGCCGCCTGTTCGCAGAGAAGGGGAAATGGTGAACAAGAGAGGAAAGCACTAGCTGGTGGTCCCCAAGAATGATCCAGATCGAGGTCCGGCGCTGCGCCGGGTTCGCGGGGTGATCGAGCAGCTGGTTCGAAACGGCACCGCCGTCGCCCGTTCCGACGGCATGCTTCATGACATTTACCCGGTGGCGGTGTACGCCGCCGAAGGTGAGGCGCTTAGGGATTGGGTCTTACGTGAGGGGGCGACGCGGACGATCGAAATCGGTCTCGGCTACGGCATCTCGGCCCTCCACATTTGCGAGGGTTTGCTCGGAAACGCGGACTCGGAGGTCAGACACATCGCCCTCGATCCCTACCAGGCGACGAGGTTCGCGAATTGCGGCCTCCAGTTCCTGGAGGAGGCAGGGGTCGCGGAGATCGTGGAACATCACGCGGAGGAGTCGCAAATCGCGCTTCCGCGATTCCTCGGCGATGCCAGGCGTTTTCACCTGGCGTTCGTGGACGGCAACCACCGCTTCGACGGGGTCTTCCTCGACCTCGTCTTCCTCGCGCGGCTCGTACGCGCGGGCGGGATAGTCTTCGTCGACGACTACCAGCTGCCGGCCGTAGCCCGCGCGGTGTCGTTCTGTGTAACGAACCTGGACTGGACGCTCGAGGAAGTCTCGCCCGCGGATGATCTCCACCGGTGGGCCGTCCTCCGCACCTCCGCGGTCGCGGACACGCGACCGTTCGACTATTACGTCGAGTTTTGAAGCCCGAACCTCCGCATGCCACGTGTAGCCAAGAGGTGCGAGTCGGCGCGTTTGCCATGTGCCGTGCGCTGGGAGAGAATGCGGCGGCGCATGGGCGAGGCAGACACCATCAGGGACGTGTGGCTGGCGGCCCTGGTGATCTTTAGGCGGTACCCACTGGCGACGCTCGTGCCGGCCGCGGTGCTCGGTGCCATCGGGGAAGTCCCTGTCTACCTCATCGATGGTCGACCCGTGCTGGACCAGGCCGTCACCCTGGTGAGCGCCTACGTCGCTTACTACCTGTACCTGGCATACGCCGAGGGGATCGTCAGAAGGGCCCAACGGGGAATCCAAGGCCCCGGCTTGCGGAGCATGCTCGACGATCTGATGGAGTCCGCGCCCTTCGTCCCGCGCGTCCTCGGGGCCGCGTTGATCTCACTATTCGTGACCACCGCGGCGATTGGTCTGCTGGTGATCCCGGGGATGTGGCTGTACACGCGGTGGTCTCTGGCCACGCCGGTGATCCGTGACGAAAGCGTCGGGCCCCTCGCCGCGATGCGACGCAGCAACCAACTCGTGCGCGGTCACTTCTGGTTCGTGTTCACAACGGCGACCGTGGCCTATTACCTCGAAGGGGTAGTGATCCACGAGGGCGCACTGGTGGCCGGGTCGGTCACCGGGTCGCACACCTGGGGGGCATGGGTTGGAGGTGCGATCGTGGCGACGCTGGTCATGCCTTTGGCGGCCTTCGCCACGTCGTTGGCCCACTCGAGCGTCAGGAGACGGGCGTACCCCGTTGCCACAGTTAACACGGTTAGCACGGGATGAGCTGCTCTGCCGCTGGTCGCCGGGTGGGCCGGCTCTTCTGAGATTTCGACACGCTCACAGGCGGGGAGATCGGTATAGTGGGGGCAGGGACAGAGCGAATGATGAGAAGGAGGAGATCACCTTGCTTGGCAAAGCGGTAGAGGACGCGATGAACGAGCAGATCAAGAACGAGCTCTTTTCGGCCTACCAGTATCTCTCGATGGCCGCGTATTGCGAGTCGGAGAACCTTCCCGGCTTCGCGCAGTGGATGCGCGCCCAGGCTCGGGAGGAGACGGCGCACGCGATGAAGTTCTACGATTTCATCCTTGACCGCAACGGACGTGTCTTCCTGCGGGGGATAGACGAGCCGGTTGTCGCGTTCGGCTCCCCCCTGGAGGTCTTCGAGCGGGCGCTGGAGCACGAGAAGAGGGTCACGACGATGATCCATGACCTCTACGGGCTTGCGGTAAGGGAGAACGACTACGCGAGCCAGACATTTCTGCAATGGTTCATTACGGAGCAGGTCGAGGAAGAGAAGAACGCAGGTGATGTCGTCGAGACCCTGAAGATGGTCGGTGACAAGAGCGAGGCCCTCTTCCTGCTCGACAGGGAGCTGGGCCAGCGCCGGGCAGAGGAGGAACCAGCCGGCTGACGAACCGTTTCTCTCTATGGCTCCCTACTTCAAACGTGTCGGTGGAGGATAACCGTGGCGCAACAGATGACGGACGAAGAGTACAGGAGCTTCATGCTCGACCGGGCCAGGACGGCGGTCCTCGCCACAGTGCGCGCCGACGGAAGGCCCCATACGGCTCCGATCTGGTTCGACCTGGATGGCGATACGCTGGTATTCACGACGGGAGAGAACACGGTGAAGGGACAGAACATGCGCCGCGATCCTCGCGTCAGCCTCTGTATCGAAGAGGAGGAACCACCCTTCCACTTCGTCGTGATCGAAGGCTCCTCCGAACCGACCGCCGGGGATCCCGACCTCCTATACTGGGCGACGCGAATCGGAGGCCGTTACATGGGCGCCGACAGGGCCGATGAGTACGGCGGTCGCAACGCCGTGGAAGGTGAGTTGCTGGTGCGCGTAACGCCGCAGAAGATCGTCGCGTACAAGAACGTCTCTGATTGACGGGGTTCTGGAAGGTCAATCCTTCCAGAACCCTGTCGGCATTTCAGCAAGTCAGCACGCCTGCTTCGCAGGCTTGTCAGCATGTCAGTTTTCGCGTGTGCCCGAATGCCCTGGCTGACAAGCGAAGACCTGGAAGGCCGAAGCGTGCTGAAATGCTGACATGCTTCTTTGTTGGTACGCTATGATCTCGGTGATGAACGAACGCCAGGAGGACAAGGGCGAGAACCACGGCTTGAATGATCTCGCCAATCGGCTGCGTGAGGCGGTCTCCCGCCCGTTGGACGAGTGGCGCGAGGTCTACGAGAGCTTCTCGCCCGTGGATCTCGAGTCTGGTGAGAGACGTCCGCGGGTGCCGCCGCCCGGCACCGACACCCGGCGCGCGGCCGTGCTGGTTCCGATCATTGTGGAAGGCGAAGATGCGCGGGTGGTCTATACGGTGAGGAAAGGAGATCTGGCTGACCACGCCGGCCAGATCTCCTTTCCCGGCGGCAGCATAGAGGCCCGCGACAACTCGCTCCTGGAGACCGCCCTACGCGAGGCCGAGGAGGAGATCGACCTCAGGCCCGAACTGGTCGAAGTGGTAGGGGCGTTGGAGGAGATGTACATTCCGCCCTCGAACTTCCGCGTCAGCCCCTTCGTCGGGCTCCTGCCGCCTGAGGCCGAGATGGTGCTGGCACCGGACGAGGTAGAGGAGATCTTCACAGTCCCTCTGAAGATTCTGAGCGCCAACGAGACGTACCGCAAGGTGCTCTGGCGCCGCGAAGGGCGCGACTACAAGGTGCCCGTGTTCGCCGTCGAGGGTCCTGTCCCACGAAACATCTGGGGCGCGACGGCGGCGATGACCGCAGCCCTTTTGGCACGCCTGGGCTGGCGGGAATACAGGCGCTAAGGAGACGGTGTGCTGCGAGTGGTCGCCATGGTGCTCTTCGGCCTCATGTTCCTGGCCGAAGCCGGAGACCTCTACGGGCTCGTCCTTACGCTCGCCGATCCCGCGCCTGCCGCCGACCGGTTCGGCATCACCGCCAGTGCCGAGGTCCTGCGCAGCACCGTGCTCCTGATCCTGGCCCTCGTCGTTTTCTTTGGCGCGCTCCTCGCCCTGGTCGGATTGTTCGCCCGGAGGTCGGCGCTCTTTCACACGAGCGCCCTGGTGTGCGCTATCGGATACCTCGTGTACGGCCTATTTCACGTGGCTGACGGGGCACTGCAACTCGGCTCGCCCATAGTGGTCGTTGCCGGTTTGATCTACGTGGTGCTCGGCGGTCTCGCTTATGCGATGTACCGGTCCGTGTATTAGGACACTTCGGCCTCCGCTCCTCAGCACTTCAGCTTTGTTGGGGAGCGCCTTGCGTTCGTCGTTCTCAGCGGTAGATAAGGGCCCGCATCTTTGGCCAGAGAGCCAAGCTGCTTGCGGGAGCCTCGCCGGCACGTACTTGCTGAGCAGCGCGGGTTTTCGAGTGGTCGACCCTTCCAATTCCCGCCGTACATGGCGCCAGATTGTTTTACGGTGTAAACTTACGATGTAAGATCATAATGGTAGAAGCGAAGGGGTGAAGCATAGTGGGTTCGAACGGGTGGCGTGGCATGTACGTGCGGCACAGGTTGGATCCCTCAGTGGGGGATATCTTTTTTGGCGTTCTTTCGTGTGGCCGGCGGTTGAGGAGTGAGAAGTTGGAGGCCAGCGTCCTACGGGTGTGCTCTTTGGAAGAAGGGCTGGTTTGTTTCTCGGTGCGGAGTGGGTGGGACTTGTGGCTCTGTGCGCAGGGTCTACGGGCAGGGGATGAGGTTCTAGTCTCGGCCATCACGCACCCCGCTATGATCCGCATAATACAGGAGCACGGTCTACGGGCGGTACCTGTGGACATCGACCCTGGGACGCTCGCGCCGCGGCCCTGGATGCTCGAGGCTGCCCTGACGCCGCGCACGCGGGTTGTCCTGGTCGCGCACCTGTTCGGCGGGCGCATGGATCTTGGTGGTATAGCGAAGTTTGCGAGGGACCGCGGCCTGCACCTCGTCGAGGATTGCGCGCAGGCCTTCCAAGGGCCAAAGAGGATGGGAGATCCGGCGGCAGACGTCTCCATGTACAGTTTCGGCACCCTCAAGACTTCGACTGCGCTTGGCGGCGCGGTACTGCGGGTACGCGACAGGGAGGTGCTCTGTAGGATGCGTGGGATCCAGGCCTCCTATCCCCAACAGGGCAGGGGCGGATACTCGAAGAAGCTCCTCGAGGTCCTCGGCCTCGTCGCCGTCTCGCGGCCCTGCCACTACGGTTTGCTCTCGAGAGCGTGCACCTGGCTCGGCTACGACCTCGACACGCTGGTTGGCGGCGTGGTCCGTGGGTTTCCTCCGCATGAAACCGCTGCGACGTTCTTCCGGCGGCTGAGGCATCGGCCCTCAGCTCCGCTGCTCGCGATGCTCTACAGGAGGCTCAGGACCTTCGATGGGGAATGGCTGGCAAGGCGGGCTTCTACCGGTGAGCGATTCGCGCGCGGCCTACGGGTGGGCGATCTGCATCCTGGTCAGCGATCAACGCAGAGGACGCACTGGCTCTTCCCTGTGGTCGTCGAAGACCCTGAGGCCCTGGTTGCGAGCCTCCGCCGGTGCGGCCTGGATGCGAGCCGGGCTACCAGCAACATCGCTGTCGTCGAAGCGTCGGCAGGGCGTTCATCGCCGACCGAAGCATCGCTGATGATGTCAGGCGTGGTGTATCTGCCTGTGTACCCGGAGCTCTCATCGCAAGCCCTCGATGTCATGGCCGGGCTCGTCAACGATTGCGCCGCTCGCGGAGCTGCCGAACGGGTGGCGCTGTGATGGGCAGGCATCGAGAACGCACGGTGGAAGAACTGGGTCGGGGCGTGTTCGGCGTGCTGGTGATTGGTGGCGGCATAGTCGGGGCCAGGGTTGCATTCGACGCGGCGCGGGCAGGTCTTCGTGTGGCACTGGTGGACGCCGGGGACTTTGGTGGGGCGACATCCGGGGCCTCCGCGCACCTCATACACGGTGGGCTTCGTTACCTTCGCACAGGCGATTTCCGCCTCGTGCGCACGGCCTCTAGGGAGCGTAACATCCTCGCTTCCCGCATTGCGCCGCATCTCGTCAGGCCGCTGCCTTTCGTGTTATCCGCGGCAGGAGGACAGCGCTCGAGATGTGCGGCCGGACTGCTCGTCTACGCCGCGCTCGACGGGCTCAGGAGCCCGCTCCCCCGTTTCGCCACCCCGGAGCAGGCTGTCCTTCTCGTGCCTCCTCTCTGCGCCAGGGAACAAGCCTCACACGCCGTCTACTACGAGGCCACGACCAACGATAGCCGTCTGGCGCTGGCCACAGTGACCGCCGCAGCCCGCTGCGGCGCGGTGGTCGCGAACCACCTACGGGCTGTGGAGTTGGACCTGGCGCCGGGTAGGATCTCACGCGTGTCCCTGCAGGGACGAGACGGAGAGATCACTGTCAGGTGCAGGGGCGTGGTCAACGCCACAGGTCCGTGGTTGGACTCCGTAAGATACATGGAGGATCCCGCTTGCGAGCCGGTCACCCACCTGAGCAAAGGAATCCACGTCGTCCTACGGCCTGAAGAACAGTGGCGAGCAGCCGTCGCCGTGTATCTGGAGAATGGACAGCACCTCTACGCCGTGCCTTGCGAGGACAGGATCCTGCTCGGCACCACCGAGCAGGAGTACCATGGTGACCCCGCCTACGTGGCCGCGGGGTCCGAGGACGTCTCCTATCTTCTGGATATGGCCGGCCATTTCCTGTGTCCCGAAATGCTCCGCCGCGAACGTATTGTCTCGGCCTTCGCGGGGCTGCGCGTCTTGCCCAAAGGACATCAAGCGACGCTACATGCCAGCAGGGATCACCAGCTGAGCGTCGGCCCTGGCGGCATGGTCTCGGTGGCCGGGGGCAAGCTGACCACGCACCGGCGGATAGCCTTAGATGCACTGGGACATCTTCCCGACACAGTCAGGCCCCGGAGACTCTCCCTCAGCGACGCACCCCTCCCTGGCGCCGCTCCAGTTCGAGAGCGAGCCTTCTATTCACTCGACGATCTGGCGTTGGATCATCTCCTGCACCTCTACGGCTCAGAGACCGGCAAGCTGCTGGGATACAAGAAATCGAACGACAACGCGCTCGAAAGGATAACGCCGGGAGCGCCGGACCTCTGGGCGCAGGTCTACCACGCTATCCGCGAAGAATGGGCCCTGACCGCTGAGGACGTCATCTACCGTAGGACCACCCTAGGTCTGAGGGGCTTCGACACACCAGGGATCCGGCACAAGATCTCCGCAGTTCTCGAATATGGGACCGGCGCCAGGACTCCGCCGCCCGAACTCTACAAGCGTTCTCTTCGCGCAGCTGATACGGAATCCGCATGATTACTTCTGCGATGTACGATCTCCTGGGCAAGCGCAACTCCTAACTCCGTTACTCCCAGCTTAGCCTCCATTCCCGCGGGGCCTGTCCCCGCCAAAGCGGGGAGCGGGAAACTACGGATTTTGTACCAATCCTCTACTTCGTAACGGTCGCCGTAACGCTCGGGAGACGGTGGTACTGTAGGATGGGTCCGTGACCGAAGGAGTAAAGCAGCAAGGTCGAGAAGCCGGCGGGATGAGCCCCCGGGCGTCTCTGCCTACTCCTCCGTTGCGCAGGCGCTTTTTGCTTCTCGCGAGGACAGCGTGGGTGGCCGTGGCCGTCGTCGCGCTGGGACAGTTCGTGATCAGTGTCCCCGCTCGCTACACCCAACTTGCCAACCCCACTGCCGGAGTGCGCGCGGCCCTCGTGGAGCTGGGGCTCTCTGCGGGTGGATACGCTCTGTACAACGTTGTCCTCGACACCGTTTTCGTCTCGGTCTTCGCCGTGGTCGCCATCGTCATCTTCTGGCGCCGCTCAGAAGATCCTGTGGCGCTGCTCGTAGCCACGATGTTGGTGGTGTGGGGACCACTCAACGGGCTGTTGGTCCTCACGCCGAGCGCGCCCGAGGGTAGGTACCCTGCCCTGCAGGCGACGTTGGGATTGACGCTGACGTACGTCGGCTACATGGCGTGGATGCTGTTCTTCTACCTCTTTCCTAGTGGCCACTTCGTGCCGCGCTGGACGCGCTGGCTGGCGCTACTCTACGGGGTTGGCTTCTTTGGTCTATGGACCTTCACACCTTTCGGCCCGCCCAGCTGGCCGCCCCTCCTCTTCAATGCGGCCCTGCTGGTAGTGTGGTGCAGCTTCCCGGTGGCCCAACTCTACCGCTACGTGTGCGTCTCCGATGCGACCCAGCGCCAGCAGACCAAATGGGTGGTTTTCGGGGTGGCCATAGCGATAGCGGGCACCTTGACGACTATCTTTACTGTGGGAGCAGCGACCGACCTCCCACCAGAAGACGTGGGACCGAAGATGCTGAGCATGCTGCTGATGGATGCATTCATGCTGTTCATCCCGCTCTCCATCGGGGTTGCGGTACTGCGCGCACGACTCTTCGACATAGATGTGATCATAAACCGTACCCTCGTCTACGGTTCTCTCAGTGCGATACTGGCGCTCGTGTACTTCGGGGGCGTAACGATGATCCAGTCTGTTTTCCAAACACTCACCGACCAAGGGAGGCTTCCACAGCTCACCATCGTGGCTTCTACCCTTGTCATAGCAGCCCTGTTCAATCCCTTGAGACGGCGTATCCAGTCGTTCATAGATCGCCGTTTCTACCGCAGCAAGTACGACGCGACGAAGACGCTCGAAGGTTTCTCCGCCAGATTGAGGGACGAAACAGACCTGGAGGCGTTGAACGACAATCTGGTGCGAGTGGTAACGGAGACGATGCAACCGGCCCACGTCTCGTTATGGTTGCGTCCTGACACAGCCCAACAGGGCGAGGGCGCTGACTAGCCGCCTTCGTTCGTCGTAGGTGGAAGCGTCCGTACTTGCGGCAGTCCCGAACTTGTGTCAACCTCTCGCAATGGCCTTTTACTCATGTTCATCGTCTACGGCCCATGCCCCGACTTCTACCGACGGTCGGGGAACTTGACCACCTGGCAAAGCCCAACAACTTGAGCAGGACGTTCACGCGACAGAAGTTCCTGGGCGTCGCAGGGGCCGGCGCTGCGTATGTGGCGCTACTGAGCTTGCCAGGGTGCAGAGAGGAACAGCGGAGTCACAGTTCTCCCCCGGCCCAGCCGGACGACGTGAGGACCTTCCGCTCGCGCCCGGATCTTAGTCCTCCCGCCATTCGAATTACCACCCAGGCGCACTGCACCACTCCCGGCTACATCTTTATCGCCGCGAAGAAGGGTCTGGGACAGGACGGCCCGCTGATCGTCGACGACCTCGGCCGGCCGGTGTGGTTCGCCAAGGACAGGTACGCGACGGACTTCAAGGTGCAGCGCTACAGGGGCGAGC
Source organism: uncultured Rubrobacteraceae bacterium (assembly GCA_963811295.1). Taxonomy (GTDB): domain Bacteria; phylum Actinomycetota; class Rubrobacteria; order Rubrobacterales; family Rubrobacteraceae; genus Rubrobacter_D. The sequence goes on along the minus strand of CAWEQZ010000020.1, from coordinate 93,377 downwards.
CTATTCTCTCCTGGTGGCAGGGCAAGATCGTGGCCGGGCACGGCGAAGGCGAGTATGTGATCTTCGACGACTCCTACCGCGAGATAACCCGGGTCCAGGCTGGCAACGGCTACCGCGGAGACCTGCACGAGTTCTCCATCACCCCGCAGGACACCGCGCTCTTGACGTCCTACTTCGCGACGAAGACGGACCTCTCCCCGATCGGCGGCCCCAAGGATGGCATGGCCTGGGAAGGGATCGCCCAGGAGCTCGACCTCGAGACCAAAGAGGTGCTCTTCGAGTGGCGCAGCCTGGACCACGTGGGCGTCGAGGAGTCCTACCGCGAGCCGCCGCAGGACCCCGGCACGCCTATCGACTACTTCCACATCAACTCCATAGACATAGACTTCGACGGCAACTTCCTCATCTCGGCCAAGGGGACTTCCGCCGTTTACAAGGTGGACCGCGAGAGTGGTGAGATCCTGTGGCGCCTCGGTGGCAAGGATAGCGACTTTGAGATGGGAGAAGGCACCAGGACCGTCTCCCAGCACGATGCCCGCCGCCAGAGCGACGGCACCATTACCATCTTCGACAACGGCGCCCCGCCTCAGGTGCACGAGCAGTCCCGCGGGATCGCGGTGGGCCTCGACATGGACCAGATGAGTGCTACTTTGGTGCGCGAATATACCCATCCTCAGAAGCTGATCGCCACCTCCCAGGGAAACGTGCAGGTCTTGCCCAACGGCAACGTGTTCGTAGGTTGGGGCAGCGCGCCGTTTTTCTCCGAGTACACCGAAGACGGCGAGCTACTCTTCGACGCCGAGTTCCCTGGCAGCGCCCAGTCCTACCGGGCATTCCGCTTCCCGTGGAAAGGAGATCCGGACGACGACCCGGCCGTGGCGGTCGATAGAGGGCCGGACGACAAGGTGACGCTTTATGCCAGCTGGAACGGTGCCACCGAGGTCGAGAGCTGGGAGGCGCTCGCCGGCCCTGACCCCAACGAACTCGAGCCCGTCGGAACCTCCCCCAGGCACGGCTTCGAGACCACCCTCACGGTGCGCACCGCCGAGCCTTACGTCGCCGTACGGGCCAGGAGCGCTTCAGGGCGGGTGCTCGGTACTACCGGGCCCATCAAGCCAGAAGACCCAACGGCGTAGAGCGTGTTCTTGCCGGTACCTTCGCTAGTACGACAAGCCTTACATTGCTCCTTATTCGGGTTACGCGAACTGGTGGTAACGGCTTGTTATCTTCGGGACGAGGAGCTTAGGAAAGGTTAGTTCATCTTAACCGGCCATTGCCCGATCTGTTACGCCCGTCCGCTACAGTGCCCTTCAGGCCAAGGACGGGAGGTAGCTTCTGTGGGAGAGAGGACAAGGCTCGGGCTCGGGATTCTCGGCGTCGCTTTGTTGCTTGGCGGACTTGGAGACGTCATGCTACGCACCACCCCATGGGGGATCAACTTTCTCATCTGGGTAGCGGCCATTGTAGGCCTCGCGATCTTCCTCGCCAGGAGGGGGCGTATTGGTGCCGGTGGAGAGGGGAAGTGGCTGGTCTTCGTCGCTCTCGTCTTCGCCGCGGGGCTGGTCCTGCGCGATTCTCCCGTGGTAGTGCTTCTGGATCTCCTTGGCGTCCTGATCTCGCTCTCCCTCGCCGTGTGGCTCGGACGCAGCGGGAGCCTCAGGCGCGCCGGCATATGGGACTACATTCTTGGAGGGGTCTATACCGGCGTCTTGACCTCGGCGGGACCGATACCCGTGAGCGTTGCCGACATAGAATGGCGCGAGGCGATCCGCGGGCGATGGAAGGGGCAGGCGCTTGCGGTGTCGCGGGGCGTTCTACTCGCAGCCCCGCTCTTGCTCCTCTTCGGCGCGCTCCTGGTTGCGGCCGACGCCATCTTCGAACGGCTCATTATCGAGGTCTTCGGATTCGACCTCGCCGAGGTCTTCTCGCACCTCGCTCTCATCGCCTTCTTCGCCTGGATCTCGGCAGGAGTGCTCTGGGCGGGACTGATGGCGCGGGCCCCGCATAACTTCGCGATCCCACGTCCCAGAGTACTCTCGCTCGGCATCACCGAAGTAGGGATTGTGCTTGGTCTTCTGGACCTACTCATTCTGGCATTCGTCGTGATCCAGGTCCGCTACCTGTTCGGCGGCGCGGGGCGCGTGGCCGCCACGGCGGGCCTGACCTACGCCGAGTACGCCCGGCGCGGATTCTTCGAGCTGGTCACCGTAACCGCCCTCGCGCTCCCCCTTTTGCTCACCGCCCACTGGCTACTCAGGGCCGAGACCCGCGCCCACGGGCGTCTGTTCAAGGCGCTTGCCGGCACAACGGTAACCCTGCTCTTCGTCGTCGTGGCCTCCGCGCTGCAGCGAATGTACCTCTACCAGCAAGAGTTCGGCCTGACCGAGCTACGCCTCTACACAACAATATTCATGGTCTGGATCTCCGTCGTCCTCCTCTGGTTCGTCCTCACCGTGCTGCGCGCCAGGCGCGACCGCTTCGCGTTCGGGGCCCTTATCGCCGGTTTCGCCGCCATCTTCGCCATAAATACCATGAACCCCGATGCCCTGATAGCAAGCACCAACATAGACCGCATGGAAGATGGCAAGCGCTTCGACGCCTACTACCTGACCACCCTGAGCGCCGACGCCGTGCCCGTGCTCGTCGAGTCTCTACCCGAGATAGGCGACACGCGCCTGTGGAAAGACCATACCGTCGAGCAGGCCGTCGTGGGTCGCTGGGACTCCAGAGAGGCTGACTGGCGTATGTGGAATCTGGGCCGTTGGAGGGCCCGCCAACTGGTCAGGAGTTACGTCGAAGACCAGGACCTATGAGCATCCAGGATGATCAACTTGGCCTCCAGGCACCAAGATAGGGCATTTATGCACCGTCCCGACCGAGTTATCCACAACATGTTGTGGATAAGCAGCCCACAACGGGGGATAAGTGGATCATCTGTAACAAGCCCTTAACAAAAGGACTCAGGTTTCAGGATATAGATTCGACCACGGGCGAGAAGTGCTCGGCGAAAACAACAAGCTGACTAGCTGACAAGCGGAGGCGAACGCGGAGCGTGTGGACAAGCTTCCCCGAGGCTTTACAATCAGCGTGGATAATGAATGCCGACAAGAGGTGAGAGAGTGATAACCGAGGAGCGCGTGCAGGACCAGTTGCGGAATGTTATAGACCCTGAGATCGGGATGGACCTCGTCGAGCTCGGCCTGATCTACGATGTCGGCGTGCATGACGAGGGGCGTCACGTCGACGTCACATTCAGCCTCACCAGCCCGATGTGCCCCGTTGGGGATTTGATCCAGGAACAGGTCGAGACGGAGACGCTCTCCATAGAGGGTGTCGAGACGGTGAACGCCCAACTCACTTTCGAGCCGATGTGGAGTCCCGAAATGATGAGCCCCGCCGCCAAACTGTTCTTCGGCCGGTAAGCAAAGCTCAGGCACCGACACATATCAGCCACGGGCAGATGCACATTCCTTGTAGCTGACCATACTTTCCCTCTCTTGTACTCTGGGGGGAGCTTCCCTTCTCCCAATGGCTGTACGCGGAACCAGCCTAACAACGACCCTGGATGGAGCACCGTTGCTCCACCCGAGCCGGGTGGCGACCAGCAGTATCGTCTACAGATACGGTCAGCCGGACTCCTCATCGCAAAAACCTTCCGCCTCAAGCGCTGGGCGTGCTCTTCCTCCGAGCCAGCCATTTCTCGATCTCTACAGCCCAGAAGATGATCGTGCTCAGCACGATGGCGACGGCGAGATCAGCTACGGGCAACGGTTCGGTCTCCAGAAAGCCCTGGAAGAGTGGGGTATAGATCGCGAAAAGCTGCAGCACGAAGGGCAGGGCGACTGCCCCTAGTAGCGGCTTGTTCGAGAGCAGCCTTACCTTGAAGAGCGCTTCATCGCGGGCGCGGATGGCCATGACGTGGCCCCCCGGCTCCCTACCACCAGGCCGACCTCTAGCTCATCGCTCAGCCTGATGACCTGCTCGGTTGTGTGCCCCTCCCGGAGGTGAGACAAGGTGACCCTGGTCCTGCCGCTCGAGCTCCCGCTTTTTTCGAGCTTCATACTCGTCTCGGGCGCAAGCCTTCTGTCCGGATAGCGCTCGGCAAGCATCTTCCAAACGCCCATCGCCGCGGTATTTTCGAGCAACGCTCGGTCTTCCCCTGACATCTCCTGGCGCGCGTTAGACCCTACGTCCGCCTCATCCGGGCCTTCCTTGCCTCTCCTGGCCCGTTCGTAGCGGTCCTCCAGGACGTGGCGCCTGAGCTTGCCGAGCCTAGTGAACTCCAGAGGTTCGCGGCTTATGGCGTAGTCGGAGATGCGCTGGTAGGAAGGCAGGCGTTTCGACCCCTCCTCGACCGCCTCACGAATCGCGCGGTGGATGTCGGTACTTCGGCTTATCTCACCCGTCTCGGGCACGATCACCGCCACGAGCCGGCCGTCTTTTTGCAGCACGCCGATCTCACGGATGAGCGGGTTCTGAATGTAGGCTACTTCGACGGCTTCGGGCTGAATGTTCTTGCCACCGGGGGTCACGATCAGGGTGGAGGTCCGGCCCGTGACGTAGAGGTAACCGTCGTCGTCGAAGTAGCCGATGTCCCCGGTACGAAACCATCCACCATCGAAGACCTTGCTGGTCTCTTCAGGCCGATTGCGGTATCCGGAGAAGACGTTCGGCCCGCGGGCTAGGATCTCACCTTCCCTTCGAGCCTTACCCGTCCTGACCGCTCCCTCGGGTAAGGCAGAGGGGTCGATACCTATCTCGACGCCGGGAACCGGTCGTCCGACACTGCCGAGCTTACTCCCATCTGGAGGGTTGAGCGTAAGGAGTGGGGCGGTCTCGGTTAGACCGTAACCGACGGCGACCCGCCATCCCAGGCCATCCAGTTTCGCCGCGAGGTCGGGGCCCAGGGCAGCCCCGCCGGAAGCCAGCACGCGAAGTCTGGGACCGAATCGTTTGCGCAACGGGCGCAGGGCAAGCCAGCCGACATCCAACCCGGTCAGACGACGCAGAGTTCGACGCCGCACCCGAAGAGGACAGCAGCTAAACGCCCGCCTGAACCTACACTCGCTTCTATCCCCGAATACAGCGCATCGTAGAGTCGCGGGACGCCGACGATCAGGGTAGCCTCTCCTTCCCTCAGGGCGCGAACCAGTTGCGGACCCGTAAGCGATTGGGGCAAGACGATGGGCAACCCTGCCGCCAGCGGCGTGAGCATCCCCATGACGAAAGGGTAGACGTGGTGTAGCGGCAGTGGCAAGAGCACCCTGTCATCCTCGGAGACCAGATCCGCGCCCAGCAGGGTGTCGATCTGGAACACGAGATTGGCGTGGCTCAATGGCACTCCTTTCGCCGCGCCCGTTGTGCCTGATGTGTAGAACAGAGCGGCCACATCGCCAGGCCCAGTCGTTGGCAGGTTCACATCCTCATCCGTTAGCAGGCATCGCCAGCTCCGCCGGTCGTCTTCCCCGACGTCGAGCAGGATGGTCCTCAACCCGGAGCCCGCATCCAAGCTCTCCAGACGTCCGGCCTGATCGGCCGTAGTGAAGACGTGCCTGGCGCCGCTGTCATCCAGAACGTGACGGAGGGCCTCATCATCGAGCTGGGCGTCCAGCGGCACGACCACAGCCCCCGCCGAGATCTCCGCCAGGCAAGCCGCGACCCACTCCTTGGAATTAGCGGCAAGAAGCGGCACGTGGTCGCCGCGATTCACCCTAGCTCCTCGCAGGCCACGCCCAAGCCCATGTACCCACCCGGCAAGCTCGCCGTACGTCCAGATCTGCACGCCTTCCTCGCCAACCGCTACCAGCGCCGGCCGCCTACCATGCGCCAAGAGCCCGCCGACCAGCAACCTTAGCGTGCCTGTCTCCTCCTCGTCCTACCCTGCCACCTCACCCCGATCAACCATCAATCTTCCTTACTTACGTTGTAAATTGACAGCGTAAGTATAGAGTATTACCTCTTCGGTTGTCAAGAGTTGCTAGGCGGTCTATGGGAACCGTTGGAGGATGTGTATGGGATCTGGCAGGTAGCCTGTGGTTGGAGCTGCGGAGCTTCTGCCGTTTACCACGCCGATTCCTTTAGCGCGGTGCATTACGGAAGGGACCTTCCGCAAAGTGCTTTCAGATTTCGCTGAGCTTGCTGGTTTCGAACCTCTCCAGTACCAGCTCGAAGGCTCCTGTGCCTATCCTCGCTCCTCCTGAGAAGGGATGCTCCATGGCTCCTATCGTGAATAGCACCAGCCCTATAACCGCTGCCAGGGTCAGCACCATTAGCCGGTGTGCCCAGGTGTTCTCTAACCCGAAGAGGTAGGTGAACCCCACCACTGCTATCCCCCCGAAGATCAGAACAGACCACAACACTCCGGGCACCCCCTCCTCGGCCGCCACCAGGCGCGTCCTTCTTGCGTCGGCCAGTCTCTGGACCTGATCCAGTCCTTCGGCGTAGAGCTGCTCGTCGGCCGGGGTGCGGGGCTCGATCTCTTGAAGGCTCGCCCGGATATCGTCTATGAGGGTCCACCCTTGCGGAGTATCTTCCACCTGCGTCATCAAGGGGGATTCTCCCTGCTCCATGAGGGGCCACTCCTTGTGGACCACCTCCTCGGCGTAGGAACGAGAGAGTTCCTGGAGGTGGGTGCCTTCCGGCTCGGGGAGCCGATGGGCCAGCCAGAAGATCTCAGCCAGGGCGTTGGCTTCCTGCTCCACGGTCTCGCTGGCTGTCTGGTATTCCTCCCACACCGCGATGACCACGAGGGCGAGCAAAACGGCATAGATAACGCCCAGGGCGGCGTAGATGAATCCGGCGACGTCGTTGTGGGGTCTACGGGAGTCGGCGGGCACGAGGCGCTGCACCAACTCCAGCCCGGCGAGCGCGGTGAGGCAGATCGCCCCGATCACGAGCACACCATATACTACCGTGAGCAGCACCCAGGACCTCCCCCTTGTGTAATGACCGGCGTAAGAATAACACCTCAGCCAGGGACTCGAGTCCAGCGCGCCCATAGGTAGCGGGCCGGGGCTATGCAGCATCCTGGATGTGGAACTCGGAGAACCTGCGTTCACGAAAATTTCGGTGAACACAGCTGTCCCGGTGTCCGCACGCAGCGGACCTCATCAAAGATAGCCCATTCGAGAAATTCCCTCGTATATAAGGGTAGGCACCCTTTCAGGGCTCGGGAAAGGATGTATCAGATTGTTGGGACAATCGCCGAGCCCCGAAAAGATGCAGTATGGCGGTCGATTCTGAGAACAGCCTGAGAGAGTCGATGGGAATCGTGTTTGTTTCGCGGAGCACAACATATCCACGCGCTCGGAGTCGAGATCGCACTTTGTGGTACGTGGTTGCCTTCGGCTCGGGCGTGTAATCGGGATAATTGCCATCGGGAAGGTCGTTCGGTTACTTTGGTTACATGGGAGACTGGCAGGTGCTCGGAGGTAGCGGAGCCGGTGGCAAGATAGCGAGGGTGGTCACGATGACCACCCTCGCTATCCTGATCGTCGCCGCATGTGGACCCGAGAGGACGCCTCCCCCGGAGGTCTCCGGCCGACCGGTGGTCGTCGCGGCGGGCGACATCGCCGACTGTGCGAGGGAGGACGATGAGGCAACCGCCAGGCTCGTCGGCCGCATCGAGGGCACGGTCCTCACGCTGGGCGACCACGCATACCCGGACGGGTCGGCCGAAAACTTCGCCGAGTGCTACGAGCCTTCCTGGGGCCGGTTCAAGGCTCGCACCTTGCCCAGCCCGGGCAACCACGAGTACGAGACGGCCGGCGCCTCGGGCTACTTCGACTACTTCGGGAGTGCGGCTGGCAATCCCGGCGAAGGATACTACTCCTATGACGTGGGAAGCTGGCACATAGTCGCCCTCAACAGCAACTGTGGAGAGGGAGAGATCCGCTGCGGTCCCGGCTCCCCCCAGGGGCGCTGGCTCGAAGAGGATCTCGCCGCCAACGATGAAGAGGCGTGTACCCTTGCCTACTTCCACCACCCGCTGTTCACTTCGGGGTCGTATCGTCCCGGCATCGAACGGGTGGAGCATCTTTGGGAGATACTCTACGCCGCCGGCGTCGACGTGGTGCTAAACGGACACGACCACAACTACCAGCGTTTTGCCCCGCAGGACCCGGGAGGGAGCGCGGATCCCGAAGATGGCATCAGGCAGTTCGTGGTGGGCACCGGGGGCAGGAGCCTCTATCAGATCTCGCACCCGATCGCCAACACGGAAGTCTACATCGACGACACCTTCGGTGTGCTCGAACTCACCCTGCACCCGAAGAGATATGCTTGGGAGTTTGTCTCCGTGAACGGAGAGGTCTTTAGCGACTCCGGCGTCGCCAGGTGCCACTGAGCGGCGACGTTTACCTTTCTCTTGCGACCGCTCGCATCGGCACTTGTGGCCCGGCGCGTTCCGCCCCACTATGATGCGTACATGGGCATGAAGGGTCTTATGCTGGATCTCGATGGGACGCTGTATGTCGGGGAAGAACCAGTAGCCGGGGCAAGAGAGGCACTCGGAGCATTGGAGGCTTCGGGTCTTGCGCTCAGGTACGTCACGAATACGACCAGGATGCCGCGCCGCGCGGTGGTCGAGAGGATGCGGACGCTCGGGTTCCTGGTCGAGGAGGATGAGGTCTTCACGCCGGCGTGGGCGGCCTCGCGTCTGATCGGGGACAGGAGCTGCCTCGCCCTGGTGGACGAATCCCTGCACGAAGACCTTGGTAAGGTGCGTCTCACCGAAGATTCACCCGAAGTCGTGCTGGTCGGGGATCTGGGAGAGGGTTTTACCTACGCGCGCCTTGACGCCGCATTTCGGTGCCTTATGGAAGGGGCTGATCTCGTAGCGCTGCAGAAGAACCGCTACTGGCAGAACAAGGGCCGCCTCTCGCTCGACGCGGGACCTTTCGTCGCTGCGCTCGAATATGCGAGCGGGAAGAGAGCCGTCGTCGTCGGCAAGCCGGAGGAGAGCTTCTTCAGGATCGCCCTCGAGGATATGCGGCTCGAAGCCCACGAAGTAGCCATGGTCGGCGACGATGCCGAGACCGACGTCGCGGGCGCGAAGAAAGCCGGGCTCTCGGGTATACAGGTCAGGACCGGAAAATGGCGGCCCGGTGGCGATGTGGGGGAGGCGGATCTCATACTCGACAGCGTGGCCGCTCTGCCTGCGGCTCTGGAAGGAGAGAGATGAAGATCAGCGACATATCGGTCGAGACGGGCGAGCGTTACGAATTGGTCTCGATCACGGACGAGGTGAAGCAGGCCGTAAGAGATGCCGGCGTCGACGAGGGTCTGTGCATAATCTCATCGACGCACACTACAGCGGCCGTGACGGTCAACGAGGATTACGATAGAGATGTGCCGAGGGACCTCGCCTCCGCCTGTAGGGCTTTCCTCGACGTCCTGGACGTGCGTTTCGAGCACGCCGAGGGCAACAGCGATTCCCACTTGTTGACCAGTCTCTTCGGACAGTCGCAGACTCTACTGGTGAGAGATGGAGAGTTGGACCTCGGGCGTTGGCAGGGGGTTTTCCTGGCCGAGTTCGACGGACCGCGTAGCAGGAGGGTCAGGGTCGCGGTCTCCTAACCGACCCTTCCTGTTTAGTTGAGACCCAACATTAGGTAAGATGGGTCTGCGGATAGTGGTGTCGCGGACTCGGATGCCGTGGCCGGCCTAGTCAGTCTTCGCGGGAGGCTTGTATGAACGGATTGGTCAAGGGCGGGCTGGCGCTCGGCGGGTTGATCTTGGGGCTCGGTGCCCTGAGACGGGCGCTAAATCCTGCACCCCGCTACGCTCCCTGGGAGAAGCCACCCTACGGAGAGTTCGAGAAGAAGGTCCTCGTCGTCGGAGGGGGGTTCGGAGGGTACACGGCGGCAACGGACCTGTGCAAGCTGGTCGGGAAGCGCGATGACGTCGGAGTTCTGGTCATAGCGCGCGACAACTTCTTTACCTTCTGGCCGATGGTGCCGGGGATCGTCAGCAGCGACATCGACGCGCGCAACGTCGCCCAGCCCTTGAGGCGTGCCCTCATCCTCGCCGGGGCAAGCTTCAGGCGGGCCAAGGTCAATGGCGTAGACACGAACAAGAAGGTCATCGAGGCCGAGGGTGGTCTCGAGTTCCCTTACGATCAGCTCATCATCTCACTGGGCGGGCAGCCAAACTTTTTCGGCATCCCCGGTGTCGAGGAGCACAGCATGACCATGAGGGGCGTCGAAGACGCCGTGCGCGTGCGCAATCGCGTCATAGAGCGCTTCGAGGAAGTCTCCCTCATCCGCGACGAGGTGCCCGAGTCCAAGCTCACTTTCGTGGTTATCGGTGGTGGGGCTACCGGGGTGGAGGTGGCCTCCGAGATCCACACCCTCGTCCACGAGAACCTCGCGCCCGACTACCCCAACATCGACCCTTACCGCGTCAGGATCTACCTTATAGAGGCCCTGCCCAACATCCTGCCCGAGCTCGACCCCGCCCTGCGCCGCGCCGCCCGCACCAGGCTCCTCAACGAGCGCATCGAGGTTCTGACGGGCGCCATGGCCGAGGAGATCATGGGCGACTGCGTCAAGCTGAGGGGCGGCAAGCAGATCGATACGGAGAACGTGATCTGGACCGCGGGCAACCGCCCGAACCAGACCATACAGGACCTCGGGTTGCCCCATGACGAGCGGACGGGCATAAAGGTAGACCTCTCTTTGCGGGTGGAAGGCAACAGCGACGTCTGGGCCGTCGGGGACTGTGCGGCCGTCCAGGATGTTCACAAGGAGGGCGCGGTAGTTCCGCCGACCGCGCAGGCCGCGATCCAGCAGGGACACCTGGTCGCCCGTAACGTGCTCAAGTCCATCGATGGTGAGGGTGATCTGGGAGAGTTCGAATACAAGCCGCTCGGCCAGCTCGTCGAGCTGGGAAGCGACTTCGCCGTCAACGAGGTGATGGGCGTAAGGTTCACCGGGATGATCGCGGCCGTTTTCTGGCGAATGGCCTATCTGGTGCGTCTGAACAGCCCGCAGAGCAAGGTGCGGGTCGCTGCGGACTGGATCTTCGGCCTGTTACTGCGACCCGCCGTCACCCAGATTCGGAGCTCCTACGAGGAATAGCGGGAGCCCTTGAGACGCGTCCACAAAGGTGATACGTTGAATGTGGCCAGAGGAGGAGAAGATGCAGCTTCGAGGGCATGAGAGACGGGGGCGCGCTTGAGCCTCGCAAACCAACTCACCCTGATCCGACTCGTCGCCGTCGTGCCAGTGATGGTCGCGCTGTATCTGCCCTTCGAGTGGGCGCGTCCCGTCGCCGTCGTACTTTACGTGGCTGCGATCCTGACCGACTACTTCGACGGGATCATCGCCCGCCGCAACAACGAGGTTACGGGCTTCGGCAAACTGATGGACTCCATAGCCGACAAGGCACTGATCGTCTCACTATTCTTCGCGCTCGTGGGAGAGGGCTCGATGGCCGCGTGGATGGCCGCGATCATGGTTATCCGGGAGTTCGCCGTTACGGGGCTCAGGATGGTCGCCCTCGAGGCGGGGGAGGTCATCGCCGCGAACCGCTGGGGCAAGGCGAAGATGAACGCCCAGAGCCTCGCCGTTTTCATACTCCTACTGGGCAAGCCAGGGGCTGCCGGCTGGCAGGGCGTCGTCTCCCAGATCGGGTGGTGGGTGATGCTCGTTGCCGTGGTGCTTACCATACTCTCGGGCTGGTCATATTTGAAGGACACGCCAAGAATCCTGTCGATCACCTCCAAGCGAGATCAGAGGCTCTAAAAGCTGTAGAATCACGCCCCAGATGGAGGGCAACAATGACAGGCGCCTGAGGCCGGACGAGGTCGAAATGATCCTGCGCCGCGCCTCGGAACTAAACTCTCGCAGGGGGATGCGTGGCTCCTACGAGACACCTTCTGTCTCTCCTGAGGTCCTCGTACAGGTGGCCGCTGCGGCCGGTATTCCCGAACAAGACGTGCGCCGGGCGATGTGGGACATGGCCTCGGAGAGGACGGCCGAACCAGGCTCATTCGCCCGCAAGTACTACGGTCCTGCCCGCCTTAGGGCCGTGCGTGAGGTGGAACACCCCGCCGAGGGGACCCGCGAGTATCTCGAAGGGTTGCTGCGCCTCCAGCAGGGCCTCAAGCTAAGGCGCAAGACGGAGGTCGGGTCTTTATGGGACCCCGGCGACGAGCTCGGGGTCGTGCGAAGGACGCTAGACTTTTCGGGGGACAGGACCCTGCTCAAGGCCAGGTCGGTCGAACTGCGGGTCGAGGGTTTGGGCGAAGAGCGTTGCGAGGCCAACCTCACGGCCGATCTCTCCAACCAGCGCGGTGAATACATCTCGCTCGCCGGCATCCTCGGGGCTACGCTGGCCGCATTGTTCATGCTCGCCGGGATGCAGAACCCGCTCTTCCTTCTCGGCGTCTTGCCCATGCTCGCGGCGCCGGTCCTCGGGTTCAGATTCGCCTATAGCAGAGCTTGCCTGGAGCTGAGACGTGCCCTCGACGAACTCCTCGACGCCTCCGAAGAGAGTCAGCTTCAAGAGGAACCTCAAGACCGCGACGATCGTCCCCGCGGCCAGATTCAGGGCCTAGAACCCATTCCAAGGTTCTCCCCCGACAGGAGCAAGCGGGTAGAACCATGAGAGCACTTCAGCACGCTCCGGCCTTGCGGCCGCAGCTTGTCAGCACGGCGTTTCGCGCCTTGTCAGCATTTCAGCTTGTCAAGTCTTGCCGTCGGAGAGGATTCTTGATGAGTAAGTGTTCCTCTGGCGTTCTCTCAAGCGCATGAGAGGATCACCTCACTACAACTAGCTGACATGCTGACAAGCGAAGGCGAAGCCTGAGCGTGCTGAAATGCTGACCAGCGCGGTTTCTGGAAGGGTCGACCCTTCCAGAAACCGCTGTCAGGCCTTATATTTAGCTTCGTGCCTCTCAAAGTTCTAAAGGAGATCTTCGGCTTCGATTCGTTCAGGCCGGGCCAGGAAGAGGTCATACGGGCCGTTCTGGAAGGCAGGGACACGCTCGCCGTGATGTCCACCGGCGGCGGCAAGAGCCTCTGTTACCAGGTGCCTGCGCTGATGCAGGAGAGCCTGACGGTGATAGTCTCGCCCCTGATCTCGCTGATGAAGGACCAGGTCGACTCCCTGCTTCAGAGCTCGGTCTTCGACGCGGCCACGCTCCACTCGGGACTCTCGCCCGAGGAGCGTTGGGAGGTCGAGCGGAGGGTGCGAACTGGGGAGGTGAAGATGCTCTATGTTGCCCCCGAGCGTCTCAGGTCCCTGGAGTTCGTCCTCGCGCTCAGGCGCGCCGGCGTCGGCCTGTTCGTTGTAGACGAAGCCCACTGTATCTCGGAGTGGGGCCACAACTTCCGCCCGGATTACCTGTTCTTGCCGCGCGCCGTGAGGGATTTGGGTAACCCCCCCGTCCTCGCCCTTACGGCGACGGCGACCCCGCGTGTCAGGAAGGACATCCTGGCTTCCCTGAAGATGCGCTCGCCCGAGGTGGTAGTGACGAGCTTCAATCGCCCGAACTTGAACTACAGGGTGATCCCCGCAAAAGAGAAGAAGCACAAGCTGCCACGCATTCTCGATGTTATACGCGCCTCACCGCCGCCGGGGATCGTCTACGCTACGACGCGCAAGGAGTGCGAGGAACTCGCCGCCAGCCTGCGCCGTTCCGGGGTCGACGCCGCCGCGTACCACGCCGGGATGGGCTCGGCCGACAGGGCCGACATTCAGGAGCGGTTCATGACCGACGAGCTCGCCGTGGTCGTCGCGACAATCGCTTTCGGTATGGGGGTGGACAAACCGAACGTCAGGTTCGTCGTCCATTCGAGCGTCCCTGGAAGCCTCCCCGCATACATCCAGGAGTCGGGGCGCGCGGGCAGGGACGGGGAGGGATCCGAATGCGTCGTACTGTATCGTGGCGCCGACCTCGGCCGGCGCAAACGGCTGGTTACGCTGGGCACGGCAGGAGAGCGTGAGGTCTCTTCCTTCTTTTCGGCGCTCTCCAGGGTGGAGAGCGGCGGAAGGGTAAACGTGCCGCCTGCTTCGCTCTCGGCGCTGGGCGGCGTCGATCCCGAGTCGGCCGGTATCGTCATGGGGAGCCTCGAAGAGTCGGGCCTTATCTCCCGCGGCTACGACCTCTGGGCCGAGGTCGAGGTGCGCGCCGTCGAAGAGGAGCCGAAGGATCTGCGCGAAGAGGTAGCCGCTGTTCACGCCGCGCTGCCGGGCTCGGGCTCCGTCGGGCTGCCCGAGTTGGCGCGTAAGACGGGGTTGCGTCCCGCAGTAGTGCAAGGCGCCATCTACAGGATGATGGTCGACGGTGTGGTGGAGATCATTCCCCGCGGCTCTCTGGTGGACGTGAGGCTCAAGACGTTCTCGCTGGACAACGATAGCCGTCGCAACATCGCACGCAGGCTCAAGAATCGGGCGAACACGGCCTACGCCCAGATTCGGGACGTGGAGTCCTTCGCCAACCTTAGGACCTGCCGCCGCGAGCACCTACTAAGGCATTTTGGGGATATGGAGGAGGTCGCACCCTGCGCAGGCTGTGACGTCTGCCTCGGCGAGGCGGAAGAGCTCTCGAGAGCCGCCGGGCCAAGAACGAGTATTCCTGAAGAGCAGCCGCTCGTGTCTGCGTTCGCCGGGTCCTCACCGGCAGATGAGGAGAGTCCAGCCGTAGACCCGGAGCTTTTCGAGCGGCTGAGGAGCTGGAGGGGTGAGCAGGCGAAAAGGCAGCGGGTGCCCGCCTATGTCGTGCTGCACAACTCGCACCTGGAGGCGATCTCCGCCCGCAAACCCGCCACCATCCACGAACTGGGCGCCATAAAGGGAGTAGGTCTGCGCCGCGCGGCCCGCTACGGGGACGAGATACTCGCCCTGATCCGGGGTGAGGAGGCGCCGGATATGGCTCCCTCTGCCCAGAACGGCTACAGGGAGCACCTCGAAACCGCTGGCAGGCTGCTCCGGTCAGGGCGGGGTGCCGATGCGGTGCCTGCGCTGGCTCGTGCCCTCGAGCTCGGCGGCGAAGAGGCGCGGCGCGAGGTGGACGAGCTTCTAGGGTCGATGACGGGCGAGTGAATACTACACGAGAGGAATCTCTATGAGGTTGGAAGGGAAGAAGATCGCGGTTCTCGTGGCCGAGGGTTTCGAGGACCTCGAGTACTGGGTCACTGTGATGCGACTGCAGGAGGAGGGGGCCGAGGTCGTCTCCGTCGGACCCGACACCGAACCGGTCAGCGGCAAGAACGCGCTGGGGGCGCAGGCCGACACGACGGCGGACGGTGTCGACGCCACGGAGTTGGACGGCGTCGTGGTGCCCGGCGGCTGGGCTCCGGACAAACTCAGGCGCTATCCTGGGATAACGGACCTCGTCAGGACCGTCTACGAAAGGAACAAGACCGTCGGCATCATCTGCCACGGCGGGCTCGTTGCGATCTCTGCCGGCTTAGTCGACGGGGCGAGGGCGACGGGCTCGCTGGGGATCAAAGACGATTTGGAGAACGCCGGAGCGATCTGGGTGGACAAGGCGGCGTTCCGCGAGGGCAACCTGGTCTGGGGTCGCGTGGTCCCCGACATCCCCGACTTCTGCCGCGAACTGGTGGCGGCGCTGGCAGAGGAGTAGCGAGAGGGATCACTGCACCGGTGGATACACCAACGTAGCATTAGGCGCCCACGGGGGAGACTTTCACCGGCGCTATTCCCGTACAACGCGACGGGCATCTGCCTTCCAGTATGATTGTGTCTGATGGAATCGTCACTCGCCTTCTTGATACTTGTCGCGCTCGTTGACCTCGGGTGTTTTTCTCGGGAGGAAGCGTGCTACTGACCAGGCGTGCGGTGTTGGGCACGCTGGTATTGTTGGCGACGCTCGGAGCTGTGGGTGTCGCCGTAGCTAACTGGTCCACGGATCGCTCGACGCGACCGCCGGAGTCACGGAAGGCCGTGACCGCGGACCCTTCGGGCCATTCGGAGTTACTGAAGGCGGTGACGCCCAAGGGAATTCTGAAGCACGAACACAGATTCCAGGCCATCGCCGATGCCCACGGCGACACTCGGGCGGCGGGCACGCACGGCTACCGCGAGTCGCGGGAGTACGTCGCGAAGAGGCTCCGGAGAGCAGGCTACGATGTGAGGGTGCAGTCCTTCGAGTTCCCTTTCTTCCGGGTGCTCGCACCCCCGGAGATGGCAAGGATCTCTCCAGACCCGCACACTTACGAGCTAAGGGAGGACTTCGCACCCATGTTGTACTCGGGTAGCGGCGAGGTGACTGCGGAACTGGAGCCGGTGGACATCTTATCCTCACCGGGCGGTGAGCCGAACCCCTCCACCAGCGGCTGCGAGGAGTCGGACTTCACGGACTTCGATGAGGGCGACGTCGCCTTCCTTCAGCGCGGCGCCTGCACATTCGAAGAGAAGGCCAAGAACGCCGAGGCCGCGGGCGCCTCGGCCGCCCTTATCTTTGATGAGGGAGAGGAGAACAAGGCCGAGATAATCCGGGGCACCTTGGGAAAGCCAGGCGTAACGATCCCCGTCTTGGGCACGAGCTTCGCGGTCGGCGAGGAACTGGTTCGGATGAAGCACGGCGGGGACGTGAGAGTCCGTGTCTTCGCCTCGACGGTCTCTGAGATGCGCGAGGCGAGCAACGTCATAGCCGACACCGGGGAGGGCCGCGAGGATCAGACGGTCGTCGTGGGGGCCCACCTCGACTCTGTGCCAGAGGGTCCGGGCATCAACGACAACGGCTCGGGCTCCGCCACCATCCTGGAGATCGCCGAGAAGATGTCCGAGTTGGGCATCGAACCGCGAAACCGCGTGCGCTTCGCCTTTTGGGGCGCCGAGGAGCTGGGCCTGTTCGGCTCGAAATACTACGTGGCCCAACTCGACGAGCGTCAACTCGGCGACCTCGCCGTCTATCTCAATTTCGACATGGTTGCCTCACCGAACTACGTCCGCTTCATCTACGGCTCCAGCGAGGTAAGGGAGGTCTTCGAGAACTTCTTCGGCTCTCGGGACCTGAAGGCGGAGACCATGGACCTGAAGGGGCGCTCCGACCACGGCCCGTTCGCCGCCGAGGGCATCCCCGTAGGCGGCCTCTTCAGCGGCGCCGAAGGCAGGAAGACGGGGGAGCAGGTCGAGGTCTACGGCGGCGAGGCGGGCGTCGCCTACGACGGATGCTACCACGAGGCCTGCGACGACGTTGGAAACCTCAGCACGAAGGCCATGGAGCAGCTGTCCGACGGCGCGGCGTATGCCACGTACGTGTTCGCGCAGGGGTAACGCAGGCACCTCCTCTGCGCACCATACGCCTCCTTGGCGCGTGACACCACTCCGATTGCGTCCCCGCGTGGCCTAAGAGCACTGTGACGTGAGTTGCCTCCCGAGCGGCGCGGGTAGAGTAACCTGGCAGATTGCCGGTTCCATAACCGAAAGGTTGCAGATCGAGGTCGCGCCTGTGCTGAACCATTTCGGCTCATGCACTCCGTGCTTTGGTATAACGCCAGAGGACAAGTGCGCCGAAGGGAGCACGAGCTTTATGGCTTACATCCACGCGATCGCGGCAGGGCACCTCGAATGGACCTTGTGCGCCATCTCGCTACTCGTGAGCGTCTTGCCAGACGAGCTCCTACTGATAATTCGTAGGCTGGGCTTTGGCAGACGAGGCTTTGGTAGAGGCTTCGGATCGTTCCGAATGTTGAGGATTCTCTTTGCGCTGCTGTTCACCACTGTGCTCGGGCCGATCGTGCTCGTGGCGCTGATCACCTTCATCGCCTACAGGTTCTTTACCAGCCGCCGGGGCCGGTAACTCTAACTGCTGACAGCGCGGGTTGCGGAAGGATCAATCCTTCCGCAACCCGCGCTGTAGAAGTACGGACTTCTCGCAGGTTAGCTTGGACGCGCAGTACGCCGTAGCGTAAGGAGGGTGATGTCGTCCTCCTGTTCCCACCTTTCCCCGGCGAAGGAGTAGAGCTCCTGTAGGAGCAAGTCACCTAGTGATCGCTTCTCACCATGCTCGGCGATGAGCGCCCGCAACCTAGGAACGCCAAACATATCACCTCCAGGGTCGTGCGCCTCGACCAGCCCGTCACTGTAGAGGAGGGCTGCTTCGCCGGTGTGCAAGGTGGTCTCCTTTTCCTCATAGCTCATCTCCGGCATAAGCCCCAGGGGCATCCCCCTGGCCCTTAGTTCCTCGGCGTCGCCATTGCGGTGTAGGTAAGGCAGGTCGTGGCCCGCGTTGGCGTAGATTAGGTGTCCGCTCTTGGGGTCGAGGATGGCGTAGAAACAGGTGACGAACATACTGGATGGAATATTGGGAAAGAGCACCTCATTGACTCCTCGGAGCATCTGGCCGGGCGATGAGGAACCCTGGGCTGCGAGGCGCAGCATGCCGCAGGTCGTGGACATCATAAGCGCTGCTGGCACGCCCTTGCCCGTGGCGTCCCCCACCACGAACCCCAACCGATCCTCAGGGAGGAGATGGAAGTCGTAGAAGTCTCCTCCCACCTCCCTAGCGGGATGGTAGTGGGGAGTGATCTGCCAGCCCGCCAGTTCGGGCACCTTCTTGGGGAGCGAGGCTTGCTGGATGCGCCTCGCCACCCTAAGGTCCTGCTCCACGCGCTCGCGTTCGCGTATTTCTTGCTCGAGATGCGCCCGCGCTACTTCCGCGGAACCGTTATCCTCGCTCCACTCCTCGGCGATCTTGCCCCCCACGATGCGGTGCATGGACATAGCAGTCACCACTACCTCCTTGTCCCTCGGCATCAGGCCGAAGTACTCTCCCCGATCGTGGATGCTGCGCCAGGTGATGCGGGTCACGACCTTGTCACCTTTGGCTACCTGATCCTCGATGATGGGGCGAATATCAGAGAGGGCAGCGTGTTGTTCGGCCACCTGCCGCTTGTAGCCCTCGCGACCGGGCTTTTGGTCCTCAAGCAAGCTATGATCGACGAAGTCGGGAGCGAGCAGTTCGTCTATCGCGTCCAGGTCTCCCCTGCCTACCGATTCCCAAAAGCGGCTCACCAGGGCCTTGTTCTTCTCTTCCTCCATCGACACTGGAGCTTCCTCCTGGTTGCCTACTCTCGGGCTGTCGCTAACGAGCTCATTTTGTGCGCATTTCTCGAGACATCTGCATGTTGTTCAGGCCCGCCCATGCGGCTTATCCTTCACCCACTCCGTGAATCGCCGCACTCCGGGATGGTCTCTGAGCGCCGCTACGGAGTCGTAAGATCGTGCAAGGTCTGTGTTTTCGATAGAGACGTGTACGTTTCTATGACAGGGTCCGCACAGGGCGACCGTCCTACCTGCGTCACGTCGCTCCAGCTCCTGTCTACCCTTCCTTCTGCGCTTCATCTTCCTGGAGCGAGAGCGCGGCAAGAGATGATGACGGGTGAGACGATTCTCCCCGACGGGCCTGCCGCACAGCTCGCACTCGTCCTCGGCGCTATGCCCTGAGTTCTGGTCGCTTGGCACCATCCCGAGATTATACGAGTTGTCTACGCGAACGGCCCCCACAGGCGACTCCCCGGCCCAGAGCAGCAAGGCTTATGCAGGTAGCGACGCTCTCATACTTCATCGCCTTGTCCATCCATGAGGCGCCAAAGAGATTGGGGCGTAGGAAGTCGGGATGAAATCTTCCTCTCTGTACCGCTTTCCATAACGATTGGGAGACGGTAGTGCGCTAGAGTGATGGGGCTGTGACGGAAGTGGCAAGAGAGCAATAGGGTGGAGAGCCTACCGAACCTCTCTGAGTTCAGGCGCTCATGTTCGCCTTGATATTCGTCTCGGCAGCCTCCTTGGTTTGGCGGCTGCATCACGCGAGAGGGGTAGAGCTCCAGCAGATACAGTGGGTGGCTTATGCTGGCGCACTGGGGGGAGGCGCCTCGCTTCCCACCTACACCGTCTTGGAAGCGGTGGACCTGCGGGGGCTCCAAATGGTTGGGTACGTGCCTGCGTTGATTGGAATCGTCGGTTTCCCGACAGCTGTGGGTATAGCGATAGCGCGCTACCGTCTGTACGACATAGACATCCTAATTAACCGCACCCTCGTCTACGGCACCCTCACCGCCACACTGATCGCGCTCTACTTCGTAAGCATCGTGGTGTTGCAGAGACTCTTCGTCTTACTCACTGGCCAGCAGTCCGCCCTCGCGGTCGTTGCCTCCACCCTCCTGATCGCTGCCCTGTTCAACCCGCTAAGGAGGCGCATCCAGTCCTTTATGGACCGTCGCTTCTACAGGAGGAAGTACGATGCTAGATAGACCCTAATAACCTTCTCGGCTCAGCTACGCGACGAAACTGACCTGGAGGCGTTAAGCGACGATCTGGTAGGGGTGGTAAGGGAGACTATGCAACCCGCCCACGTCTCCTTGTGGCTGTGCCCCTACGAGGAGGCGAAGGGCGGTAGGGGAGAGGACCCTCAACCACGCGACTAACACCAGTTACTACACAAGCAAGCGGCGAGCGATCTAACCTGACGAAGTCTTGCAGGCGAAGGCGATACCAAGCACAATGAGGCGGCTCTCGATCCTTCACCACAAAGCGAGGTAAGACTCTCCATGCGTTTGCACTCAGCCCCGAGATCGGGCAATAGCTACAAGGTTCGGCTGCTCCTGGGTTTGCTTGGCACGAGGTGTGAGGTAGTCAACTACGACACCAAGGGCGGTGAGACCCACGCGGCGGGTTTCCTCGAGAACGTCAACCCAGACGGTAAGGTCCCGGTCTTGGAACTCGAGGACGGGACGATGCTCCCGGAGTCCGGCGCGATCCTTCACTACCTCGCTGAGGACACGCCATACCTCCCCGGGAAGAAGCTGGATCAGGCGCAGATCTTACGCTGGATGTTCTTCGAGCAGTACAGCCTCCTACTCAACCTCTCCCGGCCCCGCCTCTGGCGCATGTGGGGCGTCGAGATGACGGCCCAGAAGGAGGTCGAGCTGGAGCAACTCTTCGAGCAGGGCTACAGGGCCCTGGGGGTGATGGAGCGGCATATGGGCGAGCGCGAGTATTTCGTCGGGGAGAACCCCACGGTCGCAGACGTCGCCCTCTACGCGTACCCACGCCTCTGTCCGGAGGGCGGCTATGACCTCGAGGACTACCCGGCGGTGCGTGCCTGGCTGGAGCGGATTGCTACCCTACCGGGCTACGTGCTGCCGCCCCACTAGGACGATACGCAAGTATGAGGAGTAGATGGGCGACGAAGAGAGGACCGAAAGAAGAGATCGGTCGCGCGACACGTACTCGCTACCCGAAGAGTTGGCTAGACACGCTCCCAGGGGGCGGTTCGCCCCCGATGAGTTGCGTGGTGTCTGCCGCGAAGCGGGAGAATGTCTCGGGTGGGAGGATGCGAAGGAGGCCAGGTTCCGCACAGCGGCACAGATGGTAGGGATGTGGCACGGACTTGACTTACCGGCCTGGGAAGCGCCCTACGTTCTGCGCGACGCACGCCTCGGCTACCTGAACGGCTACGAAAGCGCCATGATCTCGGGTGATTTGTCTGAGCAACAGATCAGTTACGCCGCCGAAGCCCGCTGGGGCGAAAGGTGGCGAGAGAGGCTCAGGGCTGCACGCGAGAGGTCAGGGTAGCCGCTGGTCTGGCCCTCGGCGCCAGGCCGTGGTCCACTTCCTCTCTACCTTTACCACCAGAGTCTGCGTCCTCTCAGACGCGAACTCTACAGGTACTCCAGGGCTACATACGCAAGGGCGGCCCCCACGGCGATGCCGAGGGCCAGACGCGCGATCAGCCTCGCAACGCGTTGGCGGTTCACCTAACCCCCTCTGTTCTCATACGCGGACCGAAACATCGTCCAAGGATGCCCAGTCCATTCTCTCAACCTGGATAGTTACACACTCCTCGCTTTCGAGCGGTATTGTGCATGAACTGGCGTCGCGATGTAGGACCATAAAAGCTGAGCCGCCCCCGCCTGTGTCTCCCAGCGCACTGAGGACGGCCCGTGAGTCGCGACGGATACGACGGGACGCCTGGCAACGCCCATGAGAGATGCCTCGCAACCCCTCCTAAGCTAAGATGTTCCTAACAAGCAGGAGGTACGTCCATGTCTATCAAAGCCGGGGTCGGCATGAGTCGACATCACAATCCGAGCATTGCAGGTCGTGAGGCCGCCGAGCAAGCGCTGCAGGAGGCGGGCGTCGACAGACCAGACTTTGTCTTCATGTTCGGCTCGATCGGATACGATCAGCGTTCCTTGTTGCGGGTGGTCCGCGAGACCACAAGGGGTGCACCCCTCACAGGTTGCTCGGCTGAGGGCACGATAGACGGAGACGACGCAGACGAATCCAACTTCTCCGTAGTGGTTACGGTGATCTCTTCGGACGAGCTGCGGTGGCGCAATGGGATAGTGAGGGGACTCGAGGCCGAACCACGAGCCGTCGGGAAGCAGGTAGCCAAGGACCTGTTAGCTCACCTGTCCACTGACACCATCGGCCTGTTCGTCTTCCCTGATGGGCTCAAAGACTTCATCGTTCCAACGGAGAACCTTGTTGATAACTTCTTTACCGGGCTGGAAGAAAATCTCCCGAGCAAGCGGTTCCTCCCGATGTGGGGAGGGGGAGCTAATGCCAGCTTCAATAATATGGCGTCGGCAACCTATCAATATTGCAACGACGAAGTCATCACTGATGGGGTCTCCTACGCGCTGCTCTCAGGCAAGGCACGGGCTGGTTGGGCTATAAGCCACGGCTGTATCCCAATAGGTGGGGAGCGCATAGTGACTCGCAGCCAAGGAAACATTATCTACGAGATCGACGGTAAACCCGCCATGGAAGTGTTCGAGGAGTACATACCAAAAGGTGGCCTAACTGACGATCGCGAATGGATCCATTACGCTATCTCGCTTTCGCTGTGTTTCAAAGCTCCTAGCTACATGAAAGATGAGGAGTACGTGGTTAGAGGCATGCCTACTGTGAGCATGGCCGACGGCTCCATCACCGTACAAACTGAGGTCCCAGAAGGCACGAGCATCTGGCTCTCGAGCCGAGACAAGGAGAAGATCACCACAGGCTTCGATCGGATGGCAGCCCAGATCAAGAACCAACTCGGGGGTGAGAAACCCAAACTGGTTTTCCAGTTCGAGTGTGGCACCAGAGGCAAGACGATGTTCCGTGAGCAGGAGAAGTTGCAGATACTCAAGCGGTTTCGGAAATCCCTAGATCCGGATGCACCGTGGGTAGGTTTTTACACTGTGGGAGAGATCGGTCCGGTAGAGGAGCACAACCTTCGTCATCTCTACACCTCGGTTGTCCTTGCCTTGAGTTGACGATGGAGGGGTCACCGGAAACGTCGGGCAAGCGCGACGAACAAGTCGAGCGGCGGTTAGTAACCCTACAAGATGAGAACCGACGCCTGTCTGACCAAGTCAAACGCCTCGTCAGAACCGAGCACGAACTCTATCAGTTCCAAGGGCAGCTCGACGATCAGATCCGTATATACCGCCACCTGTACGAGGTTGGCAAGGAGCTGAACGCAACCCTGGATCTGGGTGAGCTCCTCCAGATCGCGGTCCAGTTCGTCCTGTATCAGCTTGGATTCGAGCGGTGTGTGGCGCTCTTGTACGACCCCGGGACGAACACCTTCTACGCTAAAGCACACGACGGATACTACGACGAGACGAGCGAGGCGCGTGTTATGGGCTTACGGCTCTCGGCGCACGATCCCCTGCTTGCTCCAATCTTGGCTGACTCAGAACGAGTAATCTGCGCGGAAGGGTGCGATCGAGACGACCTGCTTGCGCTTGGGCAAGCCCTGGGGATGGCCGAATATATCGCGTTTCCGTTAGGCGGTGAACCACAACAGCCGCTCGGTGTGTTGATCGCGGGAAACACAGCGAATAATCCAGCGTACCACGCAAATATTCGCGCGGATAGCGAACTTGTGGTCGGCCTCGCAAACCTCGTCTCGCAGGTTGCGACGGCGATCTTCATGAGGCGAGAAATACAGGCCAGGGAGCGACGTCTCAAGCAAGAAGCACACGCCCGAGAACGCATCGAGCAAGAGTTGCACGTGGCACGGCGCATCCAGCAGGCTTCGCTTCCCGAGGCGGTGCCCGAACTAGAGGGTTGGGAAATCTCCCCTAGCTACAGACCGGCCAGGGAGGTGGGAGGAGACTTCTATGACTTCCTGGAGCTACAAGACGGTCACCTGGGATTGGTTGTGGGGGACGCCACGGGCAAGGGTGTGCCGGCAGCCCTCGTGATGTCCACCACCTGTGGCATGCTCAGGGCCGTCACTCAGGCCTCAAACTACTCGCCCGGCGAGGTGCTTCAGCGGGTCAACGAGGCGTTGTATGCTCGCATACCGGCCAACATGTTCGTCACCTGTTTCTACAGCGTCCTCGACCCTAGGAGCGGTACCTTGAGCTACGCCAACGCGGGCCACGACCTGCCCTATGTGCGGCGTGGTGGCGATGCTGATGAGCTCATGGCGAGGGGGATGCCCCTTGGCCTCATGCCGGGGATGGGCTATGAGGAGAAGGAGATCAACCTGGGAGCTGGCGACGGAGCCCTATTTTACAGCGACGGACTGGTCGAAGCCCATAACCCTGAAGGCGAGATGTTCGGCTTTCCCCGTCTGCAGGCGCTGGTGGCTGAACACGCTGGGGGAGTGCCGTTGGTGGACTTCCTGATGGACGAGCTGTACTCCTTCACCGGGGAGAGGTGGGAGCAGGAGGACGACATCACTCTGGTTACCCTACACAGAGCCGCCCCGTAGTGTCTAGTCTTCGCGCCGGTCACAGACGTAGTCGCAAGTGAGGTCGTAGTCCCGACCGTCTACCTCCCCTAGCCGGGGTCCGTACAGGTGCACCGAGATCGCCACGTCTTCGCCAGAGTTCCCTACCCGGTGAATGCCTCCGTCGCGGGGTAGGACACGCGATGCTCCGTCATCTGTGCCCCATTTCCGCTGCCGGACCTTCTTGAGGCGGGCGTGATCCAGCCGTGATCCGTCATCCAGACGCTCGTAGCGCTCCTCGAAAATGGAGCCCACAGCACAGCAGTAAACTCCCCAGGAAGTATGGTCGTGGATCTTTGTCTCTGTGCTCGGAGGCCAGACGAAAACCTGCAAAGAGTAGGTATGGTCCTTGCCTCCATAGCTATGTGCCACGTACCAGTCTCTTACAGCGCCTCTCGCTTCTTCCAAGAGGGGGCGAATCTTACCTTCGAAAAAGTTGGGGTCCTGCACAAGATCGGCCAGGAAAGGAGCGGCCTGCTGTAGGGCTGGTTCCGAAGGCAGCTGGGAGATATTCTTCAAAAAGTCAGTGTCCACCGCCGGCGATAAGATCGTGCCTGTATTCATGGAGGTCCCTTCCTCAAGGCCCGCTCTACGCTGCTAGCTGCTTGACCGAGGCAACGGAGTCCTCGACGAAGAAGGTCTCGGGATCTATGGGAAACGTAACCTCGCACTCCCTGTCGGGGTATTGCCTCGCCACGCTCTTTAGGGCTCGCTCGATGCTCTCAGCCTGAACCGCAACCCTGAAACGCGCCGTGCCACTGCTCACCTGAACCGAGATCCTTATCATTCCCCACACCCTCTTTCCGCGGGAGATAGCGATGATCATTACCCCACAATTATACTTCATGATCCTCACTGAGAGTAGTGAAACATCGTCTAAAACATGAGAATCGAGGGGATACAAGCCAGACATCAAGGACGGCCTCCCACCTACGATAGCCTGCTTCCGACCCCCTTCCCACATCACAGGCTACACGATGCCACTTTCTTGACAAAATCAAGTAATTAGTTGACAATAGCATATGCTTGCGGGTGTGGAGATTGGTGGTAATTCGATGACAGACGACGATTTCGACCGACGTGTAGGAGATGTCCGGCGCTTCAACCGCTTCTGGACGCGTCGGATCGGCGTGTTGCGAGACGGGTATCTGGAGAGTCCATTCTCTCTGACCGAGGTACGCGTCCTCTACGAGCTTGCTCACTGCGGGGAGACCACGGCGGGCGAGCTCGGTGAGGAGCTAGGATTGGACGCTGGCTACCTGAGCCGCATTTTACGCGGCTTCGAGAAGCACGGCCTGATCCGCAAGCGACGTTCCGAAGACGACGGCCGGCGCCGGCTGCTGAGGCTTACGGAGCGAGGTTGGGAGGCCTTCGCCCCGCTCGACGCGCGATCGCGCAGCGAGATCGGCGCGATACTTGGTGGCATGTCTGTAGCGGGGCAAGAAAGTCTGGTCGGAGCGATGCGAACCATCGAGGGGCTACTCGGTGCTCGGCCCGAGCCGATGGTCCCTTACATTCTAAGGCCCCACCGGCCGGGCGACATGGGCTGGGTCGTCCACCGCCACGGCGTGCTCTATGCCAGAGAGTACGGCTGGGATGAGCGATTCGAGGCGCTCGTGGCGGAGATCGTGGCGAAGTTCATCCAGGGATACGACCCGAGACTGGAGCGTTGTTGGATCGCCGAGAGAGAAAGCGAGATCGTCGGTTGTGTGTTCCTCGTCAGGGAGTCGGAGGAGACTGCCAAGCTGCGACTTCTTCTCGTCGAGCCGGAGGCACGCGGGCTTGGCATCGGCAGCCGCCTGGTGGAAGAGTGCATCCGCTTCGCCCGGCAGGCGGGTTACCTGAGGATCACGTTGTGGACGAATGACGTGCTGAACTCCGCCCGCCGCATTTACGAAGATATGGGCTTCCGGCTCGTCCACGAGGAACCGCACCGTAGCTTTGGGCATGATCTGGTAGGACAGACCTGGGAGCTTATGCTGTGATCTCGAAGTAGAACGCGAGTTCCTCCAAGAGTCTCTTCTTCTCGCCTTCGCTCAAGAACGAGGCCTTGAAGGAGTTCTCCGCAACCGCGCGGAACTCCTCGCGAGAGATGCTGAGTCCGTCCCTCACGGCGGAGTAGTTGTCGACCACATAACCGCCGAAGTAGGCCGGATCATCGGAGTTCACCGTCACGCACAACCCTTCGTCCAGCATCCGCTTTAAGGGGTGCTCTTCCATGGAGTCGACGACGCGCAGCCTCAAGTTGGAGAGCGGGCAGACGGTAAGCGGCATCTGTTCCTCCCTGAGTCTCCGTACCAGCCCAGGGTCCTCCACGCACCTTACGCCGTGGTCGATCCTGGCCACGCCCAGGTCGTCCAGGGCCTGCCAGATGTACCCGGGCGGCCCTTCTTCCCCGGCGTGGGCCATCTTGCGAAATCCGTGCCTCCCTGCCTCCTCGAACACCGCCTCGAAGTCTTCGGGCGGGTGGTCGGCCTCCGATGAGTCGAGACCTACGCCCACGATCCACTGCTTGTAAGGGAGGGCCTGGCGCAAGGTCTCCATAGCCTCATCTGAACTGAGGTGTCTAAGGAAGCACATGATCAGGTGTGAAGATATGCCGAGATGCCGTTCGCCCTCTTCCAGGGCGCGGCGCAGGCCCGTGATCACCGTCCCGAGGTCTACGCCCCTGCCCGTGTGGGCCTGCGGGTCGAAGAAGATCTCGGCGTGGCGCACGCCTTGCGAGGAGGCCTTCTGGAGGTACGCCCGGGTCAACTCGTAGAAGTCCCGCTCGTAGAGCAGTACCTGTGTGCCCTCGTAGTAGAGGTCCAGGAAGGACTGAAGGTCAGAGAAGTCGTAGGCCTCGCGAACCTCCCGTACGGAGCCGTACCTGAGCGTTACCCCGTTGCGAGCGGCCATCTCGAACATCATCTCCGGCTCCAACGAACCTTCGATGTGAATGTGTAGCTCCGCCTTGGGTATCTCCCTGAGGAGCTCGTCGGTGAGCGCAAAATCTCGTAGCCCCATATCTAAGCAGGATAGACCATGAGTGAATCACCGGCCAGGTCCCCTTGGAACAAAGGCAGGAGTGTAAACCGGTGGTGCAGGGTATAGAGCATAGGCAAGCGCCCCGTTTCCGGCGGACGAGGGTGGTAAGTCCCGAGAAAGATACAGAAGGAGTGAGGATGAACACCTCCAAGGTCAATGAAGCGGCGCCGATGATCGTGCGCGTGGTGCAAGGCTCACTTATGGCGGGCCACGGGGCCCAGAAGCTCTTCGGGACCTTCGGCGGGCCGGGGTTAGAGGGTACCAGCGGCTTCATGGAGATGCTCGGTATGCGCCCGGGACGCCCTTGGGCCTATCTGGCGGGACTCTCGGAGTTCGGTGGCGGCGTGCTCACGGCTCTGGGACTCCTCAAGCCTTTGGGCCCCCTCGGCGTCATAGGGGCCATGTCGATGGCTACCAGGAAGGCCCACTGGGACAAGCCCATCTGGGTGACCGAGGGAGGCGCCGAACTTCCCGTCCTCAACATCGCCATCTCGACGGCACTCATGATCCGCGAGTCCGATGGGTACTCCCTGGATCGGCTTTTAGGTATCCGCCTGCCGGTCTGGGTCGGGCTCGTGGGACTCGTCGGGATCATACTCACCGTGCTCTATGCCGAGCGGGAACCCGACGAGACGTCCGAACAGGAAGAGGCGAGGGATCAGGACGTGGCGCGCGAGGATCTGGCCGGGCCATAGTCGCGGCTGGGAGTCTCGCATTTATAGCCGGCAGGAAGAGCGTATCGCAAGCGAAACAAACACCCGAGCGGGGAGAGGAGCGCATGTCGGACAAATTCGATGGCTGGGAGGTTCATCCGATGGTTCTCGAACTGGCCCGCGCACAGAACTTTGCGGCACTCACTACGCTGTTACCTGATGGCCACCCGCAGACGCAGGTAATGTGGGTCGATGCAAATGAGCAGCACCTCCTGATCAACACCGAAGTGCACCGCCAGAAGTATCGCAACGTCGAACGAGACCCCAGGGTGACCGTCACTATCTGGGACATGGAAGATCCCTATCGCTTCATCGAAGTGCGTGGGGAGGTCGTAGAGAAGGTAAGGGGTCAGGAGGCGAGAGAGCACATCGACGAACTGTCCCACAAATACCGTGGCAAGCCTTACCAGACACAGATCCAAAGCGAACGGGTGGTGCTCAGGATCGCTCCCTCGCGACAGGTAGTTCGCACACCCTCCTGACTACCTCGACAGTCGCGGCTTCAGTCTTGTGGCGGCCGGTAGGTGAGGTAGAGGACGCCCGTGCCGAACGTCTTCGAGTCGACGAGCTCTAGCGGTCGACGATCGTCCCCGTCCTCGAAGAGGCGTTTCCCGCTTCCTAGGATCACGGGATGGACCATGAGCCTGAGTTCGTCGATGAGGTTGCTTCGAAGCAGCGAACGGACGAGAGCGCCGCTGCCGAGGATCGTGATGTCTTCTCCTGGCTGCCGCTTGAGCCTGGCGATCTCCTCTGCTACATCGCCTTCGATCAGGGTCGAGTTGTTCCACCCGAGGGGCTCTTCCAGGTTCGTCGAGACGACGTACTTGGGCACGCTATTAATGTAGTCCACCATCGGCACGCCGCCCGGTTGGTTCGGCCAGAAGGCGGCCATTTGCTCGTAGGTCACCCGCCCCATTAGCAACGCGTCCGACGCGGCCATCCCAGAGGCGTTCGCCTCCTCCATCTCGTCGTTCGAGTAGGAGAAAGCCCACTCTTCCGGCGACTCCATCACGCCGTCCAGCGACACCAACTCCACAGCTACCACTTTCCTCATCGATATCCTTCCATCATTCCCAATCGTCAAGCTTAAGCATATGTAGATGTTGCCGAAACTCAACCGGCATCCATCGTAGAACTCTTGCATGCTCGGAGACTCGCTGAGCCCCGGCCTTATTCGGTGTCCCCGAGACGGGCGCCCTTTGCCCGACTTTCGCCGCACATCTATAATCGCCTATGTGAGCAAGCCGACATACTCCTGCCCTTGATCGTAGGCGCCACGGCGGTGCCATTTTATCCGATCGTGGTGCTGGTATTGCTGCAAGGTCAGGGTGGGCTGGTCAAAGCCCTGGCCTTTGTGGCCGGCAACATCGCCGTGCGCCTGGCACAGGGCGTTCTCTTTGGCATTATCTTTGGCGTTGCCCTTGCAGCGAATTCCGAATATGGCCAGAGACTCGGTGTTTCCACACTACTACTGATCGTCGGCATTCTGCTATTGATCACGGCCGTCAAGAAATGGCAGTAGGCGGAGGACCCCGACGCGCCGCCCCAGTGGATGACCGCCATCAGCGACCTCTCGGCGGTCAAAGCCGTTGGCGCAGGCACGCTCTTCGTGACTATCGCCATCAAGCAGTGGGTCTTTACCCTGTCCGCCATCGGAGTCATCAGCGAAGCTGGACTGGGCGGGGCGGCGAATATCGGTCTATACCTGTTCTATGTGTTGGCCACCCAGACCTTCGTTCTGACGCCTGTCTTGGCATGCGCTGTGGCTCCGCAAGCTGGAGCGGCGCAATCGAGTGATAGTAATAGCTGTGTCACTGGTTTTTGGGGTGTGGTTCTTATACAAGGGCGTCAGCGGATTGATCGGTTAACGCTGGCGATGAGCCCCGCGAAAAGGGAGATGACATGACCGCCGAGCAACGCCACCAACGGCACGTGGAGAAGATCGCCCGGTGGATCGCCGAATCCGGCTACATGCTCGCCTTTACTGGCGCCGGCATCAGCACCGACTCAGGCATCCCCGACTTTCGCGGCCCCGAGGGGGTGTGGACGCGGCGCGACGCCGGTCTACCGGCACCAAGGTGGCGTGTACCGCCGGATGAGGTAGGGCCCAACGCCTCCCATCTGGCACTCTACCAGCTCCAGCAGCTTGGCAGACTCCGGTTCCTCATCACGCAGAACACCGACAACCTCCACCGTCGCTCCGGTATAAGCTCCGAGTTTTTGGCGGAGTTACACGGCAATGGTCAGCTCATGCGTTGCCTGGGCTGCGACCAGCTGTACGACCGGCAGGAAGTAGGGTGGGACAGGGACCGGTTCGGCCCGGGCTATCGCACCCAGAAGCCGGTGCCAGGCCAGCCGGCGTGCGCTAACTGCGGCGGGCGCCTTATCTCCTCAGTAGTGAACTTCGGGGACTCCTTGCCGGAAAGAGAGTTGATGATGGCCGAACACCAGGCCCGCCGCTGCGACCTGATGCTTGTCCTCGGTTCCTCGCTTATGGTGCAGCCGGCGGCCTCCCTCGTAGGGCTGGCGCTCAGATCAGGTGCTCGGTTGGTTCTCGTAAACCGGGGCAAGACGCCCTACGACAGGGCGGCGACGTTGCGGGTGTGGACGGGCATTGGTGAGGTGATCCCGCCCGCAGTGGAGAAAGTGAAGTGGGCACTCGAGGAGCAGTGGAACATGCCCTGAGCACAGGAGGCTATGGAGGACCGCTCGGGGCCCCGGCCACGAAAGCCGCCATCGGCACCTGAAACAGTGGTCCCCTAGCAGGAAGATGTCCCATGCAGTCAAAGTATTCCTCAGCGAGAAGCCAGACGAGGCGACGTACGATCGTCATGACAGCGGCGCTCGCGGGGATGTTCGGGCCCGTTCTCTTTGTTACCGTCCTCATCGCGCTGACCGCGCTCCAATACGACTTCATGCTGAGGATCGGCTGGCACCCCCTTGCCGACCCCGCAGGCGCCTGGCCGAGCGGACTCGCCCTCGGTCCGTACGGGGCCCTGCAGGACGTCACCTTCGTCGTCTCGGGTCTCCTGCTGGCGCTCTTCTCGGTGGGGCTGAGTATTGGGACGACTGGCGGACGGAGCTCGCCACTCGGTCCCGCTCTGCTCTTCATGGCCGGGATAGCAATGACGCTCATGGGCTTCGAAACCGACCCGATACAGAGGGTCGGGCCCCGGAGCCTGCACGGCCTGGTTCACGACACAGCCTTCGTGCTCTTCGTCCTGGCTATGCTGGTGGGCCACTTCTCTTTGTGGCGAAGGTTCAGGAGGGACCTCCGTTGGCGCGGCCACGCCCGCTTTACCCTTGTTACAGGGATCGCCGCGGTACTGCTGCTTCTCTTGCCCGGTGCAGCCTACTATCTGTTTGTCGTGACGCTGCTCGCGTGGGTCTTCGTGACCGCTGTGCGTCTCTGGCCACTCCCTCAGCCTCCCTCAGCCGACCCGCCTCGCGGTCGATGCGAAGAGTGATTTCGGTTCATCATCCGCTGCCTTATTGGCGACGAGATGATAGGGATCAAGAATGCCCGAAGGGACTAGAAAGCACTCCATGCTCATCGACGGCTCGTACGTGGACGAGTATTGCATGGCCAAGTTGCTCGCCTGAAGCGGCAAGTGGATCCATAAACCGCGATGTGCCGGCAACGGCCATACGCACCGCGTCAGGCATCGGGTCGATCGGCCGCGGCTTCGTTGCAAACCTCGCCGCGATGTCTGCGAGTCTTAGCAAGACCGGCATTGTCGGCAAACGGTCGCCGTAGCAGCGCACTCCGGAACGCGTGACGTCAATGTTGCCCTGCCCTTAGTCGCCAAATCGGGAAGACGATTTTCGCGATGCGAGACACCCTCTTCTGCGTAGAATGACCCTGAGGGACAGACGCAATCCGGCCGCCGTGGAGGGCCGACGCTTGAGACAGGAGGGGGCCATGATCGACGGCAGGGTGGGGCTGCAAGCGGCGCTCAACGGCGACAGGACGAAGGCCGCCCATCCCGCAACGCCGGTATCGGTCGAGGAACTAGCACGAGACGCCGCAGCCTGCGTCGCTGCGGGTGCCCGCGCGATCCACATGCACCCCCGCAACCCGAACGGACACGAGACGCTGGACGCGGGGATCGTGGACGAGGTGGTCGCGAGGGTCCGCGATGCCTGCGGTGTGCCAGTGGGCGTGACGACCAGCGCCGAGATCGAGCCCGACCCCGAGCGCCGTCTCCGGCTCGTGGAAGACTGGCGCGAGCCGGACTACACCTCCGTCAACCTCTCCGAGCCTGGCGCTCTGGAACTCATGGAGGTTCTGGCAGGGATCGGGATAGGCATCGAGGCGGGCGTGTGGAGCGTCAAAGACGCCGAGCGGCTCGGGGTGTCCAGGTCGGAAGGGCGGCTCACCCGAATCCTGGTCGAGCCCGGAGAACTCCAACTCCAGGAGAGCGGTGACAAAGCCGCCGATGCCGTTGGGCTGGTCGAGGACATCCACCGGGCACTCGACGGGCTCGGACTGGCGATCCCGCGGCTGCAGCACGGCGACGGTGAGGTCACGTGGGTGCTGCTGACTGACGCGGTCCGCAGAGGCCTCGACACCCGCGTCGGCCTCGAGGACACGCTGCACGCCCCCAGCGGCGATCGAGCCTCGGGCAACAAGGCGCTAGTCCGCGCCGCCCGCGAGCTCGGAGCTCGCGCTGACTAGGCGCAAGGTAAGGCTACTACGTCCCAGCTCGCGGCCCTGAGCGTAAGGCGCGTCGTGGTCGGCTCGGGACCGGCGGCAGCGCCTCGCAGTCCGGTCCCGGGACCCTGGCCATTACCTTCGCCTTTGAAACCGCACGTGGCCGTGTTCGGCGAAAGTTGACGCGTCAGCCTGCTGCCGAGTTGTAATCGTAGGTGGGGAGAGGGCCGCCAGCGTCTCTTAGTATGTAGCCTTCGAACATCCGCTTTACTACGTTGGGCTCGATTCCCGCTATGTCATTGTGCATACCAGGGTCTTGCTCTACGTCGTAGAGTCTGGCGTCGGCGCCCTGGTTGGTGCTGAACATGACGTAGCGGTCGTCGCGGGCCCAGACATGGTCGTTGTAGCCGATCGAGAAGTGGGGTCTCGCCTCGGGCTCCCCGCCTCCGAGCAAGACCGTGAGGTCCTGGCCGTCCAACTCCTGCTGCGGCTCGATTCCGAGGGAACCCAGGATCGTGGGCGCCACGTCGTGGGTGGAGCCGTAGTATTCGCTGGTCTGTCCCGCCCCCTTGCCTTCAGGGTGCCTTATGTAGAACGGGATGTCGGTAACTTCGGGCCAGAGCACGTTGTCCGGCTTGCCCGTGTAACCGTGCTCGCCGTGGGCGACGCCGTGATCGGAGAGGAGTATGAGCAGGGTACTATCGAAGAGGTCAAGCTCTTCCATCTTGTCGAGGAAACGGCCCAGCCAGCGGTCCATCATCGTGACCTCCGCCGAGTAGCGCGCCTTCATCCTCTCGAGTTCCCTCGGCAGCAGGTAACTGCTCGGACCGTAGATCACGGAGAACGGCTCCTTGAGATTGTAAGGTCCGTCATCGTACATCTCGACGTACTTTTCTGGCGGGTCCCAGGGTTCGTGCGGATCGTAGCTGTCCACGGTAAGGAAGAAAGGCCCGCCCTTGCTCAAGACATCGAGGTACTCTGCGGCCTGGGAGAAGACCATGGGGGAGAACCAGTCGGCCTCCGTCTTACGCTCCTTCACGTTGGCGAAGTACTGGCGCATCTGGCCCGTCATGGCGGGGATGTTGCCCTTGAGGAGGGCCTGGTCGACCTTGTCTTTCGGGTAGGTCCACGCCGGCTTGTAGTTGTCCGTGGTCTGGCCGCGGAAGAAGTCGAAGACGTCGAAGCCACGATGAATATTGTATGAAGGCTTGAACTGGTGCATGTTGTCCGTCACGAGGTAGGTCCCGTACCCCGCCGCCTGCATCATCTCGGCGAGCGTGGTCTGGTAGTTGGGTATCGGCTGCCAGCCCTGCAGGATTATGTCCTCACCCTTGGGCGGAACCCAGTCTCTGAAGGGCCAGGTCCTGAGGCCCGTGTGTATGGCCCTCCTCGCGCAGATCGTAGGTATGGACTCGGGGTATGCCCTACTAAAGAGCAGGCTGTCTTTGGCGAGGGCGTCGAGGTTGGGGGTAATTATCTTATCGTTGCCGTAGGCGCCGACGTGATCCTTCCTCAGGCTGTCGATGATGATAAGCACCACGTTGGTACTCTCTTTGACACCGGGGGGATCTATGGTGATGTTGCGGATGCGCTCTGTGAGGCCGCAGCCTGTGGCACCGAGCAGCGTCGCCGAGGCCATCCCGGCACCGGTCATCTTGAGGAAGTCTCTGCGGGTCAGGGTGCGGTTTCTCACGAAGCAAGAGCGTACTACGCAACAATGCGACCTACAAGCCGGGCGGACTGCTAGAATAATTCGTATGAGAAGCATCATGGCCGTTGGGATCGGGTTGCTGCTGGCGCTCGTGCTTGGTCTACTCGTGGTGCAGGGAATATTCGCGCCGGTACTCACACGTTTGTTCGGTCTCGAGCGCGCAGGCCCCGGCACCCTCCCGCTCGTCTTGCTCGTCTTCGCCGCCGCCTTCTCGTTCTACTTCGGGGGGATGGCCGCCAGCTACAAGGCTCCTTCCAGGCATCGTCTGCACGGGGTCCTGGTCGTCCCCGTGGCCTTCGTACTTTCCCTGGTGCTCAACCTGGTCCTGGGCAAAGGATTCCTGCCCGGCGTCGATGGTGCCTGGGCCGTAGGGCTCGTGGCCATCTTCCTCATCGTCTCCTGCGCGGCCTCCTACGTCGGGGCGCTCCGCGGGCAGGCGCTCAATGCACACAACCAGAAGGTCGCGCGGCGCCGTCGGTAGCATTTCAGCACGCTCAGGCTTCGCCTTCGCTTGTCAGCACTTCAGCTTTCTTGGTGTCGGTTCGCCGCCTGTGCTCGATCGCGAATCGCTCGCCACGGTACAAAGCCTCTCCATAGAACCTTCCCTCCGCCATCCGCGAGCTGGCTGACATGCTGACAAGGCGGCAAAGCCGCCGTGCTGACAAGCTGAGGCCGTAAGGCCGAAGCGTGCTGACCAGCGCGGTATGGGGAAGGATATCCTTCCCCATACCGCTTCAACGGGCCTGGACGCCGATCATCAAACGCCCCCTGGAGTCCATCCTGGCGTTGGGTTGCCGGCTAGACGCCTCGACTTCGGCCGGATCTTCACCCGTACCCGTGAGGTAGACCCTGGGTTCTTCGACCCCTTCTGTCGGGTCGGAGACGTAGCGCCGCCAGGCCATGTCGCCCCAGAGGAACGTGAGCGTCGGTCTCCCTGGAGCCGAGTCGTCCAGTGCCGCGTGAACCCTGGGAAGTCCGAAGGCCTTCGAGATGGACGCTACCGTCCTCGCGTGCTCGCTTTCGTTGAAGAGCGCAATGCCTTCCCTGAGCCGGCGTGAGGGGTCGGAGAGCCGGTCGAGGCTTTCCAGGGTTCTTTGTAATTCTTCGGCGTTGCGCCGGCTCTGTTCTCTGGCCTCAGAAAGTTTCGCTTCAAGTTCTTCGATCTTGTTCTCGGCGAGTATGGTCTGCGCCTCGACGTCCTCCCGAGGCCCTTTCGCATCTTCGTCTGCGGCATCGTCGGGCCGTGCTGTGATCCCGGCCGGCTCCTCACGGCCGGCGCGGATTTCGCCAAGTACCCCCTCCAGTTCGTCCCTGCGGGCCTCGGACTCTTCGAGAGCAGCTTCCAGTTCGGTGATGCGGTTCTCGAAATCGGAGATCTCCGCCCCGAAACGCTCTACCACCTGCTCCAGATCCTCCCGTGAGGAGGACTTCTGAGACAGCCTGGCCGCCTCGAGCTCCGTCAGACGGGCCGTGTAGGCGCACATCTCGGTCTCTCGCTGAAGGGCGGCTTCCCTCAATCGCTCGTCGAGTGCCCACGTCTCCGACTTCCTGCGCTCCACTTCGGCCGCCAGTCGCTCCTCGTACCCACGCTCGAGGCGCGTCCTCTCCGCCTCGTGGCGCGCCCTGAGCGCCCTGTTGTCGGCCTCTCTCTGAGCCTGAATGGCCGCAACCCTCTTGTCTGCGGACTCTTTCGCCTCGGCGAGCTTGGTCGCCTGGGTCTTCCTCAGGTCGTTCTCGCGCCCCTCTGCGAGCGCCTTTATCCGTCGTAGATCCTCTTTGCGCCGTTCCTCCGAGCTGCGGCGGACCGCGTCGAGCTCGGCACGCAGCGACTCTATCTCCCCTTGCTGCTTCCCTACGACGTTCTGGAGTTCCAACTCCCTCGCCGCTGCCGCGCTTCTCAGGGCCTGTACGGCCGCCGTCTGACGTTCGTCGGCGGTGCCCCGCTCTTCGGCCAGCCTTCTTTCGAAGGCTTCACTGAGGGAGCTCTCCAGGGTACTCTCTCTGTCGGCGGTCGCGGTGCGGGCCGCCTCGAACTCGGCCGCGTGGCGCGCCTCCTGCTCCTGGTACGATGTCCTTAGCTGTTCCTCCCAATGCTCGGAGGCGGTTTTCAGGGCTTCGATCTCCTCCCTGTACCGCGCCTCGAGGGCTTCGCGTTCACCCCTGAACTCTTCCTTGATGGTGTCGAGACGAGCCTCCGAGGAGGCCGTGTCCACGTCGGTGCGTCGTTGCTCCTCGAGCCTGCTGCGCAACTCGGCGATCTCGTTTGTGTGCTCGTTGCTGATGCGGAGCTGCTCGTCCGAATGCCGCTGTTTGAGGGCCGAGATCTCCGCCCTGAGGTCTTCGACCTCCCGTTCAGCCTCGACGCGGACCAGCTCCTTCTCCTCCAGCGCCCCGGCCCGGGAAGAGACCTCCTCCTGCGCAGCCTTCAGCGCCACGGCCGCCTGGTCCAGGGCGCTTCTCAGGTCGGCCACCTCCTGCTCCAGGTTCTCGATCAGGGCACCGGCTGCCTCCATGCCCTCAGCGAGGGCGGCCGCCTTATCCCTGGGATCCTCGCTCATGATCGCCTCTCCTGTGTTACCCGCAACTCTACTTCGGTCGAAAGGGTAACTCCTGGCAGGCTCGGGGTAAAGACCCTGCTGACTAGCTATCCGTGCAGGCAGGGCACAGGCCCTCGACGACCATCGTCGCGCGGGTGACCCTGTAAGGGGTATTGTTGCGGATGCGCTCTTCCACGCCGCCGAGTGCGACTCCGGGTACCTCGGAGACTTCGCCGCAACTGACGCACCTGATGTCCAGGTGCGGCTTTACGTTGAGGTCGTAGCGCGTTGGGGATTCCGCCCAGTGTTTGGAGCCTATGATGCCGACCTCTTCCAGTACCGAGAGCGCCTGGTAGACCGTGCCCAGCGCCACACGCGGGTTCTCGCGCTTGACGATAAGGTAGACGTCCTCGGCCGAAGGGTGTCCCTTCGCCTTGGAAAGGGCCTCGAGAACGGCCCTGCGCTGGGAGGTTAGAGTGTAGCCAGACCTGCGTAGCTTCTCCCTGACGTCGGGTACGAGCACGCCTGACGTATCTTCCTGCGCTGGCTTGTGATTAGTAACCATTCCTGCTTCCGAGTTTATCATACGGCGTTTTTCGTGCTGCGGTGTACCATACTGCCTGATGTCGCTGATCTTCGATGCCCTGGTGAATCTCTGGCGTCTGATCCGCAACGCGCGCGTTCGTCTACTCGGCAGGCCGCCGGAGTATGTGTGGATCGAGGTCAGTGGCCCCCTGGCCGAGTTCGAGATGCCGGTCGGCTTCCTGCGGCGCCGCCTGTCCCGGGGTCCGAGCCCGCCGACGCTGGAGAGGATGCGCCTGTGGCTCGACCGCATAGCCGCCGACGGGCGTTCGCGCGGGGTCGTGCTGCACATCAGAAACCTCGGTGCCGGGTGGGCCGCCATCGAAGAGTTGCGACGTGAGATCATTGCGTTCCGGTCACGCGGCGGCCGCGTCGTGGCCTACTTCGCGGATCCCGCGGACATCCGCTCCTACTATCTGGCGTGCGCGGCGGACGAGATCCTGGCCACCCCGCTCGCCGAGTTGAACGTGGTTGGTATCCGCGCCAGGGTGGATTTCCTCAAAGACGCCCTCGACAATCTCGGCCTCGAGGCCGAGGTCGTCGCCGTCTCGCCCTACAAGTCAGCGGGTGAGCGATTCGTCAGCAACGACTTCTCCCGCGAGTCCCGCGAGCAGGCCGGACGTCTCCTCGATAGCCGCTTCGAGGAGGTGGTCGAGGCGATCTCCGGCGGCCGAGACCTATCCTCCGAACAGGTTCGCGCCAAGATAGACCTCGCCCCCTATGGCGCGTCGGAGGCCCTCTCCGAAGGTCTGCTCGACGGCGTCCTCTACGAAGACGAGTTGCCGGCGAGGCTCGGGTCTGAGGAGCAGCACGCCGAGTTGGCGGAGTGGGGCCGGGCGCAAGGCGCTTTGCATATGCCTTACAGGAGGCGGTCGCGAAAGAAGGTTGCGCTCGTTACCCTCTCGGGATCTATAGCGCGGGGCCGGAGCAGGAGACTGCCCTTCCCGCTGCCCTTCGTCGGAGGGGAGCAGGCCGGGAGCGAGTCCATCGTTGGGGCGCTGCGGGTGGCGGAGAAGAACCGGAGGGTCCAAGCCGTGTTGTTCTACGTCGACTCGCCCGGCGGGGACGCGCTGGCTTCGGACCTGATCTGGCGCGAAGTCGAACGCGTCAGCGCGAAAAAACCGGTCGTCGTTCTTATGGGGAATGCGGCCGCCTCGGGCGGCTACTACGTCTCGGCAGCGGCGAGCCACGTCGTCGCGCGCCGCAACACGCTCACGGGTTCCATAGGCGTACTGGCCATCCGTCCCGTCGCTCTCGGACTCTACGAGAAGCTGGGTATCAACCCCGTCGTACTGGAAAGGGGGGCGCATGCCGGTCTTCTAGACCCCACCCGCCGGCCCGGCCCTGACGAACTGCGGGTGATCGAAGCCCAGATCGGACGCATCTACACGGAGTTCAGGGATCGTGTCGCCAGGGGACGCAAGATGGAGCTCTCCGACCTCGAAGGCATCGCCGGCGGAAGGGTATGGACGGGTACGGAGGCGTTGGATCTCGGGCTGGTCGACGAGACCGGTGGTTTCAGGGAGGCTCTGCGTAAGGCCAGGGAGCTCGGCGGCATCGAGCGTGACGTACCGGGGGTGCTCACAAGGGTCAACCCGCCCAGAGGCGGACGACCTCCTCCCGCAGAGCCCGCGCAGGCCGCACTGGACGCGATCGGGGAGACGTGGCTGGCCCTTTCAGAGCTTCTGGCCGGCGGCTTTTTGGCGGTCGCGCCCTACGACATCTCAGATGGCTGATAGGATTTTCCTCGACTGCCAATATGCGAGAAGGAACCTGTATTGAGCGAGATCCCCAACAAGAGCGTTGACCGGCGGGCGATGGCGGGGCTGTCGGCTGGCCATCTGTTCACGGACCTCAATCAGGGAGCCATTGCCGCTTTGCTGCCTTTCCTGATCGCGGACCGGGGTATCTCCCTGGCGGCGGCCGGCGCCCTTTTGTTCGCCGCGACGGTGAGCTCGTCGATCGTACAGCCGTTGTTCGGCATTTTTTCGGACAGAAGGCCGGTACCCGCCCTTATGCCGATCGGTGTCTTGCTCGCCGGGTGCGGAATGGCGCTCGTAGGCGTGGCGCCGAGCTATCCCCTGATCCTGCTCTGCGTCGTTCTGAGCGGTATCGGGGTGGCCGCGTTCCACCCCGAGGCGGCGAGGTTCGCCAACTACGTGTCCGGGTCGGCCCGGGCGCGCGGGATGAGCTTCTTCTCCGTAGGCGGTAACGCTGGCTTCGCCCTCGGACCCGCCCTGACCACGCCGCTCATCATCCTCTTCGGGCTGCCGGGAACCCTGTTCCTCGCAGTGCCGGCCGTCGCTATGGCCGCCGTGCTGTTCCACGAGCTGCCGCGGATGCTCGGGTTCAAACCCGAGGCTCTCGAGAGCGAAGGGGAGACCGTGGCCGATGCGCCCGAACACTGGGGACCATTCGTGCGTATGATCGGGGTGGTCACGGTACGGTCTTTCGTGTACTTCGGGCTCGTTGCCTTCGTCGCCTCCTACTACGAGCGCGTGCTCGACGTGTCCCCGGCGCTCGGAAACACGGCCCTTACGCTGATGCTCTTCGGCGGAGCCGCAGGAACCCTGATTATGGGTCCCCTGGCCGACAGGTTCGGCAGGCGTACGGTACTCCTGGCCTCGATGCTGGTGCTGCCGCCCCTAATCTACTGCTTCACGCTCGCCGGTCCCACTTTCGGCATGGCGCTGCTCACCCTCGTCGGGGCGGCCACCGTGGGGACATTCGGCGTTACAGTCGTTTTGGGACAAGAGTACCTGCCAGGGCGTATCGGGCTCGCGGCCGGCATAACGATGGGGCTCTCCATCGGGCTCGGCGGCGTAGGAGCGCCGCTGCTCGGCCTCATCGCGGATAACGCCGGCCTCTCCTTCACGATGCTCGTCATAGCCGTATTGCCCGTGCCAGGACTCGCCCTCGCCCTGACCCTCCCCCGCGGAAGGTAGGGGCTGTTCGCGAACCGGCCTTATTGGGTTCGTGTAACCAAACACATCGCTTCTCCTCGGGTCGAGTACCATTGCTCCGACGAGAGTGGCGTTTAGAGAGGGCTACCAGCCAGGGTGAGCGTATTCCATAGCATCGGTGTCTTTGCCTACCGCTTCCGGTGGGCTATCTTGTTGATCTGGGGCATGGTCCTGCTCTCGAGCGCTTTCTTCGCCCCAGGGCTCTCGGGACAACTCAAGGGCGGTGGGTTCGACGGCGCGAACTCGGAGGCCGAGAGAGTGCAGGACTTGATGTCGGGGGAGTTCGGCCTGTCGCCGGCGACGTTGACTGTGGTCTTTACCGGAGACGGTGTCCCCGCCCGCAGCGAAGAGTTCCAGAACGCCCAGGAGAATGCGCTCGCCGACGTACGCGAGTTGGACGACGTACGCCAGGTCATCTCATACGCCGACGCAGAAGACTCCCGCTTTATCTCGGAGGATGGAAAGAAATCCTACGCGGTGGTCACCTCTGAAGTCTCTGTCGACGCGACGCGCAACGTTGTCGACGAGGTGAGAAGTAAGGTCCGCTCCGACAAGCTCGAGACCTACGTAACAGGAGCGCCGGCCGTCTACCAGGACCTCGAAGAAGCGAGCAACGAGGATGTGAAGGAGGCTGAGAAATACGCCTTCCCGTTTGCCGTGATCATCCTGATCTTCGCCTTCGGTACGCTCGTCGCCGCCGGTGTGCCCGTTCTGATCGGGGGCGCGAGCGTGGTGACGGCGCTCGCCGCGCTGTACTTCATCGCGGGCGTCTACGACATGTCCGTGTTCTCGCTTACGCTCTCGACGATGCTCGGTCTCGGGCTCGGCATAGACTACGCGCTGTTCTTCGTGAGCCGTTTCAGGGAGGAGCTCGAGGACTACCCGACCGTGGAGGCGGTGCCGCGCACGGTGGCGACCGCAGGACGGTCCATCTTCTTCTCGGGGACGGCGGTGTTGATAGGTCTCTCCGGCCTACTATTCTTCCCATTTATGTTCATGCGGTCGATCGGAGTGGCCGGGGTTGTCGTCGTCTTCGTTTCGGTCCTCGCGGCGCTCACACTCCTGCCCGCCCTCCTTGGTGTGCTCGGACCTCGGATCAACAGACTCGCCATCAGGCGCCCCAGGGATGGGGCGGGCTCGGCGTTCTGGAGCCGCAGCGCCGAGGTCGTGATGCGCCATCCTCTCGCCGTGATCCTGCTGGCGGCCGCGATCCTGGGCATCCTGCTCTACCCGGTCGGCCACATGAAGGTCGGCATCCCCGAGGCGACAGTCTTGCCGCAAGAGTACGAGTCTCGGGCCGGAGACGACATCCTGAAGGGGAACTTCGAGTACGCCGCACTCAACCCGATGGAGATCGTCGCCACCCTGGAGGATGATCCACTCAGCGTCCGCGGTCTCTCCGACACCAGAGAGCTCGGCGAGAGCATCAGTGGCGCCGAAGGTATCTCCCGCGTCGAGAGCGTCTACACGGTGGCGGCAGCGGCTGCGGAGGACTACGCAGGGCGAGTAGCCGATGCCCGCGAGCGGGCGCGGAAGGAGGCTGCAGCTAGGGCGGACGGGATCGTGCAGCGGCAAATCGAAGAGCAGACGCAGAACGAGACGGATAGAGCCGTGAACGAGCAACTCTCTGAGATAAAGGCTAACTATGGCGCCGTACCTCCGGGCACCGAGGAGCGGCTGCGGGCGGATATCCGGCCGCGGGTAGAGAGCGAGGTGCGCGCCTCGGAGGGCCGTATTAGGGATGAGGTCGAGCGGCGCCTGGCCGACGAGGTGGACCGCAAGGTGCCCGACTTGCCCGAGGGGATCTCGGCCGACGGTACGGTTACGCCGGAGGGTGTTGCGAACTTCCTGAACTTGCCAGCGGCCAGGCGATCCGAGGACCTGCAGGACTCCCTCGACACTAACGTGGCGGGAGATAGAACGCTGCTTCGGGGGGTGACCGAGGCGAACCCCTACACGCAGCACGCCTACGGCGCAGTCGATGCCGTGCGCGCGGTCGAGGCGCCTGATGGAACGAGCTTCCTCGTCGGCGGGCTCTCCGCCGGCCAGAAAGACTTCATATCCAGCCTGTACGGCAAGGCGCCCTTCGCCGCCGCCTTCGTTATCGGGGTGACGTACCTGATATTGCTCATAACCTTCCGCTCCGTCTTTCTCCCGCTGAAGGCGGTCATCGTCAACATCCTTAGCCTTACGGCGAGCTTCGGGGCATTGGTCTTCGTCTTCCAGGATGGCCATCTCTCCGGCCTCCTCGACTTCACACCTCTAGGCTTCGTGGATGCGACGCTCCCGATTTTGATGTTTTGTACGATCTTCGGGGTCTCGATGGACTACGAGGTCTTTTTGCTCTCCCGCATCAGGGAGGCCTACGAGAACGGCGACTCCAACTCCGCCAGCGTCGCCAAGGGGCTGGTGGCGACCGCGGGTATCATCACCTCGGCCGCCGCGATCATCATAGTGGTTACCGGGGCTTTCGCTTTAACTGGCATCGTCCTGACCAAAGCTATCGGTCTCGGCCTCGCCGTCGCCGTTTTCGTAGACGCGACGATCGTCCGTATCCTCCTCGTCCCCGCCACCATGCGCATTTTGGGTGATTGGAACTGGTGGCCAGGAGGACGCAAGGTTACCTTCGGAGCCGACCCGAAAGAGCCCGCTAGGGACTGACCGCCGAACAGAAGAATACCCGAAACCCTTCGAACGCGATGAATCCCCGAGATAAGATCGATTCTTGATCTTGCTGTATGCTGGGGATAGACTGTGGGTAATGTTGGATTTCGAGCGGATACTCAAGGACAGGGGCTACCGGCTAACCAACCAGCGGCGGATCATCGTCCATGAGCTGGAAGGGGAGCGGCACCTTTCGGCGGAGGAGATCTACGACCGGGTCAAGGGCGGGCATCCGGAGCTTGGCCTCTCCACGGTGTACCGCACGCTCGACCTTCTGGTCGAGCTCGGCATCGTACGCAAGGACGACTTCGGAGAGGGTTACTCGCGTTACGAGCTGGCGACGGAGCGGATGCACCACCACGCGCGCTGCGAGCAGTGCGGCAACGTCATCGAGTTCAACGAAGAGCTGATGGAGTATCTGGCCCTGCAGGTCGAGCGGGAGACCGGTTTCGTCACGGATTGGCACGAGATCACACTGTACGGCCGCTGCGCAGATTGCGCAGTCTCTTAGACCTCCAACTCCAGACCGTCCTCGGCAATGAGTATCTCGCCTTCGAAACCCCTTCCCACTTCGGTGACGAGGTCCTTAACTTCCGCCGCCGGGTAGATGTGAGTGAGGACGACACG
Organism: uncultured Rubrobacteraceae bacterium; assembly: GCA_963811295.1. Taxonomy (GTDB): domain Bacteria; phylum Actinomycetota; class Rubrobacteria; order Rubrobacterales; family Rubrobacteraceae; genus Rubrobacter_D. The sequence goes on along the minus strand of CAWEQZ010000020.1, from coordinate 49,190 downwards.
ACGTACGCCTGCCTCGCTGGCGATACGTGCCACGCCTGAAGGCGTCAGGTGGCCGGGAACGGGGGCTTCGTCCGGGAAGGAACACTCGATCAGGAGTGTATCCGCGCCGCGCGCCAGTTCGACTACGGACGGACTGTACTCGGTGTCACCCGTGTATACGAACGCTCCGCCTTCGGCATCCAGCCTGTAGGCGATGCTCTCCCGGCGGTGTTCCGCAGGGGCCCACGAGATCCTGCATCCGGGGAGGTCGATGGGGGATGGGCATTCCTGGGGTAGCTCAGAGACGAGCGTGGCATGGTCGCCGGTCATCCACTTTCCCCAGACCTCCATCACGGACCCCCAGAACGGGAGGAAGGGCTCGGGACCGGTCAAGTAGAGAGGCAGAGTACGTTTCTCGGGTGCGCCGTAGTTGATGGCGAAGAGAAGCGGAACGACGTCTACCGTATGGTCTGGATGGAAGTGCGTAAAGAAGATGCGGTCTACGGCAAGGGGATCCAAACCCGACCCGAGCATGCCGCGGACCGCGCCCGAACCGAGGTCGAAGACGAGGGTCTGCCCACCGGCGCGCACCACGACGCAGCTCTGGCGTCTCTCCAGGCATGGTACTACGGTGCCCGATCCCACGACGGTGATGTTCATGGTCCTCCCTTCGGTCGTCACAGCATTTCAGCGAGTCAGCACGCTCAGGCTTCGCCTTCGCTTGTCAGCAGGTCAACTTGGTAGGTCTTCTTTCTGTATATTTGTATCGAGTGGTTTCTTTTCGAACGTCCATGCTAGTCCGGCGATGCCGAGCATGGCGCCACCCAGGACGTCTGAGGGCCAGTGTGCCCCGACGTAGACCCTGCAGGCGGCTGAAGCGAAGAGGAAGATCAAGACCGCGACCCTGGCTGGCCGGTTGGACCAGAGTAAGTAGATGGCTCCGAGCAATATGACCGAGCGCAGGATGTGCCCGCTGGGGTAAGGGTAGGGAGTACCCACGTCGAGCAACGATGGGTCCGGCGTCCGCATGGCGTCCTCGGGTACTGGTGCCTGCGGCATTACAGTCTTGACGGCGAGTTCGATCAGGCCCGTCACCAGGAACGCGACGACGAGCCTTAGCGCCAGACGGCCTCGTCCCTCTACCAGCAGACCGGCGGTGAGCGTGACCGTGGCGATGGTGACGAACTCGACCCCGCCTACCACAGAGGTTGCCAACCCGACCGCATCCAGGACTCTGGAGTCCGTTCTCTTGGCCAGACCGAGTATCAGGTCGTCCATAGGGCGGAACAGCCCCGCGCCGGCTGCAGCCGTGCAGGCGAGGAATGCCGCCGTCGAGAGCAGCAGGATCAGCCTACTGTCGCCTTTCACACCCTCACAGGTTAGCAGAGGGTGGACACGAAAGCGCCGAACCCTACGGCCCGGTGCTCCCGGGACCCGTATGTCGAAAAAGAGCGATTCGCAGAGGTACCGACCCACAGCGAAGCGCACTCGACTTCAAGCGTTCAGCGAAAACAAAAAGCTGAGCAGCTGAAATGCTGACTAGCTGAAATGCGCGATGTGCAGAAGTTGCCTTCTGCACATCGCTCTAAGCTACGGCGTCGCGCAGGACGCGGCCGTACTCTCCACCCTTAAGGATACGTTCCGCCTCCCTTTGGAGCTGCCTGACCCGCTCGCGTGAGATGTCCAGCTCGTCGCCGAGTTCGGCGAGGGTGGCCGGCTCGCGGTCGTCGAGACCGTAGCGTCTGACGAGCACGTAGCGCGCCCGCTCGGGGAGACCTTCGATCGCCTCCTTCAGATGCTCCGTCTCCATCTCGCGCATCACGGTATCGGGTGTGTCCGAGACCTTATCGTCCTCGATAAAGTCACCCAGCTGCGAAGCGGTCTCCTCGCTGGATACGGGCTGATCCAGGCTCGTCGCGTCAGGCATGGCGCGCATCGTGAGTCGCACCTCGTCGGGGTCCCAATCAAGACGTCGGGCGACCTCTTCCTCGGTGGGCTCGCGTTCGATCTCCAGGGCTAGCTCGCTCATGGCGCGGCTGACCTTCCTGATCTTCTCCGTCATGTGCACGGGGACGCGGATGGTACGGCCCTTGTCCGCCACAGCGCGCTGTACCGCCTGCCTTATCCACCACGTGGCGTACGTCGAGAACCTGAAGCCCCTGTCAGGGTCGAACTTCTCGACGGCCTTCATCAGGCCTATGTTGCCCTCCTGGATCAGGTCCTCGAAGGGAAGACCGTAGCCTCTGTACTTCTTGGCAACGCTGACCACCAGCCTGAGGTTCTTCTCGATGAGCCGCTGTCTGGCCCGCTTGTCGCCGGCCTTGGCCCTCACGCTGAGATCTATCTCCTCGGCGTGCGTCAGGAGATTGCCCTGCCCGATGTGCGCGAGATACTTGGCGAGGAGCTCGGGGGTCTCCGATTCCCGCTCGATTTTCTGATTTTCCTTTCGCTTCTCGAAACTGGCTTTCAAAATACCCTCCTCACTACACACCCATCTTACCGGAAATCAGTTCTAGAAACTACTATTGGTTCTACCGTGAGGTTTAATTTCCTAAACCTCTCCGAGGGTTCTCTCCTCACCCGGGCTCAACACCACTTGTCACTGCACTGATACATACGTATGTCGACGCCAAATAGTTGCATTGGGACCGCCTCGTCGTCGCGTTGCGGTCTCTTGCGGCGGGCGCGGTTATACTTGGGCTCATGGAGAATGCCTCCCGCATCCCGGACCGCATAGACGAGGACATAGCGAACATTGTGGCCTGCTGGCAGGCGCGCAGGCGGGGAGACAACGAGGACGGGGTCTACGATCGCATGCTCGCCGGCATGGAGGAGCTGGTCTCGGTGTTCGTCGGCTTTCTACGCAGTACGGAGACGGTCGAGACCTTTTCCCGGGGTGGGGCGACCAGGGCTATGGTCCGCAGGATCGCCGAGCACCAGCACGATCTGGGCAGGGACGCGGTAGGGGTCATAGAAGATTTCAGCATTCTGCGGCGGTGCATCTGGCGCTCGGTGGAGGCCGGGGTCGACCTCGGCGGGCTCCATGGGGGAGAGGTCTCGGGGTTCTTCGCCAAGCTGATGCAGGCGTCTGACTGGCTGACCGAGACCGGACTGGAGGCCTTCGAAGGCATCGTGCGGCGCGAGATGGAGCAGGCTCTCGGGCGGGCTACCGCCACCGACCTGGTGACCGGGCTGCCTGACAGAGATCAACTCAACCGGTTACTCCTGCCACGGGCGATAGATTCGTACGAGAGGTTCTCCGTGGCTGTCTTCGACGTCGCCGACTTTACCGAGACCGTCGCTGCAGGGAAGATCAAGCGCGCCAGGAAAGTTCTGCGCACGCTCGCCGAGGTTGTGCAGGCGTCCTCGCCGCAGGACTCCGTCTTCGCCCGCTTCGGGGATGACGAGGTCTGCGTGATTCTGCCCGGCGAGAGCGGTGAAGGTGGCTACCGGTTGGCGGAGCGGGTGCTCGGGCGCCTGGTGGAGGGCATGGCAGAGTTCGAAGTGGACGTCGGTGTCGCCGAGTATCCGGCACACGGAACAGATCCGGGGGAGTTGATGGGGGAGACGCTCAAGGCGCTCAAGATGGCCAAACGCGTCGGCGGCGGAGGAATCGTGGTGGCACGCTAGGTAGTCCGGAGGTACAAGTGATCGCGATCTTCAACAGCCTGCCCGTCAAAGAAGGAGCCGCCGACGAGATCGTGGGCCGCTTTGCCGAAAGCCGCGGGCACGTACAGGGGTTCCCAGGGTTCGTCTCCATGGAGGTCCTCGAGTCCGATGCGGGGGATGAGGTGCTCGTCGTTACGCGCTGGCGAGATCGGGAATCCTTCGAGGCGTGGATTCACAGCGATGCGTTCTCCAGAGCGCATGGCCGCAGTGGAGCGGGCGAACTACTGACGGGCCACCCCAGGATGACGTCCTATCGGGTCGCGGTAGAGCGTGCTCCGGAGGCTTCCGGCCCAGGTTGAGGATCAGGCCAGGCTTCGAGAGATCTGCTGGGGATTCTCTCCGGTCGGTACGTACTCACCCTTTCCGAGGACGGCGAAGGTGAAGGCGAAGAGGCAGATCAGTAGCAGGATCAGGATCCCGAACGCCAGCCGCTCCCGCACCTTGTCTCCTCTCTCGAGTACGAACCTCCGCGCCATTCTAACCCAATCCGCAAGGCACGTCCTGCGGAACGCACTAATGTCCGCCCGCGCGTAATGTACAATGTAGCAATGTGTAGCACGCTCAGCCCCGAGGTTCGTGACGGTCCTGGGGGGAAATTGCAGGGAGGGGACGCACGTGGCCGTTGATATTTCCCTGACCGAGTACACGAAGCTGCAGGAGCAGGAGTGCCGGTCGCTCTTGCGGCTGCTCGGCGAGATGGGCATCGCCACGGCCGACAGGGTCTACGGACCGGGGGACGCCATCTACAACGAGGGCGAGTACGGTGACGCCCTCTACGTGCTGACCTCAGGCGTGTTGAAGCTATTCAGGCCCTACTCGGGAAGCAAGGAGGCGACGTTACGCCTGCTCAAGCCCTGGGATATCTTCGGCCATCTGGCCTTCGCCGGGGAGACCAGGCAACGCGCTTACGCTGAGGCCGTTACGGAATGCAGGGTGACCAAGGTACCCAAGATCTTCGTCGAACGCGCCGTCCGCCAGGAACCGCAGGCAGCCTTCAAGCTCATGACCCTTCTGGAGCTGCGTCTCGTGCAGTACGAGGAGCTCGTCAAGTGTCTGCTGCCCCGCGAGACAGAGGTGAGGCTCGCGAACCTGCTGCCCCTTCTGGCGCAGAAGTTCGGCCAGCGCAGGGACGGCCTCGTGACGATAGACCTTCGTTTGACCCACCAGGACCTCGCCGCCATGGTCGCCTCCACCAGAGAGTCGGTCACCAAGGTCCTCAACGAGATGCGTAACCGCGACGTGATCGAGGTCGAGGCAGGGCGCATCACCCTCAAAGACCCCGCAGCCCTTGCCGTGCTAAGCGGGGTTTAGAGACCGGGCTACCCTCCAGTACGGTCCTCCTGGAGCGATCTTCGGCGGGGACCACCCGTCGAGTAGCCCCTCGGTCCCTGCTGGAAACCGGACACGGATAGGCTAATATTGCCGCGTGCTGGAGCTGGTTCAAGCGATACTTCTCGGGGTGGTGCAGGGGCTCACGGAGTTCCTGCCGGTCTCCAGCTCGGGCCATCTGTTACTCGGGCAATACTTTCTCGGCATGGATCAAGACCGCTTCGGGCTTACGTTCGACGCTTCGATCCACACGGGTACCGTGCTGGCCGTCGTGTTGTATTTCTGGCGGGATCTCATGCGTATGGCGGCCGCCTTTGTGGCTTCGCTCAAGGGTCCGGATTTTAGGGACCGGGACCAGCGCATGGCGTACTTGATCCTGGTTGCCTGCATCCCGGCGGGCGTCGTGGGGCTCTTGTTCCAGAACTTCTTCGAGGAGGAGGTGCGCTCGCCTTGGCTCGTCGCGTTCAACCTGGTGCTGGTTGGCGCGCTCTTCATCGTGGGTGAGGTCGTGGGCCGGCAGACCCGTACCTCCGACAAGCTGGCCTTCAAGGAGGCGCTCGGTATCGGCCTGGCCCAGACGGCGGCCCTGTTCCCCGGCGTCTCGCGCTCGGGGGCGACGATTACGATCGGCCTCTTTCTGGGGCTCCGGCGGGACGAGGCGGCGCGTTTCTCCTTCCTTATGAGTGTCCCCATCACGACCGCCGCCGCGCTCTTGAGCCTGGTCGACGCCTTGGGGTCGGGGATCGACTCCCGCGATGTGTTGCTCTTCATGGTCGGCAGCATCACCTCGGGGGTCGTCGGGTATCTGGCCATAAGGTTTCTTCTCGATTACCTTACCGGGCACAGCCTGCTCGTCTTCGCCTACTACCGGTTCGCGCTGGCCGCCGTGGTGGTCGTGCTCCTGTTGTTCGGCATCGGGGGCTTTTGACATGCGCCGCGCTCTTCTGGTAGTTTGAGGCCAATATGAATCTCGCGTATGGCGCGTTGCGGCGATTTATCGGGGAGGGGTGTGCCCGGCCCGTACGGGCGGCCATGCTCCTCCTCCCCTGAACCCAAACCCGCCACCTACCGAAGGACGCACTCCTATGTTCCCACCCGACGAGAACACCCATCGCCCGGAGGCTCCCGAAGCTCCGGACGAGATGCAAACCTTGCGCGAAGGCATAGATTCGGTCGATGAGGAGATCGTGCGTCTGCTAGACAGGCGTGCCTGGTTGGCGCGGAGGATAGGTGAGATAAAGCATAAGAATGGACTGGCCGCCTACGCCCCTGCCAGAGAGCGGGCCGTTCTCGACCGTGTCGCGACCCTCAGCGATGGGGAGTTCCCCGGGCGTGGACTGCAGGCCGTGTTCCGCGAGATCATCTCATCCTCCATCTCGCTCGAGGCCCGCCTCAAGGTCGCTTACCTCGGGCCCGAGGCGACGTTCACGCACGAGGCCGCCCTACGCTCGTTCGGCACCAGCATCGAGCTCGAGCCTCAGACGACGGTCGCCGAAGTCTTCGCCAGGGTCGAACGAGGGGAGGTCGAACACGGCGTCGTGCCCGTCGAGAACTCGATGGAGGGCGCCGTGACCCACACCCTTGATGAGTTGATGAACAGCCCACTGAAGATCTGCGGGGAAGTCTACCTGCCCGTCTCCCAGAACTTGATCTCCGCGGAACAGTCGATGGAGAGGGTGAGACTGGTGTGCTCGCATCCGATGGCCCTGGCCCAGGCCGCGAGCTGGCTCAGGCGCGAGCTACCTGAGGCCCGCCTGGATGAGGTCGATTCCACGGCGGAGGCGGCTCGCCGTGCGGCCCTCGAGCCGGGGGTGGCCGCGATCGGAAGCGTGCTGGCGGCCGGCGCCAACGGTCTGACGGTGCTGGCGCGCAACATCCAGGATGCCCGCGCGAACACCACGCGCTTTATCGTGCTGGGCCGTGCCTGGTCCGCGCGGACCGGCAAAGACAAGACCAGCGTCGTATTCTCCGTCAAGGACCGCCCCGGCGTTCTAAAGGATGCGCTATCGGCTTTCGCGGAGGAGGGGATCAACCTTACCCGCATCGAGAGCCGTCCGAGCCGCAAGCGCGCCTGGACCTACGTGTTCTTCGCGGACTTCCTCGGTCACCCCGAGGAGGACAGGGTGAAGCGCGCCCTCGAAGCCCTCGAGGAGCACTGCCCTTACGTCGGCCTGATCGGGGCCTACCCCGAAGTCTCCCCCGAAGTAGTCTGACTCCCTTAGACTGCGTGGACTTCAAGGCCGCCGCGCGGAAAGTTCTCGAGGAGGTCGGCCATCCCCTCCACTACACGGACATAACGGAGATCGCGCTCCAGTCGGGTTATCTGCAGAGTTCGGGCCGTACGCCCCAGAATACGATGAGGGCGAGGCTCTCCGTTGACGTCAAGGACAATCCGAATACGCACTTCGCGCAGGTCGCGCCCGGCGTCTACGGACTGAAGAGAGCGCCCTGACGCAAAGGGAGATACTATATTGCGAGGAATTATTCTTTGAGAGCCTAGGAGAGACCATGGTCGAGTTGGCAGAAGAGCGAAGCGCGGCGGCCTGGAAGATCAAGAACCTAAAGGACTACGACGGGCGGCTGGAGAGGGCGGCGCGCAGGTTCGACGAGATATCCAGGGAGCGCCCCGAGCCCGCGCTGGTGATCTACGCGAGCGCACTCCAGAAGAGCGGACGTAGTGAGGATGAGATCCGAGGCATGGTCCGGGAGTTCCACGAGACGTTCGAGGACGAGGAAGAGCCGCTGACTATAACCCACGCGAGCGCCATCATGAGCGTCGAGGGCGACGGCTGGTTCTTCGGGGACGAGAACCTCCGCGTCTTGACAGGCAGGCTGCTGGGGCAGTTCCAGCACAGGGTGGCCCAGTACAACTACGTCGACGAGAGCGAGGTCCTAAGGCGCTGGGCCGACAGCTACGACACGCGCCTCTTCGTGAGGCGGCGCATCCACGAGACCGAGCCTGTGGTCGGCGTGGTGGGGGGCCTGGATCTTATGCTCTTCCAATACCTGCGCGTTGCGGCCGGCGGCAACACCCTCGTGCCTACCGAGAACGTCTCCAGAGCGCTCGGCGCCCTAGGCTATGAGGGTGACGAATACGAGACCCTGGCCCACGCTGAAGGTCTGGCCCTTTACCTCGATCTTCCCGCTCCGATTGTCGGGGAGTTGCTCGAGGATCTAGGTCGCGAACGTTTCACCGACTTTCCCGAACCGCCGTCCGAACCCGGGGAGAACGATGGGGAGGGCGTCACTTCAGAGGGGGACTCCGGGGAGGGTGAAGAGAAGGAATAGCACCGAACGCCGCCAGCAAGCCCGGAGAAATGGTAGAATACCCGGAAGTATCTTCAACAATAAACTCGTCAAGCAACAGCTCATCGCAGCATCTACCAGAACGGGTTCTAAGAAGGAGCAGGCGGCAGCATGGCAGACTCCAGAAAGCGCATAGCGTTGAAGCCCCACATGGACCGTATCAGGGAGTGGGTGGAGACGGGCAAGACCGACGACTGGATCGCAGATGCCCTCGGTACCAGCGCATCCTCTGTACAGTCCTTCCGCTCGCGCAACGACATCTACCGGCGCGAGCGCGGGCCCCGCGAGCCCGAGAGCGTCTTCGAAGGAGTCCTCGACCACGGCGAACGCGACGGATGGGGCCTGTGGCTCGACCCTTCCATCGCTGAGGACCCGATCTGGAAGGAGCACTGGGCAGGGGTGGAGGCCGTCGTCGTGAAGGTGGCCGAAGACTCTATAGTGCTCGAGGCCGACGGGGGAGAGACGAGGTCCGCAGACGACTTCGCGCCAAATGTTACTATCTCCGACGGGACTTCCGATGAACAGGCGTCCGGGCTGCCACGCGAGCGGGGACGCGTCAAGTGGTTCGACGCAGAGAAAGGTTACGGCTTCCTGGTACGACCCACGGGCGATGATCTCTTCGTCCATCATTCTGAGGTACAGGGTGATCCTTCGGAACTCTCTCCCAGCGGAGAAGTAGAGTACGAAGTCGGTAGTAACGACCGGGGTCCGAACGCGCGAAGCGTCAGGACCGTGGGGTAGAGGGCGGTTCTCGAACCGCCCCTACTCTATTGTGGAGGGGCCTGGAACTTCGGTTAGATGCGCTGTCGACGCCACCTCGAGCAGGCGCGGTCCCGTTTCACCCCATTGCAGGCGTGTGATCGAAGCGTTGGCCGCCCGTTGGGCGCCGGGCAGGACCTCTGGTCCGAAATGCTCCCTCAGGAACGCCCGCATTACTCCTCCGTGCGAGACGACGACGATGCGCGAACCGCGGGGGTGGAGGGCGCGGATTGATGAGAGGGCCACTTCGAACCTCGCGATGACCTCCTCGTCCGTTTCGGCGCCGACGAGCGCCCAGCGTTCCTCCTCGGGGATCGCGAGGAACTTCTTTGCCAGCTCGGGGTTGCGCTGCTCCTGCTCGGCCCAGGTGTGACCTTCGAGGATACCTCCATTCCTCTCGCTCAGGCCGTCGACGGGGACGACCTCGCCCGCGAATCCCGCACGATCACGGATGATCTCTGCGGTCTCGAAAGCGCGAGAGAGCGGGCTCGAGTAGAGCCCCTCGAATGGCTCACCGGAGAGGCCGCGTCCTGCCAGGCCAGCCTGAACCCTGCCCCTCTCCGAGAGTGGGAACTCCATCTGGCCCTGCCAGATGCCTTTCGCGTTCGCCGTGGACTGTCCGTGACGTACCAGGAGCAACTCTTGTGGTTCTGGCATCGGGTAAGGGTAGTGTATTGGGGCGCTTCCGGCAAATCTTCGCTGATGCTAGAATCTGCGGGTTCGTGGTTTGATGGGAGGCTTGCCGGGATGATCCGGAGAGATGGAGAACAGACGGGAGAAGGAGGCGTAGAAGCGGTTCCGGAAGAGAATACGGATCCCATACAGATCGAGCGCGACGCCCCTCGTCCGGTCACGATCCTCAGGGTGGCCGGAGAGTTGGAAGAGCGGGGGGGCAGGATCCTCGAGCTCTTCAAAGAGATCGAGTCCCCCCTCGGACGGGTGGTCCTTCCTATATACCTGCGCCAGGACGACAGGGATTTCTTCGTCGAGGTCGCGACCGGGCCGTGGGACGACCGGAAGTCCGGCGAGGCGCTCGACAAGGCCGCTATTCTGCGGAGTTCGGACCATGCCGGCGCGGGCCTGGAGATACTGAGCGGCTATCCCGTGCCCCCCGAGGTCGAGTTCTACTTCGGCACCTCGCCGGCCGCACTCCTGCAGCTCGACCTCGCGCGGCTCACACCGGAACGGCCCGAGGTGTGCGCGGGCCTATTCCGCGAGGTCGGGAGCAACCACTGGGGTGTCGACCTCGACTACGAGCCGGGGTACCTGCCGCTCGTCGAAGAGCTACTGATGGCCGCCCTCGAAGGCGACGAGGCCCACGACAGTACGCCCCTCTCCGGCGGGCTCGTGTCCGGGCTGGGATGTTTTCTGGGCGAGATCATCCGCCGTAACGTTAGTCCACCCGGGGTGTGGCGCCCGCCCGAGGAGTGGGGAGAAGGACCCGTTGTCGAGATCGGGGACTTCGTCCTCGACCCTGTGGGTAAAGCCAGGGCATTCCTCGAATACGGGCCAGAGGAATCCTTGACTTTTTACGCCGAATACGTCCTCGAAAGGTGGGACGGGGGTGAGTTCCCCCCCAACCCTCAAGCGTAGCGGTTGCGGAGCTCGCGGATTATGTGCGAGGAGTCGACGAGGACCTCGTCGCCGATGGTGAGGATCGGGATCGCTCGCTGTCCCGAGAGCCTGATGACCTCCTCACGCATGTCCGCGTCGGCGTCGACGATCTCGTAGTCGAGCCCGAGCCGCTCCAGTTCGTTTCTCACCCGACGGCAGAACGGGCAGTAGTCGCCCGTATATAGCCTTATGCCTGTCTTCTGTAAAGTCGCATCCATAGCACGCCTCCCGATTATCAATTCGTTCTCTCCAATATATTGTACCCTGAGCCGTGAAATCCTACGCCGCTCGGTGTCCGTCTACCTGACGGCCTCTTCGTACTCGGCAGGGTCATAGATCAGGGGGTAGCTTTCGTCCAGGGTGTCGCTTGCCGTTACCTCGCCGACGACCACGGTGTGGTCTCCCGCGCGGGCCCTGTCGATGACCTTACAGTCCAGGTAGGCCAGGCAGTCGAGGAGGAATGGTGAGCCACCAGGCGTGAGGCCGTAGGGGATGCCCTGTAGCTTGTCGTGGTACTCCCCGCTCGTGTCCGCGAAGTGGGTCGCGACGTCTACCTGATCGTCGCGCAGGACGCTGAGGGCGAAGGTCTCGCTCTCCAGGACGATGTCGTGTGTGTAACGGTCGCTCCTGACGGCGACCGCCAGGCATGGGGGACGTTCGGAGGTCTGCATCACCCACGATGCCGTCATGGCGTTGGACTGGCGGCCACGCCGGGTTCCCATCACGTAGACCCCGTGGGTCAGGTGACGCAGGCCGGACAGTATAGAGTCGCGGTCTCGGAGATCTCTGTCCAATCCTCTCCTCTCGGTAAGGACAAGGGTATTTTATCAGGAGCGGGTATACTGCGGTCCATGTCATACACAGGAAGGCCAGCCTCGTGAGCCTGAGCGGCCCATTGATCTGGCTCGGCATCCTGCAAGCAGTGATCTACCTCCTCTTTATCCGGGCGATAGACCTCTACGAACGGGAGCCGCTGCGTTACGTGATACCCGTCTTCATCTGGGGATTCGCCGTGGCTACGACGGTCTCGCTGGTCTTCAACACGCTCTTCCAGCTCACGCTCAGCTCGGTGACGAGTACCCAGACAGCAAGCTTTTTCACCGCGGTGGTCGAGGCGCCCGTGGTGGAGGAGTGCACCAAGGGGGCCGCTCTGCTCTTGATCTTCTTTATCTCCTACCTCGCGCGCCGTAGGAGCGGGTTGGTCGAGTTCGCCGGGGTGATGGACGGTATCGTCTACGGCTCGGCCGTCGGTTTCGGCTTTTCCATCGCTGAGGACCTGCTCTACGGCCTACAGTTCGGTCCGGAGACGTATATCGTCCGCAGGATCTTCGGCGGCTTCGCCCACGCGTCTTTCACCTCGCTTACGGGGATCGGTATCGGCCTCATCCCCTTGGTGGACACTAGGGCTCTCAAGGTCATTCTGCCCGTCCTCGGTCTCTCTGGGGCGATACTGTTGCACTCTGCCTTCAACTTTACGGCCACGGTGTTCGGGCCTGTCGGCTACCTGATGTTACTCTGCGTTATCCTTGTCTACATCGTTGTAATCTTCGTGTGGCTCGCCATCGAGCGGCGCGCTATCCGGGACGAACTCAGCGATGAGGTGCGGGCCAGGACGATAACCTCGCAAGAATACGCCATACTCCCCAGTTACTTCCGAAGGACGGGCTACTACCTTGGACTACTCTTTACGGGAAAGCTGCTCACATGGTTCAGGGTCCGCAAACTGCACTCTACCGCCGTCGACCTTGCCATCGCAAAACGCCTCGCCCGCCGCACGGGTAGCCCAGGCAGCATAGACCGTGTCATGATGCTCCGCCGCAAGATCCTCGACTTGAGAGACGGAGCGACCGTCCGGGCGGTCTCCTGAGCCGCCCGGCCTCGGGCATAATCCTGGCCGGCGGCGCCAGCCGCAGGATGGGGCGCGAGAAGCTATTCCTCAAGGTCGACGGGGTGCCCCTGATCGAACGCGTCAGGGCTGCGCTCACGGATTGTTGCCAGGAGGTGCTCGTAATCGGGGGTGACGGGCTGGCAGGGGTCAGATATATCACCGGCGAACGCCCGGGCGGGCTCGGACCGCTGGCCGGCATGGAGGCCGGTCTATCCTCCGCGCGCTACCCTCTAACCTTCGTCGCAGCCGGCGACATGCCCTTCCTGACGCAGAGCATGATAGGTTACCTGCTCGGCCGTCTCGCGAGGGGCGGCGTTCTTGCTGTGGTCCCACGATACCGTGGCAGAATCCACCCGCTGTGCGCCGCCTACGCCAGGACGCTGCTACCACGTATCGGGACGGCGCTCGACGGCGGGGCGAGGGCCGTGCACGGGTTTCTGGAAGGGGCTGAAGGGGTCGAGTACGTAGGGGATGAGTTACGACGTTTCGGGGACCCCGACCTCCTGCTGATGAACGTCAACTCGCCGGGGGATCTGGAACTGGCAAGGCGTGAGGCCCGGAGTTGAAGGGTCCTTTTGGGGGACGTATCCTCGGGTCGCTGGGCGAGCTTCTGAGGGTGTACAAAGGTGGACGATCGAATTCGGTGCCTGACGGCACAATGGCCAGACCCAGGGTCGCCGTGGTTTTGGGGGCACAGGTACTGCCAGGAGGGAGACCGAGCCCTACGCTGGAGGCCCGGACACGGCATGCAGGCGCGTTGTACGGTCGGGGCCTGGCCGATCTCCTCGTACCGACCGGCGGCGAGGGCGAACTTCCGCCCGCTGAGGCCGTCGTGATGTCGGACATCCTGCGGGAAATGGGTGTGCCAGAGGCGGCGATCGTGTGCGAGGATACCGCCAGGAGCACCTGGGAATCCGCCGTGAGGGTGGCTGAGATCGCACGGCGCAGAGACATCCCTGAAGTCCTTGTGGTGACAGACCCCTTGCACTGCGTCAGGACGGTCGCCTCCTTCGGTAGGGTTGGCCTGCTCGCTGTGGCGGAGCCGGTGTATAGTAGCCCGATGTGGCGCAAGAAGTGGTCCCGAAGGGGGCAATTCCTCAGGGAAAGTGGGGCTCTGGTCTGGTACAGGATAAGGCATGGGGTAGGGTCGCTCTCCCGGCCGTAGCCGTAGGGGTTCTCGCAGTATCGGCGTCCGCCATCTTTATCCGGCTGGCCGACGCCCCTGCCATTGCCATCGCCTTCTGGAGGTGCGCGCTCGGGGCCATCGTGCTCCTGCCGCCGGCGTTTGTCAGGAAGGACAGCTTCCCGAGGGGCCGTGCACTCTACGTGGGGATAGCCTCAGGAGTGGCGCTCGGGGCCCATTTCGGGTTCTGGATCTCCTCGCTCGATTATACGAGTGTGGCCGCGAGCGTCGTTCTCGTGTCCACCCAGCCCGTCTTCGTGGCTGTCCTGGCGTACCTGCTCTTCGGAGAGCGGACCACCCCGCTATCGTTCCTTGGCATCGTGGTCGCCATAGCGGGCACGGCCCTCATTGCCTTCGACAGGACCGTGGGATCGGCCGCCGTGTTGGGGAACGTGCTCGCCCTCGTCGGGGCCGTGACGGTGGCTGTGTACGTCCTGATCGGCCGCTCCTCCCGCACTACGGGAGGCATCGGCGTGCTCCCTTACTCCATCGTCGTGTACTCTGCGGCAGCTGCGACGCTGCTGCCCGTCGCCCTCCTCTTCGAGGTCCGGCTCTGGGGGTACTCCGGTGGGACCTGGTTCTGGCTGGCGGCGATCACCGCCGGGCCGCAGCTAATGGGCCATACGGTCTTCAACTGGGCCCTGCGCTACGTGCAGGCCTCCATCATCTCGGGCACCATCCTCGCCGAACCCGTCGTCGCCGCGCTTCTGGCCTGGATCGTCCTCTCCGAGAGACCGGGACTGCCGACGATCGTAGGAGGCGCGGTCGTGCTCGCCGGTCTGTACTTTCTCCTCAAGGGGCGTTCGGCCGCGGGCGGAGCCTGACAGAAGAGGGATTCTGGATCACAGAGCGTCCCCTGGTGATGCTGTATCCTCCCATGTATGTACGGTTACCCAGAGAGTGTTTCGGGACCGATCAGGACGGGTTACTTCTACGGGCTCGCGGGTGTGCTCGTCGCGCTCGCCTCGGATCTGTATTTCCTATTTGTAGATCCCTCAGTTACGCCTGGTTGGGTCCTTGCCGCGATAGCGCAGTATAGAACGCGGCTGGCCCTTGCCCTGTTCCTGTTCCTGGCCATACTGGCGGCCCTCAGGGTTCGCCCCACGCGGCTCGATCCCGGGGTGCCCTACAGGTCGCTGCTGGTTCGCGACGGCGCCCTGGCAGCGACGGTGGTCGCCGTCATGGTGGGGATCACACTGTTTTTGACGACCGCTTTGCAGGCGACGTTGTTCGCAGGGACCGCCCGCGACTACGCCCGCGAGGCCGCCCCCAAGGTGGTCTCCTACGTGAACGAGATGCGTATGGAGATCCGGCAGGAACGCGAGGACCGAGGGGCCTCCCCCGAGAAGATCAGAGACCTCCCACCGCCGGCGCAACTCGAAGAGGTCGAGGCGACCCTGCAACCACCCACGCTGCGGGACCTCGGCCGTTCGATAGCCAACTTGGTCTTGCGTGCCGTCCTCCTCGGAACGGTGGGCGGGCTGGTCGGGGCGCTCCGCGGCCGTCCTGCGCCCTCGGGCGATGAGAAGCCCCGAGGGGCGCCACGCAGGGAATGAGCTCGCAAAGAGGGGGACAGGTCGCTGCGGCGTTGCTCCTCGACGCCGTGCTCGGCGAGCCTCCAGAGGCCTTACACCCGACTGTGATGATGGGGCTTGTGATCTCGGCATTCGAGAAGTGGGCGCTGAGAATGGAGAGCCCGAGATCCAGGCGCCTCGCGGGCATCGTGCTAGCCGTCTCGGTGCCCTCGCTGGTGTTCGTGTGCACGCGTAAGATCCTGGGCATCGTGCCCTGCAGGCCAAGGTGGATGATAGGGACTGCCCTGATCTTTACCGCGCTCGCCATGCGGGGCCTCGGTGGGGCCGCAGCGGACGTCGAACACGCGCTGCGCGAAGGACGGCTCGAAAGGGCGCGAACGCGGTTGGGTCACTTCGTCGGGCGGGACACGGAGGATCTTTCGGAATCGGACGTCTGCAGGGCCGCCGTGGAATCGGTCGCGGAGAACACGAGCGACGGCGTCGTAGCCCCCATGCTCTACGGCGCGCTTCTCGGTGCGCCGGGGGCACTGGCATACAAGGCCGTGAATACGCTGGACTCGATGGTCGGCTACAGGCACCCTCCCTACGAAGACTTCGGATGGGCCTCTGCCCGCCTGGACGATCTCGCCAACCTGGCGCCGTCGAGACTTACGATGCTGTGTATCGCGGCCATCTCGGGACGGCCTCTTCGCACGCTCCTGACCGCCGTTCGCTACGGACCGCTAACCGCCAGCCCCAACGCCGGGATGGCCGAGGCCGCATTCGCCGGAGCCCTTGGCGTCAGGCTCGGTGGCGCCAACACGTACGGCGGGGTGCTGCGGGAGGGGCCTGCGCTCGGCGATGGACGCCCGCCTGTGCCTGAAGATATCCGGTGCGCGGTGCGCCTGATGCGCCGCTGCTGCGCGTTAGCCTGCCTACTAATATCTCTGGCGGAGAGGGTATTTCGTGGTTAGGGGCTGGGCACAGCACCCGGGCGACCGTCATCACGGGGCCCATGGCGACCTCGTGTCGCGGTCCCTCGACGTCCGTGTCGGGGAGCTGCTCGACTTCAGCCAGAACATAAATCCCCTCGGCGCGCCGCCAGGCGCCCTGGAGGCCGCCCGGCGAGCCCTCTACGACGATTCGGGCCGCTACCCCGATCTGGAATATACGGGGCTGCGCGAGGCCCTGGCCGGCTATCTCGGCGTCAGTGCCGAGATGGTAGTGCCTACCAACGGCGGCGCGGAGGCGCTGTTCCTCGCGGCCAGGGCGACAAGAACGGGCGGAAGGGCGCTCGTGCTCGAGCCCACCTTCTCGGAGTACGCGGCGGCGGCCCGGGCCTCGGGCAAGGAGACCGTCCGCCGGGTGGCCCGGCGGTGCGAGGATGGTTTCGCGTGGGACTCCACCCCGCTCGGAGACCTCGAAGGGGTCTCTGTGGTGTTCCTCTGCAACCCGAACAACCCTACGGGCGAACTGCTCGACCGCGGCGCCGTACTCGAGGTGGCGGCCCGCGTGGTGGATGCCGGAGCCATTCTCGTTGTCGATGAGGCCTTCGCAGACTTCGTCCCGGGGATCAGCGTCACAGATATGGTCGACCGAAGGCTCTGGGTCGCGCGGTCCTTCACCAAGTTCTTCGCGATACCCGGCCTGAGGCTCGGCTGTCTGGTCTGCGATGACGCCGGGCGCGTCCAGGCGTTGCAGCCTTCCTGGCCGGTGAACGCCGTCGCCGCCGCCGCGGGGATCGCCGCCGTCGAGGATAGGGGCTTCGCCGAAGCCTCGATAGCCGAGGTGGCCAGCCTGCGCGAAGACCTCTTCGGGGCACTGGATGCCCTCCCCGGCTTACAACCTTACCCCGGTACTGCGAACTTCCTGCTCGTTCGCGGGCCCGATGGACTCCCAGAGCGGCTCGCCGGGCGAGGAGTGCTCGTGCGGGGTTGTGGGCCTTTCTATGGGCTCGGGCCCGAGTTCTTCCGCGTCGCGGTCAGGAGTGTGGAGGAGAATGGGCGGCTCGTCGCGGCGATCAAGGAGGAGCTATAGGCGTTCGCGCCCTCATCCTGGGTGGCACCCGCAGCGGGAAGAGCGCTTTCGCCGAGCGGCTGGCGTCCTCACTGGGAGGCGAGCGTGTCCTCTACGTGGCAACCGCCATCGACGATGGGGACGAGGACCTGCAGCGGCGCATAAGACTCCACAGGGAGCGCAGGCCTCGTGGGTGGGGTACGCTGGAGATCGGTGTCCTGGACGAAGTCCTGAACGCGGCGGAGGAGTGGGATACGGTCCTGCTGGACTCCCTCACCCTGTGGGTTTCGGCGAGGGATGAGCCGGCGCTACCTGAGTTCGATCGGTTTCTGACCCGTGCAGGAGATCTCAACGTGCCTCTCTTAATGGTTAGCGACGAGGTCGGACTCGGGGTCGTGCCTGAGAGCGAGGCCGGGAGGAGGTTCCGCGACGCGCTCGGGCTGGTCAACCAGCGGGCGGCCGCTGCGGCTGTAGAGGTCCACCTCTGCATCGCCGGAATAGGCATCAGGATCAAGTAGTTGAAGGCGCTTCTCTCCTTCTTCACCGTCCTTCCGGTTCGCAGAGCTTCTCTGCAAGAGGCCGCGCGCGAGGTCCGACTGTTGCCGCTTGTTGGTCTCGTTACGGGATTGCCCGGAGCCGTCCTGCTATTAACGGCCCACATGGTGCCTCCTGGTGTAGCCGCCACGCTCGCGCTCGGGGCCGTGCTTCTCGCCGCCGGTCTGCACCACGCCGACGGCGTTCTCGACGTGGGCGACGCCCTGATGGCCCACGGGGGCCCCGGCCGGCGCCGCGAAGTGCTCCGAGACACCCGCGTCGGCATCGGCGGTCTGGGCGCGCTCTTCCTGGTCTACGCTCCTACCGTGGCCGCCCTCGCTGCGCTGTGCGCCACGTCTCCAGGCCGTGCAGCGCTCGCCCTGTTCGCCGGTGAGGTCTCGGCCCGGTCGGCGATGCTCCTCGTGTTGGTCTTCGGTGAGCCCGCAGATCTGCGTTCCTCCACCTTACCCTTTGTACGAGCGCTTTCCGGGCCACACCGTACTCCCGCCGTCATCGTTGCGTTGCTTGCGCCGCTGCCATTCCTTCTGGCGATGAGCGCCCTTCTAGCGCCGCTCGTCGTCCTGGCTTTACCCCTTGTCGGGCTCGGAGCCCTACGGATCTCCGCAGTGAAGTTCGGTGGGATCGGCGGCGATGTAGTCGGGGCTACAGGGGAGGTGTGCCGCGCCGTGGTACTGATCGCGCTCTCGGCAATGATATAGCGCCTGGGAGCCGGGACCCCGACTCTGGCAATCTCGTCTATATTCTCCCTGATCCGCTGGACGGTCTGATGTGTAATCTCGCCGTTCGAAAGCGACGCTAGCGCGCCTCTCACGGTGCTTCCCCGCCGCGCTAAGAACCGGTCTACTCAGTTCACCCACCCACCGGAGATCGGGATCACCTGACCCGCCAGGAAGTCGCTGGCTTCGGTGGACAGGGCCAACTCGGCGGCTTCGGCGCCCTCGCCGAGCCGGCCCGCAGGGATGTCCGCGACAAACTGCTCCCGGACAGACTCGTCCGAGAGCATCTCGGCGGTGTAGTACATTTTGTTCTCGATATGAGCCGGTCCGATGGCGTTGAACTTGCACGTTGTGAGGGGCGACCTCTGCGCCAACCACCCTGACGAAAGCATTTTTGGCGCCTCGCGCAGCGGAATATATGTTCAACCCCGGAATAGCGCGCAGCGGCGAGGCGCTCGTGATACCAACGATCTTCCCGGAACGCCTCTCGATCATCTGGGGCAGTGTGGCGCGAACGAAACGCAGCAACGGCCACACCAGCTCGTCGGGGTAGCCCTGGAGACGGCGTGATCGATATGTCAGAGGGGTGGTTCGATCCGCTGAACGAGGACGTCGACCAGTCCGACATCACGACCGCGGACACTGAGCACCGGGAGGCCGCCGACGCGCTGCTCGTCGGGCGCAACACGTTCGAGAGCTTCCGCGGGTTCTGGCCGCGGCAGACGGACGATCCGACGGGCGTGTCCGACTATCTCAATGCGGTTAACAAGTACGTCGTCTCCAGCACGTTGGACGACCCGGGGTGGGAGAACTCCACCTTGCTGCGCGGCCCTGTCATAGACGAGGTGCTGAAGTTGAAGGAAGAGCCGGGCCGCAACAAGTACCGGTTGTTCGTGTTCCCTGTGGTCGTCGGCCGTGGCGCGCGACAGTTCGAGTCCGCCAACGTGAAGCTGAAGCTCCTGGAGACGCAACCGTTCGTTTCGGGCGCCGTGCTCCTGCGATACGCGGAAGCCGGGCGTCACGACGATGCGTAGAACTCGACCGATGTCCGCACCCGGAACCAACCACGACCCGCAGGGGGTGTCTTCGGAGTATTCGGACTGAGGGTTTCACCGACCGCCATCATGGATACTATCAACGATGGCGGTCCCGCTGAGGGTCGCACAGTCAGGCAAATCGGGAAACGAGAAGATCGTGTTCGAGAATTCAGATGCCAGCTACAAGCAGGGCCCGCTCGCAAGTGGGCGGGCGATCACGAAACTACCGGCTCAAGATCTAGACCGTGCGCGAGCCTTCTATCGTGACAAGCTCGGTCTTTCGCCGGTCGAGGAGCGTGAGGGCGGTTTGCGCTACCTCTGTGCGGCCGGAGAGTTCCACGTTTTCCTCTCGACGGGAGCCGCCTCCGGCGAGTCGACGCAGCTCGGGTTCGAGGTCGAAGACATAGACGCCGCAGTCGCAGACCTGCGCGCTCGCGGGGTCGTCTTCGAGGAGATCGACATACCCGGCTTCGAGGTCGTCGATGGAATAACGAAGGTCGAGGGTAACTACCCGAGCAAAGGCACGGGCGAACTCGGCGTCTGGTTCCGCGACAGCGAAGGCAACCTCCTCTCGCTTGGACAGCCTATAGACCAACGCGATCTCTAAGGGTCGAAGGAGACAAGCGCCCGCGTCCGTGGCCGACCATGACCCGAAGGCCAGCTAGAGTGAGCGGTCTCGGTCGAGAGGGTTGACCGTCGTGCCGCCAGACTCAGCTGCTAACGGTGCCAACCTTCGTAGCTCCAGTTCTGCGCCACATGTAAAGGAGAGCGGTAGGCTATGCTCTTTGCGGCGACCGCAGGGATTGGGGCGATATAGTCAAACCAGGACATGAACCCTGTGTGGCCCGGTGCCGCGAGGCTGGTGGGAAGACGCGATACGTCGTAGCAGGGCCCGGTCGCGCGGCCGAAGTCTTGACAGGCCCACCCGGAACGACTAGCCTCCCGGGCATGTCCGTCGAGTTCCTGCTGACCTCCCTCGTGGTGGTCCTCATCCCTGGCACCGGGGTACTCTACACTCTCTCCAGCTCCATAGGCGGTGGCCGCAGGCGCGGGCTGTTCGCGGCAATAGGCTGCACTTTAGGCATCTTTCCTCACCTGCTGGCGGCCATGCTCGGCTTATCCGGGATCATGCAGGCCGGGTCGGCTGTCTTCGAGGTGGTCAGGTGGGCGGGGGTCTGCTACCTCCTCTTCGTGGGCGTGACGATGATTCGGGATGCCGGCAAGATGTCGCTCGATGACGTAGACACCGGGCCTGACCCGGTGGGCCCGGTCGTGTGGCGCGGGATCCTCTTGAACGTCCTCAACCCGAAGCTGACCCTGTTCTTCTTCGCCTTCCTCCCGCAGTTCCTCGACGCTTCGTCAGGCCTGCTCGATCTGGAGTTGATCTGGCTCGGTGGTGTCTTCATGCTCATGACTCTCGCCGTGTTCTCCGTGTACGCGCTAGCCAGCGCCGCCTTTCGCGATCTCATACTCACCGCTCCCGTGGCCCGTCGGTGGATCGAACGGACGCTGGGGGCGTTCCTGATCGGGTTCGCCGCCAGGCTCGCCTTCACAGACCGTTGAGCGGCAGACTCTCGGTACTCGCCAACAACCACGCCACCAAGTCAGGAGATTAGTCGCCATGTTCGCATGCGAGGAGGCGGTCGCCGAACGGTACCCGACGATTCGCGCCGGGATCATCCACCACGACTCCCCGCCACCCTCGCGGGACCCGGGTCTCACAGGACTTGACTGGCTGACATGCAATATCAAAGAGGTTCTGAACCTCTTTGCAAACTGCGCTAAGTCGCGGTTCCAATAGGGGCGGTTCGCGAACCGTCCCTACAAACATACCGCTCTAGGACGCCAGATCGTCACCGGGTTTCATTACGTGGACTTTGAGGTCGGGGACGAGGGCGGAGGCGTGTTCCTTGAACTCCTCCGGGGTCCCAGGCACGAACGGGAATGTCCCGTAGTGCATCGGGACGACGTGCTCTACGCCGAGTAGCCTGGCCGCGTGGGCTGCTTCGAGCGGACTCATCACCACCTGGTTGCCGATCGGCAGTAGCGCGAGGTCGGGGTTGTAGATCTCGCCGATCAGGCGCATGTCCCCGAAGACCGCCGTGTCCCCTGCGTGGTAGATCTTGAAACCGCTCTCGAACTCGATGACGTAGCCCATCGGCTCGCCGGCGTAGATGTAGCTGCCGTCGTCGAGCTGTATGCTCGAAGAGTGGAAGGCGTTGGTCGCGGTCACCTTGAGGCCGCCGACCTCGACCGTGCCGCCCTTCTGGATCGGCATGGCGTTCTCGATCCCTTGCCGCTGCAAGTAGGAGAAGATCTCGAAGTTGGAGACCGTCGTTGCCCCGGTCTTGGCGGCGAGGGGTTCGACGTCCGAGAAGTGGTCGAAGTGGCCGTGGGTTATGAGGATGGTGTCCAGATCACCGACGTGCTTCATGTCGTCCGGGGTCTGGGGGTTCTCTGTGAGGAAGGGGTCTATGATGATCTGTCCGCCGCCCGCCGTCACGAACCTGAACGTTGCGTGCCCCAGGAAGGTGATCCTCGCTCCGCCTAGCATCTGTTCCACGATACTCCTCCGTACGCTGGCCTAACACGATCAAAGAAAAGAACAACCAGATGTATACCCACCTCATATACGGGAGAAACGGCGACTCCATGCGTATAATCCTGCGGGCGTCCCGACCGGGGCCCTGCGTTGAGACCACGAACCTCAGGGGGTACCAGTGAAATCTACACTTCTCCTCGCTGTACTCGCGGGCGCGTGCGTGGCCGTCCAGACCAGCCTAACTGGGGCGGCCCAGCGAACGCTCGGGCCCCTGGTACTGGTCGCGATCTCGGGTTTTACGACCAGCGTGTTCGCGCTCTCGATCTCGCTGGTGGTGGCGAAACCGGAGTTTACGGGCCGCGCGGTGGGTTACGCAGCAGCCTCGGGCGTCCTCGGGGCCGTGATATTGGGCTCCATCGCCGTCGCAGCCGGACAGGCCGGGGTGGCGCGCGCCCTCTCGCTGGTTATAGCCACCCAGCTGATAGTGGGCCTCGTCCTCGACGCCTTCGGGGTCTTCGGTGCCGGGGCCGATTTCAGCGTCCTGAAGGCGCTGGGAGTACTCCTGATCATCGCCGGCGGCGTACTGGTGGTCAGCTATTAGAGCCAGTCAGCACGCTACGCCCTTCGGGCTCCGCTTGTCAGCCGGTCAGCCAGGACTCTTGCGCAAGCGAAAGCTGACTAGCTGACAAGCGAAGGCGAAGCCTGAGCGTGCTGAAATGCTGACATGCATGGCGCTGTAAGATAGGGGCAGGGACGTCGACGCTGAGAAGAGAGGCTGGAGTGGGGTATCTGCCCATCGAGGACCACGGTGTTATCGGGAACCTCTACACGGCAGCGCTCGTCGGTACCGACGGCACCATAGACTGGCTGTGCCTGCCTGCTTTCGACTCTCCGAGCGTCTTCTGCTCCATCCTCGACGATGAAAAGGGTGGTCATTTCGTCCTGCGACCCGTGGATTACACCCACAGCTACCAACTCTACCTGCCCGACACCAACGTGCTCCTGACCCGCTTCTTCTCGACTGATGGCCTCGCCGAGACCCTCGACTTCATGCCGATCGTGACGCACCCCGGGGAGCGGCACAGGCTCATCCGTAACGTGCGGGTCATCAGGGGGAAGATGGATTTCCGCGTCGAGTGCCTGCCGGCCTTCGATTACGCCCGCTGCAACCATACGGTCTCCGTCGGGAAGTCAGGGGCTGTCTTCGCGTCGGAGGACGATCGTCTGGGGCTGGCGACCAACGTGAGGTTGGAGAACGGGGCGGAAGGCGCTGCTGATGCGAACTTCGCGCTCGGTGCGGGCGAGAGGGCGACGTTTGTCCTGGCGCATCTGCAGAGGGGCGAGGGCCCAGGAGAGATACTCTCCGACGTCGGATTCGAAGAGCTGTTGCAGAGCACCCTGGACTACTGGCGACGCTGGCTCTCGAACAGCACCTATCAGGGACGGTGGCGGGAGATAGTACACAGGTCCGTGCTCGTCCTCAAGCTCATGGTCTACGATCCGACGGGCGCGCTCGTCGCCTCCCCCACGATGGGTTTGCCCGAGCGGATCGGGGGAGAGCGAAACTGGGACTACCGTTACACCTGGCTCAGGGACGCGGCGCTGACGCTCTACGCTCTGATCTACGTCGGTTTCGAGGACGAGGCCAGGCACTTCATGGGCTGGCTCGGGGACCGTTGCCACGAGGACGAGGACGGCCTCCTGCAGCCGCTATACGGAATCGACGGCCGCAAGGACATAACGGAGATGGAGCTCACGCACCTCTCGGGGTACAAGAACTCCTCCCCTGTTAGGCTCGGCAACGGCGCCTACAAGCAGCGTCAGCACGACCTCTACGGGGCCGTGCTGGACGCAGCCTACCTCTACAACAAGCACGGCGCCCCCCTCGACTACGACCTCTGGAAGAACCTGAGGAAGATCCTAAACTGGCTGAGTGAGAACTGGCGTGAGCCCGACGAGGGAATCTGGGAGGTCAGGGGTGGCAGGCGCCAGTTCGTCTCCTCCAAGCTCCTAAGCTGGGTGGCCCTGGAGCGGGCGGGCAGGATCGCCCGCCAGCGCGGACTGCCGGCGGGGGACGGGCGCTGGATGGCCGAGCGTGACGCCATCTACGAGGACATTATGGAGAAGGGCTGGAACCCCGAGAAGAAGAGCTTCGTACAGTACTACGGCTCGGACGCCCTCGACGCCTCGCTGCTCATGATGCCGCTGGTCAAGTTCGTCGGCCCCACGGACCCGCGTTGGCTCTCCACGCTCGACCATATCCAGCAGGAACTGGCTTACGACACGCTCGTGAAGCGTTACCGGCCGGAGGACGCAGCCCCCGACGGCCTCGCAGGGGACGAGGGCAGCTTCAACCTGTGCTCTTTCTGGCTCGTGGAGTGCCTCACGCAAGCGGGGCGCCTCGAAGAGGCGCGCCTCGCCCTGGAGAAGATGTTCTCCTACGCCAACCACCTGGGCCTCTACGCTGAGGAACTCGGGCCCTCAGGCGAGGCCCTCGGAAACTTTCCGCAGGCTTTCACGCACCTGGCGCTTATCAGCGCCGCTGTACACCTGGATCGCGCGCTCGGAGCACGCTGAATGTGCTTGCCCGCTCCGCTTTTCGAGGCCGTCCCTAACTTCAGCGAGGGGAAGGACGCCGCGAAGATCTCACGCATCACAGAGGCGGTTCGCGCCGTCTCACACGTCCGCATCCTCGGCCTCCACTCAAACCCCGACCATAACAGGAGCGTCCTCACGTTCGCCGGCGCAGAGGACCCCGTGCTCGGGGGCGCGATCGCCCTCGCGAAGGCGTGCGCCGCCGAACTCGATCTCGCCTCCCAGTCCGGCGAGCACCCCAGGATGGGCGTGCTCGATGTACTCCCCTTCGTGCCCCTGGAAGGCGCCACGATGGATGATGCCGTCCGGCTGGCACACCGGGCCGGCGAGACCCTGGGTTCCCTGGGATTCCCGGTCTTCCTTTACGGGTCTGCTGCGACGGGCCAGCACCGCAGATCCCTCCCCGACATCAGGCGGGGCGGTTACGAGGACGTCTCATCCCGCCTCGATGATCCACTGTGGAAGCCGGATTTCGGGCCGAGAACACTCGACCCCCACATCGGGGCCGTCGCCGTCGGCGCCCGTCCTTTCTTGATCGCTTTCAACGCGTACCTGAATACTGACGACGTAGAGGTAGCACGAACGGTAGCCAGAAAGATCAGGGAGAGCGGCGGCGCCCTTCCTGCTGTAAGGGCGCTCGGCTTCAGTATTGGCGGCAAGGCCCAGGTCTCGATGAACCTGACCGACCTCGAACAGACCTCCATCCCGGTTGCCCTGGAAGCCGTTCGTTCGGCCGCAGCCGGCCTCGGCGCCTCCGTGGAATCGACCGAGCTCGTCGGCCTGGCGCCGCTGGAGGCAGTACTGCAGACGGCCCGCTTCTACCTCGGCTTGCGGGAACTGGATGCCCATCATGTCCTGGAGTCTGGGCTCTATGGCCCCTCTGATTCTCGGAGCGTGTAGAGGCTTGAGGATCTACCTCGCAGGGCCGCTTTTCTCGGAGGGCGAGAGGCGCTTCAACCTGGGGCTTACGCACAGGCTCGAGGCCCTTGGTTTCGATGTCTTCCTCCCGCAGCGCGACGGCGTCGAGCGCGACACACCGCCTTACGATACGATGACCCCCGAGGAGCGACGCCACGCCATGTTCCACCTCGATAGGAGCAGGATCCTCGAGGCGGACGTGTTCCTGTTCGTGCTCGACGGACGCGTCCCCGACGAGGGAGCGTGCGTGGAGCTCGGTATCGCCTACTGCCAGAAGTACCTGCAGAACGGAGAGAAGCTCCTAGTGGGACTCCACACCGACACCCGCGCGGCTTTTATCGGGGGGAGACTGAACCCGATGGTGCGTGTCCCGCTAGACTGCGTAGTCGAGGACGAGGAGACGCTATTGCGCGTACTCGCCGAACATGAGTCCGGCGTCGAAGAAGGCATGGAATGACCAGGTAATGATCAACGTAGCGCGCTACCGGCACAGAAAGGAAAGGTGTGATGGACGGACGTAATATCCTGGCGGCGGCGATCCAGATGTCCTCGACCCCGAACAAAGGAGAGAATCTCGACACGGCCGAGAGGCTCATACGTTCGGCCGCATCATCCGGGGCCGGCCTGATAGCCCTGCCCGAGCTGTGGAACTGCCACGGCCTCGAAGACGTCTACAGGGAGAACGCCGAGCCAGTACCGGGGCCGACGACGGAGTTCCTCGGGGGTCTCGCGCAAGAACTCGGGGTCTACCTGCTCGGGGGTTCGATCCTCGAAGGGACGTCCCAATCCGCGAAACTGCATAATACATCCACCTTCTTCGAGCCTGACGGCAAGATGTCGGCCCTTTACCGCAAGATACACCTCTTCGACGTGAAGGCCCCGGATCGGGAATACCTGGAGAGCAGGACCATCGCGGCCGGTACGGAGATAGTAACCGCGAAGGCTGGCGCCACGACCATTGGGCTCTCTGTATGCTACGACGTGCGCTTTCCCGAGCTCTACCGGTTGCTCGCGCTGCGCGGCGCCGAGGTACTCGCTGTCCCTGCCGCCTTCACGCTCCAGACGGGTAAGGATCACTGGGAGCTTCTGTTGCGAGCGCGGGCAGTGGAGAACCAGGCTTATGTCGTCGCTCCGGCCCAGTGGGGGAGGAAAGCCGACGGACGGTGGACCTACGGACGGTCCATGATTATCGACCCGTGGGGGACGGTGCTTTCCCAGTGCCCCGACCGCGACGGATACGCGCTCGCCAGCCTGGACCTCGACTACCTCGATCGCTTTAGGGAGGAGTTCCCAGCACTGAAGAACCGTCGCCCCGAGGCGTACGACTGGTAGAGGATATACAGCAAAGGCTTCGTCTACACTTGGCTGCTCTCCATATTGACTGGCCAAGCAATTGTCTTTCCATGAAAGTATGCCTTAAGCTACACTACCAGAAAGGTAGGTCGAGGCGAAGAGGGTAACGAGCGGTGTTTGTTCCTGGCACCAATGAACCGGATGAGTCCCAGCTAGCATCCCAGACCAATCTTCCTGCGCAACTGACGCCCTTAGTCGGGCGCGAGCAGGAGGTGGAGAAAGTGTGTGCCCTACTGAGATCCGAGGAGACACGCCTCTTGACGCTTACCGGTCCGGGAGGGGTGGGCAAGACTCGCCTGGGGCTACGGGTGGCAGAGGAGCTGGCAGGCGAATTCGCCGACGGTGTATGCTTCGTCTCTCTAGCCCCGATCCGGGAGCCCAACCTGGTGGTTCCTACCATCGCCCGGATGCTAGGGCTCAGGGAACTGGGAGAGAAGCCTCACTCCGAGCGTCTGGGAGAGTATCTGAAAGAGAGAGAACTGCTGCTGTTTGTGGATAACTTCGAGCAGGTCGTACAAGCCGGGCCACAGGTGGCCGAGCTTCTGGCCGTCTGTCCGCGTCTGAAGGTGTTGGCGACCAGCCGGGAGGTGCTCCACCTCTCTTGCGAGCGGGTGTTCTCGGTGCCCCCGCTCAGGTTGCCGGCTGCCGAACAGCTACCCGAGGGCATCCAGACCCTCTCGGAGTATGGGGCCGTGGCGTTCTTCGTTCAGCGGGCTAGGATAGCGAAGCCCGCCTTCCGGCTCACCGAGGAGAACGCGCCCGTGGTGGCCGAGATCTGCGCCCGCCTCGACGGGATGCCGCTGGCCATAGAACTCGCGACAGCCCGCCTCAAGCTGATCTCGAGCATTCACCCCTACTTCAGGCAATATCATCAATCTCGAAGATGCATCCCCTGGCCAAGGTGGTTGGTTAGGAACTGGTGCCGTTGTCTTCGACGGGAAGATCGACGACTTCCGCGTCTACGCGCAGGCTTTCAGATGCGAAGAGGTAGCCGGTGGATACTTCGCCGACACTACCAAGCCAAATATCACGCTCGACTCGCCCACCGACGGAGCAACGTACACGCTCGGGCAGAACGTCATAGCCATTTACAGCTGCGCAGACGATAAGAGCAGCGGCTCAGATCTGTCGTGCACTGGAAGCGTGCCCACTGGCAGTTCGATCGACACCGGCTCGGTTGGCACCAAGACATTTACGGTGGCCGCCACCGACAAGGCCGGCAACACCCAGACCAAGACGGTAAGCTACAAAGTGGTTTCCCCGTGCACCATCGGTGAGATAGCGCCTCCGATCAACGACGTGAGCAGCGCAGACGACCCCGGCATGAGCGCTTACAAATTCGGCAGCCGCGGGGTCATCCCCGCCAAGTTCAGCGCGGCGTGCAACAGCGACCCGATCGACACGCAGGCGGAGGCCGATGCCCACCCGATGAAGCTCAAGCTCACCAAGCTAGGGGCCACACGGGACCAGGATGCGGTGGTAGAGGATACGGTGACCGGGTCGGCCAACACCGATGATCTGTTCCGGTTTGACGATGCGGCTGATCACTACATCTACAACATTGTGGTCAAGAACCTGGCAAGTGGAACCTACACGATCACGATCAGCGATGCCGACGGAGGCGCCACTCACGATGAGTGGTTCTCCGTCAAGTAGTGGTAAGCTAGTTAGCTCCATTTAGGAGCTGTTGATAGGGCCGGGTCTCTTAGAGGCTCCGGCCCTTGTATGCAAATCGCGCATTCGGTCATGAGCCAGAGGCTATAGGCGAGAGCAGACAAACCGACAAGCTGAAGGCTGACTGGCTGAAATGCTACTTCAAACGGACGAGCCGCGGCGCCGGCGGTAGCGTCTGGAACGCACCCGCGCGCCGCACTGGGGGCCGCACCAGGCGGCCGAGTAATTCTTGGTGTGGTCGTAGAGCGCCCAATGGCATTCGGCGCAGACCTTGAGGCGGGACCACGTCCCATCATGCTGCGCCGCGAACACGATCGAGACCAAGCGGCCGATGGCGTAACCCAGCCCGTCTTCGTGGGACGGGAGCAACTCTAGCCAACCCTCTTCGTCGGCCCTGGCGCGCAGGCGTACGGGGCCGGCAGCGTCGTCGAACGCCTCGGCGGCTCCGGGGTCGGGCGATAAACCCGCGTTGGCCAGCAGGAAAGCGCGCAGTGCTTCGCGCAGTTTTTTCGCACGTACGAGGTCCTCGTTGGTAAGGGCGGCCGAGAGAGGCGCGAGTCGATGGTCGGACAACCAGATAGCGAGGCCAGCCGGGTCGTCGAACTTTTCTGTGCCTCGCTGGATGTCCAGGGTGTTCACGAAGTCGCGGACGAGTTCCAGGTCCCCAGGGGCCGCCAGTCTCTCGTCGTTCCTATCGCTTGCCACGAGGACATTCTATCCTGCCAGCCTGACCGCCCTCGCCCCGAAAGCCGTCGCCAGGACCAGCAGGGCAGGCAGCCCCAGCGCCACGGGCAGGCTGGACAGGCTCGCCAGGCCCCCCACGAGTGCGGGACCGACGAAGGAGCCGAGATAACCGAGGGTCGACACCCGGGCGGCGGCCGTGGCCGGCGCTCGCCGGGAGCGTTGCCTCCCGCGCCGATGGCGAGCGCTTGCGGCCAGCAAGGGCAGGCCGGGAGCGAAGGCAAGACCCGATAGCGCGCAGGCGAACGCGACCAGCGAAGCTGTCAACGCCCGTCTACTCCCCACGCGTGGTACTAGGAGGCCGCCCAGCTGGAGGCCCAGGACGGCGCCTGCCTCCAACCCGAGAAGGGCGGTGGCGAACTGGCCCTCGCCAAAGTTCAGACCGCCCTTGATGGCCGGGACGCGCGAAGCCCAGGTAGCGAATATGACCCCCGTGAGTAGAAAGTAGGCCGCCGCACCAACCCAAGCCCCGCGCGACCGTCGATCGGAGATCCACCCCGTATCCATCACGTCGCGCTCTAAAATGTTTTGATCATGATAACAAGGTGATGTACCTTCCCTGAAACGAACCGTCGGGCGGCACCGTTGCGTACATACCGTAGAGTGATCGGTCAGGATACTGTGGAGGTCACTGCCCCCTGTGGTTGGTACGGGCACCTGATAGCGGTGACCCGGTCGAACGCAACAGGTGGTTCTGTGGTTGATGAGGCGGAGGCCGGAGCGTGGTTTGACCGGCTAGCAAAGGACTCCCGGGAGGGAGATGTTTGGACCGGTAGTGAGGGCTGTGGAGGACGAAGAGTTGATACGCCGGGTAGCAGAAGGGGATGACCGGGCGCTCTCTGAGCTCTACGACCGTTACTCGCGGCCGGTATATGCCACGGGCATCAGGGTGCTTGGGGATGCCTCCCTGGCCGAGGAGCTGGTCCAGGACGCGTTCACGAGTGTCTGGCGGGCGGCGGGATCGTTCGACCCTGGTCGGGCGAGTTTCGCGACCTGGCTGTACAGGATCACCCGCAACCGGGCTGTTGATCTCAATCGCAGGCGGCAGGTACGGCCTTTCTCTGCCGGTGAGGAGCCGCTTCGAAACGTGTCCGGCGGCCCCGAGCCAGAGGGAGGGGTGGACGGTTGGGATGTCGCCAGGGCGCTCTCGCGCATCCCCGATGAGCACCGGGAGGTATTGACGCTTGCGTACTTCGAAGGACTCTCCCAACGCGAGATCTCCCGCCGAACCGGCGTCCCTTTGGGGACGATAAAGAGCCGGACCACGGCCGCCCTCAGGAGGCTCCACCGGAGCCTGGTCGACCCCGCAGCGCAGGAGTCTCGACATGACTGAAGATCGCTTCGAGGAGCTCCTCGGCCCCTATTTGCTCGGGGAGCTATTCGCTGAGGAGCAGCGTGAGCTGGAGCGTCATCTGGAGGAGTGTTCCGGATGTCGGGGTGAGCTGGCGCGCGCCCGCCAGACGCACGACCTTCTCCGAGAGGTGGCCGCCGGAGGGCCGCCGCCGGAGCTCAAGGAGCGTGTGCTGGCGCAAGTGGGGGGCGAGATCCCGGTCCGCTCTAGAGGAGGATGGAGGCTCTGGGTTCCGGCGGCCGCGCTCCTGGTCGTCGCTGTCCTTGGTGCCGGTCTCCTGTGGACGGTCACCAAAGACTCCTCGGAAGGCGTTCCCCTGACCGCGACGGTTCCCGCCTCAGAGGGTGGTGGTGAGATCAGCGGGGAGGTGGAAAGTGGAAACCTCCACATCGAGCTGGTGGTGTGGGGCCTGCCCGAACTCCAGAGGGGCGAATACTATGAGCTGTGGTACGCCAAAGAAGGTGGCGGACGGATCAGCTGCGGCACCTTCCGCACGCAGCAGGGACAGCAGACGACCGTGAACCTTACTGCTCCTTCCAACGCAGTGTCATACCCGGAGATCGAGGTGACCCGCGAGCCCGATGACGGTGACCCCGACTCTAGTGGTGAGAAGGTCCTGGTGGGAGATCTTCGAAGTCTTTGAGCTGACACCTAATTTTCGCGCAAAATGAGTGGGGTCGCATTCGAGAGCAAGCAGCGAGAATGCTGGCGATCTATCCTACTTTTCGAACCTGACCATGGTCGAAATGCGAAGGAGGATCGCCAGCATGATCGAGTGTAAGCTCCATTCCTCTAAGAGGCAAACCGCCTTCGGGGTTCTTTGCGTCCTGGGGCACTATCTCATCGAGGAGGGGGTCCTCGAGCCCCTCTCGGGCGTGAAGATCGCCCAGAAGACCGTAAGGCACTCCCCCGCCAACAAGCTCACCGACGCCCTGGTGGGCATGCTTTCGGGGTGCAAGGCCATCTACGAGACCAACGTCAGGGTGCGTCCTGATGTGCCGCTTTCGAGGGCCTTCGGAAGGGAGCGCGTGGCTGAGCAGTCCACTATCCAGAGGACCCTGGAGGCATTCACCGAAGAGAACGTCTGCCAGTTGCGCGAGGCGGTCGAGGCGATCGGGGGCCGCTACTCTAGGCTGCCTTCCCACCCCTACGAGCGGCAGATGCTCATCTTGGAGGTGGACCTCACGGGGCTGAGGGCCTCAAAGAGGGCCGAGCTATCGACCAAGGGATATTTCTCCGGCTCTCGCAACGCCACCGGCAGACAACTCGTCAGGGTGAGCGCCCCCAGCTACGGTGAGATCATCTTCTCCAAACTCCATCCCGGCAACACCAACTCTTGCGAGGTCCTAAAAGGGACCATAGACGAGGTCGAGCGCGTCCTCGGGAGCTCCCCCGAGCAGAGAAGCAGGACACTCATTCGCCTCGATGGGGGCTTTGGCACCGACGAGAACATCGAGTGGCTTTGCTCTTGGGGCTACCAGTTCGTCGTGAAGGGCTACGGGGGAGGGAGGGCCAAAAAGCTGGCCAGGGGCGTCCCGGAGGAGTATTGGCACGAAGGGCCCACCGCCGGGCAATCCTTGGCTATCCCCGTCGGAGGGGTGCCCCGCTACTCGCGCCCCACCAAGACGGTGCTAAGGAGGTGGAAGGACGCCAAGGGCAAGCTCTACACCGACTACCTCATAAGCACCCTCACCGATCTGTCGGCCCATGAGATAGCCAAGCTCTACGACGGCAGAGGGGGGATGGAAGTGGACATAAAGGGGGACAAAAGGGGTTTGGGGATAGAGAAGAGGCGCAAGAAGAGCTTCTTGGCCCAGGAGGCCGTGGCGCTCCTGGGCCAAGAAGCTCTCCCACAACCTCTTGGCGTACTTCAAGGGGTGGCTACTGGGCGGGACGGATGCTGAGAAGCTGGGGGTGGAGCGGCTGGTCAGGGAGGTCTTGGAGATGCCGGCTCAGGCGAGGATGGTAAGGAGGGGGAGCACCCTCTCGTTGAAGGTGCCGGAGCTCCATCCGTGGGCTGAAGCGCTAGCCCACGGCGTCGGAGCACGTTTCCCTCCGAGTGGATGGCGCGCCATTTTGCGCAAAATTTAGGTGTTAGCATTTCAGCTAGTCAGCACGCCTCCTCGCTCCGCTTGGCGGCTCTCAGCCAGGTCGTTCCGTAGCACCGCCGTGAGCGTAGAACCCGAAAGCCGCGGGTGGTGCTTACTCTTACGCAGCACAGCGAGGCAGGAACCAAAAGGCTGACCTGCTGACAAGCGATGGCCT
This sequence comes from uncultured Rubrobacteraceae bacterium, assembly GCA_963811295.1. GTDB lineage: Bacteria > Actinomycetota > Rubrobacteria > Rubrobacterales > Rubrobacteraceae > Rubrobacter_D. The sequence goes on along the minus strand of CAWEQZ010000020.1, from coordinate 16,186 downwards.
TAAAGGCCTGAGCGTGCTGACAAGGCGCCAAAGGCGCCGTGCTGACAAGCGGAGGCGCTAGCCGGAGCGTGCTGAAATGCTGAATTCATACTTTGACGGGCGTGGAGGCGCCGAGCACTCGTCCCGAACCGTGTTTGGCTCGCACGGCGATGTACGGATCGGAGGTCTGCACCAATATGACCGTCTCGAATCCGGCTCGGAGGATGGATCCCAGGGATTCTAGTTGGTCGGGATCCGGGCCGGCGAATACCTCCCAGAGGGCGACTTCCGTGGCCCCGTTCCAGCTGGCGTAGACTACCAGTTGGTTTTGGGAGGTCCGCTCCGCCACCGCAGCGGGCCGGTCCAACGGCTGGCCGCTCCACGGAAAGCGGAAGGCCCGGTAGGACTTATGTTCGGGCGATACCCTGAAATCGAAGAGCAGCTCCCCATCATTACCGAACTCCGAGACGGCCAGTGCCCTGCCCCACCCTACGAATACGTTACCGTTCGGCAGCACTTGCGTGTTCCCTGCCGCATCGGCGTATTGCTTGTCGGGGTGGGTGTACTCGCGCACCAGCGAGGCGCGCATCCGCTCCGCGTCGAGGTCGAGCACGATGGCGCGGGACTCTTCTACCGCCTTGGGGATACCGTTCTCGAAAACCAGGCTGCCGTTATCGAAGATGCTAATGGTGCCGTCGGGCAGGCGTCGGGCATCGTGCTGGAAGGCGAATCGGGCACCTGGACCCATCTCGAAGTCGCTCTTCTTCCCGCCGAGGCGCCAGATGATCCGACCGCTGTTGCGGTCGATCTTGTAGACGGTGGAGGTTTCTCGGGCAGAGATCAGCAGGTTGTTGTCAGGCCCTACATCTATGGAGTTGAGGTGGAAGTAGTCGATGCCGGGGTAGTGATCCTCCGACGGTGTGACGTAGGTCTCCTCCAGACCAACGTGGTCGATGCTTTTCCATTCGAAGAGCACCTCCCCCGTCTCGATGTTCAACTCCTGAATGATGCCCTGTATGGCTACGCCGTCTTTGGGGCCACCGAAAGAGGTGAGGTCCCGTGGCACCGCGTCATAGATCGAGATCAGCGCGGTGTCCTGCGGGCTGATGAGGAACTCGTGGTGGTCCCCGTTGTAGCCGTTGGCGGCCCTGAAGCTGGCTATCTCACGGTAGGACTTATCGAAGATCACGTACTCACCTGGTGTTTGTCCCCAGGTCAGAACCTCTCTGCCCTGGTAGGTCTGCGTCCCGAAGTTCATCGTGCGTCCGAAAGGGCCGCGCAGCGGACGGAACCACACCACCTGCCCGTTATCGTCGATGATCATCGCGCCGCCCTTACCGGCGCCGCCTCTCTCCGGGGCGACGAAGATGTAGCCGGGGGCGGTGCCGTCGTGCGCCTGTGTAGACACCTCGACGGCCGGCGGGCTGAGGTCGGGGCGTGAGCGGAAGGCCCACGCCCCGTCCTGTGGCGGGAATGGAACGCCTGACAAGGGTTCGACCTTTGGGGTGCGTAAGGACCTGATTTTCGGGGAGCGCTCGGGGGGTTCGCTGCCCACTGCGCCTGCCAACACCAGGTACGCGGCCCCCGCTCCCGCCGCTTTGAGAAACCAGCGTCGCGTGAACCTAGAGCCCATGGCGGGCACCATTCACCGCTAGTAGTCCGCCGCGAATCGGCCCCCGTGAGGCGAGGGGCGCTCCTGCCCGCCTATGATTGCCTCTTAGCCCGGGACGATGTCGTCTGGCGCGGTCGGATAAGTGATTTCTCGGCCGTCATACGGTCCTCCCAGGGTAGCTATCAATCCGATGCACAGTGTGCACTATGCGAGTTCCCGACGCACCCACCTCTCGGCAAACAGTCCGAAACTCGAACCTGATTTTTGCTCTCGATCTGTACAAAGCCCTCCAGGCATCGTCGTTTCCGGATGGAGACTTATGGTCGACCTGCGTCGACTCGGCCCCGAGAGTCCTGCCTGATACCTTGACAAATCGACCCTCTCGAGTAAAATATACGTACATTCAGATGTATAGAGCATCACGATTCCCGTCACGGATTCAATCTTTGCGCAAGAATAAATCGTCCGAGCGATGTTCCTCGATTCTGGTGAACGCGCCGTTGAAAAACCGGGCTCCGGGCCCGTATTGCGGTGTGCTCGACGCTTGCGTCGTTTCCAGAGACGATTCACATGACACGTAAGGGGGCAACGGGTGGAAACCACCGTAACGAGGCGACGTCCGGTTCGCGACAATGAAACGCCGGAGCTTATTCCAGATTACTTCGCCAAGATCGACAAAGGCAAGCTCCTCACCTACGAGGAGGAGGTAGAGCTCAGTCGGCGGGCGAAGGTCGGCGACCGTAAGGCCCGCCAGAGGCTCATCGAGAAGAACCTGAGGCTTGTGGTCTCGGTCGCAAAGAAATACCGGGGGATGGGGCTGCCTTTCGAGGATCTCATCCAGGAGGGCAACATAGGCCTGATGAAGGCCATAGACAAGTACGATCCCGACCGCGGCTTTAGGTTCTCGACCTATGCTACCTGGTGGATCAGGCAGGCCGTTCAGAGGGCGGTGGCGGACAAGGGAAGGACCATTCGCGTCCCGGTGCACATGGGCGAGAAGATCCGCAAGATGGCCCGCGCCTACAACGCACTCTCCGAGGAGCTCAGGCGCGAGCCCTCCGACGAAGAGGTCGCCGAGCGCCTGGACTGGACTCCGGAGCGGGTGCGTGAGGTCAAGGACGCGCTTCCCGATGCCACAAGCCTCAACCAAGCCCTAAGTAGCGAGGAAGGCGCTTCGGAGATCGGCGATTTCGTCGAGGACGAGCGGGCTTCCGACACGGCGGGTGAGGTGTTGCGCGAGATGGAGATCTCCGGGCTCGCGGCGGCCATAGACGGCCTGCCCGAACGCCAGCGGTACGTGCTGGTTCGGCGCTATGGCCTCGGCGTAGACGAGAAGTCCGCGACCCTCGCAGAGATCAGCGACGAGCTAGAGGTTTCCAAGGAGCGGGTTCGCCAGCTGCAGAGAGAGGCCGAAAGGATGCTGAGAGAGGGCCATTACGAACCGGCCCTCAGCGAAGCGGCCTAGGCGGGATTTAGGAGCACAGCCGCCAGTCCTACTCGCCGGTTACGCTGGTCTCCGTAACGACCTTCGCCGGTGCGACCCGCACCGGCATCTCGCCTTCCCCGGCATGAAAGAGCTTAGGAGGAGTGGGTCCACTTGAGTTGGAACTCGACCTCCTCCTCATCTCCCTCCCGCTCGTGCTCGACGTTGAACTCGGCGCGGGCGGGCACGTAGATCCTCTCCCCGGCAACCTGGATCTCGAACCGCTTGCCCGCCTCCAGCGCATCGGCAAGCCTTCGCAGCTTCGCCACGAACTCCGAGGTGGAGTAGACCTTCTCGATGTCCCTGTCCTGCTTTTCGCCCATCCATCCTCCCCTGCTTCGCTAACGCTCAACCTCTCTGTAGCTTAAAGGGTTCGGGGGCCCGAGCCAAGTCGGACCGGGTTTATGCAGAGGACCTGCAGATCGGGCGGTGCGCGATATTCGCACGTATAGCGACCTCCGTTGGACCGATACTCGTAGAACGGTTCTTGTTGATGTTCCTGGCTGATATGGTGATCCGAAGCTCGCGGCGCCGACGGCTCGATTCGTCTAATTTGCGCGGGGGCCTAGATAGTGGAGGCGCTGCCCGATGACGGCTCGATGATGGGTTTCGGCTCTCCGACATCGACCATGCGAGAGATCAGACGGTGCTTCAATGTTTCGGAGATCTCTCTGTGCGACCGGAGGCCGGAGAGGTTGCGCAGTTCGTAAGGGTCGGCCTGCAGATCGTAAAGACCGTCCTCGACGTAGCGTTCGGCGGTGGGATCCTTTTTGGGGTCCGCCCCGGGAGCGACGACAGAATACTTCCAGCGGCGGGTGCGGATAGCGCGTCCGACCTGCGACTCGCTTATCTGGACGAGGACCCCCTCAGGCCACCCTTCTCGTACTCCGTTCAGCAATGGGAGGACGGAGCGCCCGTGCATCTCGTCCGGGACGGGCAGACGGGCGGCATCAAGGAGTGTCGGGGGTAGATCCAGGAGGCTTATGAGCTGCTCTACCCGCCCTCCGTTCTCAAAACCGGGCCCGAGCAGCACGACCGGCACGCGGATCGAACTCTCGTGCGGAGATCGCTTGTACTCGTCGTTGCGCGTCTTGAAGTGGTTGCCATGGTCGGAAGCGAACACGACGAGGGTATTCTCGCGGAGGCCGAGACTCTTGAGGGCGTCTAGCAGCCGACCGAAGGCCTCGTCTATGCGTTTGATCTGTCCGCAGTAGCCCGCGAGGTGCTGGAGCGCCGTACCTCCCAACTCCGCAAGGTCTGGCGGCATCCAGAGACCTGCGTACCGCTCGGCGTAGCCCTCAGGCGCAGGGTAGGTGTCGGTCTGGTTCTGGTGATGGGGCTCGAGCAGTGACAAGAACAGGTAGAACTGTCGGTCCTGGTGCGAATCTACGTAACGAATAGCCGCGTCCACGAGGGCATCCACCCGATAGCCTGGAAGTCGGACGGGATCGTTATTTTCGTCGTACACGACCGTTCGGTACGCTTCGGAGGTGAACTCGATGATGTTGGAGGCCAGCCAGTACTGGTATCCGCCACGTTCGGGCTCGGGCACCGGTTCTGCACCCCCCAGGTGCCACTTTCCGATGTAGGCGGTGTCGTAGTTCGCCTCGCGGAAACGGTGCGCCAGCGTAGCCGCCCCCTGTGGCAGGGGGATCTCGTTCTTGTAGCAGCCGGTCGTGGTCGCGTAGAGCCCAGTCTGCAGGCAGGAACGTGCGGGGCCGCACAAAGGTTGCGGGGTGAAGGAGTTGAAGAGGTGCGTCCCGCTCTGGGCTGCGCGGTCGAGGTTCGGGGTGAGGTCGAGAGGGTTGCCGTGCAGGCCGACGGTGTCCCACCGCTGCTGGTCGGTGAAGAAGACGATCACGTTCGGACGATCCAGGATCGAGCTCGTCATTGTCTCCTCTCATCTGCGACCCTGCGGCCGAGCGGGTAACGAGGTCGGGTCGAACCCTCAGTCAGGTTATCAGGCTTTTACCGGAATGTTGCACTTCTGTAACCTTAGAGCGGGCTGGTACGTGTAGCCTCATGGTGATGCTGGAAACGCGTGATAACGAGAACGAAAGCTCCGGGGGCGGTAAGTACGCCCGTACTGAAGAAGAGCTCTACGAGAAGGCGATCGCTCTTCTGGAGAAGTGCAAGATCGAAGCCCGGCGTTCGGGCCAGAAGGTACCGGAGTCTACCGCCGAAGCTTCGCCGACGAGCGTGCAACGCCCGCGCGGAGCCTGAACCGGCAGCAGTCTGTAACAGGCCGACTCGCTGGGCGTCGGTCGTCGCGGACCGCCAGGTCGCAGAGTCGGCAAGAAACCCCGATCCGACCGACCAACGCCCTAACGAAGGAGCATCCCGAGAATCGCTAGCAGGCCGATGGAGACCGCTACGGGGGCGACCGAGACCCGCAGGATGTCGCCTTCCCTGCCTAGCAGGCCCGCGGCCGTGGCCGCGAGGACCATGCGCTGCGGGGCGAGCATGCTGGCGTGACTGCCAGCGACGTTCTGCACCGCGGCGGTGAGCATCTCAGAGATGCCGAGACCCCGCGCCGCCTCGACCTGGAGCGGCATGAACAACGCGTTCGAGGCCGCGTTGGAGCCGGTGAGGGCGCCGCCAAGGGCCGCGAGCACGGGCGAGACGGCGGGAAAGAGAACCCCAAGGGCTTCTGCGCCTCCGGCAAGCAGTCCCGCCGCACCGCTCTCTGCCACCACCTCCCCCGCCAGAACGAATGTGAGTACGGCCCCGGCCACGGGAAGCCACTGCGTCACGGTTCTCCGCGTGGCGGCACCGATCTCGCCTCCGCCGAGACCCAGCAACAATGCCGCGAACGCGCCTGATGCGAGCAACGGGAGGCCTGGACCGTCGAAGACGGGACCTAGCCCTTCGAGGACCGACCGCAACGCCCCAATACCGTTCGCCGCCGCAAGCAGCGCGAGCAGGAAAGCGTAGGGCAAGAGCGCGCGCACTGGAACTCCTGCGAGCCGGTCACGCCTCCTCGCCAAGAAGAAGGCGGTAGCAGCGAGTCCTCCGACGGCGCCGGAGAGCTCAGGGACCAGGTACAGACTCGTAAGTAGTGTGCCCACCCCTGCGACCAGCCCGAGCACTATCGCTTCCGCGCCGCGCCGGCGCACGCCCGTCCACCCTCCCGCAATCGCGACGGCGGCGACGCCGTAGACGGGGAAGAGGGGGATGCTCAAGAATGCACTCACGTCGGAGAGAGTCCCGAAGCCCATCCCCGCAAGATGGGCCCCGATCACGGTCCCGACACCGAGGGCGCCCCATGGCACGGCGCACTGGCCCCAGCTCGCAAGCACGGCGGCCCTCAGCGGTGTGAACCCCGCGGCCAGCAAGATAGGGACACTTATGACTACGGCCACCCCGAATCCCGTAACGGATTCGAAGAAAGGCGCTACCCCGACCACAATCCCGGCCGCGAGCGCCACGCGATCTGGCTCCAGTCCCCCGAGAAACCGCGACACAGTATCGACAGCCCCTCCTGCCGAAAGCAGGTTGTAGAGCAATAATCCACCGAACAGCACGTACAGAACCTGCGCCGAGGTCCCGAGTCCCGCAATTAGAGCGCCAGGCACCGCGGTAGCCTCCAGATCCGGCCACACTACCGCCCCCAACACCGCCACCGCCAGCGACGCGCCACCAGCCGTGGACGCAGACCACCCCAGGCCCGCTAGTCCCACAGCGGCAACCACGAATGGCATCGCCGAGATCACTATCCCCATTAAATCTATCATGGTAGAATAGCTTCTACCAAATGGACGATACTGTTGCAAGCGGGGGTTCAACGATGGTGGCTGCGGTCTCGTCGGGGCGTTTGGGGGGTCGAGTAAGGGAGTTACGCCGGGTTCGAGGTCTGACGCTGGAGGAGTTGGCCGAGTTGTCAGGGGTAAGTCGTGCCATGATCTCCAAGCTCGAGCGTGGGGAGAAGAACCCCACGCTGGTGGTCGTTGCGAAGCTGGCTGAGGGGCTTGGCGTGAGGCTCTCGCGGCTCGCCGGCATGGAGGAGCGGCACGAAGTCGTTGTCGTGCCCAGGGAGAGGCGCATGGTCATGCGCGACCCCGAGACGGGCTTCGAGCGTCAGCTCCTTTCGCCGAACTTCGGGGGTAGAGGCGTCGAGTTCATCCGCAACACGATACCCGAGGGCTCCACCTCGGGGGAGTTTCCGCCGCACCGCAGGGATGTCGAGGAGTACGTCGTCGTCGAGCGGGGGAGTTTGAGGGCGATACTTGGGAGTGAGGAGTATCTGTTACGCGAAGGCGACGCGTTGTACTTCGAGGCAGACGTGACGCACCGTTTCGACAATACCGGTGAGGGGGAGTGTAGCTACTACCTGGTGATCAGCCCGCGGGGAACGTAGTGCTATGAGGCTTGGAGGAGGCTGCTCTTGCGCAGACGGGCTTCGTGGCCGGCGCGGTGGCCCCGGTAGTAGTCGAGGCGGTCGGAAGGACCTTCCCATTGGGCCAGACGTCGGCTGTTCGTGAAGGGTTCCGGATCTCCGTATCGGCCGTCGAGCCAGCCGCACCAATACGCCTCGGTGTGGTCCGGGGACTTCCAGGACACTGGGGCGGAGATGGGAGTGACTTCGGATTTGCAGGCCGGACATCGATAAACACCGTCGGGAAGGCGTCGCATCTCGGGGTGACCGCACTCGCAGGCGTGGCCGCCGGCCGCATCGGGAAGTGCGACTATACGGTAGAGCGTCTCCAGGAGCGCGCCGCCGATGACGCCACCGCACTCGTCACAGCGGAGGGAGTTGCGGCCGAAGGCTCGAAGTTCGGTCTCCGAGCAGAAGGGGCAGGTAATTATTCTGGCTTCGCCTCTGGAGTTGTCCATGCCGCCTCCCTTCTCGTCGCTTGGATCACACCATAATTATGGACCGCTGGATACAATCCGACATCCCGCAAATGGGTGATTTATTACTAGCCTGTTTGGTCTAGACGGTGAGCGTGAAGCTTCAGAGTTCGAAGTCGCCGGTGCCCAGCTGGTCGAGTACGCGCTGTCGGAGGGCGCCGATATCGGGCGGGGAGGAATAGAGTTCCCGAAGTGGGGTCAGGACATCGTTGGCGCCCTCAGGGGCTGGATTTGACTCGGGCAGGATCGTGCGCCTGCCGTCCTCTAGTTCCAGGAGACGTTTGCGCCCTCCGCGCTTGCCGCGTTTCGAGCGGTCTTCGCCGTTCACCTCGACTATGTCCAGGGAGTAGTCGATCATGGGTGCATCCGCGATAGCTCCGCCAACACCGTAGGCGTCACAGACCGGGTTCAGGTGGAGGATGTACTCCACGTCGATGCCGCCCGAGGCGAAGATCTTGACGTGCTCGAAGCCGTTGCGGTCTAACTCCCAGCGGACCTCACGCATAAGGTCTAGAAAATCGCCACGGCGGTTGCCAGGCGTATCCATCCGGATCGCTGAGATCGATTCCGGTATGGCCCTGGCGGCGAGCAGCGCGCCGAACTTCTCGTCGTCGAATGTGTCTATGATTATGGTGCGCGGCACCCCCGGTTCCATGATCTCATCGAAAGCACGGGCCGCCTCTGCGGTCGAGCCCAGGACGAGGACGAGGGCGTGGGGGATCGTGCCTGTTGCCGGGATCCCGAGACGTTCGACGGCCAGGTCGACGGCGACCATGTCGCATCCGCCCAGGTAGGCGGCGCGTTCGATCATGGGGGTGATGGCCGGGTGCATCCTGCGCGCACCGAAGGAGATCACGGGCTTCTCACCGGCGGCGAGCCGGCAGCGGGCCGCCCCCGTGGCAACGCCCGAGGCCTGGCAGAGCAGACCGAGTATCGCAGTCTCGTGTTCTGCGAAAGCGCCGTAGGGGCCCGAGAGTGTCAGGACCGGCTCGTTGGGACGGCAGATCGTCCCTTCTGGGACGGCCCGCACATCGACGTCAACTTCGTCGAGCAGGTAGGCTACCTCGTCGAGGCCGGCGACCACGAACCATTCGTCGGGGTCCGAGGTCTTGTAGGCGAGCTCGGCGTGTACCGGAGTATCCTCGAGGCCGCGGGCGCGTAGGATCCGCATCGTTTTGTGGAAATAGGAGTCCGCGATGTCGGCTTCCAGGATCTCCGCGTCTGTGGCCGAATTGAACCTCCTGCCGCCGCTTCGCTCCTCACTCACGATGCAAACCCTTTCCGCTAGCCTTCCTGCTGGCGTATCATAGCCAATTGGACTCACTACAAGTCAACTCGCAAGTAAACGTTCCCCTTTGCAGGAAAAAGTAAAGGGTCAGGTTACAAGCCCGACCCTTTGTAGACCAACGTGTGTACCAACGCTAGCTCACTGCAGCCTCCATAGCCATTGCTGTCTGGTCGCCCATGCTCGGTATGCAGTGACTATACCTATCCAAAGTCAGTGCAATCGTGGCGTGTCCAAGTAGCTCCTGTACTAGCTTGGGGTATACCCCACGGCTAAGGAGCAAGGTGGCACAAGTATGCCTCAACTGGTGTGGCGTACAGTCCTCTGGCAAGTCTGCAAGCTTAAGTATTGGCTTCAGGTGAGAGCGTGCCACAATATCCCTTGTTAGTGGTCTGCCATCTTCCCGACAGAATATGAGGTCTTCGTCCTGCCAGATAGCACCAGCTTGCAACCGTTCGGAGTTCTGGCGTGCTTTGTGGCGCTTCAACGATTCTGTAGCCATGTTGGTTAGCTTTATACTCTGGCCCTTGCCGTTCTTCGGTGTATTGTAGCGTGGTCCGTTCTTGGCTCGTGAGAGTGTCCGGCGTACTCGAAGCGTCCTGCCCTCCATGTCAAGGTCAGACCACTGGATAGCACATAGCTCGCCAACCCGTAAGGCTGCTGTTACCGCAACTGCGAACAGAGCCTCAAGTCTCTCGCCATGTGCCTCTGACAAGAGCACCTTTACCTGCTCTGCAGTCAGAGGTCTGATTTCTTCGGGCTGTGGTATCGGTGGGTCCGTGGCCGCTGCTACGTTCTCCCTTACCAAACGCCAGCGGTGTGCATGCTTCAAGGCACGGTGCAGCGTGGCGTGCATGTACCGGACGGATGAAGGGGCTAGACCGGAGTTCAACTTATCCTGATAGAATCCTTGTACCTGCCCCGGTGTCAGCTTGGATAGCTTCACCTTGCCAATAGACGGCTTGACATGTAGCCTGCACATCCGTTCATATGCCTCATAGGTAATCGGCTTGACCGAACCTTTAACGGAAGTCTCCAACCAGCGGTCTAAGTGCTCCTGTAAGCTCACTGTATCGCCGTCGTAGGTCAAGAACTTTATCATGCGGTCTGCCAGTCACTCAGTGAGCTTCTGGCGTACCTCTCCCTTTATTTTACCGTAGAGGTATTGTCAAGAGTTGTGAATTGATCCTCGATCACGCGGCGTCCTTCTCTTCGCTTCCCTCTACCAATTCCCCGTTCACGAATTCCGCTCCGGCACTCACCAACGCGACAAGGTGAGGGGCGTTCAGCTTCCTCCACCTCCCCTCGGCCGCTTCCAAAAGCTTGAAGAGCATCGCAAGGCCTGCCTACCTTGAGCCCGGCCCTTTCGTAACGTCCGTCCTTGCCCTCACCGACGCGAAGGTGGACTCTATCGGGTTGGTCGTCCGAAGATGCACCCAATGCTCGGCGGGGAAGTCGTAGAAGGCCAAAAGCGCCTCCTCATCCTCCTCTATCTTCGCCGCAGCCTTCGGCCATCTAACGCCGAACTCCGAGGCGAACGCCTCGACGGCCTTCCTCGCTTGCGCCTTGTTCTCGGCCTGCGTGATCTCGTGGATGGCCGCTTTCGCGCGACGCTGGACGCTCTTTGGCATCGAGTCGAGCACGTTCATGGTTTTATGCACCCAGTCTCTTTGAGCACGAGTCTCGGGGAAGACGTCGCGCAGGGCGCTCCAGAAGCCCAACGCGGCGCCGTCTCCCACCGCCAACTCCGGCGGTCCCATTCCCCGCTTTTTGAGGTCCCGCAGCAGGCAAGCCCAACTCTCCTGTGACTCCCGGTATCCGTCCTCTATCCCCACCAGCTCCTTCGCACCGTCCGGGCGGGCGCCGATCATGACCAGGCAGCACAAACGCCCGTCGCCTCCCAGACGAACGCCGGTGTGGACCCCGTCCACCCACACGTAGACGTAGTCCCTCTCGGAGAGGTCGCGCCCCATGAAGCCCTCGCGCTCTTGGCGCCACTGCTCGGCGAGGCGCTGGATGCTCTTGGCCGAGAGCCCCGCCTCCGAACCGAAGAACTCCTCCAAAGCCGGGATGAAGTCCCCGCTGGAGAGACCGTGCAGATAGAGCAGCGGCAGAACCTCGCAGACCTTCGGCGACTTGCGCATGTACGGCGGTAGGACCACGCTTTTGAAGGAGCGCCGAGTCTGGCCGCCCTCCTCCAACCGCTTGTCGTTGACCCTCGGGGCGCGAACCTCGATGGCTCCGGCTCCCAGGAGGACCTTGCGCTTCCTGGCGTGGCCGTTTCTCACCACGAGGGCATGCCCCCTCTCGTCGCGCTCGCCCCTTGCGGCCTCGACATATGCCTCGACCTCGGCCTCCAGAGCTTCGGCGAGCATCCTCCTGGCGCCCTCGCGGGCGATCTCGTCGAGATCGAGCATGAACTGCTCGCGATCCCCGCCGACCTCATGTATGCTCCCCATGGGTGTACTCCTTCCCTTCGCCGACGTTGGCGCGTCGGCTTTCCGTGCGATTGTTCGAAGGGAAGGAGTACACCACGCTCAAGAGGAAATCCCCGATCCACAACTTTCGATCATATCTCGCCTCAAGGAGATAAGGGGCGTCTTCAGTCTACTTCCGCAATACATTACGCAGACCGAGAGGTGGGTATGTGTTGTAGTCAGACCTCCGGCAGCTAATCTGCCTGCTCGCCCTTTGGAGCCGTCTCGGGACGTAACCACACAGACACATGGGCGGGCTGCATCGTCTCCCTCACCACGCTCGTTAAGTCCTCGCTCAAGGCATCCAGGTCTGTCTCGTCTCTTAACTTGGACGAGAAGGCTTCCAGGGTCTTTCTTGCATCGTATTTCCTGCGATAGAAGCGCCTATCAATGAAGGACTGTATGCGGTGCCTCAAGGGGTTGAATAGAGCAGCAATTAGGAGGGTGGATGCGACAACCGCGAGGGTAGACTTCTCACCCGTGAGGACGACGAAGACCCTCTGCAACAGGAGGATACCGCCAACGTAGAGTCCGACCAGCGTGGCGGTGAGAGAACCGTAGACCAGGGTGCGGTTGATGATCACGTCTATGTCGTAGAGGCGGTACTTGAGGATGGCAATGTAAGTGCAGACTGAAACGGCCAGCAGGCCGAACAAGGAAACATGGGAGAGGTACCTGTATACGTCCCATGACATTATTTGAACTGTGGCGGATAGGAATTCTTCAGTGAAACGGTCGACCATATATTGAAGTAAGATCGGACTTAGACACAGTGCTGCCGGCACAGCAGCGAACAAGAACCATTTGATCTGCTGGCGCTCATTTCCCCATGTGCGATACAGCCGAAGAATGAGCGAGAAAAGCGCAGCGACATTGCTCGCTACCAGCAGTGTGTAACCGAGCAAACCTGCAGCTGAAATGGTTTGGTACGTTGTGAGCCCGCTGCCGTTGAGCACCATCGTCCTAAACGGGTTCAAAACGTAAGGGTGATAGCTCCAATCCTCCGGAATGACCGCGTCCCCAAGTGCTGCCAACGCGGTTCCGCATAGCGCTACCCATGCCACTACCCGCCACCGACGAGAGGCTAGTCGACCATCGGGGAACAGCAGCATCAAGAATACTAGACCTAAAGGTTGGGTGAACCATACCCACGACGAGAACCAGGCTGCGTATACCTCCAAGGGCAACGCGAGATTCTCCAACAATGCGTAGTCGGCGTAGGCCATGGTGAAGCCCTGCGCTGCGTAGAGCAGTCCTACGCTACAGAAGATCCATCCAATGGGATTAGTGGGGAGGCGCGAGGCGATCAGTGCCCCGACTGTTGGGGATGCCAGCGAGAGCACCGCCATCGGTATGGTGAAGCCAAGGCTTGCTCTTGTTCCGAGCGGAACGGGAACAGTGCGTGTAACGAAGTCGAGCAGGAAGGCGAGCCCGATGAGCAACACGCACACCGCCCACAGTGACCAGGCTAACCAACCGGCGGTTCGGTGGCTCATCAGGCTGACTCCTCGTCCCTGTTTCCTTGTCCCTTCTGTCACAACACCACTCTACAGCACTACCGTCTCCTAAGCGTTACGACAACCGTTACGAGGGAAAGGTCCTAAAGAATATACGCCTGTACCAGCTAACCACGAGGACATGGTGGTCCCGGGGAGGTGGAGGGGGATACAGGCGATCTCACCAGCTTCAGTATTGATGGTGAATATCCCTCTTATTCCCTCTGAGAGCGACGAGGATGGCTTCTAAGAGCCTTCGCTACCCCTTCTTATAGGGTACTTAGGTGCTGGGAATGTTCAGAATCGATCCTCGTGGCCCTTCGTCTACGAGCTTCGATGAACAAGGCTCCGGCCGATGTGCCGCAGGCCGCCTGGTGGCATCATGTGTGTGGGCATAGCCCCGGCTAGAGAAAGGCCCGTTGGCAAGGGAGAAGAGGAGGAAGCTCCTGTGTCAGACGAAGAGAAGAACAAGGCTCTGACCCGCTGGTGGTGGGAGGAAGTGTGGGTCAGGGGCAACTTGGCCGCCATGGACGATTTCATGGCTCCCAACTACGCAGATCATCCCAACCTTCCCGGGATACCACCTGGCCCCGAGGGCATGAAGCAGGTGCTCACCTACTACCGCACCGCCTCTCCCGAGTTGCAGGCCACCCTCGAGGACATCTTCGCCGCGGACGACAGGGTGGCCTTGCGCTGGAGTGCTCGCGGCACCCACCTGGGAGAGTGGTTAGGCGCTCCCCCGACCGGACAGCACTTTACGATGGGCGGGATCAGCATCTACCGGATCGCCGAGGGCAAAGCGGTGGAAGGCTGGAACAGCATCGAGGTGAACCCTACGGAAGAAGAACAGCGGTGGTTGACAGATGGCGGTGAATGGCCAGGTAGGAGCGGCGACATCCCAGCCACCGAGGGCGATCCGTCTCCCCCGTTCTGGGACGTCCTAACCCGCAACCTCAGCTGGCGCTCCCGGGTTGCGGAGGCCCAGGAGCGCGAACGCATCGAGCAAGAGCTGCAAGTCGCTAGCCAGATCCAACGGGAGCTTCTTCCCGAGACGACCCCCGAGCTAGACGGCTGGGAGCTAACGACTTACTACGAGCCGGCTCGGGAGGTGGGAGGAGATTTCTACGACTTTCTCGAGCTCGAAGACGGCAGGCTGGGGTTGGTAGTGGGGGACGCCACGGGCAAGGGCATGCCGGCGGCACTGGTGATGGCTAGCGCCCGCAGCATGCTCCGTGCCGTCGCCCAAGCCCTGGGTTCCTCCTCGCCAGGGGATGTGTTGGGAAGGGTCAATGCCGCCTTGACCACCGACATCCCGCCCAACATGTTCGTCACCTGCTTCTACGCCATCCTCGACCCCAACAGCGGTAGCCTCACCTACGCCAACGCTGGACATGACCTACCCTACCTTTGGCACAGCGGCGAATGCGAGGAGCTAAGGGCGAGGGGTATGCCCCTGGGTCTAATGCCGGGGATGAGCTATGAGGAGAAGGAAACCACGATGCACGCCGGCGAGAGCGGCACTCTTCTACAGCGACGGGTTAGTTGAGGCTCACGATCCTAAAGGTGAGATGTTTGGTTTCCCTAGGCTTAGGGCACTCATCGCCGAGCACGCACAGGAGAGGTCGCTAGGGGGCTTCCTGATGGAGGAGCTTTACTCCTTCGTAGGAGAGGGCTGGGAGCAGGAGGATGACATTACCCTCCTCACGCTGGAGCGCTCCCCGACATGACGGTGAATAACGCGGAGGTGAGGGAGGGTAAGGTCCACCCTCCTCCTTCACCTGCTCCTCACGAACATTCCTCTTGATTGTGTCGCGCCAAGGGTGTGTCGCTCATAACGGCTCCTGAGGTGTATGAGAGCTACCCTAGAGCCTCGTTAATGCCGTGTGCTGCCATGCCACCCGCTCGCGTAGCATGTGCGTACCAACTGACCCGATCAGCGCTCCTATGCCGAGGCTACCAAGGGCAGAAACGAACGTTATTCAAGGAACTGTATCCGTTACCCCGAACAACCTACGCCACCACCCCCGCTCCTGCGGGCGCTGTGCATCCGACGGAGGCCCTCCGCCAGCGTCGGTGGGTTACGGGTAGGACCGCGGGCCTCTCGGGCGATTCTGCGTCTTCCCTCCCGTCCTCTCTGTACGGACGCCTCCAGCTCGGGTATGCGAGATATCAGGGCGGCGTCGATCCGCCTGTTCTCCCGGTTCGCATCGCGCTCCTGGTCGAGCTGCCGGCGTAGGTACTCGACCTGGTCCTCAAGGCTCCGGGTGTAGCGGTTGTCCTGGTCGCGCGACGGTCGCTAGCACGCCGCTTCTACCCGTCGTGGTGGTTGTACCCACCATCCTCCTCAAGCCCCCTGGCAGGCCCTGAGAAGGCATTCTCGCTTGTCTCGCGGGGTGTGTGGGCTACCTATCCGTGACATCATGTTCCTGTGCTGTGTTGGGTGCCCTGGACTGCCTGAGTTTTCTCCTGTCTCCAAAGCTTCTCATACTTACTCTCCTTCCCCTCCCCATGGCGTGACACCTCCCGATAGATGAGGGGGATACTCTATTCTCTATAAAAGGAGTGAAGAAAGAGATGTCCCGGTCCCAGCTAGGGGTGAACATTCAATGCCTGGCGAGGTACACAACCGCCAAACCGCTCAGAACAGCTCCTAAGACGTCTGAGAGCTACCCTAGTGCGTCGTCAGTGCCGGGACAAACATTGGGCCTTTGGACACTGCGGCAACAAGTAATGCAGGTCGGAGGTGTGCTCATGGTGTGTTTGTAGACCAACCGTGTACCAACCGTTGGTTTAAACTGATGATGACAGCACATTGTCTATTATATTTGTGGACAATAGAATGCTGCACAGTAACTGAAGGTCAGGGGTAGACAATCAGGCCTTTCTATGCGGTAAAGTGGCCGAATTGAACCTCCTGCCGCCGCTTCGCTCCTCTCTCAAGATGCAAACCCTTTCCGCTAGCGTGCCTGCTAGCGTATCATAGCCAATTATGGAGACTACTGG
>CAWEQZ010000019.1:0-31315 GCA_963811295.1 uncultured Rubrobacteraceae bacterium | reverse complement strand
TCGGGCATCAGGTCAATGCTTATGGCTGCCGCGGTGTTGTTTCTGGCGTGGATGACCGCCGAGATCATCGCCTTGCTGGGGATCGGGGAGTATTTGTCCGGGCTGATCAATACCGGCCTGGCATACTCTCTGCTGCCGGCTCTCTTGTTCGCCCTGGCCTGTTTCATCTCCTTCTCGATGGGGAGCACGTTCGGCACCTTCGGCCTGATCCTACCCATAGCCGCCGAGATCGTGGTCTCGGTAGATCTCTCGCTGTTGATCCCCGCGTTCGGCGCCGTACTGGCGGGTGCCATCTTCGGGGACCACACTTCCCCTCTGTCCGACACCACGATCCTGTCCTCCATCGGGTCTGGAATACAGCTCATAGATCACACCACGACGCAGATACCCTACGCGCTCGTCTGCGCTGTTGCATCCCTGCTCGGATTCATCGTCCTCGGGTTCACCAGGAGCACCATGGTCGGCCTGCTCACGACGCTAGCTGCCCTCGCAGTAGTCGTCTTCGTGCTGAGGAGCAGGTCCGCCAGTGGGCCCTCGCGTGGATCTGAAGCCGGGGGGATCACCGGATAGCACCCGAAATCGCGTGGCGGATACAAAATTCGTCGCAAGAGTCCCTCTCTTTAGGCGGTCCTCTCGAGAGCCGGGTAGCATTTCACCCGGCCTGAGAGGAGCCTTTGGGCCGCCCCGGACAGCGTCCACAGGGTTTGGAGGTTTGGTGGAATAGCCATTGACTCCGATCCGTAAGCAACTTAATATGCGAGCCCAACGATCAAGAGGCACAAGTACTACAGGAGGGGGGCACCGTGCGGCGCGTTTTGGGGTTGAGCCTAACCCATCGTGGGGGCCCGAGAGGTCTTGCCGTCTTGCTTGGGATCGTAGGAGCGATGTGCGCATTGACGATCGCGGGCAAGCTTGTATCCTCGGCTAAGGCTCTCGAAGGGGGCACGCGGCCGACCGAGAGGACGGAAGGTGAGGTTGTCGGGGCCTCGATCTCCCATCCTAGCAGGTGGTTCGTCGAGCGCGAACGGTATACGTACGACCAAACCTACGGCTTCACGTTGTGGAGGCCGGACTCTGGCGGTCTGCACGACCACGGCGGAACGCCTGCGGTGCGCGTCGCGCTGGCCTACGGTCTTCAGCCAGGACAGATCAAGGCGACGGTCAAAAAGAAGCTCCGTGCCTACCCCGACCTCTCCATGACTCGCGAGGAGGTCAGCGTCGCCGAGAAGGGACACAGAGGCGTGGCGGTCAGGCCCATCCCGGGCAGCACGCCCTCCACAGAGGTCTACGTGCCGGTGAACGGCCGGGTGTACCAGATCAACGTCTACGGGAAGAGATTCGGTTCGGCCGATAAGGAACTGCTGTCCACATTGCGCTTCGAGCCCCCCTCGAGGCCGGTCGGCTCGCTCGGGCTACCAAGAGCCAATTCTGCGAAGACCCTCTACGGGGCGGGTGATCCCAAGCGCGCCGAGCGCGAGCGGAGGGCTCATGAGGCGACTACGGAAGGGGAGCTAACCTTCGGGGCCTCGTCGCTGGGAGAGGAGACTCCGATCGATGAAGGTTGCTGGCAGGCTGACCCCGACTTCTTCATACAGACGCAATACGGGTCAACGGCCAACGCCGACCCCAACGATAACATCCCTATGGGTTGGAGCATCGTCGGCAGCCCCAATTACTGGAATGAGTACACCCACGGCAACCTCGACGAGTACGGTCGCTGTGACAGGCGACACGTCACCAACGACAAGTTCGCCGTAGACTACCCTCTCGACCACGGAGATCCTATCTACTCGCCCTTCGAGAGCGGCACGGTGACCTTCGCCGGCCGCAACATCACCCACAAAGACTACGGCATCTTCGTCTCGATCGAAGCCTCTAACGGTAAGTACGTGAACCTCTCGGGGCACCTGAGCCTTCTCGCCCCCGGGATCGAGAGGGGAGCAGAAGTCGACCGGCACACCGTTATCGGCTTTGCGGGCAAAACGGGTGGCAATAAGTTCCCTGTCGGGCCTGTACACCTGCACCAGGCCTACTACCGCTACCCCACCTACACCCCCGATGGCTCGCCGTACGGGGGAGCGGGGCTCAAGGTAGTTGACCATCACTACTACCGCGACGACAATGGTGTCTACAGATACGGTTGGGCCGAGAGACCGGAGATCAAGTACAAGGGCTCCTGGATCAGCTTCTGAAGAACCGCACGCACTCCGCCGCCCGGCCCACCACGGTGAACCCGAAGCTCATCCTCTCCCCGGGCTCGTGCTCCATCTTCGTCCCCTCCGGCGGTTCGAAAGACGTAGGGTCGCGGGACCTCTTTGTTCCTGGCGAAGTCCCTGGCCTCTTCCGGCGGCGAGGTCTCGAAGACATAAGTGTAGGGGCATTTATCTCCAGGGGGCACCTGCTCCTATTGTGGGGGAAGGGGCAGCAAGACTCCTTGAAGGCGCGGCCGAAGGCGCCCCGGATCATTGATCCCTTGTAGGGCGGCACGATGGCCTCTTCCAGAAATCGTACCGATACTTCATGGCAGTAAAGCTCCAGCGCCGCCGGACCTCCAGCCTGAAGATCCACCCTTCCCCTTGCTACGCCGTAGCCCGCCGTGACGCACGAACCAGCGATGCCTCAGGATCTATCGCGGTGAGTGCCCTGTTCGGCGTGCAGTGGCTGCAGGTGAAGTTGGAGCCCACCGGATAGTGGATCTCCGCGTGCAACTGCGGCGTCCCGGCAGCGTTGCCCGTATCACCCATCACACCTATCGGCGTGCTCACCGTGACCTGCTGGTCGGGTGCGAGCGACTGGATCGTCGACTCGTTCTTGAGGTGACAGAAGAAGACGAAGTATCCGAGGCTGCTAGCGTCGGTGCTGTAGAGCCACACGAAGTTGCCATACAGCGGCAGGTTGATGACGTTGTCGATCGCCCGGCTGTAGTCCCAGGGTGGTGGCGTCGCTCTGCTCACCTCATAGGTCACGGTCGCGCCTACCGTGTTGGACGAGCGCGTGCAGACCGCCGCGACCTTGCCGGAGAGCGGTGCATAGA
Source organism: uncultured Rubrobacteraceae bacterium (assembly GCA_963811295.1). Classification (GTDB taxonomy): domain Bacteria; phylum Actinomycetota; class Rubrobacteria; order Rubrobacterales; family Rubrobacteraceae; genus Rubrobacter_D. The sequence goes on along the minus strand of CAWEQZ010000019.1, from coordinate 28,281 downwards.
CCCTGGGCAGCTTGCGGCGTCTGGAAGGATAGATATCCACCCCGTCGTGCGCACGCTGCGACGACGTGTTCCTGTGGTTCCAGGCGTAGATCTGGCCCTCCCTGTTGACGTGCCAGTTATCCTGCACCGGCGCCTTATAGGTACTGTACACAAGCGGGAAGACCAGTGGGATCGACCCGCTGTACGGGTCTACAAGCGCGCTGGCCCTGGCGGTCTGTGGAAGAACCGGCAGCAGGAGCGCACCGGCCGCTGCTCCCGCGCCCATCTGCAGAAACCTGCGCCGGCTGATCCTGGCGTCGAGCATCTTCCGCCCTCCTTCCTCGGCGTACTGACCGTCACCCCAAGGCAAGTGTGATGTTTCCTCCTCAGCTGTCTTTACCCTTCTCCTTACCACACCGCCTCCTTCCTCCACCCGCGAGATCAAGATTACCCTTGCCTACACAACAATACCCACAAATCAGGGAGAATAGAACCCTTCAACCACCGCCTCGAGCACCTCCTGCGAGACGATCAAAGTCGGAGCTCCAGACCGTATCTCCTTAACCGCGATCTCCACCGACTCAGCCAGCGAGGAGGATGAGAGCTCTGGCGAGATCAGACCGGAAGGTGCAGATCCACTGCCGCTTGATAGGGGCCTGAAAGTCTGGTGCGTACTTGGCCAGGGCACCGGCGTCATGCGGTGCCCAATTCACTACTCTCTAGTCGCTCGAGCGCAGAACGCCATAGAGTCCTTTCCCTCGCCTGCTCGCTAATCTGCCGGTGCCGGGCGAACCGTCTTTCTCAAAATTGGGCCTGGTGAGGAGTTCCCTTCCGAGTATGCTCCGCGTTACGGGCGTTAGAGCACCATGGTGTGCGCTACGGTCGATGTCCAGACCTCCAATACAGTCCCTTGACCAAAGAGGGGAGGAATAAGCGGGTGTCGAACGCAACATTTAGTAGGCAAGACCCGAAGTTCGAGCGACGGGTCGTACGGTGGCTGCTCGATTCGGACCCTTCGATCCGTTGGCAGGTGATGCGCGACCTCGCCGAAGAACCAGACGATCTCGTCACCGCCGAGCGGTCTCGGGTCGCTTCCGAGGGTTGGGGCGCCCGGCTGCTCGCCCACCAGGGGCCCGACGGCAAGTGGGGTGACGACACCTCCGCGCCTGAGTGGGAGTCAACCCTGTACGCCCTGCTGCTCCTGCGGGAAATGGGGCTCGACCCGAGGAGTAGGCAAGCCCGGGGTGCGGTGGGCCTCGTCCGCGACGAGGTCACCTGGGGGCCGGAATTCGGTGACGCGCCGTTCTTCGAGGGCGAAGTCGAGCCCTGCATCAACGGTGCGGTTCTCGCGCTCGGCGGCTACTTCGGCGAGGCCAGCGATCGGCTGCTCGATCGGCTCCTCGGCGAGCAACTGGAGGACGGAGGCTGGAACTGCGAAGCCCCGCAGAGTCGGAGATCCTCGTTTCACACCACCATCTGCGTCCTGGAAGGACTGTTGGAGTACGAGAAGGCCAAGGGTGCCACCGCCGCGGTGACCGAAGCCCGGGTCAGGGCGCAGGAGTATCTCCTGGAGCGCAGAATGTTCAGATCGCTCTCGTCCGGCGAGGTGATCGATCGGAAATGGACGCGTTTCTCGTTTCCGACCACCTGGCATTACGACGTGCTGCGGGGCCTGGACTACCTGCGCGCCGCCAAATCCGAACCTGACGAGCGGGCCGCCGAGGCCGTCGAGCTGGTGGCAAAGAGGCGACACCAGAACGGCCGATGGCCTCGCTACAAGCTGCACCCCGATCCGGTCCGCTTCGACATGGAGGGCGCAAAGGGCACAGCCAGCCGCTGGATCACTCTGCGCGCCTCACGGGTGCTGGAGTGGTATTCGGCACGCGACCACCTATCGGAGTCCCCATGACGGTTCGTCTCGCATCTTGTGGTTGCCCTCAGCTTGGGGCGGAGGTCCTCGGAGAGCCGATCATCCTCTCCGTCTGCCATTCCCACGCGGTGTAAAGCCAACCTGCTGCGGCTCAGGCGAACCACCCATCGGCATCTGGTTCGTGGCCGGTGGCCATGCGCGGCTGGTACTGCTGGGCAAAGATCCCAGCGACGAGTTCTCTACGGCTGCGAACGCCGACCTTGTCGAAGATGGACTTGAAGTGATCGCGCACCGTGTTGGGGGTGATGTGCAGCTCCTCGGAGACTTCGGCGGTTGACAGCCCGCGCACGACGAGCCTGGTTATCTCGCCCTCGCGCTTGGTCAGGCCGTATGCATCGACGATCAGAGGCGCAATCTCCGACGGACGGGCCTCCTCGAAGATGACGGCTATCTGGCCCTCGGTGTCCGCGGTCCGTAGCCTCGAAGCGTGAAGCACCAACCACCGCCCCGAGGCGGTCCTGAGACGTATCCTCGGCATAAGGTCGGTTGTTGGCGTATGGTCACCACGCTCGAGTGCAAGTAAGCGAGCGGCGACGGCGTAGACCGCCCCTGGTAGCTCGAGTGCACCGGGCCAGTCGCTCTTTGCCACCTCCGCCAGCCACACTTCTGCCGAGGGCGTGATCGCGGCCAGCGACAGATCGTCTGCAAGCAACACCAACCCAGGCACCTCCGGCGGCAGGGAGGTCACTGACCCGTCGCCGATCAGCAGTGCGGTGCGTAGCCCTTCGGCCAGATACGGGGTGAGTTTCGCCAGGAAGGCCGCTTCGGCGGGCGTGAAGTTGGGGCTGGAGCGCTCGCGGTGCAGACACATGAAGCCCCAGCACTTGGAGCCCACCACCAGGGCAGCTCTCAACTCGTCCCCGAGGTCCATCGGGGCGAGAATCTCCTGGTAGCGCGGGCTGAGGACCAACTCACCTCGGGTTGCCGCACCCAAACTGTCTACGACCGGCGAGCGTCCCCTCGCCAGGCGCGCAAACTTGACGGCGTCCTCTCGCATGAACTCGTTCTCGAGGAACTGGGCCGTGGCGCTCGCCAGGATGTCGTCGACTACGGCACTAGTGAAGAGCAGCGTCGCCGGGTCGGCGGTAGCGAAGAACGAAGCGTCTACGGGGATCGCCTTTTGGAGATGCTTTACAGCCTCGACCCTGAACGTCCTCGAGTCCAGCCCGGCATGGCACAGGCGGATTATCTCTTGCCTGATGCGTTCCGCTGACCTGCTTTCGTTCATGGTGCGGGCATTATACAAGCAACCAGCGTTCCAAAATATCCCACATTTGTGGGATTACTTCTCCCCGCCGCCTGTACTATCGTCCATCCAGTGAGACTCGGGCGAAAGGAAAGGAGATCTCGACATGTCGGTTGAAGAGAACAAGGCGCTGGTGCACCGGTTCGTGGAGGAGTTCTGGAACCAGGGAAGGACGACCGCCGCGGACGAGCTAATGGCGCCAGACGCCGAGATCCACATGCCTACGGGAGAGGTGCTCGATCCTGATGAGCTCAAGAACTTTGTCGGTACGTGGCGCCAATCATTTCCAGACTGGCATTCCACCTTCGAGGAGCTGATCGTGGAAGGGGATAGGGTAGCGGAACGGTGGACCGGTCGGGGCACGCACCTGGGCGAGTTGCAGGACATCCCTCCCACCGGCAAGCACGTAGAGGTGCCGGGCAGCGTCTTCTACCGGATCGCCGAAGGGAAGATCGTGGAGTTCCGAGGACAGCTCGATATGATGGGCCTGATGCAACAGTTGGGCGTGGTACCGTCACCGCAGCAAGCCGAGGCTTGATGTGCCCTGCAAACCGTGACCGGCGGGGATCAGCTTTTCGGGCGACCACCCACGCGCTCGATGGCGCGCGACGCGAGCTCGACGCCCCGCCAAAGCGCCTCGACGGGCGAGTCCCCGGAGAGCCTGGCGGACAAAAAGCCCGCGCAGAGAGCGTCTCCCGCCCCCGTGGTATCAACCACCCGCGCCGGTCCTGCGGGCACGCGCCCCCGTACTCCGTCCCCGCCGGCGTACAGAGCGCCCTCGGGGCCGAGCTTCAGGACGACGCCGGAGTAGTGCGAGAGCAACCCTTCCGCGATGCGCTCAGGGTCTTCGGTCCCGGCTAGCAACGCACCCTCTTCCAGGTTCGGGAAGCAGAAATCTGCGCCGCGGGTCGACTCCAGGAAGCGCCCGGGACCAACGGCCTGAAGCAGTGGGACGGATGAAGGGTCAACGGAGAACATCATCCCGCTCTGGCGCGCCAGGCGCATCGCTTTGATCGCGGTCTCCCTGCGGCTACCTCCGGAGAGGGTGTAACCGGATAGGTGCAGATGTCCGCCGCCGAAGAGCGTCTCGGGGAGGTCTTCGGGGCTGAGGGCCTCGCCGGCGCCGCGGTCGGTGATCATGGTCCTCTCCCCGGCGCCGTCCACGAGAACGAAGACCTTGCCCGTAGCCACAGACGGGTCCCGCCCCAGGTGCGGTCTCACGCCGGCCCGCTCCAGTTCCTGTGCCAGGAACCCCCCGAAGGGATCATCCCCGACTCTGCCCACGAAATGGGTCTCGATCCCGGAGGAGGCGAGCCAGGCCGCTGCGTTGGCGCCCGAGCCGCCGGCTGCGACCCGGATCGGGACGAAGGTATCCGTCCCGAAGATCACCTCTCCCTCTACCTTGGCGAGCAAGTCGTAGAGCAGGTCCCCAACCACAACGACCCGAGGGGCGATCCCGGAGCCCTCCACCCCTCAAGACCGCCCGTCGGCGAGTCCCGATAGCTCCCTGGCGATGCGCGCCGCTAGCCCGGCGTTGTTCAGGATGATTAGCCTGTTCACCCGCAGGCTCTCCCCCCTCGTCTCCGTCGCGAAACGGTCCAGGAGGAAGGGCGTCACATCCTTGCCGCGCACACCCCGGTCCTCGAGGCTTTCGAGGCCGGCGATCAGGGCCCGGTCGTGGAGGTCGCGGTCGAGCTGTTCTTCTTCGGGCAGGGGATTCGCGACTACGAGCCCGGAGCCTCCGAGGCCCGAGCGCGCCATCGCCTGGATCACACGCGCCGCCTCCCCCTCGTCCTCCACCGACCAGTCCAGCGGACTCCCCGAGTTGGTAAGGTAGAACCCAGGGAAGCGGAGGGTGCGGAAGCCTACGGCAGGCACGCCCACGGTCTCCAGGTACTCCAGGGTCGCTGGAACGTCGAGGATGGACTTGACCCCGGAGCAGACGACGGCCACGGGCGTTCGGGCGAGGGTAGAGAGGTCAGCTGATACGTCCCAACTCTCGCGCGCCCCCCGATGCACGCCGCCGAGGCCACCAGTCGCGAAGAGCCTTATCCCGGCGAGGGCCGCGAGGTGCGCGGTGGCGGCGACGGTGGTGGCCCCGTGACTCGCCTTCGCGGCGGCCACGGGCAGATCACGCGCCGAGAGCTTGGGAATGTCCGCCGCGCTCGCCAGGAGCTCGAGCTCCATCTCCTCCAGCCCGACCTTGGCCGTACCTCCGATGACGCCTATCGTCGCTGGCAAGGCACCTTCGGCGCGCACGGCGCACTCCGCCTCGCGGCCGACATCAAGGTTTCCGGGGCGGGGCAGTCCGTGGGAGATCAGGGTCGACTCGAGCGCCACGACGGGCGTTCCATCTCTCAGGGCCTCCCGAATGTCGGCCCTGATCTCGATGCTCAAGCGGCCGGTTCTATGCAGCGTTCGTCGTTGTTGGATGGGCTGTTGACGAAGCGACTCACCGGATAGGTCTCGAGGTCGTCGCCGGGATAGGGGATCAGCAAGTCGGCGAGCTGCTCCCTGTCAGCGTCGGGATCTAGCCAGAGGTCGTAAGCGCCGGAAGGCAGTATCACGGGCATCCTGTCGTGGATCCCTTCGAGCACGGAGTTGGCCCTGGTGGTCAGAATAGCGCACGTGCGGAGCGCCCCGCCGCCCTTGTCCCAGCTCTCCCAGAGTCCGGCGAAGGCGAAGGGACGGCCTTCTTGCATATGGAAGTAGTAGGGTTGTTTGCCTCCGTTCTCGCGCTTCCACTCGTAGAATCCGTCGGCCGCGATTAGGCACCGCCGCCTGCGGAAGGCACTGCGAAAAGAGGGCTTCTCCGCGGCCGTCTCGCTGCGGGCGTTGATCATGCGCGCCCCGATCCCGGGGTCGTCCGCCCACGAAGGAATGAGCCCCCACCTGAACATCTCCAGACGCCGCTCCCCTTCCTCCTCCAGAACCGCAGCAACCTCCTGCGTAGGGGCGACGTTGTAGCTCGGCGTAAGGTCGACCGAACCTTCATCCAATTGGAACTCCTCGGCCAGCCTGCCGGCCGGGGTAGAAAGCGTATACCTGCCGCACATATCTCTCACCTCTCAAAAAGCCCAAGAACGTACTGTAATTGTACCGGCCTGAGGCCCGTCTCCCACCGGCCGGTTGAGGCGACTCGGGATGCGTCTACGGGCTCCCCTCTGCGCTCTGCTCTCTCCTGGCTCTTTCGAGCAGTTCGACGACCTCCTCGTCCGAGGTCTGCTCGAAGTTCTTATACCAGAAGCCTATGGCCCCGAGGTCCGAGGGACTCTCCAGGCAGACCAGCTCGTCCACCGCTCTCTTGAAGAGGGCCGCGGTTTGGGCGGCGCATACTGGCGCTGCCAGAACCAGGCGTCCCGGCTTCCGCAACCGCAGGGCTTGTACGGCGGCGCGGGCCGTCACCCCAGTAGCGAGCCCGTCGTCGACAAGGATCGCGGTCCGCCCCACCACTTCCGGCTCGGGCCTCTCTCCCCTGAAGTAGCGTAGCCTCCGCCGCACCTCAGCGAGCTCCTGAGCCGTGATCTGCTCGACGTAGTCGTCGGGGATGCCGAGACGCCTGACCACGTCCTGGTTGAGGATGCGCACGCCGCCGGCCGCGACGGCGCCGATGCCGAACTCCGGCTGCCCTGGCGCCCCGAGTTTGCGCGAGATGAACACGTCGAGCGGCGCCCCGAGGGCGCGCGCGATCTCGTACCCCACAGGCACCCCTCCCCTTGGGAGAGCGAAAACCACGGGCTGCTCGCCCTCGAAGCGGGACAGCTTCCCGGCAAGCCGGCGGCCTGCGTCCCTGCGGTCCTCGAACGGCGGAAAGCCGAATATCCTCATCGTCTCAGCGGAGGCTCCGCCAGAACGGCGCGAGGACCTCGCGGCTCTCCTGGATGTGCCTCATCCCGCCCGTATACTCCCAGTCCGGGGCTCTCTCCCCAACCCCCTGCATGGTGTTGGCGACGCTCTCGGTCAGGGCGTCGAGGTTGTAGCCTCCCTCGAGGACGAACGCGGGGGGCGCGGCCCCGACCTCGCGGGAGAGGTCTGAGATCAGGGCGGCGAAGCGTCCGAAAGAGTCGCTTCCAAGTGCCATGCCCCCCAGAAGATCGTCTGCGTGGGCGTCGAAACCGGCGGAGATCAGGATCACCTCGGGCCCGTATTCCCGCAGCACGGGCAGGAAAACCCCGGCGAAAGCAGCCGAATAGATGTCTTCCCCCGAGCCGGCGGGCAGCGGCACGTTGACCGTGAAGCCACGCCCTTTTCCTTCCCCCACCTCCCTTGCTTCGCCCGTCCCGGGGTAGAAGGGACTCTGATGCACCGAGAGGTAGAGGACGCGTCCATCACCGTAGAAGATGTCCTGTGTGCCGTTGCCGTGGTGCACGTCCCAGTCCAGGATGGCCACCCTCTCAAGTCCTCTCGAAAGGGCGTGCCCGGCTGCGACGGCTGCGTGGTTCGTGAGGCAGAACCCCATCCCGTAATCCCTCCCCGCGTGGTGGCCCGGAGGACGGGCAACGGCGAAGGCCGTCTCGCCGGCGAGGGCGCTCTCGACCGCCGAGCTGGCGGCCCCGCTCGCGAAGGAGGCCGCCTCCCAGGAACCCGCGCCGACGGACGTATCCAGACTGAGGTAGCCCTCTCCCGCCGCGGACATCTCTCGCAGGCCGTCCAGATACGCCGCATCGTGGACGGCGACGAGGGCTTCTCTCTGGGCGGGACTGCATGGGCGCCACTCCACGTGTACGCCGCTTTGCTCGGCCCTTTCGACCCCTGCGAGGGCCGCGGGGAACCTCTCCGGGGATTCCACGCCCGCGAGGTCGTTTACGTGGTCCTTCGAGGCAGGGTCACAGTAGACGTGCAAACTTTTCACGCTCCCAGGTCAAGATACCATCTCCGCGTTTTGTCGGGTCCCTAGATCCTAGCCCACTATGCTACTATGCCAGCATCTCGGATGGGACCCCTGGGGAAAGAAGGTTTGCCGTGGAAGAAGGGGCAGCGCGCGGGCGGAGCGTATCGAGGCTCAACGTCCTCATCGCCATCACGGCCGCGATCATCGGCCTGATCTACGGCTACGACCTGGGCTCTATCGCGAGCGCACTCCTCTTCCTCGTCCCAGCCTTCGACCTCGATACTTTCATGACCTCTGTGGTGACTTCAGCGGTGGTGCTCGGACAGTTGCTCGGGGCGCTCTTTGCCGGGCGCATCTCCAACACCATCGGACGCAAACGCTCCCTCGTGCTGGTCGCGCTCGGCTACGCGGTGTTCGCCGGTCTGCAGGGGCTGGCCCCAACGAGTGGTTCCTGACCGTCGTCAGGTTCCTCCTCGGTCTCGCCATCGGGATCTCCATCGTCGTGGCGCCGGCATACATCGCCGAGTCCGCGCCCGTCAGCGTCAGGGGCTCGATGCTCGTAACCTTCCAGATAGCGACTACCTCGGGTATCGCGATCGCCTACTTCGTCGGCGCGGCCCTCGCGCCCACCGAGAGCTGGCGTCTCATACTCTCCCTCTCCGCCATCCCGGCCATCATCGTGTTGGCCCTAATCGTCCGCTTGCCAGACACGGCCCGCTGGCTACTGATGAACGGCCAACGCGAGGAGGCGACCGACCTCCTGCGCAGGGTCGAACCCGACATGGACCCCGAAGAGGAAGTCAGGAGGATCGAGCACGACCTGAGTTACGAGGAGAAGGGGAGCTTCGCTGAGCTCTTCCAGGGGCGTTTCCGTAAAGCCGGCATCTTCGTCGTAGGCCTTGGCTTTTTGGTCCAGATCACAGGCATCAACGCCATCGTCTACTACAGCCCGACGATCATCCAGGAGGTCGGCGTCACGAGTCCTACGGGCGCGATCATAGCGACCGGCTTCGTCCAAATCGCGGGCGTGATCGCCGAGGTCGTCGCCTTCCTGGTCGTGGACAGGTGGGGAAGACGGCCCACGCTCCTGACCGGGATCGGCATGATGGGGGCCGCCAACGCCATCCTCGTTCTGGCCTACGCGCTGAACTCCCCTGCGACGTTCACCTTGCTCGGCATCCTGCTCTTTACCGTGGGCTTCAACTTCGGCTACGGTTCGTTGGTCTGGGTCTATGCTTCCGAGAGCTTCCCCGCGCGCCTGCGCACCCAGGGGGGCTCGGCCATGCTGACAGCAGATCTGTTCGCCAACTTCATCGTCGGAGTCGTGTTCCTAAATGCCCTCGGCGCCCTCGGCGGCTCGGTTACTTTCGGGATCTTCCTGGCGCTGGCCGTGGTCTCGTTCGCCTTCGTCTACGCACTTGCCCCCGAGACCAAGGGAAGGCCGCTGGAAGCAATTCGCGCCTACTGGTACAACGGTGGACGCTGGCCCGAGGAGACCAGCACCTGAGCTTTCCATAAGGTCGGGATCAGTCCCTCCATCTCGCCCCAAAGGCAGGAACGAAGGCGGCGGGCGAGCCGCGGATCCCTGTGGGATCTCTGAATGATACCTGTAGCCTGACAACCTGGTATTAGTACCAGGTATGGTTTTTGGGCGAGTCAGGAATCGCTTCTCTGATTGCGAAGGTTCTGGCAGCCCGAGGTCTGCATCGAGCGTGCTGCCCTCGCGGGCGCGCGCGCCTCTATGTTGATCCGCGCGGGCGTAGATTCTACGACCTTCTTCGGGTTAGCACCTTGGTCATACCGGGTGCCTTCGCGCCGCGAGCGGCCCATTCTTGCGCTGGATTCGCCTTGAAACCGCGCTTGGCTCTGCTACCATCCACCGCCGTTGTGCAAGCAAGACAATTAGGAGGGGGATATATCTTGCGGCAAGTCGCTGCTGTCCTGCTTTCTTGTGCCATATTTTCCGTCGTCCTACTAACGGGCTCACCGTCTGAAGCGAACGCCCAGGGCTACTACGAAGCCTCGGGACAGGCGGTCGTGGACAACGCCGAGTCCTATCTCGGTATGCCCTATGGTGCCTCGGGCATGACCTGTTCGGGCTTCACCTCGATGGTCTTCGCCGACTTCGGCGTGTACCTGCCCGCCTCCCCGGGCGCCCAGTACGCTTACGGGACGCCTTCCTACGGGAAAGCCGGCGACCTGGTGTTCTTCGACGAGGCAGGCTACGGTATCTCGCACGTCGGAATAGCGACCGGCTACGGGACGGTGATCCACGCCTCGACCTACTACGGGGCCATCGTAGAGACACCCATCGAATACATACCAGGCTACGTAGGTGCCGTCGACGCGTATTAGTGCAAAGAGGTTCAAAACCTCTTTGCACGCATTTCAGCTAGTCAGCACGCTCCGGCCTTTCAGGCCTCCGCTTGTCAGGCCGGCGGCTTTGCCGCCTTGTCAGCCAGAGCTTGGGAACGCGCAAGCTGAAATGCTGAAGTGCTGAGAAGCGCCCGACAGGGCGCGTGCTGAAATGCTTGCCATGAGGTTGAACCTCATGGCAAGCTGCTGTGAAAGAGTCGGCCGTGGATGCTAGAGTAATCGGCGCGGTAAGAGCGGATCGAGGAGAGGTTTTCCTATGAGGCCCGAGCTAGTTCTCAGGGGTGTCATTCCCGCCAATCTGATGGCTTTCGATTCCGAGTTGGAGATCGACGAGGAGAACTACCGCAGGCATTTGCGGTACCTGGTCGGCACGCCAGGGGTGACCGGCATCACCACCAACGCCCACGCTTCGGAGGTTGCGACGCTGACCTTCGAAGAGCAGCAGCGCGTCCTCGAGATAACGCTGGATGAGGTGGACGGGGCCGTGCCCGTGGTGTGCGGCGTTTACCAGGACGGAACGAGCAAGGCGGCCAGGATCGCTGAGTCTGCCGAGCGGCAGGGGGCTGATTGCCTCCTGGTGTTCCCTTCCACCGTCTATGACTTCGGGCATCAGCTGAGGCCCGAGATGGCGTACGGGCACATCGCCCAGATCGCCGAAGCCGTGAACCTGCCTATCATCGTGTTCGTCTACCCGGTAGCATCAGGCCTGCACATCCCGACCGACAACCTGGTGAGGATCTGCGACGAGATAGACAACGTCATCGCCGTCAAAGAGTGGTCCAACGACATCGGCGTCTACGAGCGGAACTGGCGCGAGCTCAAGGCGCTGGACAAGGAGATCTCGCTTCTCTCCAGCTTCAGCAAGTCGCTTTTGGCGTCGCTGTGCATCGGCGCCGACGGCATACTCTCCGGGCACGGCAGCGTGATAGCCGATCTGCACGTGGAGATGTTCGAGGCCGTAAACCGCGGCGACCTCGAAGGAGCCCGCAACGTAGCCGCCAGGGCCTACCCCGTGGTGCAGGCGACCTACGCCGAGCCGTTCCTCGACGGGCACAACAGGATGAAGGAGGCGCTGGCCATCCTGGGCAGGATCGATGAGGCCCACGTACGTCCCCCACTCCGGCGCATCCCCGACGCGGAGAGGGAGATGATCCGGCGCGTCGTCACCGAGGCCGGGCTGCCAAGTGCACGCAGGGAGCAACCCGACGCAGCCCTCGGGAGCCGCGGCTAGCCCTAGAGCCTTGGGCGGACTCTTACTGCAGAGCCCGCGCACTCGGTGGGGTGGGCCTGATCACGGTCGAGATGGGCTTCCCGGAGAGGGCCGGACGCCACCGCTTCCGCGAGCTCGGCGTCTACGATGACAGGTTCTACTCGTGCCCTCGGCCTACTCCGTACCGCACCAGGATCGCGTCGACAGCTCGGTGATGTGGGGCGAATGGTTCTTCCTGCGGGCTATTAGCCACCTGGTCACCGACCCGGTCCCGATACCTTGATCCGACCGCTCGTGCGCATCCCCGACTTTCAATGTGTTTTCACTGAATGATTAGAGTCTTCCCCGGGTGGGTAGATGTTTGACATAAAGGGGAAAGGGCAGAGGGGACCTACGGAGGGACAAGCATCGAACGAAGAGTGATGAGCCGTCGCGGTTTCCTAAAGCTGGGCGGCGCAGGACTGGCTGGGACGGCCCTTCTGGGTGCTACGGGCTGCAATGTCACCAGTGGCGGAGGGACACGCACGTTCACCTACGCCTATGAACAGCCCGAGGAGACCTCACACGGCATCGCCGCGAACGTCTTTCAGGAGAAGCTGGAAGAGGTTAGCGGAGGGGCGATGGCCATCGAGCAGTATCCGGCCGGACAGCTGGGCGGAGAGCCCGCACTGCTGCAGAAAGTGCTCTCGCAGGACGTAGATTTCATAAACTCGTCGACAGCGAACGGCTCGCTGCTGGCTCCCCAGTCGGGTGTATTCTCCTTACACTATTTGTTCGACTCCGTAGAACACAACCTGAGGGTCGTGACAGATCAGCAGATCAACGACCTCTACAGTGAGATGACCCGAGCGGTTGTCGACGGCGGACACGCGCTCACCCTCTATTCGTCGCCTCTGCGGAACTTCTATTCGAGGGACACGGAGGTAAGGAACGTAGATGACATACAGAACCAGAAGATCCGGGTCCAGGCCACCAGGACAGAGGACATCACGTTTGCGGCCTATGGGGCTCAGACCGTACACATGCAGTTCAGTGAGGTATTCACCTCTTTGCAGACCGGTGTGATCGACATGGCAGAGAACGCCTTGATGTACTACAGCACCGCCGGTCATTACGATGTTGCCCCTATCATGTCCTTGACGGAGCACGAGGGGAACACCCAGATCATCTGGGTCACCGACAAAGCCTGGAACAGCATGTCCGAGGAAGAGAGAGGATGGGTTCGGGTGGCGGCGGAAGAGGTGAGAACGACGGCGTCCAGGAAGGGATTCGAATCGAAGCTGGAGGACAGGCAAGAGTACCAAGATGAGGGCGTACAGTTCGTTGAGGACGTGGACAAAGGGAGTTTCAAGGAGATCTCTGTGCCGCTACAAGACAGGATCGCCGAGGATCTGGGAGAGACAGCGATGCAGATCGTGGAGCGCGTGCGTGAGCTGCAATAGTCTTACTGATTCGGCGGATCTTACGGGAGAGCTTTCGCGTGGTTAGCACGAGTGAATCACAGGATTCTATCGTCTTAGGCACAGAGAGGCACCTGAAATGGGAGGCGCTCGACGCGGTAGAGCGAGTGCTCATGTGGCTCAGCGGGCTGTTGCTATGCACGTTCACCGTCGCCGTGCTGGTCGACGTTGTAACGAGAACCATAGGTCTCCCTGTGGTCTGGCTGCAGGAAGTGACGTTGGGCGCCTTTGTATGGGGGGTCTTTATCGGGGGAGCAGTAGCCGTTCGCCGTAACGAGCATTTTCTCCTGGCCAGGATTGCACAATCGCTAAGCGGCAGAAGAAGACTTGTGATCGAGACGATCAATCACCTGGTCGTGCTGGCCGTAGCCCTCTTTCTGGTTTGCTTCGGGTTCATTTTCTGCCTACAGGGCTTCGGCATCTTCTCCCAGCCTTCAGGGACGCCGCTGGCCGTCATAACCGTGTCCATCCCCATCTCCGGCTTGCTGATCGCCCTGTTCACCATCGAGAGGCTCGTCAACGGCTGGCGCCACGGCTTCGCGGGCGATGAAGAGGAACTCCTCAGAACGTACGCGGAGGAAGGGGGTGCCGGAGAGTGAGCGAGTGGACGGTCGTTGGTCTGATGGCGTTCTTGTTCGTCCTGTTCGGCGTCCTCGGGGTGCCGGTACCCTTCGCCGTCATCGCCAGCGTCATGATAGGCGTGCTTTTTACCGACATCAGTCTGGCTACGGTGGTCGCCGAGATGTTCAACGGCATCAACGCGGTTCCCCTGCTGGCGGTTCCTTTCTTCATACTGCTCGGCGAGATTATGGCGTCCTCGAACGTCACCGAGCGGCTGGTCCGCTTCGCCCAGGCGTTGGTCGGCCACATTCGCGGGGGCCTCGCCCAGGTCGTCACCGTGGTCAGCATGTTCTTCGCGGGGATCTCCGGTTCCTCGACCGCGGACGTTGCCGCCATAGGCAGGGTGATGCTGCCGCCCATGAAACGCGAAGGGTACAATCCCGCGAACTCTGCCGCTCTAGTAGCTGCGGCGTCCACCATCGCGAATATGATCCCGCCCAGCATCATGGCCATCGTCTACGGTGCCATCGGTGGTGTTTCGATCGTCGCGCTCTTCGTGGGCGGCATCGTGCCAGGGGTGATGGTTGGTATCGGGCTGATGGTGTACAGCTATTTCACGTTCTCTCAAACCGTAAGAGAACGGTCATCGTTGGAAGAAGTAGCGCGCGCCGGCGGAGCGAGCGTGGTGCCATTACTGATACCGTTCATCATCATCGCCGGCATCCTGGGCGGGTACTTTACCCCGACGGAGGCGGGCATGGTGGCGGTCGTCTACACGATCGTAGTCGTAATCCCGCTGCTCGTGCGGGGGCACCTGCGCAAGCTTCCCGAGGACTTCATGAAAGCGGCGGTGCTCTACTCGCTTCCTATGATGGCGGTAGCCGGCGCGTCAGCCCTGGCCTATGTGATCGCTTACCTTAGAGCCCCGGAAGCGGTTACCGCTCTGGTCCAAGCCATCGCGGGCACGAATCCGACCCTGATCATGTTCCTCATCGTCGTCGCGCTAGTTATCGCTGGCGACTTTCTTGACGCCATACCCACGATCGTGATAGCGATGCCGGTTATCGCGGGGCTGGTCGAACTAGGGGGTATAGATCCGGTTCACATGGGTGTCGTAGCCATCGTCACCCTGGCGTTCGGCCTGATCACGCCTCCTTACGGTTTGGCCCTGCTCCTGGCGGCCACCTTCGCGCAGGTGCCCTTCTCGCGGGCTCTGGTCAAGGCGCTGCCTATCTACGTTGTGTTCTTCGTGGTCATTTCGTTGCTCGTGCTCCTCCCAGACCTCGTGCTATGGTTGCCGGGGTTATTTGACCTTGTCTAGCACCGCTGAGAGCCGGCTCGTCCTCGTAGAGCGACTCGCAGGAGGCGTCGCGAAGATGACCCTCAACAACCCGCCACTCAACCTGGTCACGCTGGAGATGACAGAGCGCCTGATAGAGGCCCTGGACGAGCTGGAAAGGGAAGACGCTGTCCACGCGGTCGTTGTTACGGGCACGGGCGAGAAGGCGTTCTGCGCCGGCTCCGATGTCAAGGAGTTCGCTGATGTGCGCGACAGGGTGGTGGAGAAGAAACTGGCCAGGGAGAACGAGGCCTTCGGGAAGCTCGAGTCCCTGTCCAAGCCCACCGTCGCGGCCATCGAGGGCCTCGCCTACGGCGGGGGGTGTGAGATCTCCATTGCCTGCGACCTCAGGATCACGGGCCAAGGCGCGAAGTTCGCACTCCCCGAAGTAAGGCTCGGCGTGGTGCCCGGGAGTGGAGGATTGTTCCGTTTGCCGGAGCTGGTGGGACCCGCCCGAGCCATGCAGCTCATGTATCTCGGCGAGCCCATCGACGCGCGCGAAGCAGAGCGCATCGGCCTGGTCAACGAGGTTGTCCCAGATGGGGAGGCGCTAATGCGTGCCCTCGACGTCGCCAGGAGCATCTCCCGCCGTCCGAAGGAGGCCTTGGCGGCGATCAAACGCGGCGTGAGGGAGTCGCTGCACTCGAGCCGCGAGGACTCCATCGGGCTGACGCTGGAGCTGAGCGACCGCCTCTTCCAGACGGAGGATTGCGCCGAGGGGATCCGGGCCTTTTTCGATAAGCGCGAGCCGCGTTTCGAGGGGGCTCCCTGGACCGGCGATGAGGTCGAGGTATAGGGGATTTGTTCGCCACGGTTTGCCGGCCACTCACGGAAAGGACCGGATAGACGATGTTGAACGGGGTAAAGGTCCTAAGCTTCACGCACTTCCTGCAAGGCCCCTCCGCCGTCCAGATCCTGGCCGATCTCGGGGCCGACGTGGTCAAGATAGAGCCGACGAGAGGGGCCTGGGAGCGACACTGGTCGGGGGCTGAGGCTTATCTGAACGGGGTCAGCGTCTTCTTCCTCCTCAGCGGGCGCAACCAGCGCAGCCTGGGCGTGGACCTGCGCTCCGAGAGGGGTAAGGAGGTCGTGTGGCGTCTGATCCGCGATTCCGACGTCCTCGTAGAGAATTACAGGCCAGGCGCCATGGAGCGCCTGGGCTTCGGCTACGAACAAGTCTCCGAGGAGAAGCCCGACCTCGTGTACTGCTCCCTCTCGGGGTACGGCACAGACGGCCCGTACAGGGACCGGGCGGGACAGGACCTCCTGAGCCAGGCCATGAGCGGCCTGGCGACGATCAACGGCCGCAAGAGCGACCCGCCCACCCTGGTCGGCTCCGCAGTCGTCGACCAGCACGCGGCGGTGCTCGGGGCTCTCGGCGTCCTTGCCGCCCTCTACGAACGCAGAGACACGGGTAAGGGGAAACGGGTCGACAGCAATCTGCTGAACTCGGCGCTGGATCTGCAGATCGAACCGTTCATCTACCACCTCAACGGACAACTGTACGACCGCAGCGAGACCGGCGTCTCCTCGCGGTTCCACCAGGCGCCCTACGGCATCTTCGAGACGGCGGACGGCTACATCTGCATCTCCCTGACGCCGCCGGAGAAGATGGCCGAGGCGTTCGGGGACGATACCTTCCGCGAGTGGAGTGAGGAGGACCAGTTCCGCAGGAGGGAAGAGGTGAACGCCCACATAGCGGGACACGTCAGGACGAGACCGGCGGAGCACTGGTTTGGGGTGTTCGACGAGGTCGGCATCTGGTACGCGCCGGTGAACTCTTACGAGGACGTCGAGGAGGACCCGCAGGTCGTACACAACCAGGCGATAATGACCTTCGAGCACCCCAGGGCCGGCACGGTGCGGGTGCTCTCCCACCCCGTCCGCTACGACGGGGAGGCGCCGGCGCTGCGCATCCTGCCCCCCGAACTCGGCGAGCACACCGAGGAAGTACTCGCCGAGCTGGGCTACGGGCAAGAGGAGATCGAAGACCTGAAATCGGAAGGAGTAGTAAGTGCAGAGGAGCACTGACGCAAAAAATACGGTGAATCGGGCCATCCCCCTAAAGGTCGGTGACTCGGTTACGTTCTCCAAGACCGTCGGCGAGTCCGACGTGTACCTGTTCGCCGGCATTACGGGCGACTTCAGCCCGAACCACGTCGACAAAGAGGTCATGGCAGGGACGCCGTACAAAGAGCGCATCGCCCACGGCGTGCTCTCCATAGGCTTCGCCTCGACGACCTCGACGCTCATGATCGAGAAGTCCGGGGGTAAGGCCGTCTCTTTGGGCTACGACCGCATCAGGTTCGTAGGGCCGATCTTTATCGGGGACACGGTCACGGTCACCTACACCATCTCCGAGATCGACGAGGAGAACCTGAGGACGCGCGCGGAAATCGAGATCGCCAACCAGCGCGGTGAGGTGTGCACTGTGGCCCAGCACATCCTCAAGTTCCTGGCGTAGAGAGGCACACCGCTTGCCTGAGGAGAGGAGATCCGCCGACGGGATGCTCGGCAAGGGAGGTAGAGGTGCAGTTGCGTTGAGGCAGGTACGATGACGACACGGGGAGAGGCAGATCCGAAAGCGGAGCACGCCGAGCTTGTGGGGCGCGTGCGTCGCTTCGTAGCCGACGAGGTGGCGCCTCGGGCCGCCGGCATAGACAGGGAGAACGAGTTCCCCGGTGACGTCTACCGCCGGATGGGAGAGAAGGGTCTTCTCGGCCTAGCCCGTCCCCAGGGCGCGGGAAAGACCACGCTGGAGTGGGCGGTGTGGATCGAGGAGCTCGCCGCCGCCTCGGCCACGGTCGCGGATATCGTGTGCAGCGCTGACCTCGTCGCGCTCATCCTGGACGAGCACGGAACGGAAGAGCAGAAGACCATGATAGGTCCTCTCCTGGCAGGAGAGACCGTCGGCGCCTTCGCCCTGACCGAGGCGCAGGCCGGATCCAACGCGGCAGCGATAGAGACAGCGGCGCGGCGCGACGGCGATTACTACGTCCTCCAGGGTAAGAAGGCCTGGATCACCTGCGCGCAGGCGGCCGACTGGGCGATCGTGCTGGCGAAGACGGACCCGGAAGCGGGCACGAGGGGCATAACCGCCTTCTTCGTCGAGCAAGGAGATTTCACCAACGGCGAAGGCCCCTACGACACGATGGGCCAGCGCGGCACCGCGGTCGGGGAACTCCACCTCGACGGCTGCAGGGTCCCTGAAGAAGCAATAGTGGGTGAGCCGGGCCGGGGCTACAGGCTCGCCATGAAGGCCCTCGACACGGGCAGGATCGGGATAGCGGCCCTGGCTGTCGGGGTGGCCCGCGCCGCGTACGAGGCCGCCGTAGACTTTGCGAACCGTAGAGAACAGTTCGGACAGACCATCGCCTCCTTCCAGGGGCTCAGGTGGATGCTGGTAGACATGGCCACCGACATCGAGGCGGCACGACTCCTGACCCACAGGGCGGCGGCGCTGAGGGATGCCGGCCTCAGGCACACCACAGAGTCAGCGATGGCCAAGCTGCGCGCCTCCGACGTGGCCATGAAGGTCACCGTGGACGCTCTGCAGATTCACGGCGCGAGCGGCTACAGCAAGGACCTCCCGCTGGAGCGCTACGTGCGTGACGCGAAGCTCACCCAGATCTACGAGGGTACCAACCAGATACAGCGCGAAGTCCTCGCCAGGCAACTACTCGGATGATTGGTAGCCAGTCAGCACGCTTCGGCTTCGCCTCCGCTCGTCAGCCCGGCGCCTTTGGCGCCTTGTCAGCACGCTTCGGGCCTTTCAGGCCCTCGCTTGTCAGCATTTCAGCAAGGACTTGCACAAGCTGAAATTCTGACAAGCGACAGCCGAAGGCTGGAGCGTGCTGACATGCTGACAAGGCGCGAAGCGCCGGGCTGACATGCTGAGCGACCGAAGGGAGCGAACATGCTAGAAGGCAAAGTCACACTCATCACCGGCGCGAGCCAGGGTCTCGGCAGGGCGCTCGCGCTAGCCTTTGCGAGAGCGGGCGCCAGGGTGGCGATCAACGCCCGCAGTGAAGGGTCCATCGGTCCGGTCGCCGAAGAGGTCGAAGATACAGGGGCTGAGGTCCTGGCCCTCGCGGCGGACGTGTCGAAAGGCGCCGACGTCGAGAGGATGGTCGGCGAGACGGTCGAGCGGTTCGGGAAGATAGACGTGCTCGTCAACAACGCCGGTCTGCTCGGTTCCAGGGTCGGGATCGAAGAGTATCCCGAGGACGAGTGGAGAGAGGTCATAGACGCCAACCTCACCGGTCCTTTCCTGGTCTCGAAGGCGACGATCCCACACCTCCCCGAGGGCGGCTCCGTGATCAACGTAGTCAGCGGTGTCAGCGTCGAGGGAAGGGCCGAGTGGGGCGCCTATTCGGTGAGCAAGTTCGGGATAGAGGGACTCACCCAGATACTGGCCGCAGAGCTCGCGGGGCGCGGGATCCGCGTGAACGCCGTCGACCCGGGCGGGATGCGCACGGAGATGCGTGCCGCCGCCTACCCCGAAGAGGACCCCACAACCCGCATTACCCCTGAAGAGAACACCGCCGTCTTCCTTTATCTGGCCTCAGACGGATCGAGAGACGTAACGGGAGAGCGTTTCAAGGCGCAAGAATTCAGTTCTGGGGAGTAGAGAGTGCTCGCTCCCTACGAGGCTCGCCGAAACCGTAGAGCAGGTGTTTATCTGTCGTGCGCACCGAGAAGCGCCAGCCCATGTCGGCGAGGCGCGCTTCGAGCTCTACGGGGTCGTAGAAGATCTTGACGATCCTGAACTCCCGCCCGTCGTTGAGTCGTCTGAGCGTCGTGTAGTCTCTGGGGGCCCGCCCGGCGCTCTCCTTTTCGGCCCATGTTTCCGTGCGCAGCGAGTCAACGAAGAAGGCGCGTCCGCCTGGCCGCAACGCCGCCCGGACGAGGTCCCAGAAAGCGGCGAAGCGCCCTGGAGGCACGTGCGAGAGCCAGAAGCCGAAGAACGCCACATCGTATGCCTCTTCGGGTCTCCAGTCGAACAGGTCGGCCCTGACGTAGCGGACGGGCACCTCGGGAAGGGTCTCTTGCAGCCTGGCCCGGTTGATATCCAGTACCTCTGGCGAGGCGTCGACGGCGGTTATGCCGGTCGCGTGCCGCGCGAGCTCCACCGTCCACAGACCGGTGCCGCACGCGAGCTCGAGCACCCTTCCCTTCGGCCCGAACCGGCGGAGTTCCCGGCGGACTCGCTCCAGTTCGAGAAACCACCTGCGATTCCATTCGGGACCGCGGTCGTTACGTCCCGTGCGCAGAAACCATTCGTCGTACTCCCCGGCGCGTGCCCGGTAGTAGGCCAGCTGCCCTTCGAGGAGTCCATCGTCCACGGAGTTGGATCCTACGCCGCTTTCTCCGAGGTCTCGGTCAGCTCGGCCTGTACGATCAGACGCTTGCCGTAGTCGGGCAGCGTGCAGGACTGGAGCGTTAGTATGTTCTTGCCTGGCAGGGTATCTGTAACTTGGGTAGCAGAAGGGCTAACAACGAAGGTCTTGAAGACGTTGTAGGTGTACTCCGTACCGTTAGCGTCGGTGACGTAGATCTTGTCTCCGCCGCCGACGTTGCTCAGGTCCCAGAAGGTCAGCCAGCTCTCGGTGTTTGGGTAGCCAAGCCTGTGGCCCGCGATGTAGACGTTGGCCTCGTTATCCCAGGGAAAGCCGGTGCCTTCGAGGTGAATGGCGGCGTGGGTCTTCAGCGCCACCTCGTCGTTCCCCGCCGTGTAGGGTACTTCGTCGTTCTCGATCCTGGCCATCGCGGGGACGGTAAGCTCGAGGGTCTTGTCGCTCGGGCCGGTGCTGCTCGTGTTCTCATCGGGCGTGGTCTCCAGCTTGGGCACGTTGAAACCGCCAGGATTGTCACTGTTCGTGGCGGTACTGTCCAGGCGTCCGGCCATGAAGAAGGAGGCTATAAGCGCGACGCCGGCAACTATCATGAGCAGGCTCAGCACCCAGGAAACGATGTTCCTGGCCCTCGACCTGTGGACGTCGTACTTCTTCATACCGCCCGAGATTCTAACATCGAAGTCGCTCCCCGCTCGTCCGTTCAACGCTCTGCGGGCAGATCATCCCTGGTACCCCATTCGTTCCACGAGCCGTCGTAGTTGGCCAGTCTCTTGTAACCGAGCCGGTGCAAGGCAAAGAGCGGGACCGTGGCCGCGACCCCGCCGTTGCAGTAGGCGACGACAGGTTCGTCTCTATCCTCGGGCACACCCGCCTCCTCCAGCCTCCGTGCCAGCTCCTCGTCGGAGTGGAAGGTGCCGCTCTCGGAGTCAAAGAGGCTGTCGGAGTGGAGGTGGACGGCCCCCGGCACGCGCCCCGTCCTGGCCTCCTCTCGCGTCACGGCACCGGTGTACTGACCCTCGTCGCGCGCATCGAGAACGAGAGCGTCGCCACCCTCGCTCGTGGCGAGGAGACCTTCCGCGTCCGTCCGCCAGCCGCTCCGAGGTTCGGGGATGAAGACGGCCGGCTCCGGTTCGGGGACTAGGGCGGTGGTAGGACGGTCTTCGGCCGCCCACTTCTTCCAGCCGCCGTCGAGGACGAAGACACCGTCGTGGCCGTAGTACGTAAGGGCCCACCAGAGGCGTGTGGCAAACTGGCCACCCGCGTGGTCGTAAACCACGACGCCGGTATCGTCGCCGATGCCGAGAGATCCCATAAGATCAGCGAAACGTTTTGGCGGTGCGATCTGCGCCGGCACGGGGTCGTCGGGGTCGGTGATGTCGCTGGTCCAGTCAACGTAGATGGCGCCTGGGATGTGGGCCTCGTCGTACTCCTCGCGGGCGGCGAGGTAATCGGCCTTCTGGCGCCCTCCGCCGAGGTCCGTCTTCTCTACATAACCCCTGATATCTACGACGCGCACCTTCTCGTCATCGAGATGTGCGGCGAGCCAGTCGGTAGTGACGAGAGGGTCCTGTTTCTCCATCTTCTACTCCTCCAGGATGTCGTGCTCGCGGGCGTAGGTTTCGGCTAGCCAGCGGGCTCTTTCTTTATCGTCCTTGCCGAGACGTCCTTCGACCACCTCGTTCTGCAGGTAGTCTTTTAGCGCCTTGATCCAACGCCCTGGACCCAGTCCGAACTGCTCCATGAGGTCGTTGCCGCTCAAGGGGCTCTCCAGCTTCTCGACGGCGTCCTCGGCCCTTACCTCCTCGACCCTGCTCTTGAGGCTGCGCCAGGACTCTTCGGCGATGCGCCTCCGGCGCGGGGCGCTCCCCGTGATATCCGCCCTGGCGAGCCTGAGGAGCATGTCCACGTTCGCTAGCTCTCTTTCACCGCGCGCGAGGTAGGTGTCCCTGATAAACCGCCTGACAGCGGCGTCGCTCCACGGGTCCTTGCTCGCAGCGTACCCGTAAGGACGCATGTGGTTGGCGACGAGGTGGGCGACGGCGTCTACGTCGTCCTTGGGGTAGGCGAGGCGTTGCATCGCCCGGCGCCCTATGGCGGCCCCTACGTTCTCGTGGCCGTAGAAGTGGATCCTCTTGGGGATAGTGCGCCCTCCGCAACGCTCGCACTCCCCCTCCTCGGCGCTCTTCCTCGTGCTCTTCGCCCCGCAGTAGGTGCAGCGGTGCTCGTAGACGAGCGTTCTCGGCTTCCCGATGTCGTGGAAGAAAGCCGCCTTGCGTAAGATCGGCTCGGCCTCGATGCTGGAGACCACGATCAGGGTGTGCTCGAAGACGTCCTTGTGGTGGAACTCGGTCTCCTGCTCGACGTCGATGGTCTCCATAAACTCGGGCACGACGTAGGGCATAAGCCCGAGTCGCACCAGCGCTCTCAGACCGGACGCCACGTTCTCGGAGACCAGGATCTTCTCGAACTCCTCCCTCTTACGCTCGGCGGAGATGCTCTCCAGCCAGCCGGCGTTGTTGCGGATCGCCTCCTCGAGGTCCTGCGTCATGGCGAAAGGCTTCTCCGGCCGAGTAAGGGTCGTCTCGAAGCGGACGGCGCGCAGCATCCTCAAGGGGTCGTCGCGCATTCTTTCGAGAGGATCGCCGACGGCCCGGATCACACCCCGCTCCAGATCTTTGCGGCCCTCGAAAGGGTCTACGATCTCACCCGTGAGCGCATCGGCGGCGACGGCATTGATCGTGAAGTCCCTGCGTGCCAGATCTTCTCGCAAACTATCTCCGAACCTTACTGCGGGATGCCTGCTCCCCCTGGTGTACTGGTCGGTCCTGTATGTCGTGATCTGAACCTCGTACTCTCCTATGGTGGCCGCTATGGTCCCGAAGCGCTCCCCCACCGTCCAAAGGTTCTCGGCATGAGGCCGCAGTAATGCCTTAATCCTCGCAGGATGCGCATCGGTCGCCGCGTCCGCGTCATGACGATTGATCTGTGCTTCCGACTCGGTGTCCGTATCTGAGCCCAGGAGCAACGCCCACCGCACGACCCCGCCAACCAGGTAGAGCTCGTGCCCGGCATCCCTGAACGCCTCACCTAGACGAGAGAGAGACTCTGGAACCTCCAGCTTCTTTATGTCGGCCATCATAATGACCAGATTCTAGTACGCGACAGACCGCGGGTCACAGGAGCTCTCGAAGATCAACCGGCGTCGGCCGGCAGAATACGAAACGGACGTCCGTCAGACCCCCTCAAGGTCCTGAAGTGGCGTTCATCGAGCGTAAGCACGTCGAGCGTGTCGTGGCGGTTCGCCAATACTACGTTGGAAGCATCGGCGAGGCTAATACGCAAGTCGGCATACTGAACCAGTATCCGCCTTGCCTCGGCCACGTCCCCGATCGAGAACGCCGCGAGGCGGTATGTTTCCCTTGCGACTTCTTGGAGCAAAGCGAGTTCGGCCTCTCTGCCCACCCGCGTAGCAAGCAGATAATCGAGTTCCGCCAGCACGTAGGGAGACAGGATAAAAGGCCCCACTGCCCCACCCAGCGCCTCTCTAACGGCGTCGTGAAAACGCTGGCTGGAATCGATGGCGGCGAGAAGCCCGCTGGTGTCAAGGACGATTACCACTCCCCGAAACCGGCAAGCTCCTCGTCTACCCTTTTCAGCCAGCGTTGGATCCCCACTCGAAAATAACGGCAGTCGCGGACGTGGCGGCTCGGCATCCTTGACCAGATCCCTGATCGCCTCGCGTATGAGCTCGGCCTCACTGCGCCCCCTCTCTGTCGCAAGGCGCCCGAGCGCAGACTTGAGGTCCTCCGGCAGATAAACCGTGGTCTTCTTCATGCCATACGTTATACCATACGTCAGAGACGGGTTGTTTGCTCGGGGCAGCTAAACAGGGATGGCGGCTTCGCGGGAGGGGAAGATCTCGAAGTAGTCTTGGAAGCCTGTCACGGAGAAGATGCGTTCGACGGCTTTGGAGGGGGCGGCGAGACGGAGGGAGATCCCCCTTTGCCCGAGGGTGTCATTGGACCGCATGAGGGCCGAGAGGGCTGTCGAGTCCATAAACGCGACTTCGCCCAGGTCCACCACGACGGCACCAACACCCTTGTTCTCGACGGCCCGCTCTATAGCGTACTCGACCCTCGGGGCGGTATGGAGGTCCATCTCACCCCGCACCGAGACGACGGAGTATCCCTCGGTATGCTCGGCTATGCTGGCCTCGAAGTCCGTGGCTGCTTACTCCTCTCTAGAGCCGATACAGAGCGGCAAATGGATATTAGCGTAGTTCGTGTGCCCGGTAAACCGCCTACCTTTTACGGGCATGCAATGTTTTCTGCTAATATTTGGGCGTGATGGAAGGGAGAACCACAGAGCGGGTAGCCGTCTTCGTCGACGGGGCTAACCTCTACCACTCGATCAAGAACTACTACAAGGGCATCCTCGACTACGCCAGGCTCCTCTCGGCGGCCGTAAGAGACAGGAAGTTACTTCGGGCAACTTTCTACATCGTCGAGAAGCAGGATGCCGATGAGGGACGGGTACGACCTCGGCGCGCTCCTTCGTCTACAACCTCAACAAGTTCGGCTACAAGGTACGCTCCAAGCCTCTCATGGTGCACGAGACCCTGACCCCGGACGGGGAGA
This sequence comes from uncultured Rubrobacteraceae bacterium, assembly GCA_963811295.1. Lineage (GTDB taxonomy): Bacteria > Actinomycetota > Rubrobacteria > Rubrobacterales > Rubrobacteraceae > Rubrobacter_D. The sequence goes on along the minus strand of CAWEQZ010000019.1, from coordinate 3,355 downwards.
AGACCGTCTCGCACAAGGGCGACTGGGACATAGGCGTAGTGGTGGACATGATGCGCCTCTCGGGTCACGCCGACACCTATGTCCTCGTCTCCGGCGACGGAGACTACGTCGAGGCCGTCGAGTACCTCCAGAGCGAAAAAGGCATCCGCGTCGAGGTAATAAGCGCGGCCCAGTGCACTTCCCAGGCCCTCCTAGACGTCTGCGACGCCCACACCGACCTGGCAGACATACCGGAGTTGTTTAGGCGGCCGGGGCCGCCTAAAGCGGTCAGCGATCAGCAAGTCAGCTAGTCAGCATTTCAGCATGTCAGCATTTCAGCACGCTCAGCCCTTCGGGCTTCGCAGGCTTGCTGACTCGCTACGGCTCCCCTATTACCCTTACTTCCGGCTCCAGCTCGATGCCCAGTCTCTCGATGACCCTCTGGCGGACGAGTTCGATCAACTCCCGGGCCTCTTGGGCCGTGCCGTCCCCGAGGTTTACGAAGTAGTTGGCGTGAACCGGGGAGACCTCGATCCGGCCTACACGCGTGCCTTTCAGGCCGGCAGCCTCTATCACGCGGCCCGGGAAGTCTCCCTTGGGGCGCTTGAAAGTGGAGCCGCAGCTTGGCCTGTTTGGCGAGCCGTTCATACGCTGCGTCCTGAACTCCTTTATGCGGGCCTTCAGTTCTAGCGGGTCGCCCGGGGCGAGCGTGTAGCCGGCGCGCAGGACGACCCAGCCCGGGTTCTCGTGCAGGGCGCTGTGGCGGTAGGACAGGTCTAGTTCTGTGTTCTCCATCCTGACTACACGGTGGTCCCTGAACATATCGGCCCAGTCGAGGACTTCGGTCGTCTCGCTGCCGTAGGCGCCGGCGTTCATGTAGACCGCGCCGCCGACTGTGCCGGGGATCCCTGTTGCGAACTCCAGGCCCGCGAGGCCGCGGCCCGCCGTGGTGTTGGCGAGCACGGGGTAGAGTACCCCGGCGTCGGCGGTTACGCGCTTCCCTTCGACCTCGACGTTCGTCAGGGATTTGGCGAGCCGGATCGTGAGTCCCCTGATGCCGCCGTCCCTGATGAGCACGTTCGTGCCCCCGCCGAGGATCGTGACAGGGACGTCGTGTTCGGCGGCCTTCTCGGTGGCTGAGATCAGCTCGTCTACGCTACCCGGCTCGAGGAGGGCGTCCGCGGGACCCCCGATCTTCCAGGCCGTGTAGCGCTTCAGGGGTTCGTCGAACTTGGCCGAAGGGAAGAGCCGGTGTAGAGTGTTCGCATGCACGAGAAAGAATATAGAGTACCGATGAATGCTTTGCAGAACGGTGGAGGGAGAGATCTATGAAAGCGATGGCTCTGGCGGCGGGCAAGGGAACCAGGCTCTTCCCGCTTACCGGTGAGATCCCCAAACCCATGGCCCCGGTGGTGAACACCCCGATCATCGAGCACATCTTCGACCTCCTGGCGGGCCATGGCATCGAGGAGGTCTACGTCAACGTCCACTACCTGGCAGACACGCTTCTCGAAGCCTACGGCGAAGAGTCCAGGGTGAACGGCATGACCGTACGCCTGGAAAGGGAGAGCGAGCTGCTAGGCACGGCGGGGGGCGTGAAGCGTCTGGCGGGCAGGTTCGACGACACCTTCGTCATCGTCTCGGGCGACGCGCTGACCGACGTAAACATAAAGGAGCTGGTGGAGTATCACGGGAGAAAGGCGCCCTGGCCACCATAGCCCTGCGGCGGGTCTATGACACCTCGGAGTTCGGGGTGGTCGAGGTGGATGAGGAGGGGAATATCCAGGGTTTCCAGGAGAAGCCAAGCCCCGAGGAGGCCATAAGCACCTTGGCTAACACGGGTATCTACGTCTTCGAGCCCCGGGCCCTGGATTACATCCCCGAAGGGACCTTCTTCGACTTCGCCGAAAACGTGTTCCCCAAGTTTCTGGAGCACGGCGAGTGGTTCGTCGGTTATCAGGAGGACTTCTACTGGTCGGACATAGGTACTCTCGCGGCATACCGCCAGGCCCAATACGACGTGCTCTCGGGCAAGGTCGGGGTCAAGATCCCCGGCGAGAAGCGTAACGAGGGGCTGTGGGTCGGGGAAGACGCCAAGATCCACTCCTCAGCAGAGATACAGGGCCACGTACTGATAGGGAAAGATGCGGTGGTCGGGCGGGAAGTCAAGCTCCTCGGGGACGTGACTGTCGGCAGCGACTGCTGGATCAGGCCGAACGTTACGATCAAACGCAGCATCCTGCTCCCTGGCGCGAGCGTGGGCGGCGGCGCCTACCTGGAGGACTGCATAGTCGGCCACCACTACGACGTTCGTCCCCAGGAGACTATAAGGGGTGGCGCCCTGATCAGCCGTGCGTAATGCTAAGGTTTCAGGCTTCAGCTAGTGTCGGGGTGACCGACCTTCGCTTGAGACGACATGGTCGTTGGACGGCGGTAGGATATAGAACGCGCACGGTAGATTCGAGACGAGCCCCCCAAACCTGACACCTGAACCCTAATTCGTCGGTCTTACCAGCCGGTAGCCGAAGCCGCGCACGGTCTCTATGAGCCTAGGGTTTGTCGGATCGTCGCCGAGTTTGTTGCGGAGGCGCTGAACGTAGACGTTCACGGTGCGCTCGTCTATGTATTCCTCCTCGCCCCACACCTGCCTGAGGAGCGCCGTGCGCGGGAAGACCCTTCCAGGGCTACGGGCCATGGTGTGGAGGAGCTTGAACTCGCGGGGGGAGAGGAGGACTTCCTTACCGTTCTTAAGGACCTGGACCTGATCCGGGTCGATCTCCAGCTCCCCGACGTAGATCCTGCCCGAGTCCCCATCCCCGGCGCGCTCTCTCTTGCGGAAGATCTGCTTTACGCGCGCCACGAGTTCCCTCGGGTTCACCGGCGAGCGCATGTAATAATCGGCCCCGAGCTCTATCCCGACTATACGGTCCATCGTGTCCTCATCCCTTAGTAGCGCCACGGTAGAGACGCCCGGCTTCTGGACGGCGGAGATCACCTGAAACCCCCGCTCATCGGGCAGCCGGTTGTCCACGACCGCGATCTCGAAGTCCTCCCTACCTGCCATCTGCCGCGCCTGAGAGCCGGAGCCCGCGGGGATAACACGCCACCCTTCTCCGGAGAGCGCCCGCCTCAGATGTAACCTCTCCTCGTCATCCCCAATAACAAGCAGTACAGATGCGCTCAAGACTCCACGCCCGCCTTCGCTCCGCAAACGCCAACCAAGAGAGTATATCCACAAAAGCCAACCTTAGGAGTACCTGCCTTGAGAGATGCCCCACCCGGCGGTATCATATGCATCTCTAATGCGCTCGTAGCTCAGCCGGATAGAGCGTCTGACTACGAATCAGAAGGTCGCAGGTTCGAGTCCTGCCGAGCG
>CAWEQZ010000018.1:0-74792 GCA_963811295.1 uncultured Rubrobacteraceae bacterium | reverse complement strand
CACATCAAGGTAGATCTCTATGGCTCTGGATCCCGGCCTTTACACTCGGGGTTGCACACCTTAATATAACCGTCCGGCAAGGTGATCCAGGCGTGGCCGAGTATTGAGAGGTCACTTGCGGTGAGCATGTTAACGAATGTTTGGTCTAACTGTTACGGCCTTGTTATCCTGGATCTGTATGCTCTCACTGAGCACGGCGTCTGGTAAAGACTGCGAGAGGTGATGAGATGCGTTTGAGAAATCTGGTGCTGATGTTGGCGGCACTGACGGTGGTGGTGATTGTGGCCGCTTGCTCCTCCTCGGGCCAATCCTCCGATGAGGGGGGGAAGGATCAGGCGGGGAAAGACGAGCAGGCGCAGAAGCCTCCCGAGAAAATGGCCGGGAGCAAGAAGGAGTCTCCCAAGATGACGAAGGAGGCCAAGAGCAAGCAGGTCGCGCCGGCGAAGGGTAAATCACAGGGGCAGCGTAAGGTAGCCAACAGGCTCGAGCCCCCCAAGGACAAGACCCTCAAGCTCACGATTCCCGAGATGAAACAGATCGAGGACGACACGATACCGACAGGTAAGGGCACCAACGAGGCACTGTTCCACGACCACGCTGCTGTCCATCTGAGGGACACGGGTTTCCCGTGGCAGAGGACTGCCAACGTCTACATCGCGGGACACCGCATCGGGTTCCCTGGGACGGACAGCAATCTGGCCTTCTACGATCTCGAGGACTTGAAAAATGGCGACAAGGTTTACCTCGAGGACGCGGAAGGCAGAGAGTACACCTACCAGGTCTTCGCCAAGCTCATCGTCGAGCCTGCGAACCTCTCCGTACTCAAGCCGATCAAGGGCAAGAACATTGTCAGTCTGCAGACCTGCACGCTGCCTGATTACACAAAACGTGTCATCTACCGGGCCGTGCTCAAGGACGTCAAGACGTAAGCCACAGGGCGGATACAGAGCGATGAACCCACACTAAGAGGCGCAGTCCCGCCGCCGGTGTGCTGGAAAAGGAGAACGGAGGAGAGTTGATGGCGCTCTCAAAGGACGGTGGTCCGGCCTTCGGGGCCCACGCCTTTATCTGGTCGGGTGAGTGGACGCGCGAGGGTGCGGAGCGTGTGCTCTCGGGCGCCGCCGACGCTGGCCTGGATTTCGTGGAGATACCGCTTCTCGATCCCGGCTCGATAGACGTCGAGCACACCTGCTCCCTGTTGGATCGCTACGGTCTCGGTTGTTCGTGCTCGCTCGGACTTCCCCCTGAAGTCCATCTGCCCTCCAACCCCGAAGGCGCGCGGCGATTCCTCGACGAGGCTGTGGAGGCCACGGTAGCCCTGGGCTCGCCGATTCTCACGGGTTGTCTGTACACGCACGTGGGGGCGCTAACAGGCAAGCCCCCCGAGCCTGCGGAGATCGAGCTCGTCGCCAGCATCCTCAAGAAAACGGCCCGTCGCGCCGCGGAGTACGGCGTCGAGGTTGGTATCGAGGCCATAAATCGCTACGAGACATATCTCCTCAACCTTGCTTCGCAGGCCGGCGAACTGTTGGATCGGATAGACGAGCCCAACGTTTTCGTCCACCTCGACACGTACCACATGAACATAGAAGAGAAGGGCTTCTACGAGCCTATCGTTTCTCTGGGATCACGACTCGGCTACATCCACCTTTCAGAGTCCGACCGTGGCACGCCAGGGACGGCCAACGTTCACTGGGAGGAGGTGTTCCGCGGTCTGCGGGACATCCACTACGGCGGCGCGCTGGCGATGGAATCCTTCGCCGCCGTGAACGAGGCGCTCATCGGCGCGACGGCGCTGTGGCGCGACGTGGTCGGTGACCCCGACGCCCTCGTTCGGGACGGGCTCGCCTTCCTGCGCGCGAGGGGACGAGAACATGGTGTGCTCTGATGAAGGAGAACCGTTCGTCCCAGGGGCAGGGATAAGACTCCCCGATGCTCCTCGGCCTCGACCTGGGAACGAGCTCCGTCAAAGCGCTGCTAATGGCCGAGGACGGCGCCAATCTCGGGGAGGGCTCCGCCTCCTACGCGGTGCGCGCACCGCGTCCGGGGTGGGCTGAGTCTACTCCGGAGGACTGGTGGGCGGCCGTTCTGGAAGCGACTTCTGCTGCCGTGGGGCGGCGCGGGGCGGAGGTGACGGCGCTCGGGCTCTCGGGCCAGATGCACGGGGTTGTCCTCGTGGATGAGCTTGGCCTTCCCCTGCGGTCCGCCGTCATCTGGGCCGATGCCAGATCCGGTGCAGAGCTGGCAGCCTACCGCCGGCTCGATGAGGATCTGGGCCGCCGGCTCGCAAACCCGCCGGCGGTGGGGATGGCTGGACCGAGCCTCCTGTGGCTGCGGGATCATGAGCCCGACGCGTATACATCCGCCAGGTGGGCTTTGCAGCCGAAAGATTGGCTCCGCCTGCGCATGACGGGGGAGGCCGCCACAGAACCGTCGGATGCCTCGGCCACCCTGCTCTACGATCTCCCCGCCGACGATTGGTCCTACGCGGTGGTCGAGGAGCTGGGCCTCCGCACGGAGCTTCTGGCCCCGCTGGTCCCCTCCGCCCGCGTCGCCGGGATGCTAGAGGGAGAGGCGGCGGGCGACCTCGGATTGAGGGAGGGACTGCCCGTCGCGGCAGGAGCGGCTGACACCGCGGCCGCCATGTTCGGCACCGGGCTGTTGCGGCCGGGTCCCGTGCAACTCACGGTCGGCACGGGTGGACAGGTCGTGGCGCCGAAGAGAGTGCCCGAACCAGACCCGCATGGTCGCACCCACCTGTATCGGGCGGCCTTACCAGGGCTCTGGTACTCGATGGCGGCGATCCAGAACGCAGGCCTCGCCCTGGAGTGGGTACGCAAAGTACTAGGCGTCTCCTGGAAGGATGTCTACGAGGAGGCCTTCGCGGTACCGCCAGGTTCGGGAGGCGTCACGTTCCTACCTTACTTGAGCGGAGAGAGGACGCCGCGCTTCGACCCTGGCGCCCGCGGCGCATGGACCGGCCTCGGCCTCGACCACACGCGCGGCCACCTCCTGCGCGCCGCCCTCGAAGGCGTCGCCTTCGCACTGCGTGAGGCGTTCGAAGCGCTTGAGGATCTGGGGACCAGCGCCCCCGAACTGCGCATCGCCGGCGGTGGAACCGGAGGAGGCTCGGGCGGACCCTGGCGTCAACTACTGGCCGACGTGCTCGGCCGTCCGTTGTGGGTGTTGCCCGAGGAGATATCCTCCGTGGCATCGGCCCGCGGCGCCGCTTTCCTGGCCGGACTGGCCTCCGGTATCTACCCCTCGCCCGAGGATACGCTCCCCCTCACCCCCGAACCCGAGAGCGCAATACGACCCGGTGAGCCTGCCTACGAGATCGCCTACGAACTCTACAAAGAACTCTACCCCAGGCTGTACGGCTGAGAGCTGACCAGCTGAATTGCTGACAAGCGAGGGCCTTTAGGCCCGAAGCGTGCTGAAATGCTGACAAGCGGAGGCGTAAGCCTGAGCGTGCTTAAATACTTGCAATTGTGAGCGAAGCCGCTAAACCGCTAGATACTCCTTGCTACACTACACCCTGAGATGACGAGGTGGAATAGATCTTGTTGAGCAGGGAATACACCGGCCCCTTGGGGGACAACGGCGCGTCACCGGGCGCCCGCTGGCTACTTGCCGACCGGGTGAGCCGTACGCTCTCAGATGCAAGACTGGAAAGCCTCGCGGACCCGGTCGAGCGAATCGTGCGTCTCGCCGTACCGGCGGGCCGGGTAGACCCTTTCAGGTGGCTCTCAGAGCAGCGGATGTTCCCGAAGGTCTACTGGTCGGGACGTGAAGACCGGGCCGGGGTTGCGGCCGTGGGGATCGCAGACCTGCGGGAGGCGGGCGTCTCTGAGGGGCCGGGATCTCTGTCCAAGGTACTCGCGTCGCTGCCCGACTCGGGGGTTTCGGGGGCGCGCTATTACGGCGGAGCACGCTTCGATCCGTTTGGCCAGCCCGATGAGGAATGGGCTGCGTTCGGCGCTTACCGGTTCGTCCTGCCGCGCTTCGAGCTGCACGCGGGGGAGACGGGGACGATACTGGTCTGCAACCTGGTGCTGCCCAGGGATACGGATGACGCCTCGAAGATAATTCAGGAGATCGAAGACCTCTCCTTACCCGAGGGTGCGTACGGCGCTCCGTTGCCGGCACCGATATACCGTGTGGATACCCCTGACCAGCAGGGGTGGAGGGAGAACATCGAGCGGGCTCTCGCGGCGTTTTCGGAAGGCCGTCTAGGGAAGGTCGTGCTGGCCCGTAGGGCCGAGTTCGGTTTCTGTGAGGACCTTGATCCCACGTTGCTACTGGAGAGCCTGAAGGCGGCTACGCCCGGCTGCTTCCATTTCTACTCCGAACCTGAGAGGGGGACGGCGTTTCTCGGGGCTTCTCCCGAGCGTCTCTCTCGCCGTGAAGGGCGCTTGGTACAGAGCGAAGCCGTGGCGGGGACCAGGCCCCGAGGAGTGTCTTCGGCGGAGGACGAAGGACTGCGCGACGACCTGTTACACAGCGCCAAAGACCTCTCCGAGCACACTTACGTGAGCAAAGGTATAAGAGATGCGCTGGAGCCGCTCTGTGAAGAGCTGGAGATCGAGGGCCGTGTCTCCGAGATGATGCTGGCGCGGGGAAGACACCTCAGGTCGAAGGTCCGTGGGACGCTCGAGGATGGCGTCACGGACGCCGCACTGCTCGACGCAATGCATCCTACGCCGGCTGTCGGCGGGCATCCGCGAAACGAGGCGCTGGAGCAGATACACGCCCTCGAACCGTTCGACCGGGGCTGGTACGCCGGACCTGTCGGTTGGATCGGGCAGGAAGCCTCCGAGTTCGCCGTTGGTATACGCTCGGGGCTGGTGCGGGGAAGGACGCTCGCCCTCTACTCGGGGGCCGGGATCGTCGCCGGCTCCGTGCCCGACGAAGAGTGGGCCGAGATCGAGCAGAAGATCGGCGACTTCACGGGGATGTTCGGGCTTGAACAGGGACACGCCGCGAGCTAATCGCCTCTGGGCGTACCTGATCGTCGAAGAGCTTCTCCGCTGCGGCATTGACTTTTTCTGCGTCGCCCCCGGCTCGCGCTCGACGCCCCTGGTCGCGGCGCTCGCCGCGAACGAGAAGGGTCGTAGCCTCATCCACTTCGACGAGCGCGGGACTGCCTTCGCAGCACTCGGCTACGCCCGCGCCACGGGGCGTCCTGCGGCCTGGATCACGACCTCGGGCACCGCGGTCGCCAACGGACTTCCGGCCGTTGTGGAGGCCGCGACCGACGGCGTTCCCATGGTCCTGCTTACGGCCGACCGACCTCCCGAACTCCGCCAGACCGGCGCAAACCAGACCATAGACCAGCCTTATATCTTCGGCGATTACGTCCGCTGGCGCTTCGATCTGCCGGCGCCCGACCCCGGCATCGACCCGGCCATGGTCCTGACGACTGTGGATCAGGCCGCCTACCGCGCTGGCCGAACGCCACAGGGCCCCGTTCACCTGAACCTGATGTTCCGCGAGCCTCTACTCCCCGACCCGGGGGACGAGCCCGTGCTTTCCAGACCCTCCTCCTGGGTGCAGGGCGACAGACCGTACACCCGCTACGCCGCGACGAAACTCGCCGTAGACGAGATGGAGATCCACCGCATCTGGGAGACGCTTCGCCCCGTGCAACGGGGTCTCGTCGTCGCCGGCAGGCTGGCCACCCGCAAGCAGGGCGAGGCGGTCCTGCGGCTCGCCGATACTCTGGGCTGGCCGTTACTACCCGACATAGGCTCCCAGGTCCGTCTCGGTTCAGAGGGCCTCGCCGCCCACTACGATGCGCTTCTGGCCGGGCATTCGTTCGCAGGGTCACATGCGCCAGAGGCTGTGGTCCAGGTCGGAGGAAGGGCCCTTTCCAAGCGCCTGGAGCAGTTCCTTGCCAGCAGCCGCCCCGACCCTTACGTCGTCGTACGAGAAAACCCTTTCAGGCTTGATCCCGCCCACCGCGTTACCCACAGCTTCGAGGCGAACGTCCTTGACTTCTGCTCCGCATTGGCCTGGGCCGCTGCCGAAGACCCACCGGCGATGGACTCTTCATGGACGGCGGGCTGGCTGGAGGCATCGGAGGATGTGGGGCGCCATCTTGACGCAGACCTCTCCGGAGAACCGAACGAGCCGCTCGTGGCCCGAGTCCTGTCACGGAACATACCCCCAGACCACGGTCTCGTCGTCGCCAGCAGCATGCCCGTGCGGGATCTCGATACCTACGCTGCGGCCGGCGGCGCGCCCGTGCCCGTCGCCGCCAACAGGGGTGCGAGCGGCATCGACGGTACCGTCGCCACGGCCGCAGGCTTCGCCAGGGGCTCCGGACGGCCTATCACGCTCCTGATCGGGGATCTTGCGCTGTTGCACGATCTCAATTCCCTCGCCATGCTGCGGGAAGTACACGTCGTCGTCGTGGTGCTGAATAATGACGGGGGCGGCATCTTCTCCTTCCTACCCATCGTCGGGCACGAGGAGTTCTTCGAGCCTTACTTCGGCACGCCGCAGGGCGTAGGCTTCGAGCCAGCGGCGAAAATGTTCGGCCTCGCCTACGAGCGTCCCGGTACGATGGAGGGGTTCGTCGAAGCCTACGGCTCTGCGTGTGCCCTTAACTCTTCGACCTTGATCGAAATAGAGACCGACCGCGGGGAGAACTTGACGTTGCACCGCAGGCTGCTCCGAGAGGTGGCGGACCGGGTTGCTAAGTTGTAATGAGTGTTGTTCTGAACTTCGAGGTCTCGGGCGACCGCCGGTCTCCCGCTGTCCTCTTCCTACACGGTTTTATGGGTTCGTCCGCCGACTGGCGAGAGGTAATGGCGGAGCCTGGGGATCGATTCTGCATCGCCGTGGACCTGCCCGGGCACGGCACATCACTGGGACTGCCGCCTGATACGTATACGATCGGCGGCGCCACACGGGCTGTGATCAGAACCCTGGATGGGATCGAGGTCATCCGTCCCGTAGTCGCCGGTTACTCGATGGGCGGGCGGCTGGCCTTGTATCTGGCTCTGCGTTACCCGGAACGGTGCGCGGGGCTCTTCCTGGAATCGGCCTCGCCCGGCCTGGAGAGCGCCAGAGAGCGAGCGGCGCGACGCGCTGCGGATGAGTCAAAGGCAAAGCGCCTGGTATCGAAAGACTTCGAGGCGTTTCTTCGGGACTGGTACGGCCAGCCGCTCTTCGCGCCTCTGGCGCAGGACGAGGACTTGCTCTATCGGACCATCGAGGCGAGGAGGCGCAACGATCCTGGCGAGCTTGCCCGGTCTCTTCGGGGTATGGGAACGGGGAGCCAACCCTCGTTGTGGGGAGAGCTGGCAGGTCTAGGCGTGCCGGCGCTCGCCATAGCCGGAGAGTTCGATGAGAAGTACGTGCGCGTCTCATCGCGCATGACGAGCATCAACCCGCGACTAGGGTCTGCGGTCGTCCCCGGAGCGGGACACACCGTGCACGCCGAGACCCCGGCGGCATACAAGTCCTTGCTCTGGCGTTTTGTGGAAGGACTATCGTTTGCTCTGGGTGAGACTAAACCAGTTCCCTGAGTTGTCTTTGACGATGGCCTCTGTGCCGTAGAACCGTTCCTGGGGTGGCGACACGAACTCGACACCCTGGCTGCTCAGGCGCTCGTAGTCGCCTTCGATGTCATCCGTCTCGAAGACGCCGATGCCGAAGGCTCCCCTCTCGACCATCGCCCTCATCCCTTCCGCCGTCTCGGCGTCGAACATCGGTCCAGAGGTTACCTGGGCCAGTATCAACTCGAGGTCGGGCTGGCCCTTCGGGTTCAGCGTCAGCCAGCGAAGTCCCGAGTCGTCCATAGGCATGTCGGTATTTACCTCGAAGCCCAGAATGTCGCGGTAGAACCTGAGGGCTTCTTCCTGGTCGATCACGTAGATCGTAGAGTGGCTCTGGCGTTGGATCACGGCTTACCTCCCGGTCTCGTTGCTCTGGCCCGAAGATACCATCGGCCCTAGCCTCCCTGCTTCTCGAAAATTGCGCTCTTCCCGAGTCCCGTACAACATGGTGAAAAAGCATGAGGGAACGAACAGCGACCTGGCCGTAGAAGGAACGGAGATCGTCGAGCGGGCGTAGCGCCTGTACTCGGAAGGAGATAGGCCCACACGATACGCGAACAGGTTACTAAAGCTACCCAGGCTGGAGAAGCCAACCTCGAAGCATGCCTCGGTGACGTTATGGCTCCCTCTCGCCAGAAGCGTCTTCGCCCGCTCTATGCGCAGCCGGGTCAGGAACTCGTGCGGGGTCTCCCCGTAGGCCCGCTTGTAGACGCGCAGGAAATGGAAGGGGGAGAGGTTCGCCCGGGAGGCGACGTCGGGTAGAGAGATGGGACGCCCGTAAGCGTGGCGCATGAAGTCGCGAGCTTCTCTCAAATCCCTGTACGTCTGGGGGTGCATCCTGATGAGAAGAGTACAGTAGGTCGGCCCGGAGCCAACGGCGTTCTTGGAGAGGAGTTCCTGCATTGAAGATCTTCGATACGGGGTGTTTCGATCCCATATAATCTCCGCCATGACTAACATACAGTGGGAATCGGCCGGAGAGTTCGAGGACATCAAGTACGAGAAGGCGGAGGGGATCGCGAAGATCACCATAAACCGCCCGGAAGTCAGGAACGCCTTCCGTCCGCTGACGGTCGTCGAGATGCAAAGAGCCCTCGAAGACGCCCGCGAAGACCACGAGACAGGGGTCATTATTCTGACAGGGGAAGGACCTGACGCCTTCTGCTCGGGCGGGGACCAGAAGGTACGAGGAGACGCCGGATACCTCGAAGATCCTGACGCGCCGCGGCGCACTCCGGGAGGAGAGTCCGTCGGGCGCTTTCACGTCACGGATCTGCACGTCCAGATCCGGCGCTGCCCCAAACCCGTCGTCGCGATGGTGGCAGGATACGCCGTCGGCGGGGGGCACGTCCTGCATGTGGTGTGCGACCTCACCATCGCCGCCGACAACGCGAAGTTCGGGCAGGTCGGCCCAAAGGTCGGCAGTTTCGACGGCGGATTCGGCGCGTCGGTCCTCACCAGCCTGGTCGGGCCGAAGAAGGCCAAGGAGATGTGGTTCCTCTGCAGGATGTACTCGGCCGAGGAGGCGCTAGAGATGGGGCTCGTCAACGCGGTCGTGCCGCTCGCCACACTCGAGGACGAGACCGTCCGCTGGTGCCGTGAGATGTTGGATCGCTCGCCGTTCGCGCTACGTCTCCTGAAAGCGAGCTTCCACGCCCACGAAGATGGCTACGCCGGCATCCAACAGCTCGCCCACGACGCTAACCTCCTCTTCTACGGCAGCGAGGAGGCACAGGAAGGGCGCGACGCCTACAAACAGAAGCGTAAACCCGACTTCTCGAAATTCCCCCGCCGTCCCTGACGGCGCCTCCGGCGTCCTCAGTAGGGAAAGATACCTGAAGCCTGTAGCCTGATACCCGGCATGTGGAAGGCTCAGCCCTTCCGCAAGACGGAAGCTTCGCCTTCAGCCTCGACACTGGAATGTGCCAGATAGCTCGACCCGATTACCGCAACCAGCACTATGATTAGGCGGGTCGCGGGGTGGGCGCTCCGCCTCGGCGTGACGCCCGTCATCAGTTCGGCTTACGAGAGTGGCGTCGGGATGGCGGCGCTGGTGGCGCTGGCGGCCGGCATCGGAGACCGCCCTGTTCCTGCCGGGCTGGACACCTACCGGACGATGGCCGAAGACGTTCTCGAGACGCCGCTGAGCCTGCCCGCCCCTGCCGTGGACGTCAGGGAGACGGACGACGCCTCGCGCACGACAGAGGTTCGCAGGCTGGAGAGGCTATAGCTGCTCTGTGCGAGTTTGAGGGTGCTGGAGTATACTCTTGGGCATGTAGCGAGCCTCCTTTGCAATATGTTCTTTTCGTCCTCTCGTCCTGCAAAGGATCTTTACTTGCTCGCCCAACTCAGAAACGTCTCGCTCTCGTTCCCCGACAAGAAGGTACTCGACGACGTCTCCTTCACCGTCTATCCTGGGGATAGGATCTCCCTTGTAGGAGAGAACGGCGCGGGGAAGACGAGCATTTTCCGCATGCTGAAGGGAAGTTTGGCACCGGACTCGGGCGAGGTCTCGCTCTCCAGGGGAATTCGTATCGGGTACCTGGAGCAGGACTTCGCCGGCATGGAGGAGGACCCGAAACTTACCTGTATAGAGATGGCGCTGGAGCCTTTCGGGCCCCTGATCGAACTCGAGAGGCGCATCGAGGCCCTCGCCTACGAGCTCGGCGAGTCGAGTGACGAACGCGCCTCTGGGCTACTGGCCGACCTGGGCGAGGCGCAGCAGCGCTTCGAGGCCTCGGGCGGCTACGAGTTCAGGGCGAGGACACAATCTACTCTGACGGGCCTTGGCCTCTCCGAGGCGTTCTGGGACCGCAGGGTCTCCGAGCTCTCTGCCGGCCAGAGGGTGCGGCTCACGCTCGCGAGGTTATTGCTAGAGGATCACGACCTCATCCTTTTCGACGAGCCCACCAACCACCTCGATGTCCCCGCCCGTGAATGGCTGGAGGGACACCTGGCAGGGATGGAAACCGCCCACGTCCTAGCCTCCCACGACCGGCGCTTCCTCGATGCAGTCTCCAGGAAAGTCGCCCACCTCGATCGGGGCGAGCTGACCCTCTACTCCGGCGACTACACCGCGTTCAGGCAACAACTGGCGCAGGCTGAGGAGGAGGGATGGCGCAGATACGAGAAAAAGCGGAAGCTGGCGAAGAAGCTGCAGCGGCAGGCCCAGGACTACCAGAAGTGGTCGAACGCCGGCGAGAAGAAGAAACGGGGCGCGGCGGATAAGGGGTTCGTCAGCCACAAGGCCGCGAAGGTCATGAAGCGGTCGCTCGTCGCCCGGCGCCGCATGGAGGAGGCCGTCGAGAACGCCCGTACGGAGAAGCCGTTCGAGAAGGACGCGGTCAAGATAGAGTTCGGGTCGTCGAAGGGCCGCAGCCTCCTGCGTGCCGAGGATCTCGTAGTCGGTTACTCCAAAGAGAATCCTTTGACCAGAGAGCTCTCCTTCGATCTCTGGGCTGGGGACAGGCTAGCGGTCCTCGGTCCGAACGGTTGCGGCAAGACCGCGCTCCTGCGTACCGTGCTCGGTGAGATCCCACCCCTGCGCGGCGACGTTCGTCTCACACCCTCCTCGAAGGTCGGCTACTTCGACCAGGACAATCGCCTCGTGCCTCCAGACGTCACGGCCCTGGAGGCGGTCCTTGGGACCGGACGCGAGGAGACCCTGGTCCGTACCGTCATGGGCAGGATGGGCGTCAGAAGAGAGACCGTAAACAAGAATGTGGCGAAGTTGAGCTCCGGTGAGCGCGCCAAGGTGCTCCTATCTACGCTCATACTCGGGGACAACAACCTCCTCATCCTCGACGAACCAACCAATTACCTCGATATAGAGACGCAAGACGTACTGCTGGAGGCGCTAGGAGACTTCCCCGGCGGGGTACTGTTCGTCTCCCACGACCGCTACTTCGTGGAAGAGCTCGCAACAGATACCCTTACGCCAGGGCTACTATAGTGCCGTGAGAGAAGACGCTACATCCTTCCCTTGTCCTCTGCGGTCGGCGGCCCTCGCCGCTCCGAAAACCGCCGCCCTCATCGGTGCGCGAGGAATCACCTCCTATGAAGAGCTAGACAGGATGGTCTCGGCCGCAGCGTTCCGTCTCGGAGGACTCGAACCGGGGAGCCGGGTGGCGCTGTATTTGCCCAAAGACGAGCGTTACGTGGCGTTGGTGCTCGCCTTGATCCGCGCCGGACACGTAGCCTGCCCCGTCAGCGATCGCCTCTCACCGCGGGGCGTCACGGGGCTTCTCGATAGGGCGGCCTGCTCGGCCCTGATCTCCGAAGACGAAGAACTCTTGCAGGCTGTTAGCCTCTTCAAGCCAGAGCCTGCAGTCCTGCTCGAAGAGGGACCCCAAGACTTCTCCAGGCGTTCGAGGCCGGCGGATCTTCCGCAGGAGCGTCCCGCTACCATCATCTTCACCTCGGGGAGCACCGGTGCCCCGAAGGCGGCGCTCCATACGTTCGGTAACCACCACCACAGCGCGCTCGGCTCGAACGCCAACATCGCGCTCCGGGCCGACGACAGGTGGCTCCATTCGTTGCCGCTGTATCACGTTGGGGGACTCTCCATACTATTCCGGTGCCTGCTCGCGGGGGCGACGGTCGCTCTCCCGCAGCCTGGGACTACACTCGGCGAATCCATCGCAGGCCTCGCAGCCACGCATGTCTCGCTCGTCTCTACCCAGCTCTCGAGGCTGCTGCGAGAGGGCGCCGACCTGGGTGGGCTGGAGGCCGTCCTCATGGGGGGAGGTCCGGTCCCATCCTCACTCGTAGACGAGGCTCTTGCTCGTGGACTACCGCTCCACACCAGCTATGGCCTCACGGAGATGGCCTCGCAGGTCACGACGACACCGCCCGGTGCCCGCCCCGAGCAGTTGCGCACCGCGGGTCGTGCATTGCCCGGGCGCGAGGTCTCCATCTCCGAGAGAGGGGAGATCCTGGTCCGGGGAGTGACTCTCTTCGCGGGCTACGCCGGGGGCGAGGAGTTCGACCGTCCTCTGGACGAGGAAGGCTGGTTCCATACCAGAGACCTCGGCGAGCTCGACGAAAGTGGATACCTCCGGATCGGAGGACGCCTGGACAATCTCTTTATCTCGGGCGGCGAGAACGTTCAGCCCGAGGAGATAGAGGAGGCCCTCTGCCGATTGAACGGGGTCGAGGAGGCTGTGGTCGTGCCCGTGTCCGACGAGGAATTCGGGGCAAGGCCCGTAGCCTTCGTAAGGATAAATGACGCAGAACCAAGGGATCTTGCCAGAGAGCTCGAGCCTTACTTGCCGCGGTTCAAGATCCCTATCTCATTCCACCCGTGGCCCGAAGAGGCAAGACGAGGCATGAAGGCAGACAGGGCGACCCTGGGTGAGCGGGCGCGGCGATTGCGTAGCGGAGCATGACTAAGCTCGCTGTCCTGGGTCAGGCCGTGGCCACGCGCCTTCCGGTCTCGAACGATTCGATGGCCGCATGGGCCAGTTCGAGCGCCCTGTGGCCGGCGCGGGCGTGCACCGACGGTTCTTCGCCGCGTCTGAACGCTGCCGGTCATTCGTCTACGTGCCTGTCGAAAGTCCGGTGGAACAACCGCCATCCCTATTGAAACCTACGTCGCCCCGCTTGTTCGTGCACTGGTTGGTCAAGCCCAGGGCGCAACTGCGACACTCGCCACAGAAATCCATCAGGTAGATCACTCCACGAGTACCGGTCGCCGCGCGCGTCTTCGGTCCCGCATCCGCCACTACCCCTGCCGCCTCGTGGCCCGGCGTCACACCGGACCCTTCGAAGAACTGGCCCTTTCGGATCCGCACAGCACGTTGGCCCTAACCCCGGTCAACAACTGCCCGCGGACTGGTTCGCGTACCGGCTTGCGCGCGAAACCTATCTCTCCTCCCCCAGAAACCGCGAAACGACCATCTCGGCGGGTACCGTCTCGCCCGTCATCCACCCAGTCCCTCGGAGATGCCGGTTCTTGATCCATGACACAAAGATATGCTAGCTTGTAACATAAGTAGATTATAAGTGGCACAAATGGGCGTGTAAACAATACAAGTAGGCTTGCCTGAGAGGGTCAACCCGACCATTGATGAGGAGGACACAGCATGAAGCTAGCGCTCCGCGAGGACATGAGCCGGGGTGGGACGTTGGCCGAACAGTTAGCCTGGCTCGATGGCCTGGGGTTCGACGGCATCGAGTTGTCTGCGGCGGCTTTGGATCTAGCGCCGCGGGAACTCGAGGAGATCTTCGCCGACTCGCCGATTCAGGCTGCGAACATCGCCGGTAGCGGAGCATTGTTGGATCCCGACCCTGCCGAACGAGCAGCGGCGAAGGAACTGATGCGCAGGAGGTTGGACCTGGCGGCCACGCTCGGCGCCGTCGGCCTCCTGACGGTGCCACAGTTCGGTTCCGCGCCACGGTTGCCTGACCTGTCTCCATACAAGACGGGATCAGAGCTGGAAAGGGATCTGTTCGTCAAGCAGCTCGAAGACCTCGCGCCGGCGGCCAGGGAAGCTGGCGTACCGATCTTCATCGAACCGCTCAACCGCTACGAGCAGCACCTAGTCAACCGGCTGGAGCAGGGCGTCGAATTCGCGGAGCGGGTCGGGGCTGGGGTTGCGATCATGGCGGATTTCTTCCACATGAACATCGAAGAGGCTGATATCGCGGCGAGCATAAGGGCGGCCGGGCAACACATCGTCCACGTCCACGTCGCCGACAGCAATCGCCTCCAGCCGGGGAAAGGGCACCTCGATTTTCTACCTGGCTTCGCCGCCCTCAAAGGGGCCGGCTACGACGGATTCCTTGGCATCGAGTGTAGGATCTCTGGCCCCTACGATGAGGCGTTGGCCGAGTCCGCCGTCCTCCTTGGGGAGCTATGGGACGCCGCGTAGCGAACGCTACCGAGAGGAGCAGACCATGACGACCAGATTCGGAGTCTTCGTTCCGCAGGGCTGGCGGATGGATCTTGCCGAGATAGAGGACCCCATCGAGCAGTTCGAGACCATGACGAGGGTCGCACGCGTGGCCGATGAGGGAGGGTGGGATTCCATCTGGGTCTTCGACCACTTCCACACGGTGCCCACGCCGGAGCTGGAGACCTGTTTCGAGGCTTGGACCATCAGCGCGACGCTCGCGCGGGACACCCAGAACGTCAAAATCGGGCAGATGGTCGGCTGCAACGGTTACCGCAATCCGGCGTTATACGCCAAGATCGCCTCCACGGTGGACGTCGCCAGCCACGGCAGGCTGTACGCGGGTATCGGGGCGGGTTGGTACGAGCACGAGTGGCGGGCTTATGGCTTTGGCTTCCCCGAGCTTCGCGACCGGATGGGCCTGTTCCGAGAGGCCTGCGAGATCATCCACCGTATGTGGACCGAGGACTACCCGCGTTTCGAGGGCAAGTACTACGCGATCGACGCGCCCATCAACGAGCCGAAGGGCGTCCAGAAGCCTCACCCCTCGTTCTGGATCGGGGGCGGAGGAGAGAAGGTTACGCTGAAGCTCGTCGCCCGTTGGGGCGACGCCTGCAACGTCGCAGGTTCCGTCCCTGGCGACGTCGACACCATCCGACACAAGCTCGACGTACTGAAGCGACACTGCGATGAGCTTGGCAGAGACTACGACGAGATCATCAAGTCGACAAGCGTCGACATCCACGTCGTCGACGACATAAACAGTGCCGAGCGGGCGACCGCAGAAGCGCGCGGCGAAAGGCCCTTCGACGATTATGCGACAGGCACCATCGTCGGCACGCCGGAGATGATAAGGGAGCGCCTAGATCCCGTGATCGATGCCGGCATCGACTACTTCATCGTCACCATCCTGCGCGAAGCCTACGACCGGGAATCTGTCCGCCGCTTCGCCCGCGACGTCATCCCGCTATTTGCCTGAGCGTGGCTGACTAGCAGTGAATCTCAGGTTAGATTAGCAAGCATGACTCGCATTGTCGGTGCCCGCTTCGTTGCGGTGCTGTGCATCCGGTGAGTCGAGGTCAAAAGAACAGCCTAATGCTCGCTCGGGTGGTTGCGGCGCCACGCTTCCATCAGAGTGTTGGAGCGGCGCATCCTCATTTCTCGGCGGCGTTCGTCGGCCTCCCTGGCCTTCCTCCTCTCCCTCCGCGCGCGGTCGCGCTCCTTGCGGCGGTCCGTCATGCCACGGATCTCCTTTGTGGCCAATCCTCACGCACCAGATCGACGGTCGCGGCGATCTCGGTCTCGTCTTCGCCAATTACATCAGAAAAACGACCGCACGTACTCGATCTAGTCTGTGAGATGCTCCATACTTCTCCTGGTAGGGCAAAGGAGCATTAAAATGGATTGGGAAGAGAAGCCCGGTCAACAATCGTACATGCGCGAGTCGGTGCCCGGCTAGCGCCCGACCAGGGAAGGTACAAAGTGCTGCGGTTGCTGAGGATAACTTTAATGAGCGTAACTATAGTCTTAGCTCTAACCGTCTTCGCCTTACTCGGCGTAGAGTTGTGGAAGGTGCTGGGCGTATACATCGATCCCCAGACCGTTACTGAAAGGAAGTACCTCATTCAATCCTTTGTCATTGTCGTGACAGGAGGGACATGGTTGCTTGTCGGCGCTGGTGTGGTCGGGGTTCTCTACGTCTCACGCAGGAACATACGGCGGCAACGAAAACTCGGGGGGCTGCGCGCCCAAGAGAACGCACTGCCAGCGTACCTGGCTGAGATGGTTCGAATGTTGAACGACAGAGAGAGGCCGTTGCGCCGGTCCGAAGCGGGCGACGAGGTGAGCATTCAAGCCAAGGGGCGCACGCACACGGTGCTGCCAAAGTTGGATAGCGAAGGTAAAGTGCGCGTTTTGCAGTTCTTGTATGAGACGGGCCTGATCATCAAGGGCCGCCCGGTCGTTGATCTGCTTGGAGCCGACCTGCGAGCAGCCAACCTCAGAGGGGTCAATCTCAGAGGGGCAGACTTGAGCGGGGCAGACCTGAGCAGAGCCAACCTGATAGGGGCCGACCTCAGAGATGCAGACCTGAACGGGGCTAACCTACGCGAGGCCAATCTGCACTGGGCCGATCTAATCTCGGCCAACCTGAGCAGAGCTTACCTGGGCAGTGCAGATCTGAGCCTGGCCGACCTGAGCGGGGCCGACCTGCGCAACGTCAAGGAACTCACCGTTAGGCAACTAGAGCAAGCCTACTCCCTCGAAGGTGCCACCGTCCCCGACGGATCTAAGCGTCCCTAGCAGCGAACTTCATGGAATGCGCCTTCTACGACCTCGGGTGAATAGACGCGAAGCAGTAGCGGAATGGATACGCGACTGGCCCCTGCCATGTTCCGGACCGTAACCCGTTGTGCTCATGGGAAGCTGATGCCGAGCTTGATCGAACGCTCTGGGTGTTCGTCTATTTCACGGTACGCTTCGACGCTCTCCCCGAAAGGCACCACCGGCGTCACGATGCCTTCTGTACGGAGACGACCTGAGGTCAGCCAGCCGAGCGCCACCTCCACCAGCCGCTCCAGCGTCCATGCGGGGGCGTCGCGTAGGGGCAGGCTCTCCACGCGGGCGGAGACGAGCTGCTGGCGGTTGACGTGGAACTCGTCGCCGAGCCTGAGTCCGGCGGCGTCTCCGCCGTAGTAGGAGATCATGCAGATCGTACCCCCGAACCTCGTGGCGCGGATGGCATGCTGCAGCGCCGGGATGGTTCCCGACGCCTCGATGGCGACGTCCACGCCACGCTGTCCGAACTGCGTCGGCACCTCCCGGTAGCCGCCGAGCACGCGCGCACCATCAGGAGGCTCGACTTCCGATCGGGCGGCGCCCGAGATGCGTCTGATGGCCATCCCCGCATCGCCGCCGTCGGCCAGCGGGTCGAGCGCCGTGTCGGCGCCGAGGGCCTTAGCCACGCTACGGCGCGCCTCGATGGGATCGACACCTACAACCCTGTCCGCCCCGGCTATGCGGGCCATCTGGACGGCCATCAGGCCTATGGCACCGAGCCCGAAGACGGCGACCTGATCCCCCAGCCGTATCGAAGCATCCCGCATCGCCAGAGCCATGACCGCAGGATCGAGACACACCACCTCCTCCGGTTCGAGACCCCCGGGCACAGGGTCTACGGCTCCCTCATCGAGGGTGTGCGTCTCGCGGATAGGAAGGTGACCGAACACCCGGTCCCCAACCCCGAAGCGCGTCACCTCGGGACCGACCTCGGTAACGATGCCGACCGCCATGTTGCCGAGTTGGAAGTTGCGCGGACCATCGTCCGCCGGACGGGAGATCATGCACCCCCACTCAGGGTCGTAAGCCCTCCTCGCCGAAGGCTCGTTCCGATAGCCGACCATCTCCGTCCCGTGCTTGGGCGAGGCGAACTCGGTCCGTATCCGGATCTGACGCAGTCGTAACTCCGGCTCCTCATACTCCCGCAATACAGGCTTCCGCGGCTCCAGAGCTATAAGTTCGTGCGGCATCGTTGTCACCCTTCACTTGTCCGCCGGCAAACATCAACGTCTACAAAGGAGCGGCTAGGATCGTTGGTGCGCCGAAGGTATCCTGGCGCGAAACGGGAAGGACAACAGGCTATGTACCCGGTTGCGTCTACCCCATCCACGACCGCAGGCCCCGCACGACCTCGGGGAGGACCTCCCTGGTGTCGCCTCTGATACCGCACTCCATTGCCATGTAGCCGTCGAAACCGATGTCGTGCTGCACACCGAAGGCCCCGGCGAAGTCCGTGTGACCCGCTCCCGGCTGGAGACGGTTGCTGTCGGCGAGGTGGATGTGGGCGAGATGTCCCTCTGCGCGACGGATTGCCTCGCCGAGGTCGTCCTCCTCGATGTTCATGTGGAAGAGATCGCCCATCACCTTGATAGAAGGGCGCCCAACGGTCTGGCAGAGCTCGACCGCCTGCTCCACGCGGTTGAGCATGTGATCCTCGTAGCGGTTGAGCGGCTCGAGGAGAACGAGCGTGCCATTTTCGTCTGCATGTTCTCCCAGCTCCTCCAGGGCGTCGAGCAGCACGCGTCGATCTTCTTCTCCGTGCGGGCACCTCGAAAGGAGGGAGCCGCTTAGAAGCGAGGCCGAAGGCCGCGGGGGTGATCGCGCCTTTGCCCCCGAGCTCGGCGATGCCGGAGAGGAGGTGCTTCATATGCTCAACGGCCTCGCGGCGGCGGCCGGCGTCGAGGTCCCCGATAAAGCGGTCGGAGACCAGGCACACGCTCGAGAACACGACGCCCTCCTCCCGTGCGGCCCTCAGATCATCCAGCCGCCCGTGCCAGTCGTCGGTCCCCCGCAACTCTATGCCGTCGAATCCTGCCGAGGCTGCGAACTCCCACTTCTCGAGAATTCCTCTGCCCGGAAGGATGTGCTCCTGACACGCCAGCTTCATGCCGTCTCCCCGACCTTCCTCGCTCCTCCGAACTTCACTACTCGTCCCAGATCACGGTCCCCTTACCTAGCTTCACTTGAACGCGCCAGAGGTAAGGCCCCTTATGAAGAACCTCTGGAAGATCAGGAAGAGGATAACCACGGGGACGATCATTATCAGGCTCCCCGCGGCTGCGAGCTCGTACTCTCCCGTCCGACCACCCGCGAACAGGTAGAGGCCCGAGGCGAGCATCTGATTCTCCGATCCTTGCAGGTATACTAGCGGCAGCAGGAAGTTGTTCCACGTCTGGAAGAACACCAGCACCGCAAGGACCGCCACGCCGGGCATCGACAAGGGCAGCATAATGCGCCTGAAGACCTGGAACTCCGTGGCGCCTTCGACCCTGGCGGCGTCCGCAAGCTCCTCTGGCAGGTCCATGTAGAACGACCGCATCAGGAACACGCCCAGAGGCAGGCCGAACCCGGTGGCACCGGCTATGGCGGGGAGGATCACCGCCGCCTTCGTTCCCAGGAGGCTCAGGCTCTTCAGCTCGTAGAAGAGCGGGATCATCATGGCGAAGAACGGGATCATGAGCCCCACTATGAAGATGAAGAAGATGATGTTGTTCCCGGGGAAGTACAAACGCGCCAGTGCGTAACCAGCCAGTGAAGACAGGGCTACCACGCTGACCACGGTTATCGCCGTGATCACGACTGTATTCCAGAAGTATCCGCCGAAGCCCCCCAGCGTCCACGCATCGTAGAAGTTCACGGGACTGAACGAGCTGAAAAGGTCGAACGGGTCCGCGGTGACGTCCAGCGGGTCCTTGAGGGAGGTCGAGATGATCAGGAGCAGCGGGTACAGGCTAGGGATGGCAAAGAGCACCAGCACCAAATATTTACCGAATGCCGCGAGCCAGCTACGGGTCGTTCCGTAAGACGTGCCGGTTGCTATCCTTTGTGATTCAGGTGTCATCTCTGGCGCTCCCTCAGACGGACGAATACGACTGCCGAGACCAGCGACAGGGCGGTGATCAGTACCGCGAGCGCGGACCCGTAGCCAGCCTGGTTCTGCTGGAAGGCTACCTTATACGTGTAGGTGCCCAGTACCTCGCTGGCGTGTCCCGGTCCCCCCCCGGTCATCACGAAGACATTGTCGAAGACGGCGAAGCCCCCTATGAGGGTGATGGCCGTTACCATCGTGATCACCGGGGCGATCCCCGGAATGACGATGTACCACGCCCGCTGGAACCAGTTGGCTCCGTCGATCTTGGCTGCCTCCACCTGGCTCACGTCTACGTTCTGCAGGGCCGCAAAGAGGATCACCACGACAAGCCCCGTTGCCCCCGGGATGGCCGAGATCAGGACCGCGTAGAGCGCGGTGGTCGGGTCCCCGAGCCAGCCACGACTTAACTGTTCGAGTCCCACGCTGTCGAGGAGCTTGTTCAGCGGGCCGAACAGGGGATGGAAGATCCACTGCCACGCGATGGCTACGACCACCAGCGAAAGGATGAACGGGAGGAAGTAGACGGTCCGGAAGATGAGGGAACCACGGGCTCCGCTCCACAAAAGGAGCGCCAGGAACAGCCCGATGACGACCGGTGAGATCGTACCGATGATCACCCAGATGACGGTGTTGCTGAACGCCTTCCAGGCGACCTCGTCCCCAATCATCCTCGCGTAGTTGGACAGCCCCACGAAGTCTTTGGTGACCGTGGCGCCGTTCCAGTTCGTGAAGCCGAGGTAGATCGTGTTGAGGAAGGGATAGAGCATGAAGACCAGGTAGATGGCCAGAGCGGGGGAGATAAACAGGATCGCATAGTACATCTGCTGCCGCTTGAGCGGTGGCACGTGCACGTAGCGCTCGACTACCCCTCGCTTCTGCCGGGGCACCCGTCCGGCTTCGCTTTGGGTTTGCATTTCGTTTCCTCCCTACTACTGCGTCGCTATCTTCCCCTGCTTCTTCGCCGTCGCCCAGGCATCCTGCAACGCTGCGGCCTGCTCCGCGGGAGACCGTCGTCCCGCTCAGAACCTCCTGGAATCCGGAGAACATCACCTCGTTGAAGTTCGGCTGGTGTCAGAACGTCGAGGTTGTAACCGAAGGCGCCGGCCTCTGTCGATTTCGAGAGGTCGTCGAGGACCTGTTTGAACAGCGGGGGAACGTCGAGCCCCTTCGTGTCCACCGGATGGGCGGGGATCGTGTTGAACGTCTCCATGATTATGCGAGTAGTATCGTCCTGCTGATAGTAATCTATGAGCGCGATCCCCCCCTCGGGGTTCTTCGCCTCTTTGGCTATGAACGTGCCCGTCCCCACCCCGGCCGGAGGCGAGATCCCGGAGCCGTCTATGGATGGGAACGGGAAGAAACCGACCTCGAAGTCCTGGACCGTCTCGACGATCTCCGACACGAGCCACGTGCCGGTCATGTTCATGGCGGCCTTGCCTGCGTAGAATAGCGTGTTGGCATCATCGTAGGTGATGGCGTTTACACCATCCGGATAGTAGCCGCTCTCCACGAACTCCCTGAAGAAGAGGTTGATGGCTTCCTCTACCTCGGGGATGTCCCACTTGCCGTCTCCGTAGAGGATGTTGTCCAGCCCTTCTCTGCCCAGCATGTTGCTGGCCCCTATGCTGAACAGGTGGCCGGCGGGCCACTGTTCCGAGTCCCCGAATCCGAAGGGGATCTTCTTCTGCCCTTTGAGATCGTCGGCGACGGCCTTGAGGTCCTCGACTGTCTTCGGCTCCTCAGAAACGAGATCTTTGTTGTAGTAGACAACCAATTCTTCGACCTGGTCAGGGACCCCGTAGGTGGTTCCCCCGTAGGTGGCCCGCTGCTTCGCCCAGTCGTAGATATCCCACCCGTTCTGTTCGTAGGCTTTCTCCAGAGGGTACAGGAGCCCCGATTCTGCCAGCACGCCGCCGAAGCCGGGGCCGGTGTCATAGCTGAAGTAGTCGGGGGGCTCCTTTGAACGCAGCCTGGTCTGTATGACCTGGCGGACCTCGTCCGGCGGTATCGCCTCGCGCTCCACGGTGTATTTCGGGTTCTGTTCCTCGAACCTATCGACTAATCCCTGCGCCTCTCGCTCCAGGGCAGCGGTCTCCGCTTGGCCGACGAACATCCTGATGACCTCACCCTGCCCGGATCCTCCACCGCAGCCCGCGGTACCCGAGTAGCGCCGCACCGGCCAGTCCCGCGCCACCGAGCTTCAAGAAATCCCTGCGGCTCACCGCCCTACTCTTTCTCCTCACCATGCTCCTTCCTTTCCTCGTGACCCGTGCTCTCTGCTCGTGCATAAAGACTTCTGTCTGCGTCTCAAGTCGTCTGCAGCACCCCCTCCGCCGCCAGGACGCTCGCCCCTGTCACGCCGGCCTCCTGGTCCAGCTCGCTCAACACGATCGGGAGGTCCGGGTGGCGAGTGGCAGCGAACGGCGGTAGACGGTGCTCCGGATCTCCGCCAGAAGCGAGTGGCCGATGTTCGCCACGCCTCCCCCGACCACGATGAGGGAAGGGTTGAGCGTGCTGACGAGCATGGCAAGTACCTGCCCCACGAGCCGCCCCGACTCCCTGATTATCTGGAGCGCGTGGTAATCTCCGAAAGACGCTGCCTCGCCGACGTCCCTCGCTGTAAGCGCGCCGCGCTCTTCGAAGACTTCGCGGAGGACCGGAGAGAGACCCTCCTCCGCGCACCCTCCGCCTTGGCGGCGATGGCCGGAGCAGCGGCCATCGCTTCGAGGCATCCCTTGTTACCGCACGAGCAGACAGGCCCGTC
This sequence comes from uncultured Rubrobacteraceae bacterium, assembly GCA_963811295.1. Classification (GTDB taxonomy): domain Bacteria; phylum Actinomycetota; class Rubrobacteria; order Rubrobacterales; family Rubrobacteraceae; genus Rubrobacter_D. The sequence goes on along the minus strand of CAWEQZ010000018.1, from coordinate 52,142 downwards.
CGGGTCCACGCAGATATGTCCTATGTCACCGGCGCACCCCTGGCTGCCCCGTTGCAGATGCCCGTCCGCTATGATGCCGCCGCCGATGCCCGTGCCGATCTTGACGAAGAGCACGTCGTCTTCGCCTTTGCCAACACCGTCCCTGTGCTCGCCCAGCGCCATCACGTTCACGTCGTTGTCCACGAAGACAGGCGCTTCGTACTCGCCAGCGAACGCCTCGCTTATGGGAAACCCGTCCCAACCGGGCATGATCGGCGGGCTCCTCAAAACCCCCGAGGCGTGCTCCACGGGACCAGGAACCCCAACCCCTATGGCCAGAACGTCCTGCGCATCAGCCCCCTGCTCCGCGAGTAGCTCCGAAAGCAGCTCCTTGACCCTGTCGAGAACGCTGCCGCGGACCGTCCTTGATGTCCCCAGGCTCCCCATGATGTGCCAGGAGCTCGCCGCCCAGAGTGGTCAGGGCGACGTCCGTGGAAGTGGCGCCGAGGTCGACAGCGGCTATCAGGCCGGCCGAACGGGGGATGAGCAACAGTGAGGAGCGACGGCCACCCTCCGACTTGGCCAGGCCATCCTCGGCCAGCAGGCCGGTCTCGATCAACCGCCCCACCTCCATGGAGATCTTGCTCCTGCTCACGCCCAAAGCATCCGTCATCTCGGATCGCGATACAGGGCGATCCATCGCCCTGATGTGATGCATGATCTCCGCCTGAATGCGGTCCTCGACAAGCGGATACCGGCTACCGGCTGCCTCGCCTACACGATCTTCACTCCTCACAAACACAGTATAGAGAAACTTCCTCCATACGTCCAACGACTTTTGCCGATTCTTGTCATAAGTCGAGGGGACAGGCGCGCAAAGTCGAGAAGCATTGGGACGCTGTGTAGCGGCTCCTGAAGTACGTGGTTCGATAAGGCAGCGAGGCTGGCGGGATAAGTGTTGCTTTGCGTCTGGAAGGATGTAGGGACAGTTAACTGGCCCGGCACCAGATGAGACAATGCTGTCTGTCTAACTTGCCCGGTTCGTTCTCGGAGAGGAGCATGGCATGCGCATCGCCTTCGCTGAGCCCGAAGACCTGGATTTTCTGGCGCGAGCTGATCATCACGTGCAGCGAGATGTCATCGAACAGAAGATAGAACGGCGCGAGATCTTGGTGCTACATCACGACGGTTGGCGGGCAGGACTCTTACGCTGGGGATACTTCTGGGACGAGATCCCCTTCATGAACCTGCTTTGGGTCCAGGAAGAGTTGCGGGGGAGAGGATTCGGCACCAGGCTCGTGGGATTCTGGGAAGACGAGATGCGAAAAGCGGGTTACGAAGAGGCTATGACTTCCACTATGTCCAACGAGCGGGCGCAGCATCTGTATCGCAGACTCGGTTACGAAGACTGTGGTTGCTTGCTCCTCACCGACGAGCCTTTGGAGATCATATTATCTAAGAAGCTGGCGTAATGAACAAAGCGGAGATCTTACCCATTGTGTCAGGCTAGCTACGCTGTGGGTACCGGACTTAACGAGTCGGCGTGAATAAAAGAGTCGGTAGGCCACGGCGTGCTTCCTCACAGGCCTATTGGGGCTCTGTCGAGGCGAGCGACCCCGCTCTCTATAGCCGCCTCCCGCACGGCGTCGGCCACCTGCAGGTGTACGTCTGGGTCAAGGGCGTCGGGCACGAGCTCCGAGCCGGTAGCCAGAGAGGCGAGGACCTGGGCGGCAGCCAGCTTCATCTGTGCGTTGATCCTCTCCGCCCCCGAGAGCAGTGCCCCGCGGAAGATGCCGGGGTAGCCGAGCACGTTGTTCACACTCCGGCCGTCGGCAGCGAAGGCCGCCCCGGCAGCCCTGGCGGCGTCGGACTCTATCTCGGGGTAGGGGTTGGTGAGCGCCAGGATCACCTGCCCCTCACTCACCATCTCAGGCTCGATGAGGCCGGGCACGCCGGTAGTCGCGACGACCAGGTCGGCTTCCGCCATGACGCTCTGCATGTCGGTTATCTCGATACCCTTCGCGCTGGCGCGCTCGTGGGAGAGCGGGTTCGGGTCAGAGGCGAGCACCCGCCTTGCTCCAGCCTCCACCATCAGGTTGGCGATGCCGTAGCCGGCCGCGCCGAGCCCGATCTGGCCGACGACCTCTCGGTCGAGCGTGAGCCCCGCGTGGCGGCTGGCTACGAGCGCGGCCGCGAGCGTGACGACGGCAGTGCCGTGGACGTCGTCGTGCATGACGGGTTGCGGGAGCGCCTCAATCAGGCGGGCCTCTATCTCGAAGCACTCCGGCGCCGAGATGTCCTCGAGGTGGATACCGCCGAACGTCGGCGAGATGCGCACCACCGTCTCGATGAACTCGTCCACGTCTTTGGTGTCTATGAGGATGGGCATGGCCGAGACGCCGGCTAGCTGATGGTAGAAGACCGCCTTGCCCTCCATGACGGGCATCGAGGCGACCGGCCCGATGTCCCCAAGGCCAAGAACCCGCGTCCCGTTCGTGCAGATGGCGACGCTGCGACCTATCATGGTCAGCTCGCGCGCCAGCGATGGGTCCTCCGCGATCGCGGAGCATGCCCGCGCCACCCCAGGGGTGTAGACGTCACGCATGTCCTGTACCGTCCTGACCGGATGAGCAGATTCGATCACGAGCTTCCCGCCCTCGTGCTTGAGGAGTGCCCTATCGCGCGCCCACAGGACCTCGACGCCCTCCAGCTCGCCAAGCATACCGACGATCCGCTCGGCCTGATCCCGATCATCGACCTCAAGCGTGATCTCGCGTACCGAAGCTTCGCGGCCCACGTTTATCGTCGTCACGTCCCCGATCAGACCGTCTCCTTCCGCAATCGTCCCGGCGACCTTGGCCAACTGCCCCGTGCGGTGCGGCACCTTGATGCGATACGTGTAATCGAGCGGCAATGCAGACCCCCTGATGTCCCGGCGGTGCGTTCTTACGTCAACCCACGTTCTATAACCCCGTGCCCGGATTCTATATGAGGCCACAGCCGGCGGCTACACTCTGGGAACCTATTACTCGATTACAGCGACGGCTTCGATCTCGATGAGGAGCCTGGGGTCTATGAGGGCGGAGACCTCGACCATCGAGGACGCAGGATAAGGTTCTTCGAAGTACCTCCTCCTGACCTCGTGGATCTCATCGTAGTGCCGCATGTCTCTTATGAAGACGGTCACCTTGACTATGTCGTTCATCCCGCCGCCGGCCTCCTCGACCACGGTCTTCACGTGCTCGAGCACAGTCTGCGTCTGGTGCTTTATGTCCCCCTCTCCGACCACGTTGCCATCGGCGTCCATCGAGACCTGGCCAGAGACGTAGATCGTGCGTCCCGATGGAGCCTCGACCCCGGAGGAGAACGCACCACCACGCATTGGCGCCGGCAGGCTGGGACTGGTGATCACACGCCTCGACAAAACAACCTCCTTGTCTCTTTTCCACTACATGGAAGTAAGGTAGCATCCACCTTCGGCTTGTGCGTCCGCCTGATGTAGACTGCGCCGGCAGGAGGATACGAGGTGGGAGGACTTATGCAGCGTACGTTCGACGTACAAGCCGTCCGCGAGCAGTTCCCGGCGCTCGGCAGGACGCATAACGGTCTTGGCGTCGTCTACTTCGACGGGCCTGGCGGTTCGCAGGTGGCGCGACAGGCTATCGAGGCTATCACAGACTACATGGAGCGCGGCGGGGCGAACCTGCACGGCGTCTTCCCGACGAGCACTGAGACCGAGGAGATCCTGGCCGATACTCGCAAGGCGGCGGCGGATTTCCTCGGTGCCGCGCCCGACGAGGTCGCCTTCGGGGCCAACATGACCACCCTGACCTTCGAGATCTCCCGCGCCCTTGCCCGCGGGTGGGACAGTGACTCGGAGATCGTCGTCACAGAGCTCGACCACCGCGCCAACGTGGACCCCTGGCTGATCGCCGCCGCAGAGCAGGGGGCGAGAGTACGCTGGATCAGGGTAGATCCCGAAACCCTTACCCTCGACGAGAACGACCTGGAACGGAACATCAGCGGGCGTACGAAACTCGTGGCCGTCGGCCTGGCCTCGAATGCGGTCGGCACCGTGAACGACGTGGCCGCCGTCGCCGAGAAGGCCCACAGCGCAGGCGCCATCGTGGCCGTCGACGCCGTGCACGCCGCCCCGCACCTCCCCGTAGACCGCGACGCCATAGGGGCCGATATAATCACCTGCTCGGCCTACAAGTTCTTCGGCCCGCACGTCGGTGTGACGGCCATAAGGCGCGACCTGTTCGAGAAGACGGACGTCTACAGGCTCGACCCGGCGCCGGACTACATCCCGGACAAACTGGAGACGGGTACCCAGAACCACGAGGGTATCGCCGGTGTAAAGGGCGCCCTGGACTTCATCTCCTCCCTGGGCGAAGGTACCTCGCAGCGAGAGAAGCTCACCAGCGCCATGAAGGCCATCGAAGAGCACGAAGCCGCACTCGCCGAGACCTTCCGCACAGCACTCCGAGACATACCCGGCGTAAAGCTCTACGTCGCCCCGGATGGCGTACGCAAGACCCCCACCATAGCTTTCACGGTACAGGGACAGCCGACTGATGATGTCTGCGCGCGGATGCTGGAGCACGGGTTCTTCATCGCGGCGGGCGACTTCTATGCTTCGACGCTCACCGAAAAGCTCGGCATAGGGGACAGCGGTGGGTTCATCCGAGCCGGCCTTGCCCCGTACAACACCGAAGAAGAGGTCGAGAGGTTCGTCGAAGCGTTGGAGAGAATCGTACGCGAAACCTGAGATCCAGGCTACGAAGCCGGGCATCGTCAAAGTTCGACGCCTTTCAGGTGCAGCACCGCCGGGCCGGTCTCCGCGAAGGGGACCTCGAAGGTGGTGCCGCCGGGGTTCTCGACGGTCACCTTGCCGGCGCCTTTCGCCTCGCGGCTGCGGACGCTGTGCCACCGGACCGAGTAGGCGTTGGCTTTCAACGTCACGGTGAACGGTTCTGCCGTCACGCTGGGCTGTAGGACGAGGTACTCCTCGCCGGGGTTCGCGAGCGCGTAGCCGGTAGAGCTGAGATCTCCTCGGGGCTCCATCTCGGTAAGATCCATCTCCCGCGCGAAGCGCAGCGTATCGCCCATCGCGTGGCGGGCCGGTTCCAGGGACGCGAAGGAGGGGCTGCCCAAGGAGGGGTCGGGCGGATTCACGCCGGTGACGATCCCGAGGTCGTACAGGATCGGGTTGTGGCCCCGGAGGAATGACTTCCAGGCCCACAGCGCGTCGCTTTTCATAGGCGAGTAGTGGTCGGTGTCGCTGACGATGACCTTCGCGCCGTCGTTTGCGGGCGGATTAGTGGCCCAGCGACTGTCGTGCATCGGCGATTCTACGTCGTCGAAGCCTGGCGAGATCCAGTCCGCCGGGCCGTCAAACAGCACGTCGTTGACTTTGCTCTGATCCCGAACGGGGTACTGCATAGTCATCCCCACAGGGTGCCTGGCGTACCCCATCTGTGTCTCGTACTGCTTGAGAAAATCGATGACCCAATACTGCCACTGCGTGGAGTCGCCCCAATCGGGCGGCTCGGACAGTCCTATTGCCTCGAGGAATCTCGCGTCGACGGACCCTCCGCCAGAGGACTCGTTGGCGACCTCGTAGAGGACGCCCGGCAGGTCGTGGATGGTGTCGATAACTTTGCGGATGTATGACTCTTGCAGGGCCTGTACTCGCGGGTCTAGCGGCAACACCTGGTAATCGTTGATCGAGGCGATGCCAATATCGTTGACGTTGTTGGCGGCATGGAACGGATGACCTTCGACGTTGTCGGGCGGCAGACTGAGGTGAAGCCCGAAGCCTTCGAAGAGCATAACCGAGACGTAGATGCCCTCGTTTCCGGCGGCGATGGCGTAGTCGCGCAGCCGGTCGAAGTACGCCGGATCGAACTTCGAGAGGTCGAACTTCGGCTTGCCGTCTCTTGCCGTCCCGGGCCCGGTGCGGGGCCACGGTTGCGGCGTCATGCAGAAGTGGAAGGCGCCCCCGGCGACCTGCGACTTGAACTGCTCCCAGCGCCACAGCCGGATAAAGTTGTGGCCGCGCTCTTTGAGGAACTCCAGGTAACCGCGGAAGTCGTTCGGCTCCGGAGTATCGGCGCAATCGGCCCCGGGACCGGAACCATCGTGGAAATTGTTGTTGACGTGCGATCCGGTCAAATACACCGCCCGCCGATCGGCCACGTCGTCCGCCGCTACCGTGAAGTAGCGTGAGTTCGCTTCCGAGACCACGAGCGGCCCGGCGGCTCCGGGCCCGTAGATAGTGGCGTTCTTGTTCTCGGGCAACATCGTCCTACACCTCCTGTTCGTTGGGTCCGCGCGCTTAACTCACGCGGGGTCCCCGTACTTAAGCAGATCCGGTACGAGCGCGGGACGCTATCCGATCGCGATGCGCGCGGATCGGCCGCGTTCCTCTCGACCAGGAATGCCGCGAACAGCGCTGAGGGCGATCCATCCTCCGCCCACGAGCGCCATTAGTGCCCCCGCGACCGAACCTACCAACGGAACGGGTCCGGTGATCAGCGGGGCATGAACGGCGATGTGTCTTCGGATCTCGCTCGTCAACGCTACGCCCCCTCAGGTCGCTTCCGGGCATCTGGCCTCCTTAATTAGGACCGTCAGCCACCTTCTAACGCTCCTCCGATTCCTGCTGCAGGAGTAGGGGGCTGCCGTCCTGGTCCAGCAGGATCGCGGCGAGGCCCCACGGGTAACGGTAGGGCTCTCCGAGAAACCGCACGCCCCGCCCACGCAGCTCCTCGTAGGCTGCCCGGACGTCGTCGGTGCCCAGCGTCAGTATCGGCGCCCCGTCGGAGCGTCCCACCGTCGCCTTCTCGTGGTCACGCTCGGCCTTCTTCAGGACGATCCTGGTCCCGGACCCCTGGGGGGAAACGGTGATCCAACGGGCGCTCTCGCCGTAGGGCTCGTCCTGGACCTTCACTAGCCCAAGCTTGTTCGTGTAGAAGTCCAGGGCGGCTTCCTGGTCATCGACGAAGATCCCGGTTTGCGGCACGTCCCTTATCATGGTCTCTCCTCCTTTGCCGTTCGTCTGCCCGACCCGCAGCGCCGTTGAAGGGCATCCCCTCCCGAGCTCTGTGCGACGGTGACCGACTCGGGGCCGCGACCCCTTCTTGCCCACGTTCCGTTCACTCCCGCCCGCTACGGGCTCGCCTCCGCCACGCGTCCGTCTACCGGGCGGAGCAGGCGTGCCCTCGGCCCGGTTTCCCTTCGCGGACCGACGTTTCTCCGGCGGCACGTTTCACTCTCTTTGATCACTTCGACCATCTCCTTCCTCAACCAGCAACATAACGGCAGCTACACAGATACAGAACTCATTCGCGATTTCGCGAAAGGTGGTGAAATGCGTGCGGCGATCCCGGATAATTCGAGAACCTCAAGCCAAGCGCCGCAACCGGAAGGTCGTAAGACCTATGATCACCATCCCTCTCACCACCGAAGACCTCACGAAGGTGCGGCTTGCGCCCAGTCCTTTGTGGGAGACCGTGAACAGCTTCGGGGTGCTGCTCCACCACGGGCGCGACACGGTACACGCGCCGTGGGTCGCCCGCGCGAGGCGGACCCTACCGGGCACCGATCTCTCGCCGCTGCTCGCTGCGATGTGCCTGGAGAAGCACTGCCCGGACTTCCTGAGCCCACCCCCCTGCGCCTCTGACGCCACCTTCGACGAGGAACTGGAGCGGCTGAGGGCCACGCCCCCCGAGGTCGTGTACGCGGAGGTCGAGGACCTGGCGCGTGAGGAGGAACAGCAGTTCGGCCCCCTTCCGCCGGAGAAAGAACGGTTGCTGAGAACCTTCCGCAAGAGCCCGGAGGGCTCCTTGAAGAATCTGGTCGATTCGCTGCGGCGCTACCACGACCTGGCGGTGTCGCCCTACTGGTCCAGGATGCGGGAACACGTGGAGGGCGACACGCTCAGGCGCGGCCAGGCCCTCGCCCTCGGAGGCGTCGAGGCACTACTCTCCGGCCTGCACCCGAAGGCCGGCTACGCTGAAGGAGTCCTAACTCTGGACAAGACGTACGAGGCCGTGGTCGAGTCCGCAGGGACGGGGATTACGCTCGTGCCCTGCGTCTTCGTCTGGCCCCACGTGGACGTGCTCGTACAACCCGGCTACCGGCCCACCCTGGCCTACCCGCCCCGCGGGGCGGCGAGCCTGTGGAGCCCTTCGTCCCCGCCATCCCACAGCACGGCCCTGGGGGCCGCTCTGGGCGACAGCCGGGCGTCGGTGCTCAAGAGCCTGATCTCGGCTCCGACCACCACCACAGAGCTCTCCCGACAACTAAGGCTCGCCCCTGCGGCGGTCTCGGCCCACCTGTCCAGGCTCAAGGCTGCCGGGCTAGTCGAACCCCACCGCAGCGGCAGGAGGGTCTACTACCGCCTCAGCTGCTCTGGCGAGTCGCTTCTGGAGGTGTTCGGTGAGACCGGCTGAAGGTCTTGAATTGCTGCTGGGGTCCGGGCATTGTCCCGCTATGCTTTCTGGGGTGCGAATCTAAAGCGGTACGCGTGAAGGGAGACTTACCGTGGCAAGGCTGATCTACTCGACCATCACGTCGCTCGACGGCTACGTTGCCGACAGAGACGGCAACTTCGAGTGGGCCGCGCCGGATGAGGAGGTGCACGCCTTCGTCAACGACCTCGTGCGTAAGGTCGGCGCCTACCTCTACGGGCGCCGGATGTACGAGGTGATGCGCTACTGGGAGACCGACCTCGCCGACCGTCCGTCCGTCGAGCAGGACTTCGCGCAGATATGGCGGGCGGCCGACAAGGTCGTGTATTCCAGGACGCTGGAAACGGTCTCCAGCGCCAGGACCCGGATCGAGCGAGACTTCGACCCCGAAGAGGTGCGTCGAATGAAAACGCAAGCGGAGCGCGACATCGGCGTGGGCGGTCCCGACCTCGCCGCCCATGCGCTCAAAGCCGGGTTGGTAGACGAGCTCCACCTGTTCGTCACGCCTATCGTGGTGGGAGGTGGTAAACAGTTCCTCCCCAGAAACGTCCGCCTGGAACTCGAACTGCTGGACGAACACCGTTTCGAGGACGGCGTGGTTCACCTCCACTACAGCACCTGGACGTAACTAGACCAGCCACACCCAAAGGACCAGTTCAAGACCCGAAAAGCATACGAGGGCCAGGGAGGTGGATTCTCCGAGTATCGTCAAACCTTCATTCTGGGCACTCAGGTGAATTATGCCTTGCTGAAGCGCCGGGACACCTCACGTGGCATCATACATACTCTGGGGTGACAACTTCGAAGGAGGAGACGAACAGATGAGCATCTTTCCTACCAAGATCCTTCTGGCCACCGATGGTTCTGCGGAGGCCCAGTTGGCCGCAACCACCGCTGCCGACCTGCACAAGAGCACCAACTCTGAGCTGCACGTCGTGTACGTTGGAGAGCTAATGCCGACCTATCTTGCTCAGACCGAATTGGAACCCGCTGAACACGAACGCGAGGCACAGCAGCTACTCGATGAACAGGTAAGAAAAGTCGAGGAGGCAGGAGGCACCGTCAAAGAGGCGCACCTGAGGTTGGGACGGGCAGACGAAGAGATCGTCGACCTGGCCGACAGTCTAGATATCGGGTTGATAGTGATGGGTAGCAGGGGACGTGGGAGGATAAGGAGAGCCCTAATGGGCAGCGTATCTGACTCGGTGGTCAGGCACGCCCACTGTCCGGTCACGATAGTCAGGGAGTAAAGAGAAAACACAACTCCCGAGAAGGCGCCTCTCGATCTGGAGATCTTGTTACCGCCAGGGACAAGGCCGGAGAGAAGATCGAACGGGAGATAGAGCCACTTTCTAGGTGTGTGGTCGATGGCCGGCGTCGTGAGCACGTGACAACCCTCTGCGAGATTCTGGTATAATCTTCGCCTGTAACGTAAGGTGGGTTTACAGTAGACGGAGCGCCACCCCGTGAGATAGAGGGTGGCTTTTTCGTTTAGTGGAGCCCAGGAACACGAAAGGTGGGCTCCGGTATATGGCCCAAGGAACGGTAAAGTGGTTCAGCGACGAGAAGGGCTACGGCTTTATCTCCCCAGACGACGGGGGTGAGGACCTCTTCGTGCACCACACGGGCATAGCAGGCGAGGGCTTCAAGACTCTCGACGAGGGCGCCAAGGTTACGTACGAGGCGACCCAGGGGCGTAAGGGAATGCAGGCGGAGAACGTTACTCCGGCGTAAAACCCGAGAAGCAAGAGAACGCAAAGGCCGGGGTACAAACCCGGCCTTTGTCATGTGTGGGGGCAACCCAAGGTAGGTGCGGTTCGCCAACCGCCCAAGCACGAACCGACCGAGATCAACCCATCAACAGGTAAAGTAGCGCCTTCTGGGCGTGCAACCTGTTCTCGGCCTGATCGAAAACCCGGCTCCTCGGCCCGTCTATGACCCCGGCCGTGACCTCCTGGCCCCTGTGCGCCGGTAGACAGTGCAGGAAGATGGCGTCTTCTGCGGCGTGGTTTATTAGTTCCTCATCGACCTGGTAGGGGGCGAACTGCTCTTTGCGCTCCTCGGCCTCGCTCTCCTGTCCCATACTGGCCCATACGTCGGTGTAGACGACCCTGGCGCCCGTGACGGCCTCGTCCGGATCTTCGGTGAGGTGCGGGGCGGCGCCCAGTGATGCTGCCAGTTCCACGATCTCCTTTTCGGGACCGTGTCCCTCGGGGTGGGCTATGGTGAGTTCTGCGCCGCTCAGGGCGCAGGCTATGGCTAGGGAATGGGCCACGTTGTTACCGTCGCCGACGTAGGAGATCTTCGTGCCTTCGACCGAAACGAACTCCTCGCGCACGGTCATGAGATCGGCGAGAGCCTGGCACGGGTGGTGGGTGTCCGAGAGCCCGTTTACCACGGGGACGTCGGCCGCGCCGGCGAGCTCTTCCAGGTCCCCGTGGTCGAAGGTGCGGACCATGATGGCGTCGATGTAGCGGGCCAGGACGCGGCCCGTGTCCGACGGCGTCTCGCGTTTGCCGATTTGGATCTCCTCGGGGCTCAAGTGGAGCGCGTGGCCGCCGAGTTGGTACATCCCTACCTCGAAGGAGACGCGGGTCCTGTTGGATGGCTTCTGGAAGACCATCGCGAGCGTGCGCCCGCGCAGGGGCCTGTAGGGGATGTGGCTCTTCTGTAGCGCCTTTATGCGAACGGCCTCGTCCAGGATCAGAGAGATCTCCTCCGGGGTGAACTCTCCCAGCGTCAGGCAGTCGCGGCCAGCGAGCGGGGACGGGGGAGGCGGAGCGTTCTGGAGGTCGGGGATCACCATGCTCACGCCACCGCCGCCTCGGGCACTGTCTCCTCTACGGCCTGATAAATGCCGCCTCGAAAGGTATCGAGCGCAGCCCGAACCTCCGTACGGCTCACGGTGAGCGGCGGTGCCATGCGGATGGTCGTGCCGCCCACCAGGTTGACGAGAATGCCTTGATCCAGGCAGTGCCCGAAGACTTCCGCGGCAAGGCCGGCGTCGCCGAGGTCGAGCCCGAGCAGGAGCCCTTCCCCCCGCACCTCCGCGCCGGGAACCTGTTCCGCAAGCTTCTCCAGTGCGTTCTTCAACACGGTCCCTTTGAAACGTACTTCTTCGAGGAAGGCCGGATCGTTCACCACGCCTAGCACGGCCTTCACGGCGGCCATCGCCAGAGGGTTACCCCCGAAGGTGGAGCCGTGGTTGCCCGGCCCCAGCGCGGCATACTCCTCCTTGACCATCATCGCCCCGACGGGGAAACCTCCACCAAGACCCTTGGCGCTGGTGAGCACGTCGGGGACGGCATCCGTCCCCTGGTAGGCATACAGATGTCCCGTGCGTCCCGCGCCGGTCTGGACCTCGTCGAAGATAAGGAGCGCCCCGTGTTCGTCGCAAAGCCCGCGCAGCCCTCTAAGGAAGCCCTCAGGTGGCACGTTTACTCCTCCTTCGCCCTGGATCGGCTCGACGAGCACTGCTGCGGTCTGCGGACCGACCAGCGCCTCTGCGGCTTCGAGATCTCCGAAGGTGGCGTGTACCATACCAGGCAGCATCGGGCCGAAGCCGTCCTGCAGCGCGGGCTGGGCCGTGGCGGTGAGGCCGCCGTAGGTGCGGCCGTGGAAGGACTTCGAGAACGTCAGGATCTCGTGTTTGTCGGGACCGTAAGTATCGTGGGCGTTCTTACGCGCGAGTTTGATCGCCGCCTCTACGCTCTCGGCTCCCGAGTTGCAGAAGAAGACCCTGTCGAAGTCCGTCGCGCCGCAGAGCATCTCAGCCACCTCTGCCTGAAGTGGGACCTCATACAGGTTGGAGCAGTGGATGAGCTTCCCGGCCTGCTCCTGAATGGCCCCCACGAGCGCCGGGTGGCCGTGCCCCAGGGAGTTCGTGGCGATCCCTCCTATAAAGTCCAGGTAACGGTTGCCCTCGCTATCGAAGAGCCAGCTTCCCTCGCCCCCCGTTGGCGCAATCCCCAGTCGTTTGTAGGTCTCCATCACTGCTTGCATGCCGCGACTCCTTCGGATATGAGAGTTCCAACCCGCTCGCCAGCGACAGCCGCCTCGAGCGCACCTTTCCTGTTGCCGTTGAGGATCCTGGCCTCCACCCCGCCGCGGGCGGCCTCGGCCGCGGCCCGCAACTTGGGTACCATCCCGCCCGCCGCGAGCCCGCTCTCGACGTAAGCCTCGCACCCATCCGAGTCAAGCGCCTCCACCGTCTCGCCCTCCTCCAGCAGCCCGTCCACGTCGGTGAGTACGAACAGGTGTCCGGCACCGAGCCCGACGGCGAGCGCCGCAGCGGCCGAGTCGGCGTTGACGTTGTACACGCCTTCAGGGCCGAGTCCGAGCGGCGCGACGACGGGGACAAACCCTCCTGTCCAGAGGGTCTCGATGAGGTGGAGCCTGACCTCCAAGACCTTGCCGACCCGGCCCAGATCCGGGATCGGCTCGACCAGCAGCGTTGGTCCGTCGGTCCCCGAGATGCCTGCCGCCTGCACCCCGAGGTCTCCCAGCCCACGCACGAGATTCTTGTTCACGCCCCCGGCGAACACGTTCTCGGCCACCGCGATGGTCTCTTCATCCGTTACCCTGAGCCCCGCATGGAACCGCGTGGGGATATGGAGGGCGTCCAGCATCCTGGAGAGCTGGAGGCCGCCGCCGTGGACGATTACGACCCTGTGGCCGGCCGAAAGTAGGTCGGGCAGGTCCTCCAGCGCTCCTCCAGCAAGCGTGCCGCCGCCGAGCTTGATCACCACGGGCTTCACGTCCTGTAGCTCCCGTTGATCCTGACGTACTCATAACTCAGGTCGCAGCCCCAGGCCGTGGCCGACGCGTCGCCTTCACTCAACCGGACCGTGATCTTCACTTCACCTGCGGCGAGCGTCGCGTTGGCCTCGGCTTCTCCGTGCGGCACGGGCTCTCCGCCCGAGAAGACCTTGATAGGTCCGAACCAGAGCTCTACTCCGTCAGGATCAAAAACCTCCCCCGAGTAACCCATCGCCGTGAGCACCCTTCCCCAGTTGGCGTCTTCGCCGAAGACCGCCGCCTTGACCAGGTTGCTCCCCACGACGCTCTTGGCTAGCGCCGCCGCGGACTCCTCGTTCGCTGCGCCCTCGACGGCTACCTCGACGAGCCTGGTTGCCCCCTCGCCGTCGCGTGCGATCTCCCTGGCCAACGTCTGCGCCACGCCCTCGACGGCTTCTGCGAAGGCTGGATAGTCCGGCGAGTCTAGGGTAAGCGGCTCGTCGACTGCAGCGCCGTTCGCCATGAGTAGGGCCATGTCGCTCGGGGAGGTGTCTCCGTCCACGGTAACGCGGTTGAAGGTGCGGTTCGTGACCCGGCTCAGGGTCTCCTTCAGGCAGCTCTTCTCGACGGCGGCGTCTGTCGTCAGAAACGCGAGCATAGTGCCCATGTTCGGGTGGATCATACCGCTCCCCTTGGCCGTCCCCCCGACCGTGACGGACCTGCCCCCGATCTCCACCCGTGCGACCGTCTCCTTCGCGCGAGTATCCGTGGTAAGTATGGACTCGGCGAAGCCCTCGCCTCCCTCACCTAGCTCGCCCGACGCCGCCCCGATACCGGATGAGATCCTGTCCATCGGCAAGTGGACACCTATGACGCCGGTCGAAGCTACCGCAACCTCTCCGGCTTCGAGCCCGAGCGCCTCAGCCCCGAGTGCCTGCATCGCGCGGGCGTCTTCGATGCCCCGCTCGCCGGTCGCCGCATTGGCATTGCCGCTGTTCGTCACGACAGCCCGGACCCCATTGTTCTCTATGGCCTCTCGCGTCACGACGAGCGGCGCGCCCCAGACTGCGTTGCGGGTGAACACGGCCGCCGTCTCGCAGGGAAGCTCGGAGAAGAGGAGACCGAGATCCCGCCTCCCGGCGTCACGTACCCCACACGCAACCCCAGCCGCCACGAAGCCCGAGGCAGCCGTCACACCAAGGGAGGGAGACTTTATTCTGATTGTTGAATCTTTATTCATCACGGAGGCATATTGTCGCACCCGCCTGCGAAGGCGTCAACCGGTTTATGCAGAAACTTGAATAAATATCCGGAGGTTCTACAATGGGCGGCATGGGACTGAAAGTAGGCGTCTATGGAGGGAGTGGATACGCGGGGATCGAGCTCGTGCGGCTGCTCTCCGGGCATCCCGAGGTTGGGGCGATGAGCGTTGCGTCGCGCGGGTATGTGGGGCTAGGGATCGGGGAGGTCTACCCGCAGCTCGCGGTCGATGGAGCCTATGTTGCGCCGGAGGAGATCGAGGCCTCCGACCTGGACGTGGCCTTCGTGGCCTACGGGCACGGTGAGAGCGCTGGTTCGGTAAAGGAGTTGCTGAGGTCGGGGACTCGCCTGGTAATCGACCTCTCTGCGGACTTCCGGTTGCCCCATCAGGAGCTATACGTGGAGTGGTACGGGGAGCATCCCGCGCCCGAGCTTCTCGGGGAGGCACACTACGGGTTGCCCGAGGTCTTCGGGACTACGACGGGGAGGCTCGTCGCCAATCCCGGTTGCTATCCGACGGCGGCCATTCTGGCTCTTGCTCCTGTGGTGAGGCGTATGGGGGCTGGGATCCGCTCCGTTACCATCAACGCTCTTTCCGGGGTGAGCGGGGCAGGGGCGAAGCCGAGCGTGAAGACGCACTTCGTCAGCGTGAACGAGAGTGCGGGCGCCTATGGGGCGCCGCGGCACAGGCACACGCCCGAGATCGAGACGATGTTGCGGCGTGTGGGGGAGGTGCCCGAGGTCACGTTCGTACCGCACCTCATCCCCATAACTCGCGGGGAGCTCGAGACCATCGTGGTCGACGTCGAGGAGGTGCCGGGGGCGGAGGAGGTCTTCGGCTGGTACGCGGAGGACTACGAGGGGTGGGCTTTCGTCGAGGCGCGGGAGGAGTACCCGCAAGTCGCGCATGTGGCGAACACCAACAGGTGCAGGCTCTCGGCTGCGGTAGATGGCCGGGCAGGAAAACTGTTGCTCTTCTCGGCGGTGGATAACCTGCTCAAGGGCGCTTCGGGGGCGGCGCTGCAGAACATGAACCTGGCGCTCGGCTATGAGGAGTACCTCGGGCTCGAGCACCTTACGTAGGAGGACGGTTTTGGGAGCGACGATGTCACCCGTGGACAAGACGACGAGGCAGGATCTGATACTGCGTTTGATCTCGGAGCGCGACCTCGGCACCCAGCAGGATGTCGTCGGGGCCCTCGCCGACGAGGGGGTCGAGGTCGCGCAGGCGACCGTGAGCCGCGACCTCGCCGAGCTGGGGGTCCTCAAGGTCGGGAATCGCTACCTGGCGTTGCCCCACGACCCCGGCTCCGCGGGTATCGAGGTCCTGCCCAGCTTCGTGCTCGGCCTGATGCCAGCACAGAATCAGGTCGTCATCCAAACCCGCGACGGCACCGCCGGCGCCGTCTCCAGTGTCCTAGATCGGGTGAAGGGCTTGAAGATAGTGGGCACCATCGCGGGCCAGGACACCGTGCTCGCCATAGCACCTGACGCAGCAGCTGCCACCGAGGTGGCTAACCTCATCGCCGACGTCTGCCGGGCGAAGACGCGGCCCGCCGGGAACGTCGAGTAGTCGAAGGCCGGGCCTTCGGAATCGGATGAACCGGGGCTCACCCTAACGCCACAGGCACATTTCAGGAGGAATCATGTTGGAAGGAAAGAAGGTCGTACTCGCCTACTCGGGCGGTCTGGACACCTCGGTCTGCGTCAAGTGGCTAGAGCAGCAGGGTGCCGAGCCCTACGCGTTGTACCTGGATCTCGGCCAGGGAGAGCCCTCAGACGACGTGAAGGCGAAGGCTCTGGAGATAGGCGCCGCAGACGCCTTCGTGCGAGACGCTAGGGCCGAATTCGCCACAGAGTACGTCGCCCCCGCGATAAGGGCTAATGCGCTCTACGGCGGGAAGTACCCGCTCTTCACGGCCCTCGGTCGCCCACTCATAGCGAAGAAGCTCGTGGAGACCGCAAGGGAGGTTGGAGCGACGCACATCGCGCACGGCTCGACGGGGAAGGGTAACGATCAAGTCCGCTTCGACGTGACGACAGCCTCTATCGCCCCAGACCTGACCGTCGTGGCCCCCGTCCGCGACTGGAACATGAGCCGCCCGGAAGAGATGGCCTACGCCGAGGAGCACAGCATCCCGGTTCCCACAACGAAAGAATCCCCCTACAGCGTGGACGAGAACCTCTGGGGTCGCTCTATCGAAGCGGGGCCCCTGGAAGACCCCGACCACGAACCCACCGAGGACGTCTTTACGCTCACCACCTCTCCCGAGAACGCTCCCACCGAGCCGCACTACGTCGAGATCGGCTTCCAGGAAGGACTACCAACGACCCTCGACGGGGAAGAGCTGCCGCTCGTAGATCTCATATCCGAGCTTGGCTCGGTCGCCGGCGCAAACGGCGTCGGCCGCATCGACATGCTCGAGGATCGCCTGGT
Source organism: uncultured Rubrobacteraceae bacterium (assembly GCA_963811295.1). GTDB lineage: Bacteria > Actinomycetota > Rubrobacteria > Rubrobacterales > Rubrobacteraceae > Rubrobacter_D. The sequence continues at coordinate 35,252 of CAWEQZ010000018.1, read as the reverse complement.
CGGGATAAAGAGCCGCGAGATCTACGAAGCCCCCGCAGCCCTCGCCATCATCGCCGCCCACCGCGAACTCGAAACCCTGACCCTCACCAGGGACGTCCTCCGCTTCAAGACGACCGTCGAACAGCGTTACGCCGAACTGACCTACGAGGGCCTGTGGTTCACCCCCCTCAAATCCGCCCTCGACGCCTTCGTCGCAGAGACCCAGAAGACCGTCACCGGCACCGTCCGCCTCAAACTCTACAAAGGCAACAGCACCATCGTGGGCCGCTCAGCCCCTAACGCCCTCTACAGCGAAGACCTTGCCACCTACGATCCCAATAGCACCTTCGACGAGGCCGCAGCAGCAGGCTTTATTGCCCTCTGGGGCCTCTCAGCCCGCCAATGGGCAAGCGTCAACGGCAGCACGGAATACAGCCAGACATCTTCACAACATTAAACCTGTAGTCCATATTACAGAGTAAAACAAGCCGATTTGCAGCACATTTATTACCGAAGAACGTGAACCCGAGTCAGACCGCAGTATAAACGTATACATCAAGTAGAGTATGGATCTGTAGTACAGACTTATGCTGGCGTGTTCGGTGATCTGGGACGGTGCTCGGGATTCGGATTCTGTGGGATTCGGTCTCTGGAGCGTCTCTACCGCGGTGAAAGCTCCTTGCCGTTCTTGACACACCGACTTACTTTGATCTATACTTGAATCAAGATTTCTTGATGTGAGAGATGGTCATGGAAGAAGATTTCAAGCAGAGAGTACGGGACTGGTATGCTGTGGCGGCGAGGAGTGTACTCGGCGAAGGATCAGGACGCCGGCATCTGTGTCTGCGAGTTCGAGAGATACTTCGATGCGGGTCAGTCGAAGGTCTCCTACCATCTTGGCAAGCTCAAAGCGGCAGGGTTGGTGCATGAGGAGCGGTGCGGTAAATGGAGCTTCTACTCGCTCGACCGCGAGGCCGCAGGACGACTCCTCGCCGAGACCGCGGCCCATCTGGACGGCAGCCCACGCAATGATGGCTGACCGGCGCGCAGGAGATCGGACGCGTGTCGTGTTCCTGTGCACCCATAACTCGGCCCGCTCCCAGATGGCCTAAGGGTTGTTGATGAGGGGTATGGCCGGAGATCGTTTCGAGGTGTTCCCGACCCTTCGAAAGCCGTCGGTGGCCGCGAAGAGCGCCTGCGGGCGTTTCGAAACGTGCGGGATGAGATCCGTGCCCGTATCGAAGGCGAACTGGCGAAACAAGACGTGTAGTCCCAACCTGGCACCGTCCGTGGCGACATCAGCGGAAGGCAGACTGCTATCATCGGATTCGTGCCGGCGCCACTGACACACGATCCCTCGGAGACCGACCTCGCCATGATGCGCTGCGCCCTACGGGCCGCCGAAGATGCTGCGAACAAGGGTGAGGTTCCCGTCGGGGCCGTCGTCGCCAGGGGAAGGGAGATCCTGGCCGTCGCCGCCAACGAGCGCGAGGCAACAGGGGATCCTACGGCCCACGCCGAACTCCTCGCCATCCGTCGGGCATCCGCCACTACCGGAGGCTGGCGTCTGACAGGCTGTACCCTCTACGCCACCCTGGAACCTTGCCCCATGTGCGCCGGCGCCGCCCACGCAAGCCGTCTCTCTCGTCTGGTCTACGCGGCCCCGGATCCCAAAGCCGGATACGCCGGCACCCTCCACAATACCCCCGCCGACTCCCGCCTCAATCATACCCTTATCGTCGCAAGCGGCCTGCTCGAAGAGAGAGCCGCCGCACTGCTCCGCGACTTCTTCCAGTATCGTCGCCAGAGACCCGGAAAGGCCTCCGAAAGCCCCCTTCTATAGGTCCGATATTATGCTAGACATTGCACTTGAACTTCACGTAGATAGTTCTTGATATACTAATCTTAGTCTCTACTGTTACTAGAAGGTCATCTGTGGACCTGAACATGACGGTGCGTGATTTGCGGCATATTCCCGGTTATTGCGTAGTTCTGAAAAATTCCTTGAAAAAATCTGTGGACGAGTACTTCGGCGTGTATTCCGCTAGCGAAGGGGCATTCGAGCGTTTAGTGTCAATTTAACCTCAAGTAAAGGTGAATTATGGGGGTATTGCATCTCGAAAATATAGTGTGCTAGGTTTTCACGGTACCAGATGTGGTGTTGGCGTGATGGGAGTTATGGTATGCAGTGTCCCTACTGTGATTTCGAGGACACGAAGGTGATAGATTCGCGGCTTTCGGAGACGAAGGACGCAGTTCGCAGGCGGCGAGAGTGTCTATCGCGCTCGTGCGAGAAGAGGTTTACGACCTATGAGCGCCGCGAACCGTTGAGGCTGATGGTGATCAAACGCGATGGCAGGAAGGAGCCATTCGACCGGGAGAAGTTGCGGTCGGGGATGGCGAAGGCCTGTGCCAAGCAGCAGGTCACTGACGAGCAGGTAGAGCTCATCGTCGATGAGATCGAGGCCGAGCTCCGGGAGCGGCGGCGGCACGAGGTCACCTCGAGGCGTCTGGGGGACATGGTGCTTTTGCGGCTCAGGAGGATGGACATGGTGGCTTACCTGAGGTTCGCCTCCGTCTACAGGCAGTACACGGACGTGGACCAGTTCCGCACCGAGCTCGTGCGTCTGGCGGGCTCGGGGATGGGCAACGGCAGGTAGGGACCAGGGCGCCCGAGATCAGGGGGTAAAGCGGGCGAATCCGGTGATGGAATAAGAGCAGTGAGCGGTAGAATGGGAAGGATGGGTATGGAGGTAGACCGTAACAGGCTGGCGGAGATAGATCTCACCGAGAACGCGCGCGCCGTTCTGGGGAAGCGTTACCTGAAAAAGAACGAGAAGGGCGAGCCTATAGAGGAGCCCATCGAGATGTTCTTGCGGGTTGCGTCGAACATCGCCGAGGGCGAGTTCCGCTTCAAGGAGGGTGAAGAGGCACAGAGTCTCTACGAGGAGTCGAGGGAGAGGTTCCTCCAGATCATGCTAAGTCGGAGGTTCATGCCGAACTCGCCGACCCTCATGAACGCGGGCAGGGAGTTGCAGCAGCTCAGCGCGTGTTTCGTGTTGCCGGTCGAGGACTCCATAGACGGCATCTACGACACCCTCAAGCATCAGGCCGTCATCCACAAGAGCGGCGGCGGCACGGGCTTCGGCTTCTCCCGGTTGCGTCCCAAGAACGACTTGGTGAAGTCGACGATGGGCGTATCTTCCGGTCCCGTCTCGTTCATGGCTATATATGACGCTTCGACGGACAAGATCAAGCAGGGCGGAACCAGGCGCGGGGCGAACATGGGTATCCTCAGGGTCGACCACCCCGACATCGAGGAGTTCATCGACTGCAAGAGGGACAACGACCAGATCAACAACTTCAACATCTCCGTGGCCATAACCGACGAGTTCATGGAGGCCGTCGAGGGTGACATCGACTTCGAGCTCAAGAACCCCCGCGACGGCGAGGTCATAAAGACCGTTCGCGCCAGGGACCTGTTCAGGAAGATCGTCGAGGGGGCCTGGCTCAACGGCGAGCCCGGCGTCGTGTTTATAGACAAGATCAACGACGACAACCCGACGCCGCAGTTCCCGATAGAGTCCACGAACCCTTGCTCGGAGGCGCACCTGCCGCCTTATGACTCGTGCAACCTGGGTTCGATCAACCTGGAGCGCTTCTACCGCGAGGATACGGGAGACGTCGACTGGGACGACCTGAGGGAGACGGTGCACACCGCGATCCGCTTCCTGGACAATGTCATCGAGCAGAACAACTACCCTCTTCCCGAGATCGACGAGATGAGCCGGGGGAACCGTAGGATAGGTCTCGGGGTCATGGGTTTCGCCGATCTCCTCATAAAGCTCGGCATCACCTACGACTCGGAAGAGGGCCTCGCCTTCGCCGAAAGAATGATGAAATTCGTAGACGACGAGGCGTGGGAGGAGAGCAGGGCCCTCGCCGAGGAGCGCGGCGTAATGCCCAACTACGAGGGTTCGCGCCATCAGGCGCGTGGTGACCGGGTACGCAACGCGACCGTCACCACGATAGCCCCGACGGGAACTATCTCCATGATCGCCGGTTGCTCGGGCGGCATCGAGCCGCTCTTCGCCGTCGCCTTCATGCGCCGTCAGGCCGACATGGAGATGCCCGATGTCAACCCCGAGTTCGTCAAGCTCGCCAAAGAGCGAGGCTTCTACGCCGAGGAGCTGATGAAGAAGGTTGCGGAGCACGGCTCCGTGCGCGACGTCGAAGAGGTCCCCGACGACGTGCGCAGCGTGTGGGTCACCTCGCACGACATAAGTTCAGGGTGGCACGTCAGGATGCAGGCCGCATTCCAGAAGTACACCTCGATGGGTATATCAAAGACCATCAATCTGCCCAACGAGGCGACGCCTGGGGACGTGGAAGACGCCTACCGCCAGGCCTACGCCCTGAACTGCAAGGGGATAGCGGTCTACCGCGACGGCTCGCGCGACGCCCAGGTCCTGTCCACGGGCAAGACGGGCGGGGAGAAACCGACCATGACACCGGCCTCCCCCGAGGCGCCGACGGCGCCACCCGTTACCCCACCGCAAGGCACGCAGGCCCAGAAGCAGAACTTCTCCTCGCTCGCCGAGGCGCGCAACGGGAGGCCGCGCACCCTGACCGGCGTGACCAAGAAGATACGTACCGGCCACGGCTCGATGTACGTAACCATGAACGACGACGAGTTTGGGCCGAGGGAGTGCTTTGTCATATTGGGCAAGCCCGGCGGTACGGCCGCCGCGTTCTCGGATGCGCTGGGGCGTATGATCACCATGGCCCTTACCCACGGCGCCACTCCCGCCGAAGTGGTCCACCAGCTCCGCGGCATCCAGGACGGCCACCCTGCGGGCGTGGGACCGAACGCCGTCCTCTCCGTACCCGACGGTGTGGCAAGGGCCATGTCCGAGAACTACCTGATCGAGGGCAGCCTACCTGACACCCGCGAGCTCCCGATCATCGGGGCTTGCCCCGACTGCGGCAGCGGACTGACCCGCCAGGAGGGCTGCGTCGTCTGCCACTCCTGCGGGTACTCGAAGTGTAGCTAGAATACCGACGGCGGCCTGCCAGGGACGGACCTACCCGGTCCGTCCCTTTATGTTTCTCCGTCCCGGCGTTCCCTATCCAGGCTTTGATCTTCGAAGGAAGCGGGGTCTTCCGAGGGTTCTATGTGGATGAAGAAGGTGCTTTGGGGCAACTCCTTGGCGACCTCTCCTTCTATCTTCTCGGAGAGATCGTGGCCCTGCTTCACGGTCCATTGGCCGGGCACGAGCACGTGCATCGAGACGAAGCGGCGTTGTCCGGCCGCGCGCGTGCGCACGGCGTGGAACCGGATCCCCTGCCTCTCGTAACGGGACAGGACGCTGAAGATCACTTCCTGATCGTCTGGGGGCAGGGCCCGATCCAGCAATCCTTCCGCGGTGTCACGCAATAGGCGGAACCCCGTCCAGACGATGTTCGCGGCGACGACGAGCCCTATAAGGGGGTCGAGCACGAGCCACCCTGTGAGCTGCACCATCACAATGCCGAGGACGACACCTGCTGAGGTCCATACGTCGGTGAGCAGGTGCTGCGCGTCGGCCCTGAGCGTGATCGAACGCAACCTCCTACCCGCCCGCAACAGCACGAGCGCGACACATCCGTTGAGCGCAGCGGCGAGGAGCGTGACGGAGAGGCCGAGCCCCACGTTCTGAAGTGGTTGCGGGTCCATCAGCCGGCCCCACGCCGTAACCCCGATCCACACCGCAGCGATAATTATCAGGGCGCTCTCCAACCCGCTAGAGAAATACTCCGCCTTGCTGTGGCCGAAGGCGTGCTCCTCGTCCGGCGGACGTACCGCGAAGGTCAGCGCCCACAGCGCCGCCACCGCGGCGACGAGGTTGACAACGGACTCGGCAGCGTCGGAGAAGAGACCGACGGACCCCGTAAGATAATAGGCCCCCAGCTTGAGCCCTATGGTAGTCACAGCTGCCGCTATAGAGAGCACAGCGTAGCGGCGCGCTGGCCCGCCGTTCGTTACGCTCCCCTTCGTCACCGCGGCTTCACCCAGGGAGATCGCACCTTGCATCAGCAGGAGCCTCAATGAATGTCGGTATCGCAGCAAGCATCTCCACTTTCTACCATCTTCCCGACAAACCCATCCGCAAACCCCGCGACCATAGGACAATTGCCCGAAAACGGCTGCTGATTCGGTCCGATTCACCACCGTAGATATCTCACCAGAGCATGACGAACACAGAATTTTCCTGAAGTTCATGGTTAATTTTGGATGAACGGCCGCACCAATATGCTGTCCTATCGTGCATCGCAAGATTACGACTATGTGCAGGTCTATTTACCTCAGATGCTGGGACTGCTGGTCGAGGTTCGTGGGCAGGAAACGAGATGATCCGGGCCGTTGAATAAACCGGAGGTCGAGATACAGGGTTGTGGGACATGATTGTGGAGGGGGAGATGCGGTTGAAGGGCTGGGGACGGATGGATAAACTCTGCAACGGAGAGGTGGCAGAGTGGTTGAATGCGGCGGTCTCGAAAACCGTTACGTCGGCAATCCCGGCGTCGGGGGTTCGAATCCCCCCCTCTCCGCGTTCTAAAGCTAGTCAGCACGCGCAGGCCTCAGGGCCTTCGCTTGTCAGCCCGGCGGCAAAGCCGCCTTGTCAGCTAGTCAGTCAGGGCTTGCGAACCCAAAAAGCTGAAGTGCTGACAAGCGACAGCCGAAGGCTGGAGCGTGCTGAATTGCTGACGAGCGCCCGACAGGGCGCGTGCTGACATGCTGAACCGCGTATGATGCTCTCTATGGTCTGGCTTTGGAGATCCAGGCGTGCATAAAGCCGGTGCTTCCAGGGTATGGGATGCGGTCATGATCACGGCTGGCATCTGGGTGCTTGGGGCCTCGCTTTGGATGTACATCGACTATATGGGCGCGACTCTGGAGAGGATCTCTACGCGATCCATGGCCTTCCACGTGGACTTCGACAGCTTCTGGCGTTCGGCCAGGGCGATGCTCGAAGGACGGAGCATCTACGACACGGGGGTCGATCTGGTAAACCTCAATCCCCCTCTGTGGACCGTGCTCATCTCGCCCCTCGGGCTGCTCGAGCCGATCACGGCGTACAGGGTCTTCGTCCTGGTCTCGCTGGCCGTGGTCGTCGGCTATCTGGCATGGACCGTAGAGGAGCTGCGCCTGAGGCCGGGGTGGACGGTGGTGGGGGTCGTTATGCTGTTGCTCTCTTCCCCGCTGCTCGCTACTCTGGCGCTCGGACAGGTCTATCCCGTGCTGGCCCTGGGACTCGTGGCGGCCTGGGTGGCGGATCGGCGGGACCGGCAGGAGATCTCTGGCGCGGTCCTCGGTCTGGTCGTTGCCTTGAAGCCTTTACTTCTCCCTGTGCTACTGTGGCCGCTCGTGAGGCGGAAGTGGAAGGCTCTCTTGGCCGCGATCGTCTCCGGGGCGGTGGCCACGATCCTTGGGGTCGTCGTACTCGGGCCCGGGGAGACGCTGGACTACATCGAGGTTTTGAGGGAGCAACCGGTCAGCGCCTACTGGGACAACGCATCCCTGCCTTCGGCGGCGGCGCGGCTGTTTACGGAGAATCCCTACGCCCAGAACGTCGCGACATTGCCGTGGATGGTCGATGTCGGCTTCGCGCTTGGGATCATCGCCATCGGCCTTACCGCTATGAGGGTAAGGCACGGACCCGAGGTGGGATTGTGGGTGCTGGTTGCGGCTTCGCTCCTCGCCTCGCCCATCGCCTGGCACAACTATCTGGTGCTGCTCGGGCCCGGCATCTTGCTGCTCCTGGCGCGGGGCAGGGCGGCGACGGCCTTTCTGCTGCTCGCTTTGCAGTCCATCCCGGCGCAGTGGCCCCTGATCTGGAACGATAGGGGCACGGTCGCGGCGTCTCTGGCGATGACGCTCTATCTGTATATCCTGATCGCGCACTGGATCGCCCTCCTGGCCGCAACGAGGGAGCCCGCAGATACGTTCGGGCCCGTTGCAGAGAAGCCCGGATAACAGCAGCTACGAGCCCCCTTGATAAGCGTGGCATACTTCCATCCTGGTATAGCGATCCCTAAGGAAAGGTGGGAGAGATGGCAGAGTCCCTGATGCAGCGCGTGGTCGAAGCGTTGCCCTTCCTGGACGATATCGCCGATGACGTTCAGCCGAAGGTGCAGGAGGCCGTCGCCGCCGGCGGCACTACGGCACGCAACGTGCTCGACGGCGTCTGGCTCGAGGCGCCATTGCACCCGGCGCTCACGGACGTGCCGGTTGGAGCCTGGACCGCCGCGCTTGTCTTCGATGGAATCGACATTGCTACCGGGAAGGAGCCCGTAAGGCATGCGGCCGACGCCTCGCTCGTTTTCGGGACGTTGGGAGCGTTCGGCGCCGCCGTGACCGGGCTCTCCGACTGGCGGTACCTGAGTGGAGGGTCGAGGCGGATGGGAGTGGCGCACGGACTTCTGAACGCGATCGGGCTCGTCCTCAGCATCGTCTCGCTCATCCTCCGGGCTACGGGGCAGAGGAACGCCGGCCGCCTGACCTTTCTGGCGGGATACTCTATCAGTGGCATGGCCGCCCACCTCGGTGGAGAACTCTCCTACCACTACGGGCTGCGCGTCGACAGAAACGTCTTCGAGGAAGCCGGTCCCGATGAGTTCGTTCCCGTCCTGGGCGAGGGCGAGCTGGCGCAAGACGAGCTGCGCCGGGTCGAGGTCGAAGGGGTGGGGGTCCTACTGAGCCGCACCTCCGCCGGCGAGGTCTGCGCGATTGCAGCCACGTGCAACCACTTCTCCGGACCGCTCGAGGCGGGCGAGCGCCAAGGCGACACTGTAGTCTGTCCCTTTCACAACTCCCGCTTCGACCTGTGTAGCGGCGAGGTTATCGACGGCCCGGCCGTCTTCCCCCAATCTCGCTACGAGACCAGGGTGCGCGACGGCAGAATCGAGGTCAAAGCCGCCGCAGAGAACGTTCAGAGGAACGTCAGGTAATCATCTGTCCTGAGATAGCGACCGGCACGCCCACGGAGCGCAGGGTGTCGGCCTGGTGCTGAGCGCCTTCGTCTTCGGGTTGGTCGCCTCCAGCGCCTTGGTTATCGGCGCGGTCGCAGGGGCCCACTGGACGCCGCCCAGGCCGCTGCTCGCCTCGGCCCTGGCCCTCGCCAGCGGCGCCCTGATCACCGCGCTGGCTTTCGACCTTTTCCAGGAATCGTTCAATCGCGGCGGCGCGTGGCTCTCCTCGATCGGGCTGCTCCTGGGGGCCGCTGCCTTCGTCGTAGCCGACGAGGCGCTCGACCGTTACATCGAAGCGGCTGGCGGCGTCTCGGCCTTCGCACTGCTGGCAGCAGTGACGCTCGACGGAATCCCCGAGAATATAGCCCTTGGTGTCTCTTTGCTCGAGATGTCCGGCGGAGGGACGTTGACGTTGCTCGTCGCCATCTTTCTCTCCAACCTGCCCGAGTCCCTGGGCGGGCCGTGGGGATGCGCCAGCAGGGTCGCTCCAGACGCTTCGCTATCGGAGTCTGGAGCGTCACCGCGATCCTACTCGCCGCCGCGCTGGTCAGCCCGCTCCGGCTTCGCCTCCGCTTATCAGCATTTCAGCTAGTCGTCCTGTAACCTCGCTCTGAGCGTAGAGCCCGACTGCCGCTTGAAGCGGCTCGTCGTACGCGGCAGGGTGAGGCCTGAACGGTAGAAGCTGACCTGCTGAAAAGCGAGGGCCTTAAAAGGCCCGAAGCGTGCTGACAAGCTGCCGAAGGCAGCGTGCTGACTAGCTCTTTTCCAGTGTCTCCAGGGCTTCTGCGGCGGCGCGACGGAGGGAGCGGCTGGAGTCGACCTGGAAGACCTTCTGCAGGTCGCCGCGGGCGCGGGCCTTCTCGCCCAGAGCAGCGAGGGCCGAGGCCCGATTGTAGTGGGCGATGCCGAGTCTGGGATCCAGCTTTATGGCCTGGTCTGTGGCTTCGAGGGCGGCGGCGGGGTTGCCAGATGCGTCGAGGCTCGCCCCGAGTGCCGAGTAGTAACGAGGCAGAGGACGGCGGGCACAGATCTCGTCGTAGAGGTTCGCCGCCTTCTCGTACTCGCCCTTGCGGAAGGCGGTCCCGGCACGGCGTTCGTCCGGGGTGACGGCGCGGGTCATCAGGGCCGTGAGGACGGCGGCGCCGCCGAGGTAGACGAGGAGGACGGGGCCATAATTCTCGACGGTCGCGAGGTTCATCACAAAGGGCAGACCAGCGACAAAGACGGCTGTGGAGAGGGGTGGTGTGAGCCGCAGGAAAAAGTCCCTGTATGCCCTTACGCGCAACAGGTCCCTGTTCTGACGGCCGATCACGAAGGTAAAGACCATCAGTATTACCAGCGCGCCCAACGTCGGATAGAGTAGCTTCACGAGAGTTCTTCCAGCATCCTCCTGGAGGCCGCCCGGAAGCGGCGGGGAAGGTCCGTACTCTGCGCTTTCTCGAGGTCCTTGACGGCCCTGCTCTTCTTCCCCATCCTTTGCAAAACGAGGGCGCGATTGTAGTAAGCGAGGCCGTATTCGGGGTCGTCTTCGATCGCCTGCGTCGAGGCTTCCACGGACTCCTCGTAACGCTCCGAGGCTCCGAGGGCGGCTCCTAGAAACGCTTTGTTGCGGGCGAGCGGCTTCTCCTCCACCAGCTCCTTGTAGAGCTCGACCGCCCTGGCGTAATCGCCGGCGCGGAATGCCCTGTTGGCGCTGCGCTCCAGGGAGGACGCGGAGAGGAAGCTGGCGCCGATTATGGCGACCGCGGAGACGGCCATCCAAGCCAGGAGCGTCTGTCCCTGTCCGTAGCTCTGGACTACGAACAGGCTGAGCACCATCAAGAGCAGGGCGAGGAAGGGGAGGGCCTTACGGACGAGATCTCCCCAGGCTTTAGCCCTAGCCAGATCGCGGTTGGCGGCGTAGATCGTCTGCCAGCTCACGAAGAGGAGCAGGAAGATCAAAGCTATCGTTATCGCTCCGGAACCCACGTCCCCTCCTAGGAGCCGACCGGCGCCGGCTCGAGGCTCCCCAATACCCCGAGCGCAGGGGCGATCAGCCTATGGAAGTCCTCGTCGGAGAGGGCGGCCCGCGCTCCTTCGACACAGACGGATTCCTGCAGCCCGATCCAGGACTTGCATCCCCCGTACTCATCCCGGTACGGAAGCGCGACCGCTTCCGGAAGCAGATACGTGCGCAGGACGAGCACCGTCAGTGGCTTCTTCGGGCGCCATTTGAAGCGGCTCTCGGCGTATTCGGGCGTCCACATGTGGTGCGCGTCGAGCGCCGAAAGCTCTTCGGCCTCGGAGATCTCGTAGGCGCCCTCAACCTCTGCGAACGACGAGAAGCGCAAGGGTCCATCGTCGGCGAGGTCAGGGATCCCGCCCATCAGGCCACGATATTCCTCCTTGAGTAGTTCCGGCCCCTGGTGCTCGTAGCCTGGTAGGAGCAAAAAGCGCGTCTGGGGCACGGCGAAGACTTTCTCCCTTATGCCGCCTTTCCTCACGACGAGCGCCGTCTCCCCACGCTCCAGCGCCCTGACGGCGACCGCCCACTCCTTGAGCGCGTGCTGTAGAGTATCCAAGACATCACCTCTCGTATAATGCGACCGTTGCACGCCCGATTATATGACGAGAGCGTTCCGGCTTCGATAAAGGAGGCACAATTGACCCATCAAGAGACGCCGCACCGCGTAGAACGAGATTCGATGGGGGAGGTGAAGGTCCCCCGCGAGGCTCTATTCGGCGCCCAGACCCGCCGCGCCCTGGATAACTTCCCCGTAAGCGACCTAAGGTTTCAGAGACGGTTCATCCAGGCTCTCGGCGCCATAAAATTAGAGTCGGCGAACGTGAATAACGAGCTGGGGTTGCTCGACAACGAACTCAAGGACGCCATCGTGCAGGCGGCCGAGGAAGTCGCCCAGGGACGACTCGACAACCAGTTCGTGCTCGACATCTTCCAAACCGGGAGCGGCACCTCCACGAACATGAACGCCAACGAGGTCATCTCCAACCGGGCCATCCAGATCCTGGAAGGCGAGCTGGGCTCCAAGAGCCCGGCCCATCCCAACGACCACGTCAACCAGGGCCAATCCTCAAACGACGTCATCCCGACCGCCATCCACATCTCCGCGCTCGTCGCTATCAAAGAGGACCTGCTACCCGGACTGCGCAAGCTTCAGGAAGCGCTCGATGTGAAGGCCCGCGAGTTCGACGGCGTCGTCAAGACCGGGAGGACGCACCTCCAGGACGCCACCCCGATCCGTCTCGGGCAGGAGTTCCGCGGCTACGCCGGCCAGATCGAACGCGGCATACAACGCGTCGACAAAGCCGTTGAAGACCTAAGTGAAGTTGCCCTCGGTGGTACCGCCGTCGGCACGGGTGTCAACACGCATCCCCATTTCGCTTCCAGAGTCTGTGAGAGACTCAGCGCCCGCTTCGGTATCGAGGTACGCGAGACGGAGAACCACTTCCAGGCCCAGAGCGCGATGGACGCGGCCGTTTTCGCCAGCGGCGCGTTGAAGACCGTCGCCGTTAGCCTGCTAAAGATCTCCAACGACATCCGCTGGCTCGGTGCCGGGCCGCGCGCCAACCTCGCCGAGATAGCTTTGCCAGAGGTGCAACCCGGCTCATCCATCATGCCCGGCAAGGTGAACCCTGTGATCGCCGAGAGCGCCACCATGGTCGCCGCGCAGGTCATAGGCAACGATGCCACCATCGCCCTCGCCGGGCAGAGCGGCAACTTCGAGCTAAACGTCATGCTTCCAGTTATCGCGTACAACCTGATCCAGAGCATAGAGATACTGGGCTCTGCCTCGGCCAACCTCGCAGACCAGTGCGTCTCCGGCCTCCAGGCGACAGACCGCGGCCCTGCGCTCGTCGAGCAGGGCCTTATGCTTGCCACGGCTCTCGCCCCCGAGGTCGGCTACGACAAAGCAGCAGAGATCTCTAAGGAGGCCTACAAGACAGGCAAGACCATCCGCGAGGTGGCCCGCGAAAGCACCGACCTCTCAGAAGAAGAGCTCGACAGGTTATTGGACGCGCGCAAGATGACATAGATCCAGGACCCGACGGAAGTGATGTTACTGATGTTCGGCTGTTGCTAGAATGAGCTCATGGATGTTGTCCGGCAACAGGTTACAGCCGATGAATTGTTACTCATGCCCGACGATGGCTTCCGCTACGAGCTCGTAAAGGGAGAGTTGCGGCGGATGAACCCTGCAGGAAATGTGCGCGGGCGCGTGACGATGAGCTTCGCTTGGCGCCTGGCGCGATATGTCGATGAGAATCAGCTCGGCACAGTGTACGCTGCCGAAACGGGGTTCAGGCTCGCAAGCGATCCCGACACAGTGCGCGCCCCGGACGTGGCTTTCGCGAGCCGGGCCCGCATCGAAGCAGTTGGCGAGGTCGAGGGGTTCTGGCCCGAAGCGCCGGATCTGGCAGTCGAGGTGGTTTCACCCGGCGATAGCTACGCGGAGGTCGAAGAGAAAGTCTTCGACTGGCTCGAGGCCGGTACGAGGATGGTCGTAGTGGTCAACCCTCGCCAGCGTTCGGCCACCGTGTACAAGTCACCGAGCGACATCACCGCCCTCGCCGAAGCCGACGTTCTGGATGGAGGAGAGATCGTGCCCGGCTTCGAGCTTGCCGTCAGGGAGATCTTCGCGTAGGTTGTGATCACATCACTAGTTGAACGTATTTGTTATGACTGACCAGACCCTTGCAACGACCCTAGGGGATCGGGAAGGTGTCCTGGCATCGAAGATCGAGGAGCTCCTTCCTGCCGTCGTTCGCCGCTTCGATGTTGTGGCCGTTCATGCGACCACGGACACCCATCCTCGGATTCGTTCGCAGCTGCAAGAGGGTGGGGTTGTCCTTGCCATCGCAGTGCCGGACACAGATCAGATCGGACGGCACCGACGAGAGACATTGCGCATGGCATTAGCGCACGGAGCAGCTCTCGCATCGTCTACATGGATTTCGACCATCTACTTCGCTGGATCGAGAACGACGCGCCGGAGCTCGACCGGCTTCTCGATGCGACTGCCGAGTACGACTGCGCGGTGATCGGGCGTGGCCCACGGTCCCTTGCTGCGGTTCCCGAACGCCTGGCCTCGACGGAGGCGATCGTCAATCACGTCTGTCGGTTGATGACGGGGCGCTCATGGGACTTAATGATGGCGGCACAGTCGTTCTCACGTCGGGCCGCGGAGGCGATCGTCGCCGACTGTACAGTTGATACCGTTGGCAACGACGGCGCCTGGCCGTTGTTCTGCGAGACCAGGGCTCTCGGTCGGGTACGTGCAGGCAGAGGGCCTCACCTACCGCACTAACGTCGACTACGCCTCCGATCTCGTGAATGCTCGTGATGGCGACCCACGAGCGTGGGCGGCTCGGGTTCTTCTGGCGGCACAGCAGATTGAGGCAATGCTGCCGTACATGGGGGAGCAGCGACGGTAACCGGCCATCCGACTCACGGCTGCAACGGACGGCGGCCGCCGCTGACCCGCAGAGTCGAAATGCGACACAGGTATCGACATACGCTTCTAGCTCCGCGTGGGCAAAGTTGCTAGTGATGGCTAAAGTCCCCACCGCGCACGACCCCGCAACGCCCCTTGCCCCGATCCAGCACCATAAGAGCCGTTCGTCAGAAGGCGTCGTCGGCGGGGAAAGTGTGGGGCAACATCAGGGCCGGCGAGAAGCTGGAAATCGTCAGCCAGATGCCGCAGGACGGTGTGATCTTCAGCGACGGCGTCGAGGCCGATTACCTGACTTTCGACTCCGGCGCCGTCGCCAGCATCTCCGTCGCCGAAGAGAAGGCAGGGCTAGTCGCCGCATAGAAGGTCGTGAAACGAACTGGGGTTCGTTACCGTTTCCTGGTGAGCAGATAGAGGACCGGGGATGTTGACGAGGGCTCTTCTGCGGGACGTAGGAGCCTCGCGTATAATTTTCGCGCAGGGAGCAGGAGTGACAGCATGATCTCCACACCATCGACGCCGGTTGACGTGCCTGAGCCGGGCTCTGCGGAGGAGCTCGGGCGCTTCGCGGCTTTGCAGGCGAAGCTCGGACCGCTGGCGCAGCGGGTGATCTCTGATCCGCGTGCCTCCCAGACGGTCGTCGTGGTGCCCAGCCTCACGCTCGACGTCGAGGAGCTGGGGAAGATCGCCGGTGCGCACCACTACGAGGAGCGGATGCTTTGCATGCTGATGCTCTTGCGCTTGCCCCGCACCCACGTCATCTACGTCACGAGCCAGCACATCGCGACAGCCATTGTGGATTATTATCTGCATCTCCTGCCTGGCATCCCACTGCGCCACGCCCGCAGCCGGCTGACGCTTCTCTCCTGCCACGACTCCTCCGACGTGCCGCTGACGCAGAAGATACTCGACCGTCCGCGTCTGGTGGAGCGGATACGCTCTGCGATAGCAGATACGGAGGCGGCGCACATGACCTGCTTCAACAGTACGGCGCTGGAACGGAGCCTCGCCGTCCGGCTTGGCATCCCACTGTACGGCAACGATCCGCAACTCAACTACCTCGGGACCAAGAGCGGCAGCCGCGAAGCGTTCAGGGAGGCCGGGATCCTGCTCCCCGACGGGTTCGAGCACCTGCGAGACGGGGACGACGTGGTCGAGGCCATCGTCGAGCTCAAGCGCCGCAAGCCCGGGCTGCGAAGGGTGGCCATTAAGCTGGATGAGGGTTTCTCGGGTGAGGGGAACGCCGTCTTCTCCTACGATGGCGCGCCTGTGGGGGGGGATCTTGCGCGCTGGGTCAGGGACGAGTTGCCGAGGCGCATCAAGTTCGAGGCGGCGGGAGAGACTTGGGAGCGTTACGGGCGGAAGTTCGAGGAGATGGGCGGCATCGTGGAGTGCTGGCTCGAGGGGGAGGAAGTACGTTCGCCTTCCGTGCAGTGCCGCATCAATCCCCTTGGGCAGGCGAATGTGGTCTCCACCCACGACCAGGTTCTGGGAGGGCCTTCGGGCCAGATCTTCCTGGGCAGCACGTTCCCCGCCGACGCCGAGTACAGCCGCGACATCAAGGAGGCCGGAGACAGGGTAGGAAAGGTACTCAAGGAACGCGGCGCCCTGGGAAGGTTCGCCATCGACTTCATCTCCGTCAGGCGCGGCGAGGGCTGGGAGCACGCGGCCATCGAGATCAACCTCCGCAAGGGCGGTACCACGCATCCGTACCTGATCCTGCGTTTCCTGACGGACGGTACGTACGACGCGAATGACGGACTGTACTGCACGCCGACGGCGAAGCCCTGCTACTACTACGCTTCTGATAACCTCCAGAGCCCCGCATACAAGGGCCTGACCCCCGACGATCTGGTGGATATAGCTGTTGACAACGGCCTCCACTTCGACAGCGCCTCCCAGCAGGGGGTGGTTTTCCACCTCATCGGGGCACTCTCCCAGTACGGCAAGGTCGGCACCGTCTGCATCGGCGACAGCCACGAAAACGCCCTGAAGTACTATCGGGATACCGTCGCGGTTCTAGACCGTGAGGCGCAGCGGTAACGGGTCGGTCCGGTCTACCCGGCGAACAGCGAGAGGGCTCCGTACCAGGCCCTTCCGTTAGAACAACCAGACTCTGAAAAGCAAGTGGTAGGCGACGTAAGCGACCGCTGCCACACAAAGCGCACCCACCAGTATCACAGCGATCTTGCCCCAAACAGAAGCCCGCCAGATCTGGTGGACGTATCGTCCGAGCTTCCTCAGCCGTACTTCGAGCCAGTCGAGGAAGCGGGCCGCGGGGAGGAGCTCGCCGGCCAGGATCATAAGCCCGATAAAGACCGTGCCCCAGCCGGGGCCGGGCAGGGGGGCAAGTACCAGGCTGCCGAGAGCGATAACGGCGCCGAGGGTGATCAGGAAGATCCTCCATAGGATGTGACCCTGTTCGTGCTGCCGCCGGCGACGATAACGGTCCTTGAATCGTTGCCCAGGTTTGCTCTCCCTAAACTCCCGCCAGTGCTCCTGCAACTGCTCGAACATGTATAGATGATTCCTCATCGAGACCCATTTGACAACCTGGCTTGATTCCAACCTGCACTACGCGTAGATAGCGAAGACGTTTCGCCCTCGTCGAGGAGGGATGATCATGCCCGACAAGAATAGTAAGTTCAACGGGGAACCCGTACCAGCGCCGTGCGCCCGAGTAAGGAATGCGGTATACCGAGGACGTCCAAAAGATACGAACGGAGAGATGTGAGCCATGACGCTTGACGATAGGATGAACAGCTCTGCGAGGGAGGTCGCCACGCTCGGGGGCGGTTGTTTCTGGTGTCTCGAAGCGGTCTACCAGGAGTTGCGGGGCGTGGAGAAGGTCGAGTCTGGGTATTCTGGCGGCCACGTGCCGAACCCGACCTACAGGGCGGTTTGCTCGGAGACGACCGGGCACGCCGAGGTAGTGCAAGTTACCTTCGATCCCTCGGTTGTCTCGTACAAGGATATTCTGGAGGTCTACTTCACGATCCATGACCCGACGACTTTGAACCGCCAGGGTGCAGACGTGGGGACGCAGTACCGGTCAGTGATCTTCTACCACGACGATGAGCAGAGGCGCGTCGCGGAAGGGGTGATCTCCGACCTGGAGTCCGAGGGTATCTGGAGCGACCCGATCGTGACCGTGGTGGAGCCGTTCGACGAGTTCTACGTCGCCGAGGACTATCACCAGAATTACTTCCGCAACAACGGGTTCCAGCCTTACTGCCAGGTCATCATCGCGCCGAAGGTGGCCAAGTTTCGCAAGGAGCATCTCGACCGCCTGAAGGCGTAGTCTCGTAACGGAGCTCGTTCGAATCTTGCAAAGAGCCATCCTGGCGATCCTTTTCGCTGTGGTTCTCTGTTCCTGTGGCACGGGGTCGGATGGAGCGGCAGGGGAAGGCGCCGAGGAGCCAGCCTCGACCCTGGAACAAACCGTCCCTGAGACTCCCGCCGCGCGGGAAGAAGGTAAGGCCGAAGAGCCCCCCAAACGGGGTGCCCCCGCGACCACCGCAGAGCCGGAGGTGCGGGAAGGCCCCGCGAGCCGGAGCACGGCGGTCCGCCCGGCGGTCGGGACGAACGGCATGGTCAGTTCGGCGCACCCGCTTGCGACGCGGGCAGGTTTGGAGGTCATGAAGGACGGCGGAAACGCCTTCGACGCGGCGGTGGCAGTCGCCGCCTCGCTGGGCGTCGTAGAGCCGATGATGAGCGGCGTCGGCGGGTACGGGGCCATCGTCATCTACAGCGCCGAAGAGCGTCGGACACGTTTCCTCGAGGTCGGGAGCCGGACACCTGCCTCGCTAGACCCTTCCGTGTTCCGGCCGCCGACTCCTGGCTACGGGGAGAATCGTTGTGGTGCCAGGGCCGTCGCCACGCCGGGCAACCTGAACGCCTGGGAGACGATGTGGGAGGAGTATGGGGAGGCGAAGTGGGCGCGCCTGTTCCGGCCCGCTATCGGGTACGCGGATCGGGGTTTCCCCCTCGACCAGGAGACGGCGGCCTGGCTCGGCTCCGAGTACGCAGCGTTCCCCGCGCACGCGCAGGAGATCTACGGCCCTGACGGCATCCCACTGGCCGCCGGCGAAAATCTGGTGCAGGACGACCTGGCCGACTCTTTGCGCCTCATCTCCGAAGAAGGCTCTGCGGCCGTCTATGGGGGACGGCTCGGCGCGGCGATGGCCGCCGCCGCGCAGAATGGTGGTGGCTTCCTCTCGGAAGTGGACTTGCGCCGCAACCGCGCCGAATGGCGGGAGACCATCGGCCTCGACTATCGCGATCACCGCGTAGTCACGGCCGCCCCGCCTTCCACCGCGTGGGCCGCGCTCGTGCGGCTGGGGGTGATGGGCCGCTACGATGCGGTACCAGCCGGCCACAACACCACCGCCTACGTCCACGCGGCGACGGAGGTCTCCAAACGAGTCTCTAAGACGACCCGCCGGTTCGCCGCCGACCCCGAGAAGGCACCGACTCCATTGGACCGCCTGCTCTCTGACGAGTACCTGGAGAGCGAGTCTGCGCGCGTGGACCCGAACGCCGTAGCACCCTACGACCCGCCCGCGCAGTTCGACACCGCCGCGACCTGCTCTCCCACCGGCTACCGGCCGACCGGGTATCCCGACACGCAGCAACACACCACGCACTACGTCGTCGCCGACCGGGAGGGCAACGTCGTCTCTGCGACGCAGACCCTGGGCAACGTCTTCGGGAGCAAAGTCATGCCGGAGGGGACCGGGATCTGGCTGAACGATGCCCTCGCGTGGTCGCGCTTCGAGCCCGTGGGCAATGTCTTCGACGTGTATCCGGGCCGCCAGCCCCTCTACGCGCTGTGCCCGACCATCATCATGCGCGACGGGAGGCCTCGCGTCGCGCTCGGAACCCCCGGCGGACGCACCATCCAACAGACGACGCCGCAGATGATCACCAACATGCTCGTCTTCGATATGAACGTACAACAAGCTGTCTCCGCGCCACGCTTCAGCCACGTCGTCCCCGACCTGCTCGTGGTCGAGGAGGGCATCCCACAGGGCGTCAGCAACGGCCTTTCTGTCCTCGGCCACGACTTGATCCCCGCCGAGTATCCCCTCGGCAACGCCCACGCCCTGACGATCGAATACGGTCCCGGCGGAGAGACGACCCGCTTCACCGGAGCCGCCGACCCGCGTGGCGGCGGCTCCGCTGCAGGATACTGAGCGCGTCCGGTGTCTTACGCGGAGCCGTTGGAGCCTAGCCCGAACAGGTCCTGTCCCTGCTGGCTCGTCTGGAGGGCTTCGATTAGTTCCTCGAGGCCGCCCATCCTTACTTTCATGGGACCCTCACCGGCCGGCGGCGGGTTGATGGCGACGTAGTCGACCTCGTCCCTGACGGACTCGAGCGCCCTGACGAGGCCGGTGCCCGAGATCTCGACAGGCGCGAGCGCGGCGCCGAAGTCCGTGGAAGCCACGAACGCTCCGGCCTTCTCCTCGGAGTCGAAGAGCGGTACGGCGCCGCGCTTGTCCACCAGTATGATGAGCGGCCTGGCGCCCGGGACCACTTCCTCGAAGAGGAGCACGTAGGGAGGCTGCGGCATCTCGTTCGAGGCCACGGCTCAGGAGGGGCGGGGGGCCATCGTCACGAGGATGACCAGGTTTTCCTGCGTCTCGTTTCGGACACCGTGGGAGTCCCCGGCGCGGGCGATAACGGCGTTGCCCTCGCCGAGATCCCGCTCCTCCTCGCCTACGGTAAAGCGCCCCGTGCCCCGCAGAACGTAGTAGACCTTGTCCGAGCCCTCATGTGCGTGGACCTTCTGCGACTGGCCGGGGAGGAGGCAGTAGGCGTCGTAGTAGAGATGGGGCGAGTCGAAGAGGGCGTTCTTCTTCATCTTCACTTCAGAGAATGCTACGGCATTCGAGACTGTTCTGGTCTCCATGAGGTTTCCTCCTTTGACCTTCTCGACGTCGACCTGTGAAACAGACACAAAGCGGTACGCTACTACGGGCTGATCCGAAACTCCTTCGGGAACTTCGTCAGGTTGCGGCAGCCATCTTCGGTCACGACTACCAGGTCTTCAATGCGGACGCCACCCACTTTCGGATCGTAGACGCCGGGCTCGACCGAGATGACGTCGCCGGGGATGAGCTCCTCGTCGGCCAGAGAGACACGGGGGGCCTCGTGGAGCTCCAGCCCGACCCCATGCCCCGTGCCGTGGAAGAAGCCCTCCGTGAGCGGCTTACCCTCCTCCTGGTCGTGGACGTTCGTCTTGTAGCCAGCCTCGTGCAACACCGCGGCGACCTTGCGGTGGACGTCTTTGCCGTTGACGCCCGCCCTTATCATGGAGAGGGCCGCCTCCTGGCTCTCCAGGACGGCGTCGTACATCTCCTGCAACCCGTCGTTCGGTTCGCCCTTGACGAAGGTGCGGGTCATGTCTGAGTAGTAGCGGGTCGAGAGGTCGACGGGGAAGATGTCGACGATGATGGACTCTCCCGCCTTCAGGGGGCCGTGGCCGCGCTCGTGCGGGTCCGCCGCCTGCGGGCCGCCGGCCACGATCGTGCCGTCGGCGGCGCAGCCTCGCCTGAGGAGCTCGACGTCTATCTCGGCGCGCAGCAGCTCGCTCGTGAGGATCTCGCCGCGCCAGTCGAGGACTTTATCCTCCCCGATCTCAGCCTCCTGCAGGATACTGACAGCGTGGGCGCAAGCGGCCTCGACGGCGCGCTGGGTCTTCTCGATGTGGGAGATCTCTTCCTCCGTCTTGGCACGGCGAAGGCCGTCGAAGAGCTTGCCGTCGGGCGTGAGGGTGATGCCGCGGGCGCGCAGCTCGTCGGCGTAGACGATGCCGAAGTGGGCCGGCACGACGACCGGGGAGTTCGAGGCGCCGATCTCGTCGAGGAGGTTGGCCACGGCGGCGCCGTAGGCCCTGGCGCCGCTCTTCAGCTCGCGGGCGAGGCCGATAATCCCCAACTCCTCATGGGAGAGTAACTCGTCCACGGGAGCCTGTTTCTCGGCCCGCCCGTACTCGAGGGAGGAGACGGCCAGATACCTCTTGCCAGCCACACGAAGGCAGATCACCGCGTCTGGCGCAAGAAACCCCGAGAGATGGTAAGCGTCGGCGTCGTGCTCCGGCGCCCCGATGACCAGCAGGTTCTGTCCTTCGTACTCGTTCATAAGACTTCCTTCCCTAAACGGGTCCTCTTGGACGCCCCATTCTACTATCGTAGCCGACGAAATCCGTCCCCATAACCGGATATAATCGGCGGCGAGATGGAGCAGCGGGATTTGCACAGCAGGGTAGAGGACGCGCTGGACAAGGTCCGGCCAGCGCTGCGTGCCGACGGGGGAGACGCCAGGGTAGTAGCCTGCGACGAGAAGAACGGCTCCGTCAGCATCCAGATGCTGGGAGCCTGCAAGGGATGCCCGCTCTCGCAACTCGACTTCGTCTACGCCATCGAAAGCCTCATCAGGCGCGAGGTGCCCGAAGTGCAGGAGATACTCGCAGTGTAGCATTTCAGCCTTTCAGCACGCTCGGGCTAGCGCCTTCGCTTGTCAGCCCGGCGGCTGCGCCGCCTTGTAAACCAGGACTCGCGCACACGATTGCTGAAATGCTGACAAGTCGCCTGGAACAGGCGACGCGCTGAAGTGCTGACACGCCGTCCGGCGAAGCCGGGCGGCGTGCCAAAAGGCTACTGCCTCTCTTGCGGCGCGGTACGCAGGGCGCCCGGCGGTAGAGCCTTCCTGGCATCGGAGAGGGCGTCGATCGCCTTTTTGCGGCTTCGACGGAGCCTGATACGTTTGAGGAAAGTGGCATCGGGGAGGGCCTCGTTGGTGAGGTGGGTAAGGGTGATCATGTCGTTCGCGCAAGCCCTGTAGCCGAGGGCGCACATCTCGACACGGACCTCGTCAGAGGGCGACTCTTCGAGGGCGTGTTGGATCTCCTTGGCCCGCTCTACTATGGCGCGGGAGAGCGCTTCGGGAGTGTTGGCGTAGGGATCACGGGCTCGGTAGCCGGCGATCGCCTGAGGGGAGAGTCGACGGATGCTGTAAGCAGGACCGCCGAACCTGCGGCGGAAGATAAACGCCGCGACGAGCGTCAGCGTAATTATGGGGACGAGGAACCAGAGACTCAAGCCCGCCAGGGACGCGACTGCCACGACGGCGACTACCTCGGCCACCAATATCGAGGTTAGGTAGAGCTTGAACATCGCCTGCGGTACCTCTCCGCCACCATCTTCGAGGGACCTAAGTCTAATTTTCTGAGAGCGATTTGGCAAGCACGATCTGGACGGGCTGTATAATTCTGCGTATGCAAAAGGATCCGTCCCCCGACTTCGACCTGCAACGCCCCTTCGCGAGCGCGGTCGCAGTGATACGCACGGTCCTCTTCTCTCCGAGAAGCTTCTACGTGAACTTCAAGGTCGAGGGGCCCCTGAAGGAACCTGCGGCCTTCGTGCTACTCGTCGGCGCGGTCTCTGGCATCCTCGGCGCTGCGATTGCCCTCTCCACCAACCTTCTCTTCGGCGACCTCGACGCACGGGACCTCCGGGCAGCGGTGCTCGACGCCAGCCTCTTTGCATTGCTCTCGCCGGTCGGGGTCGGCGTGGTAGCCGGTGTCTACCTTCTCTCGATAAGGACCTTCGTCGGGAAGGTTTCAGGCTTCAGAGAGGTCTACCGCATGGCGGCCTACGCTGCTGGCGCCCTGGTACTCGCATGGATACCCGTGCTGGGCGCTTTCGCGTTCTCCTACGCCCTTATAGTCCTTATGGGAATAGGCATCCAGAGCGTCTACGGGACCACGTTCTTGACCACCTTTGTCACAGTCGTGGTGGGCTTCGTGCCCGTCGCGTCGGTTGTGATCTGGCTCATCATCGCCGGGGTGGCTTCCTAGGGCGCTCATCGGGCCCGCTGACCCCGGACCAAGGCGCGAGGGTCGGACTGTCGATGTGCGCGGAGTTTGCAAGCGCTCTATGCTACCCAACGTGACCATCCGCCCTCAGAGACTCGCCAGCGCCCTTACGAACGCACTCAATCCGTTCGTCATCTTCACGGCGCTCTTTGCCCTGGTCGCCTTCGTGGAGGCCGGTGTCTACAGGGGCCTGCTCTACCTGGCGGTGGAGTTGACAGCCGCGGCGGTAGTCGCAGGATACGTGCTCACTATGCGGCGGCGCTCCCGCGTAGGGGACTTCTGGATCTCCGCCCGCGCCGAACGTCTCGCGCCCGCCGTGTTTCTGCTCGCGGCCTTCGTGGCACTTCTCGCGATCCTGGTACTGCTCGATGCCCCACAGGATCTCTCTTTGCTGACCCTTTCGATGGGCCTTGCGAGTGCGGTGGTCGCCGGGATCACATTGCTCTGGAAAGCGAGCGCCCACTGTACCGTCGCCGGACACGCCGCCGCTGCCGGGCTCCTCCTGCTCGGCCCTTGTGGCCTCGTATTCCTCCTCGTGCTCCCGCTCGTACTCTGGTCGCGGGTGACCCTCAAGGCGCACACCTTATCTCAGACGCTCGCTGGCGCGGTGGTGGGAGCAGGGTTTGCGGTACTCCTTCTGGCGTAGAAACAGCCCGCTTTTCGGCGGGCCAGTGACACCACTGGGATTCGAGCCCGGGTTTTCCGTGAGACGTCGCGCGCTTGCTAGAGGCTGAAACAGAGCTCATCGGAGATAGCTTAGCTTGCTGGTTTCGAACCTCTCCAGTACCAGCTCGAAGGCTCCTGTGCCTATCCTCGCTCCTCCTGAGAAGGGATGCTCCATGGCTCCTATCGTGAATAGCACCAGCCCTATAACCGCTGCCAGGGTCAGCACCATTAGCCGGTGTGCCCAGGTGTTCTCTAACCCGAAGAGGTAGGTGAACCCCACCACTGCTATCCCCCCGAAGATCAGAACAGACCACAACACTCCGGGCACCCCCTCCTCGGCCGCCACCAGGCGCGTCCTTCTTGCGTCGGCCAGTCTCTGGACCTGATCCAGTCCTTCGGCGTAGAGCTGCTCGTCGGCCGGGGTGCGGGGCTCGATCTCTTGAAGGCTCGCCCGGATATCGTCTATGAGGGTCCACCCTTGCGGAGTATCTTCCACCTGCGTCATCAAGGGGGATTCTCCCTGCTCCATGAGGGGCCACTCCTTGTGGACCACCTCCTCGGCGTAGGAACGAGAGAGTTCCTGGAGGTGGGTGCCTTCCGGCTCGGGGAGCCGATGGGCCAGCCAGAAGATCTCAGCCAGGGCGTTGGCTTCCTGCTCCACGGTCTCGCTGGCTGTCTGGTATTCCTCCCACACCGCGATGACCACGAGGGCGAGCAAAACGGCATAGATAACGCCCAGGGCGGCGTAGATGAATCCGGCGACGTCGTTGTGGGGTCTACGGGAGTCGGCGGGCACGAGGCGTTGCACCAACTCCAGTCCGGCGAGCGCGGCGAGGCAAACCGTCCCGACCACGAGCACGCCATAAACTACAGTGAGTAGCACAGAGGACTTCCTCCTTGCCTTTCTCGGGAAGCGAGTAAGCCGTTTACCCCGCCCCTGTTATCAAACACGTCTAGGTTGCACCTCTTGGGGAGAAAGCACATCCCCCAAATGAGTGATTTTTGTTCCACATCACAGTTGCAAGAGGGGTGCTAGTGGCATTATCGGCTTATTCACCCAACGTCTTGGAAGAGGTCAGCCCGTCGAAGTAGTCGACACCGAGTTCGTTGCGCCTATAAATCCGATCTTTGATGCCGGGTAGGGCGCAAGAGCGTCCATGCCTTGCGTCCGCTCGAGCGTGCCGTCGTGCGCTTCTCCGATGCATGCTCACCGCCTGATGGGTTCAGGCGCGTCGGCGTACTTCCTGTACTTGCCCAGCAGCCGTCCCACAGTCACTTGCACGGGGAAAACAAAACGCTGCACCACCGCCGGGATCTCCGCCATGTAGAACTCGCGCCGGTACCGTCTCATCAAGAACGCCGTCTCAAACGGCATCGGCCGGCTCCCTCCGCCCTCGCGCTGCAACTCGTAGATCGCCGTGAGGAAGTACTCCACGTTATCGGCCGGTTGGATATAGCCCGTGCACACGAGGTTCTCTTCCCCGGCGTTCCAAAACCTGTGCGCCTCCCCAGGCTCGAAGACGACCGTCTCACCAGGCTCGGCGTACTGCGGCGGCTCTCCCGAGAGCTGATAGCCGAGTCGGCCTTGCTGGATCGTGAGAGCCTCCTCCTGGTAGGTGTGGACGTGCATCGGGGGTCCGCTGCCGGGCTTGACGAAGTTCTCGATCTCGAGGCGGTCGCCGGCGGAGTTTTGGACCCGCCGAACGAAGGTGATTCGCTCCCCGGCCCCGTTCTCGATAGTGTGAGGGTAACTGTAAGTGTTCATGCCTCAAGTGTACGAGGTTCTGGGTCACATAGTCACTACTTGTGCCGCTTCGCAAGGTAGCAACCCGCAGAAAGGAGCAGTGCTGTACGATGCCAGACCCGCAGGTGTAGACGGTCGGGCGAATAGGGGGTGCGCCCCTACCATCCGCAAAGACGGGGTGAGATCATTGGAGCCCAGGTTGCTGGCGAAGAAGGAGGCGCTTCGGATGGCCGCTTACGTCCTAGTAGGTGGTGGTTGGCTCGGGGGCTGGTGCTGGAAGCCTGTCGCTCGTCGGCTCAGGGAGGAGGGCCATGACGTCTACCCCGTCACCCTCACTGGCCTGGGCGAACGGGTGCATCTCGCCTCTCCAGAGGTCGACCTCGAAACCCACATCACCGACGTGGTCAATCTCATCGGGTTCGAGGATCTCCGCGAAGTGGTGCTCCTGGGGCACAGCTACGCGGGCGTCGTGGTCACGGGCGCGGCTGACCGAGTGCCCGAGCGCATCTCCCAGCTGGTGTACCTGGACACAGGACCGATCCCCGACGGCACCGCCCTCGTCGATACCTTCCCGCCCGAGGTTAGAGAGCACGTCGAGCGGCAGGTAGAGGAGTTGGGCGGCGGTTGGCGGTTCCCAGTGCCGCCACGGGAAGAGCTGGCAACATTCGGCAGTCTGGAAGGTCTGGACCACGCCAGGCTAGAATCGCTGCGCTCACGGGCCGTGGACCAGCCGTTCGGAACCTTTACGCAGCCGCTGCGGTTGGAGAACCCGGCCAGGGCAGAGCTGCCGAAGGTGGGTATCCTTTGCAGCTTCTCGCTCGAAGAGGTGAGGGCGATCATCGACAGCGGCAACCCAGTGTTCCGCGAGATGGCAAGCCCGAGCTGGCGGATTCGTCGAGCTACCAACGGGTCACTATCCGATGTTCTCGAGGCCAGGAGATCTGGCGTCGGTGCTCCTCGACCTTTCATCGGGTACGTCCGCATGATGTGATGACGAGCGGGACGCTTGAGTGAGAGTGGCGGTTCCTGACCTCGAGAACAAGCTTACTACTACGTGATTGGACTTCTATACTGTCCGAGAAAATCGACAGTCTGCGCTCTGCCCTTCGACGCCCGCCTGGCCCCATTGCAGAACCGTTTCGGGCGTGCCAGGCTGACCTTACTGACGATTAGATTCGGTGCGGAGGCGGTGGGAATCCGCTTAGGTAAGCGGACTTTCGAGAGTGACCCCACCGGGATTCGAACCCGGGTTTTCGCCGTGAGAGGGCGATGTCCTTGGCCTCTAGACGATGGGGCCTCGCCGACGGGCAGGGGAAGATTATCGCCCTTTGAGGCATTGGCTGCTCGTTTACTGGTGTGTAGAACCCACGGTTTGACCCCGACTCTGACCCCCACGCCGGACCACGGACGAAGAGGAGGAGGTACGTTCGTGGCAAAGAAGAACGCTAATGGAGAGGGTAGCCGTCCCCGCAAGAGACCAGACGGGCGCTGGGAGGGCCGTTATTGGTCGGAGGGGAAGCGGCGCAGCATTTACGGTAAGTCGCGCAAGGAGGTTGCAGACAAACTGGCGGAGGCCCTCTCTGATGAGGGCGTTGCGGTGTTCGTGTCGTCGAACATTACCGTGACTGAGTTCCTTGCGCAATACGAGGATGCGGTCAAGCACACCATGAAGCGCCGTTCATTCGAGACCTGTCAGAGCATCGCAAAGGTACATCTCCTGCCCGCATTCGGGGACATCAAGCTCAAAGATCTGAGACGGGAGCAGGTCCAACATATGTACTCGCTCAAGTGTGAAGGCAGACTCTCGGCAGCGAGGGTGAGACGGATACACGGGGCGCTTTCTTCCGCCTTGAATCACGCTGTCAGGTGGGGCTTGATCGAGCACAACGTCTGTAAGGAAGTATCCCCGCCAAAGGTGCCTACACCAGAGATCCGTCCGCTCAATCGGGATGAAGCAAGACGGTTCCTTAAAGCGACCGAATGCGATAGATACCACGCTTTGTACGTGTTGGGCCTGACTTCCGGGATGCGCATAGGAGAGATCGGAGGTCTGTTCTGGTCTGACTTGGATTTAGACCTTGGCGTGCTGCACGTACAGCGCTCCCTTATCACTGGCTACGGCCAAACGTTCGAACCACCCAAGACCCCGAACAGTCGCCGCAACGTCGTCCTTACGGAAACTGCCACGGGAGCCCTGCTGTGTCACCGGGAGCGTCAAGCGGCGGAAGGGTTTGCTGTGGCCGGTGATGCATTAATGTTCACCAATACAGTGGGGAAACCCATCAACCCGTCGCACTTGCTTTGCCGTTCGTTCAAACCTGCCCTGAAGAGAGCCGGTTTACCGAACACAACCTTCCATGCGGCGACTCGTCATACTTGCTGTTGTATTCTGCTGGCGCAGGGAGTGAACCCCCGCGTGGTCAGTCTTCAACTTGGGCATAGTTCCGTGGCTTTTACCTTACAGAGGTACGCGAGTTACTTGCCGGGATGGGGAGACAACGGCGCGATGGATTCGGCGCTCTCTGACACCCCTTAAACCCTCGACACCTACTCTCACGTCCTCCCCAACATGCAGGAGAAGGCGGTAGAGGCTATGGAGGATATCCTTGACGGTAAGGATTAGTGTCTTGTGATCACTAGGGGGGTAATAGTCCATACCACGGTTGTGTCCCTAAACTTCTGTAGATTTGTAGGCCGCTAGAATGGAAGGCCATCGTCCTCCAAGATGGTTGGTGCTCGAAGTCAACCGATCGAAAAGGAGCGACGATGACCGAAGACCATCGTAAGGTGAGTGAGCAGCTAGCACAAGGGATCTTGCTCGACGATCCTGGCTTCCTACGCGAAGTAGTCGAGCGGGTGCTCCAAGAGATGCTCGAGGCGGAGATGACCCACCACATAGGAGCGGCCCCCTACGAGCGCACCGACAAGCGTGCCGGCCACCGCAACGGCTACAAGCCGAGGACGCTTAGGACCAGGGTGGGCACCCTCAACCTCCTCGTTCCTCAGGACAGGGAAGGGACCTTCTCCACCAGGCTGTTCTCCCGTTACCAAAGGAATGAGAAGGCGCTAGTTTTGGCCTTGATGCAGATGTACGTGGAGGGCGTCTCCACCAGGAAGGTCAAGGAAGTGACCGAGGAGCTGTGCGGCACCTCTTTCTCCAAGAGCCTCGTCTCCTCTTTGGCCACTTCCCTCGACTCGGAGCTCGAGGTCTGGAGGACGCGGAGGCTCGAGGCCGAGAGCTACCCCTACGTGTTCGTGGACGCTCGCTACGAGAAGGTGAGGGTAGATGGGCGGGTGGTCAGCCAAGGAGTGCTCGTCGTCTCGGCAGTCAGGGACGACGGCTTCAGGGAGATCTGCGGCGTGGAAGTCGCCGACACCGAGAGCGAAGCCACCTACCACGAGCTTTTCCTGACGCTCAAGGCTCGCGGGCTCGAAGGCGTCGAGCTCGTCGTCAGCGACGACCACGAAGGGCTAAAGGCGGCCATAGACCGCCACTTCCAAGGAGCCTCCTGGCAACGCTGCCAAGTTCACTACGCGAGGAACCTCCTCGGGATGGTGGGCCATGACAGGCGCAAGGAGCTCGCAGAAGGCCTACGCGGGCTGTTCGCGGCTGCGAGCACGGAAGTGGCCCTTAGGCTCGCTCATGAGCTGGCGGACCGCTGGCGTGAAAGCCATCCCAAGATCGCCGAGCATCTCGAGGAGCACGTAGAGGAGTGCCTCTCTTGCCTGGCCTTCCCCGACTCTCACCGTAGGCGCATCCGCACGACGAATGGTCTAGAACGCCTCAACCAGGAGATAAAGCGGCGCACACGAGTGGTGAGGATCTTCCCCAACCGGCGGTCTTGCTTGCGGTTGGTTACGGCGTTGGCGGTAGAGCAATCGGAGGAGTGGATCACGGGGCGGCGCTACCTGGACATGAGCGAGCTCGAGGACCATCGTTCCCAGAAGCGCCATGAAGAGGAGGTAGCTTCTATGGAGCAATGAAGCGAAGTGAGTTCTTCTTGGGGGAAACTACAGAAAACGCAGGACTTGACCCCATCCCATCTCCCTATCTCTCTATGGATTGTACGAGTGGTACAGAGTATTACCCCCTTCTTTCAGTCACTGAAAACACTACATCAGAGAATGGATCAAGGACTGGAGATATGCTCAGAAGTTGTGGATCGAAGATTTCGTAAGGCACGCGGTGTACCTTCCCAAGAAGGTAATCGAAAGAGCCGACGTTGCAGCGTCGGCGGGAAGGAACACC
Organism: uncultured Rubrobacteraceae bacterium; assembly: GCA_963811295.1. Taxonomy (GTDB): domain Bacteria; phylum Actinomycetota; class Rubrobacteria; order Rubrobacterales; family Rubrobacteraceae; genus Rubrobacter_D. Next base: position 5,274 of record CAWEQZ010000018.1, on the reverse strand, counting down.
GATGTTCAGCATACACCACGATGGCCAAACCCGCGAAGAACTCACCCTCGACCTCGACGAGATCGCCCGTGCCGGAGCGAGGAGGATGCTGGCCCACGCGCTGGAGGCAGAGGTCGATGCCTACATCGAAGCGGCTAAAGACCAGCGCGACGAAAATGGCCATGCCTTGGTCGTTCGCAATGGGCACGCCAAGGAGCGCGAGATCCTCTGTGGGGCCGGAGCCGTGGAACTCAAGGCTCCCAGGATCAACGACCGTAGGGTCGACGAGCATGGAGAGCGCAGGCGTTTCAAGAGCGTGATCGTGCCACCCTACATGCGTCGCTCGCCGAAGGTTACGGAGGTTTTGCCCCTGCTTTACCTGCATGGTCTTTCGAGCGGGGACTTTATCCCGGCATTGGAGGGGTTTTTCGGCACGGAAGCTGGCCTGTCGGCCGCGACCGTCAGCCGCCTGGCCGAAGAGTGGCAAGAGGAGCGCAAGCGGTTCATGGACCGCTCTCTTTCAGAGCGAGGATACGTATACGTGTGGGTAGACGGCGTCCACACCGGGGTAAGGCTCGGCAGCGACGATCGCCTGTGCTGCCTGGTGATGGTCGGGGCCAGGCTCGACGGCACCAAGGAGCTGGTAGCCATCCACGACGGCTACCGGGAATCTACCGAGAGCTGGGCTTTCCTACTGCGAGATCTCAAAAAGCGCGGCATGTGTGCACCTGCGCTGGCCGTCGGAGATGGAGCTTTGGGCTTCTGGGCAGCCGCGAGGGACGTCTTCCCTGAGACCACTCATCAGCGAGATTGGGTCCATAAGACGATGAACGTGCTCGACTCGCTGCCCAAGAGCGTCCATCGGCGGGCGAAGAGCGCCATCCATGAGATCACCGAAGCCGAGAACAAGACCGAGGCCGCCCGTGCCATCGAAGCGTTCGCGGGCGAGTTCGGGACGAAGTGGCCGAAGGCCGTCTCAAAGATCGTAGACGAGAAGGAGCAGCTTCTCGCCTTCTACGAGTTCCCCGCCGAGCACTGGCGCCACCTTCGTACCACTAACCCCATAGAGAGCACGTTCGCTGCGGTGAGGGCGAGGACGGATCTGACGAAGGGACCGGGATCGAGGGAGGCGGGAGTGGCGATGATCTACAAGCTGCTTGAGGCAGCCGAAGGGAGGTGGAGACGGCTCAACGGCTCTCATCTGGTGGCGCTGGTGAGTGCCGGAGCGAGCTTCGTGAACGGAGAGCTGGTAGAGGGGGATGAGGAGAAGGACGCCGCGTGACCAGAGAGGTCGATCCACAACTGCGAAAATGTGGAAGGCGGCGATCTCCGCTTGGTCTGACCCAGATCCACAAGGGCCGAGGGAGTGCCTTTCAAATGATTTGTCGGCCACGGCGGAGCTCGTCGCCTTGCTGCAGGAGCGGGATCGGCGTGACTTTATAGAAGCCTGTAATTCCTAGGGGAACACCCATCGCAGTTATGTCCGCCCTGTCTCCGCCCTGGCGCATGGAGTGACGGCTACACGAGGGAGGGACGGAATGGATCCGGCGGAGTTCGCGGGCAACGAGGGGTTCGTGACGCTGGGCGTTGACACTCACAAGGACGCCCACGTAGCCGTCGCCCTCGACGGGCTTAGCAGGCGCCTCGGAGAGTTGAGCGTGCCGGCGACCGCCAAAGGCTACAAGGCACTTTTGGACTGGGCGCGCGGCCACGGCGCGTTGGAGCGTGCCGGAGTCGAGGGGACGGGGTCCTTCGGGGCTGGACTCACCCGCTATTTGACGAGCGAGGGCGTCGAGGTGCGCGAGGTAGTTCGTCCCAAGAGGCGGGATCTCTTCCGCTGCGGAAAGTCCGACCCCATAGACGCCGAGGCAGCGGCCCGCGCTGTGCTCGCCGGAACCGCCACGGGACGCCCCAAGGGCGCCGACGGGGAGGTGGAGATGATCCGCGTCCTGCGGCTCGCCCGCCGCTCCGCGGTGAAAGCTCGCGCGGAAGCGCTCAACCAGCTCAGGGCGCTGCTCGACACCGCACCCGAGGCTTTGAGGGACGAGATGTGCGACCTCTCCGCGTGCTCGCTGATCCGCAAGGCCTCGCGCTTACGTCCCGGAAGGCGGCCCCACAGCGTATTGGTCGCCACCAAGCTCGCGCTGCGCTCGGTGGCCCGACGCTGCCAAACGCTCTCGGAGGAGATTTCCGAACTCGACGAACAACTGGAATGGCTCGTCGGCCAAACCGCGCCGGAGCTGGTCGCCCTCAAAGGCGTGGGCACCGACACCGCTGCCTCGCTTCTGGTCGCCATCGGCGACAACCCCGCCCGCATGGACAGTGAAGCCTCCTTCGCCCACCTCTGCGGAGTGGCCCCGGTCCCCGCCTCCTCGGGGAAGGTCGTGCGCCATCGCCTCAACCGCCGCGGCAACCGCGACGCCAACCGGGCTTTGTACGTGGTCGCCTTCACCAGAATGAGCAACGATGAGCGCACCCGGAACTATGTGGCGAGGCGTACCCGGGAGGGCAAGTCGAAAAAGGAGATCATCCGTTGCCTCAAGAGGTACATCGCCCGTGAGGTCTACAAGATCCTGAGTTCTTTGCCGCTACGGGAAGGTCCGGTGGTTTCGGTGCCTTGACGAACATAGAAGCATCTCTTGATGATACCTCCAAGGACTGTCCTGAGCCAGAGTATATAAATGGTCTGATGATATTGAGTAGATTCTTCCAGAGAGGAAGCTACCGAAGAGGACTAGCGCGAGTAACAGCGTCCGTTCTGTTCTACCGGAAACTCAACTGGACAGTCTCCATCTGGTATAAGCGGTACTGGTCCGTTGCTAGGACCACCAGAGGTAGGCGCTACACTTACGCAATGGCTGATGACGCGGTATTAGACGAGATACAGGACCATGCAAAGGAAGCAGGGCTAAGGCTGAGGGCATCACTCAGTCTCTTGCACTCGCAGGGCATGATAGATGATGCTGCCTACCGGGAGCTTGCCTTATGTCTGAGGACTTCTCTTGCTATGGTCGAAGCGGCCTACATGGAGGCACGTAGGAGAGGATGAGCGGGGGAGAGGGTATGAAGCAGCATTAAGCGTTGCGAAGCCTCTTTAATCAGGGATTGCGCGAGGGGGCCAACATGGGTACGGTCTAAGTACTCAGAGCCAGTGCCCGTATCGGGGTAATAGGTGGGGAAAGGGAAAGGAGGATACGGACACTGGTGCACCTCTCTTCATACCGCACATAGACATGAAAGTAAACCTGATCAATAGTAAATGGGTCGAGACGGCCACAAAGATGTAGGACAAACCAAGGCTGTAAGGGGCAAGGTAAGTGCAACAGGCCATAACCACTAACACGCTGTTCTACGGCGATAACCTACCATCATGTGCGAGTACATCCCTGACGAGAGTGTAGACCTCGTTTACCTAGACCCACCTTTCAACTCAAACCGCAGGTAGCCTACGAACAACCCTGTGACGTATGCAAACTGAATCTTTGCCCCTTGTGTGCGTATCATGACACAGTGGTTGGGAGAGGATCATCCGATGGGGGAGGGGAAGAGGGTTTCACTGGCAGGGCAGCTATCGGCTACGATCACGGCTACGATGGGGAGGTCTTCTACCTTGGGTTGGCCCTTGATCCACACTATGTAGAGGGTTGGGTAGAGGGGTGCTTGGAACGAATTGGTGAGGACCATCCTGAGGAGGAGCTACTCTTCCGTGATCTCTGGGATGAGGAGACCCAGCGGGAGGTGGTGATAGATTGCCTGAAGGCTTACTGCGAGGTGAGGACGGGGAGGCCTCAGAATCTTTGAGGAAGTCTCACGAAGATGAGAGGCGACTCCCGCCTTCCTTCACAATGCGTAGACCGAGGGGATGGTATGTGTAGTAGTTGGACCTCCGGCAGCTAGTTTGCCTCCTTGCCCTTTGGAGCCGTGTCCGGGCGCAACCACAAAGAGACGTGCGCAGGCTGCATGGTCTCCCTCACCACTCCCACCAAGTCGTTATTGAGGGCTTCCAGGTCTGTCTCGTCCCTGAGCTTGGCTGAGAAAGCTTCGAGGGTCTTTCTGGCATCATACTTCCTGCGGTAGAAGCGCCTATCTATGAAAGATTAGATGGTGCGCCTCAAGGGGCTGAAGAGCGCCGCGATCAGGAGAGTGGATGCCACGACCGCGAGGGTGGATTGCTGGCCTGTGAGCAAGACGAAGACTCTCTGCAACACCACGATACCCCCGAAGTAGAGGACTATCAGCGTGGCCGTCAGAGAGCCGTAGACGAGGGCACGGTTGATGATGATATCTATCTCGTAGAGCCTGTAGCGCACTATGGCGATCCCTATGGAGATCGGGAAGCCTACGAGTGCCGTTATGACTACTACGTATCCCACCCATTCGAGCCAACGTAAGCCTATCGCCTCGGAGATGGTGGTGTCATAGAGGATACTGCCGCCTGCCCCCACCAGCAAAATAAAGGCTGGCCACTTGATCTGCTGGTGCTCTATTCCCCTCGTCCGGCGCAGTCGCAACCCCAACGTCGACACCGCCGCAACGAACAAGAGAGCGGGCATGATGGTCTGGACTGGGTTGTAACCACGGGCCAAACCCTCTATCCCAAGCGGGTTGCGGATTGACCCAAGATTAGCAATTGCCCCAGGGGAGAGCGCCGCCCAAAGCGCTCCCACTATCGTCAGGAGCACGCTTAGCCACGCCAACCACCTCCAGCGTTTGCCCGCCAACCGTCCATTGGGGAACAACAGGAGCGAGAGAACGATACAGCCGATAGATAGAATCCACGCCCAGGAGGCGAGCCAGGCCAGCGCTTCACCTGCCGGCAGCGAGTGGGGTCGGGCCAGCAGGGCATAGATGGCGTACTCGGCACTAAGGTTACGCTACCGCGATGATGCTGGCCGCTGCACAGTAGAGCCAGCCCAGGGGGCTGGCGGGAAGGCGGGAAGCGATGAGATAGCACCGACAATCGAGAATCTAACCGCCATGGCCGTATTTTCTAGCCACTAGTTGTAGAGGTGGACGTCTGGGTGAGAGAGATTCAGAGCCAACAGAAGGAGACTCAGCGCTGTTAGCGCCAGGGACAGTGCACACAACGCCCAGGCAAGCTGGGAGGCAGCACGGGCGCTCATCCCACCGACTTCTTGCCCCTGTTCGCTTGCCCCTTGTGTCACAACCCCACTCTACAGCACCACCGTCTGCCAAGCGTTACGACAACCGTTACGAGGAGGAGTTCCTAGAACAATGTTTGCCCGCACCACCAACCACGAGCACATGGTGGATCTGAAGTAGCGGTGGTGCGGG
>CAWEQZ010000017.1:0-43488 GCA_963811295.1 uncultured Rubrobacteraceae bacterium | reverse complement strand
AGGCCTATAGGCCTTCGCTTGTCAGCACTTCAGCACGGCGGCTGCGCCGCCGGTTGGACAGTTAGCCGGAGCTCATGCGCATACGCGAAAGCTGGCCAGCTGAAATGCTGACGAGCGCCCGACAGGGCGCGTGCTGAAATGCGCGTCGAGCATGAGGCTCAAAAGCCTCATGCTCGACGCTCTCACAGCATTTCGGCCAGGGGCACGTTGGAGAGGAGGTCCTGTGTGCGTTTTTCGTCCAGGGTGGAGAGCGGGGGACGGATGTTGCGCCATTGCTCGTCGCCGGTCAGACGGGCCATGAGCTGCTTGAGGGCCGGTATCACGGGATACGCTTCGATGGATGCGCGCAGTTGCGTGAGGTGTTCTTGCAAGGCTTCCGCATCGCCATGTTTCCCCGCTGCGTGCGCGTCGTGAACGCGGCGGGCGAGACGGGAGGTGACGTTGACGGTTGCGGAGATGCAGCCTCCACCGCCGCTACGCAGCGTTTCTAGAAGGAGCGTCTCCGTGCCGGCGAGGACGGAGAAGCCTGGGAATTCCCGGCAGAGGGTCATGATGCGTTCTCTGTTGCCGGAGCTGTCTTTCGTACCGACTACTATGCTGGGGTAGGCGTCGATGAGGCGTGAGATCAGGGGCAGCCCGAGGTCTACACCTGTCATCTGCGGGATGTGATAGAGGTAGAGGCGCAAACGGTCGTCGCCGACGCGCTCGACGACTTCGGCGAAGAAGCGGAACAGACCATCATCCCCTACGCCCTTGTAGTAGAACGGCGGCAGTACGAGCGCACCCGCGGTCCCGGCCTCGAGCGCCGCGCGGCTCAGCCGTACGGTGTCGGTGAGGGCGCAGGACCCGGTCCCTGGCAGTAACTTCTCTGGGGAGACACCACTTTCGACCAGCGCTTCGAGCGCCGCGAGCCGCTCGTCCACGGATAGGGAATTTGCCTCACCCGTAGTGCCGAAGACCGAAAGCCCGTGGCAGCCCGCCGCGAGCAGCCTGTGGCAGTGGGTGGCGAAGGCCTGGTGGTCCGGGCTCAGATCTTGGTCCATCGGAGTGAGGACGGCCGCCAGGACACCCTTCGGGTCCGCTCCGCCCGCGCTCTCTTTACGATCCATAATCTCCTCTCGGTTCGGTCAGACGACCGGTGTGCTTAGCGACGGCCCCGCGTGCTTCTCTTTAGGTGACCCAGTCTACACGCAGGACGAGATCATTCGTGCTTTGCCCGAGAACGTACGGGTTACGGAGCGTGAACCGCCCCTACGATCCTTCTTTCTCGCGGGCGCGTTGTATGTATTTCTCTGCGGCTTTGGGGTTCTTGTAGCTCAGGACGCCGCCTGTCAGAGGGTTCTTTATCTCGTAGTGACCCCCTGCATCGCTATCGATGATGACGGGATAGTAGCGGTCTCCGACTTGCTTTATGGCGTACTCGGTCGTGCCTTTCTCTTCGCCCACCTCGCCTCCTATACCTCTCGAATGAGGATGGCTACCTCTGCAGGATCCAGCGGCTCGCGATGCGAGGCTCCGAGGGTGACGCGCCGCACGAAGCCCGCGCCCACGGTCCTGGGACGGTAGGAGGGGAAGGTATGCAGGAAGTACTTGCCTGGCCCGCGCCTGCGGGCCGGACGGTGTTCGACCCAGAGCAGTGGACGGGGTAGATCCGGCAGACCGCCGGAGAAATGCTCCCTGACTACCTCGGCGGCCAGATAACCCGACACCTCCCCCGTAGTGACGCCTCCGACCCTGGGGAGCTCCTCGCACACCACCACGGGAGCGTCGCACTCGGCGCCTTTGTAGATCCTGATCCAGCAGCACCCGGCCCCGAGCCTGTAGCCCGTCCTGTGATGCATGTACTCGTGCGTGAGGTTCATCTCATCTCGCAACCCACACTCTACAGGGTGACACCGCGCCAGGCCCGGAGCAACTCCTGCTCCCTCTCTGGTGTCAAGCCCGCGGCAGGCTCCGTACCCAACGGCCTGGCGCGGTCCCACTCGAGCACGTCCTCGATCGTCTCGGACAAGGGCCGGAAGGTGAGCCCCTCCTCGATAGCCCTGCCGCAATCCATGTCAAGCAGGGCGGCATCCTCCCGCGGCACCCACAACGGCAGCTCCGTGAACGGCTCCACTCCGTGCTCCTCCAAGAAATCCTCGGAGACCCAGGTGAGCTCCGCGTCACCCCCGACGGCCTCGCACGCTTCGAGCAATCGGCCCATCTCTAGCTTGTGGTCGGGGCCGGTGGCGTTGAAGGTTCCGGTCCTTCTCTCGGCGGCCATCTCTATGATCCAGGCCGCGAGGTCACGTACGTCGATGAACTGCACACCACGCTCCGGGCGGTCGGGGGCCAGGACCTCACCGCCGGCGGCGATTCGTCGTGGCCAGTACGTGAAACGGTCCGTGGGATCGTGGGGACCCGAGATCAAACCGGGGCGGACGTTGAAGACCCGCCCCGGCATCTCCTCCTCGACCGCCTGCTCGCAGAGCGCCTTGAGCCCTCCGTACGTCTCCCCCGTGACCTCCTCGGCCGTCGGGTCCGGGAGCTCCCGCACCGGTGCCTCTTCGTCGGATCCTGGCGCGATAGCATCAGGGTAAACGGAGATGCTGGAGACGAAGGTGTAGTGGTCCACCGCGTCGGCCAACGTCCTTGCGGACGCCCGGACGACACGGGGCACGTAGCCGCAGGTGTCGATCGTCGCGTCCCAGTGCCGCCCCGAGAGGGCCGAGAGATTCACCTCCCTATCGCCCTCGATCGTCTCCACCTCGGGAAACAGACCAGGGGCCTTGATCCCCCGGTTGAAGAGCGTGACCCGATGGCCGCTCCCGAGCGCCGCCTCGACGAGGTGGCGCCCGAGAAACCCGGTGCCGCCCAGGATCAGGACGTCCATCGGCGCCTCTTTCTTAGTCGCCGATCGCGGCGACGCGCTCTTCCGGACGGCTTATGACCCTGTCGATGACGCCGTACTCCACAGCGGCCTCGGAACTGAGGATGTAATCTCTGTCGGTGTCGCGCTCTATCTTCTCGTAGTCCTGGCCGGTACGCTCGGCGAGTATGGTGTTCACGCGCCGCTTCTGGTCCATGATCTCCCTGGCGTGTATCTCCACGTCCGAAGCCTGCCCGCCCAGCCCCTGTATGGATGGCTGGTGTATCAGGATGCGCGTGTTGGGTAGCGCGCTCCTCTTGCCCTTCGCACCGGCCGCGAGCAGGAAGGCCCCCGCCGACGCCGCCATCCCCAGGGCGGTCGTCGCGACGTCGGCGTTGACGAACTGCATCGTGTCGTACATCGCCAGCATCGCCGAGCCGCTACCGCCAGGGGAGTTTATGTACAGATGGATGTCCTGCTCCGGGTCTTCGGCATCCAGATGCAAGAGCTGCGCCATGATCACGTTCGCCACCTGATCGTCGACCGGAGTGCCGAGGAAGACGATCCTGTCCTTGAGCAACCGCGAGTAGATGTCCATCGTCCGCTCCCCACGCGGACTCTGCTCCGTTACGTAGGGAACGACCAGCCTGGGATCCAAATTCATCACCAAACTCCCTCTGTCTTCGCCAACAGGCTATACTCAAAGAGCGTAACATTGTTGTAGGATTTGTGCAAGTTGTTTGCAGTGTTTTGGAGGTAAGGAGCATGGACCTTCCGCGTTTGCGGCGCATCCGGCAGGGGGCTGTGATGAGCCAGGAGGAGTTGGCGGAGAGGAGTGGGGTGGCACGGGACACCATCTCCAAGCTTGAGACGGGGCGGAGGGGGGCGTATCCCTCCACCATCCGCAAGCTCGCCGCGAGTCTGGAGGTAAGGCCGCAGATGCTAATGGGTGGGGTCGAGTATCTGGATGAGGGATCCGCGGACGGGCCCACAGGGACACTTCCGGAGAAACCGGACCAGGACAGGAAGGTCGGGTTCTAGAGCGCTACTCTTTCCTGTAAGGCTTGCCGATGGCGGCAGGGGCGATGGCGCGGCCGCCGAAACCGGCGAGGACGACGATGGTAAGGATGTAGGGCACCATCTGCAGGAACTCCTGCGGATCAAATCCTGAGGCGCCTGGATGGTTACGGCCTGGGCGAAGCCGAAGAGCAGGGCGGCAGCGGCGGCGCCGATCGGGTTCCAACGGCCGAAGATGAGCGCAGCCAGCGCGATAAAGCCGCGCCCACCCGTCATGTTCTCCGTAAAGGCGGAGAGGAGACCCATCGAGAGGTAGACGCCACCAAGGGCGGCCAGGAGCCCGGACAACGCGACGCCGTAGTAGCGCATCCTGGCCACGTTGACGCCGGCGGTGTCGACCGCCTCGGGCACCTCGCCCGTCGCCCTGAGACGGAGACCGAAGGGCGTGCGGAAGAGCACGAAGTAGGTAACGGGGACGAGGAGGTACATCAGGTAGACCAGCAGGCTCTGGGAGAAGAGCGCAGGTCCGACGACGGGGATATCGCTGAGGAGTGGAAGGGGAAGTTCCTCGAAGCCCTCGACGCGCGGCGAAGTTCCGCCGGTGCCGAAGATCTCGACCAGCAAGAAGCCCGTGCCGCCGAGGGCCAGCAGGTTGATGGCGGTGCCTGAGATGATCTGGTCGGCCTCGAAGGTCACGCACATGAGCGCGTGGATCAGGGCGAAGGCGAGCCCGGCCGCGAGGGCGAACCCCAACCCGACGAAGGCGTTTCCGGAGAGGGACGCCCCGACCACGCCGGCGAAGGCGCTGATGAGCATGAGGCCTTCGAGCCCGATGTTGACGACCCCGCCCCTCTCGCTAAACATGCCGCCGAGGGCGGCGAAGATGAGCGGCGTCGCGAAGCGAATGGTCGAGGCGAGCAGCTCTCCCGGGGCGCCGAAGATATCGCCCACTACTGACCCAGTCCCTCATCAAGGTGGGTGCCGGCGAGGTCGCGGGCACGCTTGCCTAGCACGAACTCGACGAGCTTCGTTGCCGTGACGAGCAGCAGGATCACGGCGAGCAGCACGTTGGCTAGCTGCAGCGGCACGTCGGCAGTGAACTGCATCTCCTGCGCGCCGGCGTAGAGCCCCCCGAAGAGCAGGGCACCAAGGACCACCCCGACCGGGTGGTTTCGTCCAAGGAGCGCCACCCCGATGCCGTTGTATCCAAGGTTGGTCACGAACGGGACGGTCATCTTGCCGTAGACGCCGAGGACCTCCACCCCTCCCCCGACGGCCGCGAAGGCCCCGCCGATGGCGAGGGCCAGGACGACGTTCGTGCCTATGCCCATGCCGGCGTAGCTCGCCGCCCCAGGGGAGAGGCCGACGGCCCGGATCTGGAACCCCCGCTGCGTGCGCCACAGGAGCAGGTAGGCCACCACAGCCGCGAGGAGCGCGATGAAGAACCCGTAGTTCGCCCTCCCGAGGCCAATCCCGATAAACGGGATGCGGGCGGCGATGTCTATGGTGTCGGTGCCGGGGACGAGCCCCTTGGTCCTTAGAGGTTGCAGGGCGAAGTAGTACGCCAGGTTGATACCGATGTAGTTGAGCATGATCGTGGTGATGACCTCGTGCGCCCCGAAGCGCGCCTTGAGGAAGCCGGGTATGGCGCCCCACAAGAAGCCGGTCAGGACGCAGGCCCCCAGGACCAATACCACGCTGAACGGGCCGAGAAAACCGAGGGACACCCCGAGCCAGGCTGCGGTTATCGCACCGATGTAGAGCTGTCCCTCGCCCCCGATGTTGAACAGGCCGGCGCGGAAGGCCACGGCCACGGCGAGGCCCGTGAAGACCAGGGGCGTCGCGCCGAGCAGCGTCAGGCCGATGGCGGTAGGGGAGCCGACCGCGCCACGCACGAGCGCCGCGTAGGCCGTCAGGGGGTTGTTGCCGGTCGCAAGCACGATCACAGCCCCTATGAGGAAGGAGATGAGGATGGCGAACAGGGGGAAGACCAGCGCCCCTCCGGCGTTTACGAGGGCCCGACGCAGCGCCGAGGTGCGGGTCCTCCCTTCGTCGGGGTCTCGGGGTGTCCTGTCTTCGCTCATCGGCTGAGGATCACGCGGTCTGCTCCGTCCCACGCCCGGCCATGAGGAGGCCTAGCTCCTCGTCGGTCGCTTCGGAACCGACCTCGCCTACTATCCTACCAGCGTAGAGCACGACGATACGGTCCGAGAGGGAGCGGACCTCCTCGAGCTCCAGGGAGATGAGCAAGATGGCCTTGCCCTGTGCCCGCTGTTCCAGCAGACGCCCGTGGATGAACTCTATGGCGCCCACGTCCACGCCGCGAGTCGGCTGGGCGGCGATGATGACGCCCGGGTCGCCCGTGAGCTCGCGGGCGAGGATGGCCTTCTGCTGGTTGCCCCCAGAGAGGGAGCCGGCACGGGCGTCGGGGTCGGGTGGCCTCACATCGTAGGCGCGCAGGGCGGTGGCGGCGGCGCGGCGCATGGCCCTGGGGAAGATCCAACCCCACCTGGAAAACGGCGGCTCGTCGTAGGTCTTCAAGGCGTTGTTCTCGTAGAGGGCGAAGTCCTGCACGAGCCCCTTGGTCCCCCTGTCCTCGGGCACGTAGGCGAGGCCCAGATGCTGGCGGGCCTCAGCACCAAGCTTTGTCACGTCCTCGCCGTCGAGGCCGACCCTGCCCTCCTCGGCGGGCCTGACCCCGGCGAGGGCTTCGGCCAGCTCGGTCTGACCGTTGCCGTCGACGCCGGCGACGCCCAGGATCTCCCCCGCCCGTACCTCGAGGCTCACCCCGTCGACCGCCTTCGACCCGGTACCGGAGCGGACGACGAGGTTCTCGGCCGAGAGGCGCGTCCCCCCCACCTCCGACGCCCCTTTCTCCACGCGCAGCAGGACCTCGCGGCCGACCATCAGGCGGGCCAGTTCGCCCTCGTTCGTCCCCGAGGCGTCGACCGTCTCCACCACCTTGCCGTCCCTGATGATGGTGATGCGGTCGGCCACGCCTATGAGTTCGCCGAGCTTGTGGGTGATGAGGATGATGGAGAGCCCATCCGCGACTAGCTCCCCCAGAACGGAGAACAGGTCTTCGGTTTCCTGGGGCGTAAGAACGGCGGTCGGTTCGTCGAGGATCAAGATGCGGGCGTCACGGTAGAGGGCCTTGAGGATCTCCACCCGCTGCCGCTGTCCCACCGAGAGGTCGGCGACCCGCGCCCTGGGGTCGACCCGCAAGCCGTAGCGCTCGGAGAGTTCCTCCGTGTCCGTTATTGCCCTGGCTAGATCGAGGGTGGCACCCTTGCGCGGCTCGGCGCCGAGGACGATGTTCTCGGCCACGGTGAGGGGTGGTATCAGGGTGAAGTGCTGGTGGACCATCCCGATGCCGTGGGATACGGCGTCCTTGGGGTCGCGTATCTTCGCCTCCTCACCGTCCACGAAGACGGAGCCGGAATCCGGAGAGTACAGTCCGTAGAGGATCTTCATCAGGGTTGACTTGCCCGCCCCGTTCTCGCCGAGGAGGCCAAGGATCTCACCCCGGCGCAGCGTGATGGAGACGTCGTCGTTGGCCCTAACGGACCCGAACGCCTTGGTGACGTTACGCATCTCGAGTACCACCGGGGCCTCCCGAGTGGCCCCGGCCTTCCTCTCCCCTGTTCGTCCCTCGGCCAATTGGCGGTTCCTACTGCTGCGGTGTGTCGGGGACCTTTATGTCGCCGTTGATGATGCCCTGCTGGGCCTTCTTCACCTCGTCCTTTACCTGCTGCGGGACGTCGTCGTCGAAGCGTCCGAACGGGGCGAGGCTAAGGCCTTTCTCCTTGAGACCAAGGTCGATCACCTCTCCGCCAGGGAAATTGCCGTCGTTGGCATCCTGGATGGTCTGGTAGACCGCGTTATCGACGCGCTTGACGACGGAGGTGAGGATGGGCGCGTCGGGGACGAGCTTGGCCTGGTCAGAGTCCACACCGATGGCGAAGATGCCCTTGTCCTTGGCCGCGTCGAAGAGGCCCGCGCCCGTTCCTCCGGAGGCGTGGTAGATGATGTCGGCGCCCTCGTTTATCTGCTGGAGGCTTATTTCCTTGCCCTTCGCCGGATCGTTGAACGCTTCAGGGGTCGTGCCTGCGTACTGCACGATGACCTCGCAGTCGGGGCAGACCGACTCCACGCCTGCCTCGTAACCGGCCTGGAACTTGGCGATCAGATCGGATTCCTGCCCGCCGAGGAAGCCTACGACCTTGTCATCGGGGTTGGTGTAATCCGTCTTTTCCTGGGTCATGAGCCCTGCGACCACTCCGGCAAGGTAGCTGCCCTCCTGCTCTCTGAAGACCAGGCTTACCGCGTTCTTGGGCTCGACTATCGAGTCCACGATGGCGAAGTTGGTATCGGGGTACTGGGGTGCGATCTCATTGACCGCGTCTGTCATGAGGAACCCGACGGCGAACACGGGAGTGTAGCCGCTGTCGGCGAGCTGGGTGATGTTGTTCACGTAGTCGGTCGCGGCGTTCGATTCGAGGGTCTCGGTCTGCACGTCGAGGTCCTTCTTGGCCCTCTGGAGCCCGGCGTAGGCCGAGTCGTTGAAGCTCTGATCTCCCAAACCCCCGATGTCGAGAACGAGGGCAGGACGTACCTCAGCGCCACCACCACCGGCGTCGCCGCCCCCGCCACCTCCCTGACCGCCGCCCGAGCCGCCGCAGCCGGCCACGGCCACGAGAGCCAGGATCACGGCTAAACAGACGAAACTCGATCTTGTCCGCATGGGACCTCCTTTTGCAGAAGACCGCTCCTCATTCGAGTCTCGACGGGCGGCCGACTCCTTGCCTGTTCGGTGGATCGTTCACAGCATCATATAGAGTAACGCAATGTGCCGCCACACACGGCACATAAATTCGTGGCCGACTCTAATGACAGTGATGGAGATGCACAGCTAGGGAGGCACCTGATATCCCTACGCGGACACCGCGGCCAGCGCCTGTAGTTCCGGGGCTACCAGGGCGACCTCCTCCCAACTCTCCCCCGCGTTCGCGCCTCGCAGGATCATCCCGTCTCCGAAGCCGGCGTACAACATCCCTGGTGTCTGCGGGTCCTGGCACAGAGCATATGGGAATGCGGACAGGCCTTCGAGGACAGGCTGCCACCGCTCATTGCCCGACCTGCGGTAGATGGTCGCATTAGAGGAACCTCTGCCGTGCGCCTGGTACGGTCCCGAAGCCGCCGAGGTGTAGACGAGCGAGGGGTCTTCTGTGTCGACGGCCAGGCCCCACACGTAGTGAAGATCCATCCCCCCGTCCGCGCCATCCCAGCTATCGCCGAAGTCCGTGCTCTGGGCGAACCCGCCGCCCCCGGCCTCGTACAGGAGCTCAGGGGCTCCGGGGTGGGCGAACAGGGAGTGACAGTCGGGTTGGGCACCTGGCCTCTGGTCCTGCCAGGTCTCGCCGCCGTCGGCGCTCCTCAGCACCCCGCCCAGCTCTATGCCGACCACGACGAGGTTCGGGTCTGCATAGGAGAGCGCGATCGCCCTGACGTGGGAGGTCCAGGGACGGGGTGGAAAGCTCCAGGTGGGCGCGGAGGGAAGATTCCCCATACCCTCCAGCTCGCGCCAGAATGTGCCGCCGTCGCGGCTGACGAACAGGGCCGAAGGTTCAGTACCCGCGTAGACGGCCCCGTCGGTAGGCGAGACGGCGACGGCGGTGACCCTGGGGTGTTCGATCCCGGAGAGGTTCTCCCACGTCGCTCCGCCGTCCTCGCTCTTGAAGATGCCTTGGTCCGAAGTGCCGACGTAAAGGGTGTCCGGATCTCTGGGATCCAACGCCAGGCACCGGGCGCCGCGCCCTTCCAGCCCGGTCTCGACGTTACCGTCCTCTATCACAGACACGGCATTTTCTCCGGCCACGTACAGTCGTACCACGGTGGGGCCTCCTTTTTCTCTAGAAGCAGCCGATACCCGATGCTATTGCAGCAACTTCTTCAGGTTCTCTTCGAGATAATCCGCGGTTACGCGGTCTTCCGGGGAATACGCGACGGCCTCCTTGCAGAGGTGGTAGAGGGCTAGCGTACGGGTCGGGGAGAGTCGCCTGCTTCCGGCGTGTTCCAGGACGAGGCGCATCAGCTCCAGGGCGACCTCGGCCTCACTCTTGCGCTGCTCCATACGGATGCCTCCCTCTGGACCGGTATGCGCAGGGAATTATACCGGCGGAGCGAGCCGCTATGGTAGAATCGAAAGTGCTTTGATCCCTGATCTCAGCCCTACAAGGGACTCAGAAACGCGGGCCGCCGGACCGCGAGAGATTAGGGATGCCCGTGGGTGAGACGGGCAGACCTTACGTCGTCTGTCCCGTCTGCGGCCACGTGTTCAGGTCCACCTACGCGAGCACCTACATCACCGTCGGCAGGGAGGCCGACCTCTGCCCCAAGATCCCCGGCCGCCCCTCGGACGGGGCGCGTTTGATCCGGAGCGCCGTGACCATGTGTCCGGTGTGCTCGTTCGCGGCGGGCGAGGCCTTCGACGACCTCGACCTGACCTTCGACGAACGCTACGGTATAGAGGAGCGCCTGAAAGAAGACGGCCTGCTAAAGGTCTTCCGCAAGGGCCAGCCACCGTGGCTCGGATTCCACGCGGCCGAGGTCTGCGGCAAGGAGCGGGGCCTTAAATCCCGTGAGCTTGGCGACCTGTGCCTGCGCGCTTCCTGGGTCTGCCGCAAGGAGAAGGAACGTCCGTTCGAGAGCACCTTCCAGCTGAGGGCCATGCGTCACTTTATGCGCTCCCTGCAGGAAGACGACCTAATCGGGCGCGAGCTCTCCGTCACCACCTACCTCGTCGGGGAGCTGAACCGCCGTCTCGGCAACCACCGCGAAGCCCTCAACTGGTACGTGAACGCGGGCCGCACGACCGAAGGCGACCCCCGCGTAGCCTGGCTCGACCGTCTCATCGATAGGCAGAGCAAGCTCGCCAAAGAACAGGCAGCGTAATAAATAGCTGGTCAGCACGCTCAGGCCTTTAAGGCCTTCGCTTGTCAGCACTTCAGCATTTCAGCTTTGCAACGGAAGGCGAGGAGATGATTCGTTTGAAGAAGCGGTTTATAGAGGCGAAAGAATCGCTCTCGAGCACGGGCGGCGAACCAACACCATAAAAGCTGACATGCTGAAAGCGGAGGCCGTCATGCCGGAGCGTGCTGAAGCTGCTGTTATTCGATCGTCTCCGACACGACCTTATCCCCGGCCTCTTTGTCCGGGACCCAGTAAGAGATGCCGCCTATGTATTGTGGGGTGCCCGGGTAGAGTTCGGTGTCCCCGATACCTGAGAGGCGGGTGCGGATGGCGAAGCGGGCGGCTTCGAGAAGGCTCATGTTCGTGTCGATGTTGCGCCACGTCGCCCTTGCTGTGGCGGGGAGGCGCGGCAGTTTGGTTGGCGAGGTGGATTGGCGCGCCAGCTCCCGCAGGAACTTTTGCTGGCGGCCTATCCTACCGATATCCGCGGTCGGGCCGCCCCTGTAGCGGACGTAGGCGAGCGCCTGCGCCCCGTCCAGGGTCTGGGTGCCTGCCGGTATGTAGACCCGGCGTCCATCGATGCCAACCCTTATAGGCTCGTCTACTTCGAGCGTGATCCCACCCAGAGCGTCGACGATCTCCTCGACCCCGCCGAAGTGTACGATGACGTAGTCGTTCATCCGGACGCCGGTCAGGTTCTCGAGCGTCTCGACGGTCAACTCCGGTCCTCCGCTGGCGAATGCGGCGTTGATCTTGTCCTTTCTGACCCCGGGGATGTCGACGAGCGTGTCTCGCGGCACGGCGAGCATACCGCTTCCCGCCTTGGTAACCACTATAGTGTCCGAGCGCGAGGCCTCACCGGCCCGCGCGTCGCTCCCCAGCAAGACCACCCGCTGCCCGCCGAACGATACGATCAGGTAGACGAGCACGAGGGCGATGATTACCAGCAGGGTCAGGAGTAATGGCCTGAATACTCTACCCTGCCTCTTACCGTCCGGAATCCGACGGCCAGCTCTGTAGACTTTCATACCCACCTCTGTATTGTAGTTCAGCACGCCGCCTGCGGCGGCTTGTCAGCATTTCAGCACGCCGTCTTCGACAGCTCTCAGCATGTCAGCAAAATCTTGAACTCTTGAGACCTGAGGTGCTGACATGCTTTCACGCGTGATCTCTAACCCATTCTCGACCGGTGGGATGGGGGTATACTGGACGGCGTGGATAAGCTGGAGACAGCGACGTTCGAGATCGAAGAAGAGCGGGTGGCGTGGGAGGGACTGGCCTCTTCTTGCGCTGCGCCCATCCGGAGGATCGCGGCTTTTGCTCTGGTCGGCTTCACCTCCTTTATCGCCATTACGACCGCCGTCATCGTGTTCTACAACCTCTTCGGCGATAAGCTTATCGTGGGGCAGGGGGTGTCTCCACCGAGGGCCGCTTTCTACGTGACGATGCTCTTCGGCGTCGCCGTCGCCATCGGGGGATACCTGATCTGGCTGATCAGGAGCCTGAGGTCGTACAGAACCTTCTCGGCAGTACTCAGCAGGGGCGGTCTGGACCCGCATCGCCCGACCGCAGGGGGACTCAGAGCATACTCGGACGAGCAGCTGCTCGCCTTGCGCTCCCGCTACGAGCGGCTGCACGACGCGAAGCTCAGAGAACGACTCGGACGCACCTTCGGATTCTACAGAGACGACGAGTTCTCCCTGGGGCCGTTGAGTGTGCTGCCCGGTACGTTCGAGATGGGCGCTCTCAGGGTCGAGTGGGAGACGCGGTTGATCCTACGATCCAGCGAACCGATGCCCGGGATCACCTGGTGGACCGAGGGGCGTTACAACCTCCTACCGCGCAGGCCCGACGAGGCCCGCAAGCTCGTCTACGCCCTCCGCTACACGGGCGACTCGGTGCGTGAGCTAAAGCGCCGCTACGGCTACAAGACGGAGCGCTGGCACGCCACCGTCCCCGAAGGCAAACTCTTCGACGCCGTCCGCGACCTGGAAAGCTCCCACCGCATCCAGCTAGCCCTAAACCGTAGATCTCTCAGCTAGTTCAGCTAGTCAGCATGTCAGCACGCTTCGGGCCTAAAGGCCCTCGCTTGTCAGCATGTCAGCTTCGTCCGTCCGAGACCATGCCCCGTCACGTAGAAACCATCCCACGGACGATCTCCAGAGCCTCGGATGAGGCCCACCACCTGCTGAAGTGCTGACAAGTCGCCTGGAACAGGCGACGTGCTGACAAGCGCCCAAAGGGCGCGTGCTGACTTGCTGACCTGCTAGAGTACGCGGATGGATGGTGGATTCGGCACGACGGCACCCTATACGGTCGGGGTCGAGGAGGAGTTTCAGCTGGTCGACCCGGCCTCCCGCGGGCTGATCCCGGCGGTGGATGAGGTGCTCGCCGCGGGGGATGGTTCGCGGTTGATCACGTCGGAGCTCTCGCGGTCTTGTGTGGAGATGCTCTCTCCCATCTTCGCGTCGGCCGCCGACCTCGCGCGCGAGTTACCGGGGTTGCGCCGGGAGGTGAGCGACCTCGCGCGCAGTCGTGGGGTCGAGATCGTGGCGGCGGGCGCCCATCCTTTCTCCGAGCCGACAGAGCAGCCGCTCACGGGTGGGGATCACAACCGGCGCGTCGAAGAGGAGATGGGCTGGATAGCGAGGACGCAGGCTATCTACGGTCTTCACATCCACGTCGCCGTCCCCGACGGGGATGCTGCGATCCTGGCCGTCAATACGCTCGCCAGGCACGTGCCACTCCTCGTGGCGCTCTCGGCCAACTCGCCTTTCTGGCGCGGGTTCGACACCAGGCTTGCCTCGACGCGGATCAAGATCTTCGAGATGTTCCCCCGATCCGGCCTCCCGCCAACCTTCCGAAACTGGGAGGACTTCGAGAACCACATCGGGGCCCTCGTCGCCTCGGGGAGCATCCCCGATTACTCCTGGTGCTGGTGGGATGCGCGTCCGCACCAGAAGTTCGGCACCGTGGAGTTGCGCGCGCCGGACGTACAGACGGACCCATCCTACACGGTAGCCCTCGCCGCGCTCGTTCAGTGCCTCGTAGCGAGAGCCGGTATGGAGGAGCGGCCTGCGGAGGACGCTGTGTACAACGCGGAGAACAAGTGGCGCGCCGTGCGCTACGGGATGGACGCCGATTTCTACGACTTCGTCGCGGGCAGGGTGATGCCGGCCCGTTCGATGGCCCGTGGGCTGCTCGAGGAGCTGCGGCCCCTCGCACGGGACCTCGGATGCGAGGAGGAACTGGGTAGTGTGCTCGAGATCGTGGAGCTCGGCACAGGGGCGGAGTTGCAGCGGGCCGCGCGCAAGAGGAGAGGCTCACTAGAAGGGGTAGTGGACTACCTGATCGAAGGCACAGCGCCAGGCCAAACCCGCGGGTAACGCTTTACATCCGTCGCTATACTTCGAGGCCAGGAGAAGAGGAGAGGGAGGGTTTCTTGAGCGAGGACATAAGGCCTGGGGGCACATACAAGACGCTGGACGAGCAGCGAGAGGTACTGTCGCCGGCGGAGGAGACGGTTCGAGAGAAGGCGACAGACGATCGGGCTCTTCCTCGGGCCGCTGTCTTCCTCGATGATGATGCTACTTGCCGCTCGGGCTTCCCTGACGCCCAGCAGACCCTGGCGGCCGTTCTCGCCTTCGTCATCGTGTACTGGGTTTCGGAGGCCATCCCCATCCCCGTGACGGCGGTTGTGGGCTGGCCCTGGCCGTGATCTTCAACGTCCCGCAGGTGGCCACGGGCGCCGAGGACGCCCCGGCGGACGTCGTCTTCGGCGCCTTCGCAGATGACACCGATCTTCCTGTTCATCGGAGCTTCATTATCGCGCAGGCCATGATGACCCACGGCCTCGACAGGAGGTTCGCCTTCCTCGTGCTCTCCATCCCCGGCGTCGCGCGCTCCACCTACGGCGTCATCATCGCCTTCGGCGCTGATCGCCGCGCTCGATCAGCGCGTTCATCTCCAACACAGCCACCGCCGCGATGCTTCTCCCCATAGGTCTGGGCATGATGGGTGCCCTGGCGGGGCTGGTCAGTGAGCAGTCCGAGGGCAGACAGGGACGCGAGCCGGCTGCGCTTCGGCACCGCGCTCATGCTCATGATCGCCTACGGCGCTAGCGTCGGGGGCCTGCTGACCCCCATCGGGAGCCCGCCGAACCTGATCGGATCGCGAGTTCATCGAGCAGGAGACGGGCACGACGATCTCGTTCTTCGAGTGGGTGGTGTTAGCGTTCCCCATCGTAGTGATCATGTTCGTCTGTCGCTGTGCATCATCCTGATCCTGCTGAACAGGCCGGAGACGCGCCAGATCTCGGGCGCCGAGGAGTTCATCGCCGAGGAGCGCCGAGAGGCTCGGCAGTCTCTCCCGCGGGGAGCGCAACACCCTCATCGCCTTCGGACGTCGCCGTATTCCTCTGGATCCTGCCGGGCATAATAGGCATCATCTTCGGCGACGAATCGACGGTGTACGGCTTCGTCTACGACCGCCTGAACGAGGGGATGGTCGCGATTGTGGCCGCTGGACTCCTGTTCCTGCTGCCGATCAACTGGTCCGAACGGCGCTTCACCCTCAACTGGAACGAGGCGGTAAGGATAGACTGGGGCACGATCCTGCTCTTCGGCTCCGGCATCGCGCTCGGGACTCTCCTCTCGGAGACCGGCCTCGCGGAGACCATAGGCGAGGGCCTGACCAAGGGCCTCGGCGTGTCAGAGCCTCTTCGCCATCACCCTTCTCTCTACGATCGTCGCCCTGATCATCTCCGAGACGACATCCAACACCGCCAGCGCCACAATCGTGGTCCCGATCGTGCTCCCGATCGCCGCCTCGGCCGGCGTGAACCCGGTGATCCCGGCCCTCGCCGCCGTCTTCGGGGCCTCTTACGGCTTCATGCTGCCCGTCTCCACACCACCGAACGCCATCGTCTACGGCTCGGGCATGATCCCCATAACCAAGATGATCCGCTCCGGCGTCGTCTTCGACCTTATCGGCATCGTGCTGATCACGCTCGGCATCACCGTGATGGCCAGGGTCGTCGGCCTGGCGTGAGGCCCGGCCTCGTCCTCGGTCCCCTCCTACGCTATACAGGCGAGAGCGACGCGACCGTCTGGGTCGAAACCGACACCGCCTGCGAGGTCGAGGTTCTCGGCCGATACGGCAAGCACCTTCGAGATCGAGGGCCACCACTACGCCCTGGTACGGATCACAGACCTAGAGCCAGGAAAGACCTACGAGTATGAGGTCTCCCTCGACGGCGAGATGGTCTGGCCCGAGGAGAACACGATTTCCCGCCGCCCGTCATAAGGACTATCGCGTCCGACGGGGTGCTGAATCTCTCCTACGGATCCTGCCGCGTCTCTGTGCCGCACGAACCCCCGTTCACGCTCGCCGCGGACGCGCACAAGGAAGGTCACGAGCGGGACGCCCTGCAAGCGCTGGCCCTCGCATGATGAGCGAGCCCCACGAGAGGTGGCCCGACGCGCTGCTACTGTTGGGGGATCAGATCTACGCCGACGAGGTCTCCCAGGGCGCACTCGATTTCATCCGCTCGCGGCGCGACACGAACGAGCCGCCAGGCGAGCAGGTCGCCGACTTCGAGGAGTACACGCGCCTGTACTGGGACTCCTGGAGGGACCCGGTCACCAGGTGGCTCCTCTCGACCGTGCCGTCGGCCATGATCTTCGACGACCACGACGTCAACGACGACTGGAACATCTCGGAGGCCTGGGTCCGCCGGATGCGCGCCAAGTCGTGGTGGGAGGAGCGCATCGTAGGCGCTTTCATGTCCTACTGGGTCTACCAGCACCTTGGCAACCTCTCCCCGCGAGAGCTGGAAGAGGATGGCCTCTTCGAGAAGGTTCAGGAGGCCGAGAACCCCACCCGCATCCTGCGCGAGTTCGCCTACAAGGCCGACCGCGAGATCGCCGGAACGCGCTGGAGCTACCACCGCGACTTCGGCAGGGTCCGCCTTATCATTATGGACTCGCGGGCAGGACGGGTACTCAAGGAAGGCCACCGCTCCATGCTCGACGAGGAGGAGTGGGCCTGGATCGTCGAGAAAGCCACGGGCGACTTCGACCACCTCCTCTTCGGCACCTCGCTCCCCTTCCTCCTCTCGCCCGGACTTCACCACCTGGAAGCGGCCAGCGAGGCCATCTGCGCCGGCGCCTGGGGCCGTCCGGCGGCGAGGATCGGCGAGTCGATCCGCCAGCTCGTCGACCTCGAGCACTGGCCCGCCTTCCACAACTCCTTCACCGATCTCGCCCACCTCCTACGCTCCGTCGCCGCGGGCGAACGCTCGCACGGCGACCCTCCCGCCTCGGTAATCGTCCTCTCCGGCGACGTACACCACGGCTACCTGGCCGAGATCGGACTTCGGCGACGGCGCTACCACACCCCGTCTACCAGTCGGTCAGGCTCCCCCCTGCGCAACCCGCTCGGCCTCCCCGAACGCCTCGCCATGCGCGTCGGGTGGACGGAGCGTGGCAGAGCGCGTCGGCAAGACGCTCGCCCGCCTGGCCGGCGTCGAAGAACCGGACGTCCGCTGGCACCTCGTGCATGAAGAGCCCTGGTTCCACAACCACATCTCCAGCCTCGAGACTCCGCGGCCGCAATGCCTTCCTGAAAGTGGAGAAAACAACACCTGAGGACAACGACGAGCCGCACCTGTACCCGTCCTCGAACATCGGCTGGCATGAAAGGCATTCAGCATTTCAGCACGCTCCGGCTTCGCCTCCGCTTGTCAGCCCGGCGGCTGCGCCGCCTTGTCAGCCAGGTCTTAGGGAAGCTGACATGCTGAAGTGCTCGACAAGCCTGAAGCAGGCGTGCTGAAATGCTTCCGACCGAAGGGAGGAACCCATGAAAGTCGTTTCGCCGAAGGACATGCAGACCGGACCGCGGACCCGAGGACTGGTTCACCGGCGTGGTCTGGATGGACGCCGCACCCGCCGGCTCCTCCCCCGACGTCGGCCGTCTTCCGCGTCCTCTTCGAGCCAGGGGCCCGTACGAACTGGCACACCCACCCGGAGGGTCAGATCCTCTACATCGTCACCGGGCACCTGCCGCGCCGCGAGAGAGGGCGAGCCGGCCGTCGAGATCGAAGCCGGAGGCGTCGTCTACTTCGCGCCGGACGAGAAGCACTGGCACGGCGCCACCCCGGACACCTACATGGTCCACATGGCCATCAACCCCGCCACCACGACCGACGGCGGCACCGACTGGCTGGAGCCCGTCACCGACGAGGAGTACGCGGGCGAGTAACTTGCTCGCTAGATGTTGTCCTCCGGCTGCGGGGCGTTCTCGCCGCTGGCGAAGGTGAAGTACGCCTCGGGGTCGTCGGCGCTGATGCGGCCTCCCTTTATTATGGCGAAGCGGAAGGCGAGGCCGCCGAGCGAGCACGAGCACCGAGGCGAGGATGCTCTTGGAACGGCGTCTCCTTGCCGAAGAGCAGCGCCATCGGCGCGGCTATGCCGCCGAGGAGGGTGCCGCCGACGAAGAGCGGGGCCACCTCTCTGGAGAAGAGCGGTTTGCTCCACCTGCCCATCCGCACCAGGGAGGCGGCTATGAGCCCTGCCTCTATGACGAGGGTCGCCTTCTCGGCGCGCTGGAGGGCGCGCAGGGTCTTCTCCTCGCCCGAGTGGGTCAGGTGGAGGACGAGCGAGAGCCACGAGAGCGCCGTCGAGAGTCCCGAGGCCAGGAACGTCGGGCCCATGAACAGCCAGTTGCGCGCCCACATCGGGACGGAGGTCGCGGAGATCAGGTTCCCCGTGTTGGAGCCGACGAAGAGCCCGACGGGCAGCGCGAGTACAGAGAGAGCGCGCGCAGGGATGAGCTTTACCAGGCGCACCAGCGAGGTTATCGTCTCCGAGCAGTCCGTCCTCGGCGGCCTGGCGGGCGGCGATCAGGCCGCTCAAGGTTGCCGAAGGCGAAGAGCGACCAGCTCTGGGTGGACATCGGGGAGCGGAGCTTGAGGATGCGCAGCATGTTGTAGAAGCGCTCGGGACGGCCGAGGTCCCAGATCAGAAGTATCGGGCTCAGGATCATGGTGACGAGCACCGTGTAGCGGCTCGGCGCGGGTGAGCGCCTCGTCTTTGTGGCCGAGGATCTGGGCCATGGTGGAGAACAGGTGGACGCCGGCCCCGATGCCGCCGATCCAGAAGTAGACGGGGATCTGCCAGGTCCAGTGCGCGTGCTTTATGGGCGGGATGCCGTAGTAGTTCTTGTCCTCCCGCTCCGGGTCCGTCTCGGGATGGTGAGAGGTCTCGACCTTCCCGTTGCTCTGCTGTACGCCGATCCCTGCGTCGTCTCGCTCACCTATCTCCCCCTAGTCCCTGAACGCCAGCGCCACTACCGCGCCGAGCACCGCGCCGCGACCATGCTTGCCATGGTTCCTCCCTTGACCTTCTCCTGCGGCAGGATAGGGATGGCGGGGCAGGTTGTAGGTCTCGGGCTCGTCCATGAGGATGAACTTGGAGTGGTTACCCCCGATGCCGCCGGTCCCCCCTACCTCGGGCGTGCCCCAGACGTAGGCCTGGGTGTAGCCCTTGTCGTGGAGCTCCTGGACCCGCTCCTCGGCGATCTGCTTCAGCTCCTCGACCTCGCCGAACATGATGGAGTTGGTCGGGCACGCCTTGGCGCAGGCGGGTTCGAGGCCGTCCCTCTGGCGGTCGTAGCAGAGGGTGCACTTGAAGGCCCGGCCGTCGTGGGGGACCTGGGTTATGACGCCGTAGGGACAGGCCGGGACGCAGTAGCCGCAGCCGTTGCAGATGTCGGGCTGGATGTAGACGTTGTCGAACTCGTTGCGGATGATCGAGCCCGTCGGGCAGGCCTGCTGGCACGGCGCCTCGACGCAGTGCTTGCACACGTCGCTCATGAACGCCCAGCGTCCCAGGGCGTCGAGCTCGGCCCCGCCGGGCAGCTGCTCCGTCACGTCCTCGGCGAGCGCGACGAGGTCCACGTCGCCGGTCAGGCGGCGCTTCTTCGGGTTCTCGATGAAGGCGACGTGGCGCCAGGTGGTGCCCGAGAGCTGCTTCGTGTTGTCGTAGGAGTCGCCGGTAAGCTCGTAGCCGTCGGCGGGGAGCTGGTTCCACTGCTTGCAGGCGACCTCGCAGGCCTTGCAGCCGATGCAGACCGTGGTGTCGGTCAGGAATCCTGTCGCCACTATCCACTTCCCTTCTAGCACTCTGCGCCGGATCTCCTCCACCGGCGCCGCCGGATCGCTGCTTATGCGGAACATCTTGTGCCCGAGGGCCACGCGCTGGGGGCTGAAGATCCTGTCGACCATCCCCGTGCCCATGTTGTAGTAGACGCCGGGTTCGAGGACCTTCGCGCTCCTTATGGGCTTGAGGTTCTTCTGTAGCCGCCTCGGGATGCTCGACGAGCCACGACCCCGAGGTCCATGAGCTCCTGCTGCATCATCTCCCTGCTGCGGCGCTCCTCGACGCTCATGCCCGCCCCTGCGGAGCGCCCAGTAGAGGAGTCCCCAAGCAGCGCCGAACACCGCGTGGTCTATTACGGGGAGAAGGACCTTCGGCGTCTTCTGGGTCCAGGGCGCCCGGTGGACGCCGGTAAGCGGCAGCCAGCTTGCCCATCCCGCGCCCCAGGCAAGCACGCCAAGCGCCGACCCTACGGAGGACTCTTCCCCAGGCCCGCCCTTCTCCCTGCGCAGGAGGCCGAAAGACATCCCCGTCCCGATGC
The DNA here is from genome assembly GCA_963811295.1 of uncultured Rubrobacteraceae bacterium. Taxonomy (GTDB): domain Bacteria; phylum Actinomycetota; class Rubrobacteria; order Rubrobacterales; family Rubrobacteraceae; genus Rubrobacter_D. Next base: position 22,955 of record CAWEQZ010000017.1, on the reverse strand, counting down.
CGTAGGCGAAGTGCGCGGCCACGGTCAGTAGGCGCCGGCCCCACGGCGAGAGATCGCCGAGTAGGCCCAGTTCCTCGACGCGGTCAACGACCTGCATCGGGGCCGTCTCGAAGACCAGTCCGACCTTCGCCCAGGCCTCGCGCAGCCCTGACAGCACGAGCGTGGCCCCGAGCCCGCCAAGGGCTCCGGTCAGGGCCCTGTCTCTGGCGTCCACGCCTCTACACCCTTCCCGCTTCGAGGTTGGCGGTGAAGGCCTTGGCCTCGTGGATGGCGACGTTGGCTTCGAGGGAGACCGGGATCAGGTCGTTGACCACGTCGCCCTTGACCAGGCCGTTGGGTCCCCAGTGGTAGGGGAGGCCGATGGTGTGGAGCTTCTCTGCCCTCGAACTTGTAGACCGGGATGCGGTCGGTGACCAGGGCCTTGCAGTGGATCTTGCCTCGGCTCGTCGAGATGGTCACCCAGTCGGTGTTGTTCACGCCCTTCTCGGCGGCCAGCTCGGGGCTGATCTCGCAGAACAGCTCGGGCTGGAGCTCGGAGAGCCAGGGGATCCAACGGCTCATCGCCCCGCTGGTGTGGTGCTCGGTGAGCCGGTAGGTCGTGACGACGTAAGGATACCTCGGGTCCTCGGGCGGGTTGTACGGGTTGTCCGGCCTGTCGAACGTTCTGACTGCCGGGTCGTACTGGACGTTATCGTAGAGCAGGTTGGGGACCGGCGACTCGACGGGCTCGTAGTGGACCGGCAGCGGCCCGTCCTCGAGCCCGACGGGGGCGAAGAGCCAGCCCTTTCCGTCGCCCGTTCATGATGAAAGGCCCGTCGCCTGGCATGGCGTCCACCCCTCGGGCGTCTTCGTCGGGACGGTACGAAGGCGCCTTGGTCGGCCTCGAAGTCGGGCGACGTCGTCGCCGACCCACTTCTCCTCCTCCTCGTCCCACCAGACGTACTTCTTCCGCTCGCTCCAGGGCTTGCCCTTCGGGGTCGGCGGAGGCGCGGTTGTAGAGGATGCGGCGGTTCATCGGCCACGCCCAGCCCCACTCGCAGGTTCGGGTTGTCGCCCGGGCTTGCGGTCGCGGGCCTGGTTCACGCCATCGGCGTAGACGCCCGAGTAGATCCAACCCCCGCAAGCCGTCGAGCCGTCGTCCTTTAGCTCGGCGAACCCGCCCACCGGCTCGCCCGTCGGCCGACGTTGTAGCCGCTGACCTCCTTGAGGATGCTCTCGATGTCCGGCTCCTCGTGCTCGCCCTCGGTCGGATAGTCCCAGGTCATCGCCTTTATGAGCATCGTCGCGGCTGCTTCCTGGAATCCTTGTAGAGCTCCTTGATCCTGCGTCCCAGATGGAAGACGAACCAGGCGTCGCTCCTCGCGTCGCCAGGCGGCTCGACGGCCTTGTCGTGCCACTGCAGCATGCGCTGGGTCTGGGTGAAGGAGCCATCCTTCTCGGCGACGAGCGCGCAGGGATGAAGAAGACCTCGGTGCCGCACTCCTCGGGCTTTACGCCGTCGAGCTTCCAGGCGGTTCGCGGTCTCGATCTCGTAGGCGTCGAGGACCACGAGCCAGTCGAGGTTCCTCAGGCCGTCGCGGGCGAGCCTGGCGTGGGGGCCGCCGACGGCGAAGTTCTGCCCGAAGACGAAGGCACCCTTTCACGTTGCCGTCCTTCATGTCCATTATCGTGGGGTAGTAGGAGTGGTCGCCCGAGATGCGCGGGAAATGGTCGAAGAGATCGCCGCTCTCGGGGTCGAACTCCTCGCCGTACCAGGCCTTCATCTGGCTGGTTATGTACTTGGGGAAGTTGGACCACCAGCCGCTCTCTGGCGGTCTCGTTCTCGACGTAGTCCTGCCAGGTGTCGTGGTCCTTGTTCGCGTCCGGCATCGGCAGGTAGCCGGGGAGGATGTTGTAGAGGGTGGCGATGTCCGTCGAGCCCTGGATGGTCGCGTGCCCGCGCAGCGCCATGATGCCGCCGCCCGGACGCCCGATGTTGCCGAGGAGGAGCTGCAGGATCGCCGCCGTGCGGATGATCTGCACGCCCTTGGAGTGCTGCGTCCAGCCGACCGCGTAGCAGAGCGCCGAGGTCTTCTCGCGCCCGGAGTTCTCGGCCAGGGTCTTTGCCACCTCGAGGAATGCCTCCTTCGGGGTGCCGCAGACCTTCTCGACCATCTCGGGCGTGTACTTGGCGAAGTGGCGCTTGAGGATCTGGAACACGCAGCGCGGGTGCTCCAGCGACATGTCGGTCGGGCGCGGCATACCGGGATGCATCTCCCCGCCCTCGCCCTCGCCGGCCTCGCCCACGATGCGGCCCTGGCTCCCCCCGACGGAGGCGTAGTCGATGGGGTGGCCCTCGTAACGCCAGCTCGAAGGATCGTACTGTTTGCTGTCCTCGTCCCAGCCGGAGAACAGGCCCGAGGCGTCCGCGTCCTCGAAGTCCTCGGTGATGATCGTGGCCGCGTTGGTGTAGACCTTGACGTACTCCTCGAAGTACTCCTCGTTCTCGAGGACGTAGTTGATCAGGCCGCCCAGGAACGCGATGTCCGTGCCGGGCCTTATAGGCGCGTAGATGTCGCACATCGCCGAGGTGCGCGTGAAGCGCGGGTCGACGTGGATGAGCTTGGCGCCCTTCTTCTTGGCGATCATGGGGTGCCTGAAGCCGACGGGGTGGGCCTCGGCCATGTTGGAGCCTTCGATGAGTATGCAGTCGGAGTTCTGCAGGTCCTGGAGGTTGGTGGTGGCGCCGCCCCTACCGTACGTGATGCCCAGACCGGGCACCGTGGAGCTGTGTCATATTCGCGCCTGGTTCGTAATTCGGACGAAGCCCAAAGAGTGGAAGAGCTTGGTGATGAGGTAGTTCTCCTCGTTGTCTATCGTGGCGCCGCCGATGGAGGCCACGGCCATCGAGCGGTTGAGCTTCTTGCCCTCCGCGTCCTTCTCCTCCCAGGTCTCCTCGCGGGTCTTCTTGACCCGGTCGGCGATCATGTCGAGCGCCTCCTCGAGCGAGAGGTCCTCCCACTCGCCCGAGTACGGCCTGCGGTACGGACCTTCGTCCAGCGGTAAGGCGAGACGTGCAGCCCGAAGGTGGCCGAGCCCTTCGGACACAAAGTGCCCGCGTTTATGGGGCTGTCGGGGTTCCCCTCGATGTCAATGATGCGTCCGTCCCGGTGGTAGACGAGCGTCGAGCAGCCCACGGCGCAGTAGGGACACACGCTCACGGTCTTCTGTACGCCATCATCGGAGATGCGCGAGCGGATGTCGCGGGTCGCCGGGCTTACGGGGTGCTCGACCGTCGTACCGACGTGGTTCCGGATCTTCTTCCAGAGACCGTCTTTCTCCGTGAGCTTGAAGAGCATACGTGACCCCTTCTACGCGCAAGAATGTGATTGTCCGGGTTCCTCCTCCCTGATTCTAACCTCATTCACCCCCTCACGAAACCACGACCCAACCGTTCGTGCAGATGTGCCGGCCCCCGTATATGTAGTCTCGTTCTTGCACCGACACGCAACATCTGGTACTTTGCCTGGGAGTGGGTTTTCGGGGGAAAGGAGCTTGCCTGGATATCTGAGTATGCGACCCCACGCCGGCAAGGGCAAGTTTGGCGGCGTGGTCGAGCGGGAATAGGAATTATTGTATGTAGATCGTCTCCGGCTAGAGGGAAAGGAGAAGTTTCAGCTTATGGCTGACAACAGGGTAGTGGTCTACAAAGGACCCGGCGAGGTAGCGGTAGAGGACATCGAGTACCCGAAGCTCGAGGTTCCCGGAGAGGTAGCGGACGCGATGGGGATGACCGTCGAAGCCCCGCACGCCGTCATCCTCAAGATCGTCGCCACCAACATCTGTGGCTCGGACCAGCACATGGTGCGCGGACGGACGACGGCCCCCGTCGGGCAGACTCTGGGGCATGAGATCACGGGCGAGGTCATCGAGAAGGGCAACGACGTCCAGTTTATCGACGTAGGCGACATCTGCTCGGTGCCTTTCAACATCGCCTGCGGCCGCTGCCGCAACTGCAACGAAGGCAAGACCGGCGTGTGCCTCAATGTAAACCCTGCTCGCGCGGGCTCGGCCTATGGATACGTGGACATGGGCGGCTGGGTCGGCGGGCAGGCCGAGTATGTGATGGTGCCTTTCGCCGACTTCAATTTGCTCAAGTTCCCTGATAGGGATCAGGCGCTGGAGAAGATCCTGGACCTCACCATGCTCTCGGACATCTTCCCGACCGGCTATCACGGCGCCTACACCGCCGGTACGACCACCGGCTCCACGGTCTACGTCGCGGGCGCCGGTCCCGTCGGACTCGCGGCAGCATACTCGGCGCAGCTACTCGGCGCGGCGGTCGTCATCGTCGGCGACCTCAACGAGCAGAGGCTGACGCAGGCTCGCTCCTTTGGGTGCGAGACCGTCAACGTCGGCGAGGATGCGGAGCTGCATGATCAGATCGCCGAGATCGTCGGCGAGCCCGAGGTCGACTGCGCCGTTGACGCCGTCGGTTTCGAGGCGACGGGACACGGTCGGGGCGCCCAGGAGGCTCCGGCCACCGTGCTAAACGCCGATCCAGACCGTCACGCGGGCCGGCGGCGCACTCGGCATCCCTGGTCTGTACGTGACCGGCGACCCTGGCGCGGCTGATCCAGAGGCCCAGGAGGGTACGCTCAAGATCCGGTTCGGTCTCGGTTGGGCCAAGAGCCACGCCTTCTACACCGGCCAGTGCCCGGTCAAGAAGTACAACCGCGGCCTGATGATGAGCATCCTGCACGACAAGGCCCACATCGCCGACGCCGTCAACGCCACGGTCGTCACCCTCGATGAGGCCCCCGAAGGCTACAAGGACTTCGACAAGGGCGCGGCCAAGAAGTACGTCCTCAACCCGAACGGCTACATCAACGCCTAGCACCACCGACAACGAGGACGATTCTGAGAGGAGCCGGAGAGATCCGGCTCCTCTTAAGTGCACCATTACCTCGTCCCGCTAGCGGCCGAGGAGCGTTCATGGACCCACTAACGTACTACGCGCGGCAGAGCCCTATTACGGACCCCGCCCTGCAAGCCGGCCTGCTGGACGACCTGCCTCGCGACGTGGCGGGACTGTGTCGGGTCGTGCAGGGTCTGGTCGTTCACTACCGTCTGGGCCACCTGTTCGATCTGGAGATCCCGGAGGAGCGACTGCCTGAGATCGATACCCGGTATGCGGAGTCTATGCTGGCGCGTATCGCCGAGCTGGAGGACGGTTCCCTGGCGGAAGTGCGCCCTCCGGAGAAGCGTCTGGTCGGATGCTGTCGAGACTTCACCGTGCTCTTTGCGGCTATGGCGCGGCATCTGGGTTTCCCTGCGCGGGCGCGGGTCGGGTTCGCAGACTACTTCGTCCCCGGATTCAACGTGGACCATGAGGTGGCCGAACTCTGGGACGCAGAGGCGCGACGCTGGCGGCTCGTTGACCCGGAGATAGAAGGGCCACCACTCGGCGCCCACTTCGACCCCACGGACGTGCCGCGCGAGAGGTTCATCATCGGCGGGCTCGCGTGGCGGATGTGCCGGGATGGCAGCGCCGACCCTGAGACGTTCCTGGTGGACCCGGAACTCGAGATCGAGGACACCAGGGGCTGGCCCTATCTACTTCACAACCTGGTCCACGACCTGGCCGCGCTCAACAAGACGGAGATGATCCTGTGGGATGAGTGGGGTCTGATCGGGAAGGAGCCCTCCGAAGTGGACCTGGCGTTGCTTGACCGCGTGGCGACACTCACACTGGCGGCGGGCGAAACGTTCCCGGAGGTACGTTCGATCTACGAGACCACGTCCTGCCTGAAGGTCCCGGCGGCCGTGAAGAGCTACAGCCCGGCAGCTCTCGAACCGTTTGAAGTGCGGCTACGGGGCTGAGGAGTCCTCGCGCTTGACCCTGTATCCGATGTTCTGTAGTTGCGCGAGCAGTCGCAGTTCGGCCGTTTCTGCATCTCCGCCGATGTACTGGAGCGGGACGCTCATCTTCTGCTGCCCGTAGGGGCCGCCGAAGAGGATGAGGATGCTCGTCCCGTCCCTGACCACGGTCGCCTCGGGGTAGCGGGCCAAGTTGGGGAGGCCCATCAGTCTCAATGTGGGTGCCAGATCCGATCGTTCATCGTCCATGCATGCTAACACGCTGCCGCTGATACACTCTGGGGAAGAGTAGACCAGGAGAGACCGATGCTGGAGAAGACCTCGGGCAGAGTCAGGAGCGGAAGCAAGACGAAGACGCGGGTAAGGGTCGTCGAGGACGGTCGGGTGCGCGTGCGACCCGACACGCTCGCCACCGAGGAGCCGATGGAGATAAGGCTCCTCACCGGGCAGACGACGCAGACCGTCGCCGTTACGATGCGTACCCCAGGGGCTGACTTCGAGCTCGCTGCGGGGTTCCTGTACGGGGAAGGCATCATTGACTCTCCCGAGGACGTTCAGAAGATCAGCTACTGCGTAGACTCTGACCTCGACGCCGAGCAGCGGTACAACATCGTGAACGTCGAGTTACGCGGCGGGCGCGAGTTCGACCTGCGTCCCCTGGAGAGGCACTTCTACACAACGAGCGCCTGTGGCGTGTGCGGCAAGGCCAGCCTGGAGCAGCTGGAACTGCGCGGCTGTCCGGTGATGACTGCCGGACCAGAGGTCCCGGCGGAGATCATCAATATCCTGCCGGAGAAGTTGCGGGAGGCGCAGGGGCTCTTCGACGCGACGGGCGGTCTACACGCTGCGGCCCTCTTCGACGAGGAGGGTGAGCTTGTCGCGCTGCGGGAAGACGTAGGAAGGCATAACGCGACGGACAAGCTCGTCGGGTGGGCGCTCCTGGAGGGCAGGCTGCCGCTCACGGATCACATCATCATGGTCAGCGGCCGGAGCAGCTTCGAGATCCTGCAGAAGTCCCTGGCCGCCGGCGCCCCCGTCGTGTGCGCCATCTCAGCCCCGAGCAGCCTCGCCGTCGACGTGGCCAGGCAGTTCGGCATGACGCTGGTCGGCTTCCTGCGCGGAGGTAGGTTCAACGTCTACGCGGGAAGCGAGAGGATAAAGCCGTAGAAAAGCCGGGCGCGAGACGCGCCCGACAAGCTATCCCCCCGTGAACAGGGCGACGACCGCCGTGAGCGTCTGGTAGATGCCCCACAGGAGTGGTATCAGGACCAGAGCCCACAGCACGACGACCAGGACAATGCTCGAGGAGGAGGATTGCCCTCCGCTCTCCTGTCGCGCTTCTTCGCTCATGGCGTTCCTCCTACGATTCGCTGCCGGCGGCCTTGCCGGAGGCGGTGGACTCCTTCTCGCGCTCCTCATCCCGTCCGGACTCCATGTGGAACCTCGGATCCACGGGTCGGACCAGCAGGTTGGCGACGAAACCCACGACCAGAATACCGACCATAATGAACAGGGAGAGGGTGTAAAGATCCGCCCCGGTGCGTCCGGCGGCAATCTGGTAGTCGGCGATGGCGTTGATGATCAGCGGCCCGGCGACGCCGGCGCACGACCACGCCGTAAGCAGCCTCCCGTGAATGGCCCCCACCTGCGCGACACCGAACAAGTCCTTGAGGTAGGCCGGTATCGTGGCGAACCCGCCGCCGTAGAAACTCAGGATCACGACGGTTACCAGCAAGAACAATACGAGCGACGCAGCCCCGAAGGCGGCCAGCACGAAGTACAGTACAGCCCCAAGGCCAAGGTACATCATGTACGTGGGCTTGCGTCCGATGTAGTCCGAGGTCGAGGACCAGCCTATCCGTCCAGCCATGTTAGCGAGTGACAACAGCCCTACGAAACCCGCCGCCGCGGCGGGCGTGATCCAGGAGAAGTAGTCCTGAATCATCGGCGAAGCCTGCTCCAGAACACCGATACCCGCCGTAACGTTGCAGAAGAGCACCGTCCACAACAACCAGAACTGCGGCGTGCGGATCGAGCTGCTCGCCGACACGTCGGCGGTGGTCTGCAGGTCGCCGGTCTCCTCCTCGGTGGGAGGAGTCCAGCCTTCGGGCTGCCAACCCTCGGCGGGCAGGCGCACCACGAACGCACCGATCATCATCGATACCAGGTACACGGCCCCCAGCGTCAGGAACGAGGGCACGATCGCATCCATCGGGTTGCTGGCGTAGGTTTCGAGCAACGTGCTGGAGAGCGGCGAGGCGATCAGCGCACCGCCCCCAAAGCCCATGATGGCGAGGCCGGTGGCCAGACCAGGCCGGTCGGGGAACCACTTGATCAACGTCGAGACCGGCGAGATGTAGCCGATGCCGAGTCCGATGCCGCCAACGAACCCGTATCCCAGATACACGAGCCACAACTGCCCGGTCGCCACTCCGAGCGCCCCGATGGCGAATCCACCAGACCAGCACAGGGAGGCGGCGAACATCGCCGCACGCGGCCCAGCGCGCTCCACCCACTTGCCGAACACCGCGGCCGACAGACCGAGCATCACGATGCTGATGCTGAAGATGATCGCGATCGGCGTCAGGCCGACCCCGAACCGCTCCACCAGCGGGTTCTTGAACACGCTGAAAGCATAGACCTCGCCTATGCTCAAGTGCACCAACAGCGCCGCCGGCGGTATAAGCCACCTGTTGAAGCCAGGCCCGGCGATGATCCTCTCCCTAGACAAGAACCCGTTGATAATTGCCCCCCTCTTTGTTTCGATCCCCGATGTATCCGTGATCACGGATGTTACGTTGATGCTTTGCGGGTGTCAACCGGCGGTGGTGTTGGGCAAATCCAGCAGTCGAAGTTAGAATGCAGAGAATAGAGCAACTTCGCTACAAGAAGGGTGGAACGAGAGTTATGGCCATGGCGGAGACAGTACACGAGAACGGCAAGGCCAACGGCGCGCGCGAGCTGACCACGATCTGCGGCTTCTGTGGCGTCGGCTGCGGGTTGTCCGTCAAGGTCGAAGGTGGAGTCATTACCAAAGTCGCCGGAGACAAGGAGAACCCGAGCAGCAAGGGTGAGGCCTGCATCAAAGGCCGCGAGGGCTGGCGCCACCTCTACAGCGACAGGAGATTGACGCGACCTCTCATCCGCAAAGACGGCGAGTTGGTGCCTGCTTCCTGGGACGAGGCTCTGGATCTTGTCGCCGGCAAGATGAGCGAGATCAAAGAAGAGTACGGTCCCGACTCTTTCGGGCTCTTCAGCTCCTCGCGCTCGACCAACGAGCTCAACTATCTGGCGAGTAAGTTCATCCGTCAGGTCCTCGGGAACAGCAACATAGACTCATGTAACCGTGCTTGACACGCCGCCAGCGTCACCGGTCTGGTGGCAACGTTTGGAGCGGGCGGAGCAACCACCTCTTACGAAGAGTTCGAGAACACCGACCTCATAATCTGCTGGGGCTCCAACACCATGGAGTGCCACCCCATCATCTACAACCACATGCGCCGCGGCATAAAGAACGGCGCCAAGATGATCGTCGTCGACCCCAGAAAGATAGATCAAGTAAAGAAAGCACACAAGTGGCTCGGCCTCAACGTGGGCACGGACATCGCCCTGGCGAACGCCATGGCGAACGTGATCATCGCCGAGGACCTCCACGACAAGGAGTTCATCGAGCGGGCCACGGAAAACTTCGAGGCGTACAGGGATAAGGTCTCCGGCTACACGCCGGAGTACGCTGAGCAGATCACGGGCGTCCCGGCCGATGACATCCGCGAGGTCGCCCGCATGTACGCCACGGCGGACAAGGCTATCCTCAACTGGACCCTGGGCATCACCGAGCACCACAATGGCGCCGATGGCGTGTTCGCGCTCATCGGGTTGGGGCTTCTCACCGGTCACATCGGCAAGTACGGTAGCGGACTGAACCCGCTGCGCGGCCAGAATAACGTTCAAGGCGGCGGCGATATGGGGGCCCTGCCGGACAAGATGGTCGGAGGCTGGCACTGGGATGACCCCGAGGCCCATGAGCTCTTCGAGGAGGTCTGGGGGTCGCCGTTGCCCGAGAAGGTCGGCAAACACCAGCCCGCAATGATGGATGCCGTGGAACGCGGCGAGATCCGCTGCATGTACGTTATCGGGGAGAACCCGGCACAGTCCGACGCCGACGAACACTACCACGACGAGCTCTTCGGCGGCCTCGACCTGCTCGTGGTGCAGGACATCATGATGACCAAGACCGCCCGAATGGCGGACGTGGTCCTGCCCGCGGCCGCGAGCTGGGCCGAGACCGAGGGTACGGTCGTCAACAGCGAGCGGCGGGTGCAACGGGTCCACAGGGTGGTAGACCCACCAGGCGAGGCACGCGCGGACGAGTGGATCGTGCAGGACATCGCCAAGCGCATGGGCTACGACTGGGGCTTCGAGACGGCTGAGGACGTCTGGAACGAGGTACGCAGGCTAGCACCCAAGTTCTCCGGTATGAGCTACGAACGGCTGGATGAGCACGGTGGTATCCAGTGGCCCTGCCTCGACGGCAGCTTCGAGGAGATCTCGGACAACACCCCCAAGGAGCAGCTGGCCGCCAGCACAAAGGGCGCAGAGAACGCCGGTGGCGAGGCGATCACTACCGATGTGGTGCAGAAGCCCCATGTTGGCACCAAATTCTTGCACGCCCATCTCAGGGCCGAGGAGGTAGAGAATCGGGCCCCCTTCACCCCCGTCGACCACGAGGGCCCGGTGGAGATGCCAGACGAAGAGTACCCCTTCCAGTTGACGACCGGCCGCCGCCTCGCCTTCCACAACACGGGCACCATGACCCAGGACTACAAGAAGGTCAAAGATCCTGAAGAGCTGCTGGAGATCTGCGAGGAAGACGCCACCGAGCATGGCATCGAAGACGGCGATTTCGTGCAGGTAAGCTCGAGGCGCGGAACCGTTCCTGCGGTAAAGGCTCGCGTCACCGACAGGGTGAGGCCGGGGCTATTGTTCATGGGCTACAGCTTCCCGGATCAGGTACCGACTAACGTCCTCACGATCAACGCTGTAGACCCGCAGTCTGGAACGGCAGAACTCAAGGCCTGCGCGGTGAGCATAGAGAAGGCGTGATCTGAACGGAGCGGAACCATTAGGGCAGCGTAGGTCCTCTTGAAATGCGAGCTGGGCTGCATCCGGGGTTGTGATCCACGGTTGGGCGACTAGACTCGAATCGGGTTGCGATAGAGCAACCACTTGCTTGAATACCTCGCCAAACTACTGGAGTAGACCATGGATAACGACCTGAAAGACTTCGAGCAGTTCATGAAGGAGCGCGAGGACGCGGCACGAGCCTATGTGAGCGGCGACGCGGCGCCGCTCAGGAGCATCTCCACTCGCGTCTCACCCGCGACATTCTTTGGTCCGCAAGGAGGCTACCGTCAGGGCGCGGACGATGTGTTCTCGAAATACGAACATGACGCGGCGATCTTCGAGCCCGGTGGCGATAGTAACTTCGAGATCCTTCAAATGGCGGCCAGCGAAGGTATCGCCTATTGGGTCGGTTTTCAGCGGGCAGACGCTCGGATGAGCGGGAGCACGGAAGCCATTCCGATGAACCTGCGTGTGACCGAGGTGTTTCGTCGCGAAGGCGCCGAGTGGAAGCTGATCCATCGTCACGCTGACACCCTGGCCACCGAACCGGCAGAATAACTTTCTGCAGACTTCGTCGCCTCGTTCCACGCTAACTGCTTGCGCTACCCGATAGCGGGCGGATATGCGGAGGTCCTTACAAACATCTCCGGTATACCCACGTCGTGGACGTCTGAATCCAGCTCGCTCCGTTCAGAGACCCGTCCCGAGAGGTTTTGTAACTTTACGTTCATATGTGATTGACCGTGTATAAGGCATGCAATATAGTGCGCCCCAAGAAGGCAGGGAAAATCTCGTGAAAGGAGTTTCGTGGAGAGGCACGAAGAGTGGGTCCGCGTCGAACGGACGTCGGCGTTCAGGGAGCTGACGCAAAAGCGAAAAGCATTCATCATACCGGCGACGATCTTTTTCCTGGTCTTCTACTTCGGTTTGCCGTTCCTGACGGCGTTCACCACGGTGTTGGACGTGAACGTCATCGGGGCGATAAACCTGGCCTGGATCTACGCCTTCGCGCAGTTCGCAATGACCTGGATCCTCATGCACCTCTACGTCAGCCGGGCCAACGGGTGGGATGATCTGGTAGACCGGGCCAGACACGAGGCCGCGGAGGGTGATGGGGTCAGTAAGGCCGGCGGAACGGTGGGATCGGAGTGAGCGACCGGGTAATATCCATCATCTTCTTCGTATTGATCATCGCGCTGACGCTCGGCATTACCGTCTGGGCGTCGCGCCAGAACAAGTCCACCAGCGACCACTACGTGGCGGGCGGCGCGATCAAGGGTTGGCAGAACGGCCTCGCCATCTCGGGCGACTACCTCTCGGCGGCGTCTTTCCTGGGGATCGCGGGTGCCATCTCGCTCACCGGCTTCTCGGGCTTCTACCTCTCGATAGGTTTCCTGGTGGCTTACCTGGTGGTGCTGCTGCTGGTGGCCGAGCCTTTGAGAAACCTGGGCAAGTACACGTTTGCAGACATGCTGGCGAGCCGGTTCAACAAGTCGAGCGTGCGTTCGGCGGCCGCGCTCTCGACCATAGCGATCAGCATGTTCTACATGATCGCCCAGCTCAACGGCGCGGGGGCGCTCATCGAGTTGCTGCTCGGCATAAACTACACGCTCTCGGTCATCGTCATCGGCATCCTGATGACGATCTACATCGTGGCCGGCGGCATGGTGGCGACGACCTGGATCCAGATAGTCAAGGCCGTCCTCCTCATCGCCGGCTCCCTGACCCTATCTCTCTTGGTGCTCGCCCAGCCGAGCATCGGCTTCAACCCGGTCAACCTCTTCAACGAGGTCGACTCGCAGATAGGCTCCGAGATGGTGGTGCCGCCGCCGCCGGCCGGGCTCATCGCCGGGCTCGACGTGATCTCGCTCAACATCGCCCTCGTGCTCGGAACGGCGGGGCTGCCGCACATCTTGATCCGATTCCTCACCGTCCCCGACGCCAAGACGGCCCGGTCCTCGATCGTCACGGCGACCTGGATCATTGGCCTGTTCTACCTGCTTACACCTGTCCTGGGCTACGGTGCGGCGCTCTTCGTCGGCCAGGACGCCATCGCGGCGCAGAACCCGGCGGGTAACACGGCCGCGCCGCAGCTCGCCGAGGTGCTCGGCGGTCCCATCTTCTTCGCCTTCATCTCGGCGGTCGCCTTCGCGACCATTGTGGCTGTGGTGGCCGGTCTCGTTGTGGCGGCCTCCAGCGCCTTCGCCCATGACTTCTACTCGAATGTGATCCGGGGCGGCAACGCTTCGGAGCAGGAGCAGTTCCGCGCGGCGCGCTTCACGGCCGTGGGGATCTCCGTGGCGGCGATACTCCTGGCGATACCGGCTGCGAGCCTCAACGTGGCGTTCCTGGTCGCGCTCGCCTTCGCGGTCGCCGCGAGCGCCAACGTTCCGGTTATCCTGCTGACGATCTTCTGGAAGCGGTTCAACACCACCGGGGCGGTTATGGGCATCCTGGTCGGCCTGTTCACGTGCATAATCCTGATCATACTCAGCCCGAACGTGATGACCGGCCCGAACCCGGAACCTCCGTTGACCCCGATCATCCCCATAGACCCCATCTTCCCGTTTGTGTACCCGGCGCTGTTCTCGGTTCCTCTGGGCGTCCTGGGCTGCATCCTGGGCACGCTCCTGGGCGGAGGCGGCGCCGAGCGCGAGCGTGAGCAGGGCCTGCAGACCGATTACGATGAGATCTACGTCCGCTCCCTCACCGGCATCTCGAACATCGAACAAGAGCTCCAGGAGCCCACCCCGGCCGAAGAACCACGCACCACGTAGTCTCGGAGACGAGGCGTGCAAACGGAGCCCCCGCCGATATGGGTGGGGGCCCTTGCTCTACCCCGCAAGGCTACGCAAACGGAGGACGCACATGGAGATAACCGTCCGTCACTCGGAGCCTGAGGACTACAAGGCGCTGCACCGCATCTTCAGCGGCCCAAAGGCTATAGCGGGCACCCTGCAGATGCCCTTTCCGCGGACCGAGATGTGGCGCGAGCGTCTCGGCGAGACGCAGGAGGGACTGTATTCGCTGGTGGCTTGCGTGGAGGGCGAGGTGGTCGGAAGTCTCGGCCTGGAGACCTCCCCCACACGCTGGCGCATGCGTCACGTCGGCAGCATCGGGATGGCCGTACGCGACGACTGGCAGGGCAAGGGCGTCGGGACGGCGTTGATGGAGGCGGCGCTCGACCTCGCGGATAACTGGCTGAATCTCATGCGCATCGAGCTAACCGTCTACGTGGACAACGTCCCCGCAACCGCCCTGTACAAGAAGTTCGGGTTCGAAGTCGAAGGCACACACCGTCATTTTGCCTTCAGGGAAGGCGAATACGTGGACGCCTACTCCATGGCACGTCTAAAGTCCTGAGTACGCCGTCGGCCCCTGTACCAGTATCGTCCTCTGGGGAGGGTCGCTAGGCCAGGCTGGCGTTTACCTGGATGTCTACGTTGCCCCGCAGGGCGTTGGAGACAGGGCACCCCTGGTTGGCCTGCTCTGCAGCGTTCTGGAAGCCTTCGGCGTCGAGGCCGGGGACCCGCCCGCGTACGTCGAGGACCATCGTGGTGACCTTCAACTGATCGGCATCGAAGGTGCATACGGCGCTGATGTTGAGCTCCTCAGGCTCGTTGCCCATCTCGGCGAGGGTGTTGGAGAGCGCCATCGCGTAGCAGCTCCCGTGGGCCGCCGCCATGAGTTCCTCGGGGCTGGTCTTGCCGTCGGGACGCTCCGTACGCGAGGCCCAGGTGACCGGCAGATCGTGAGCCGCCTCACTGCTCGCCAGGTCGAAGGTGCCCGACCCTTTGAACAGATCCCCCCTCCACACAACATCTGCCCGCCGTTCCGCAGTAGCCATGCATTACTCCCATTCATTCGCTTTCTTAGATATCAGCACACCTTACCCGGTGTCGGGGCACTCTAATCTACCGTAGCGGTCTCTCTGTTTTCCGCTCCTGGCCGAGAAAGGGGATGGGGTTGGCGCGATCTCCCTAACTCCCGCTCCGTTCGCGCATAGCCGCCTCTTCCAACTTGCTCCTGTATACCTCCTCTGTCTCCGGCGTCCCTATCCGGATTAGGTCGCTGCTCGTAACCTCTCCGAGCAATGAAGCAGTCTGGCTCAGCGAGGCCTCCATGTCGAAGTCATTGAAGCTGGAGATGCAGTCCCTGGGAACTATGACTTCGAACCACCTCATAGCTGCGCTGGACGCCGTGTAGTGGACACAGATGTTGGCGACCGTGCCACAGATGATGAGCTTATCCACGTCCCACAGGCGCAGCATGTGCTCCAGCCCCGTGCCGTAGAAGGCGTCGTAGCGTGGCTTGCGTATCGTCGGCTCGTCTTCGCCGGGGGCGAGCTCGTCTATCACCTGCCAGCCCCAGCTCCCTTCGCGGCAGTGCTTGCCCCAGATCTCCCACTCCGGGTCGCCGTCGTTGTGGGTGTCCTGGACGAAGACCACCTTCATGTCGGATTCCCGCGCCAGCTCCAGCAGATTGCGTATCGCCGGAATGGTTCCCGCGGCGCTGGGAACGACCAGCGTGCCTGACTCCTTCACGAAATCGTTCTGCATGTCCCCTATGATCAAAGCCGTCCGGCTCGGGTCTACGCGAACGTCGTCCTGTACCTCATACTCAGGGACTTTCACTGTGCGTGCCACTCGAACCTCCTCATATTACAAGCCCTCGCCTAGTTTACCGCCTCTCACGCTGTCAGCATGTCAGACTTCATTTGCATGTGAGCCCTTGCTGACTAGCTGAAAGCGGAGGCGGAGCCGAAGCGTGCTGACGAGGCGCGAAGCGCACGTGCTGAAGTGCTGACTTACTTGCGCCGCTGTAGCACCGGCACTACCTCCCCGATTACGAGGGCGGAGAGGATCATGAGCGCGCCGAGGATCTGGATCGCCACTAGCCTGTCCCCCGCGAGCCAGTACCCAAAGAGCGCGGCGAAGACGGGTTCCATAGTCAGGATGATGGCGGTCCGCGCCGCCGGGATGTGCTGCTGCACCGTAGTCTGCACCAGGAAAGCGCCGGCCGATGCCAAAAGTCCGGTCACGAGAAGCGCGACCCATACTTCGGGCGTCGGCAAAGAGACAGGGCCGGAGAACGGCCACAAGAGGACGAAGAGCAGCGCTATGGAGAGGATCTGGGCCAGCGTAAGCGCGCCCGCGTCGTAGGAAGCGGCATAGCGGGAGAGGAGCGCGATGTGCAGACCGAGCGCCGCCGCACACAGGAGCGTCAGGAAGTCTCCCCAGTTCGCGCCCTCGGGCCCACCACCGGCGAGCAAGATCATCCCGAGTAAGCTCAAGGCGACAGCGACTACGACCTGCCGCGAGACGTTGGCCCCGAACAGCAGACGATCGGCGAGCGGCGCGAAGACGACGAAGAGCCCTGTGATGAGGCCCGAGTTTGTCGGCGTCGTGAAGAGAAGTCCGGTAGTCTGAAAGAGATAACCTGCAGCGAGCACCACGCCGATGCCGCCACCGACGATCAGCGACCGGCGCGTGAGCTTCGTCGCGTAGACCGGGGCGAGCGCGGCCCCGGCCAGGACGAAGCGAAGCGCCAGGAACGGGATGACGCCGTAGACGGAGATCGCATCCTGAACCACGACGAACGTCCAGCCCCACACGGCCGTGACAGCGACGAGCAGAAGGGTGTAGATCAGACGCACAGGCGCCTAGTCTACCTACAAACGACCCGAGACGTCGGCCCTCGCAAAGCGCGGGTCATCTCCCCTGAAACTATCAGGGTTGGTCCCGCGCGCGAGCGCGAGATGGTAGGCAAAAAGCTGTAACGGCACTAGACAGGTAAGGGCGCTGAACGGCTCGGGTACCTCGGGTACCCGCAGCACGCCCGCGGCGGCCGGACGGGCCTCGGTCGTATCGTCACCGAAGATCAGGTACTGAGCCCCAACTTCTTCTACCAGCTCTGCCACCTCCAGGGTACGTTCCCTGGCAGCGCCCGAAGGGGCTATCAGGACGAACAGGTCGTCAGTCTCGACGCACTGGAAGGGACCGTGCAGCATCGTCTCCGTCGGCATGCCCTCGGCCTGTAGGTAGGAGGTCTCTTTGATCTTTAGCGCCGTCTCTTTAGCCGTTACCGCGCTCGGCCCCCCGCCGAGAAGCCAGATCCTACGCCGTCCGACATGCTCGCGCGCGAAAGCAGCTACCTCTTCTTCTGTCCCAAGCGCCGCTCGCAGCGCCTCGGGAAGCTCCTCCCGCAGGAGCCCGTAGCGCAGCGTGGCCGAGCCGGTCCTGTGGTATCCGACCCTGCCGGCGAGAATCGCGAGCACGGCCACAGCGGTCGTGTAGCTGACGGTGTGGGCGGGCGACCTCTCCTGCGCCACCGTCCGGAACACGGCGTCGGCCCGCCCTTCACCGGAGCCTGCTTCGCCTGTTATGAGGGCTGTCGGGCAGCCCTTCTCCCTGGCTTGCTCCAGCGCGAGGGCTGTGTAGCGTTTGGCCCCACGGTGGCTCACAGCGACGACGCAGTCCTCCCGGCGCAATTCCGGCCCGTAGAGCACGAGGTCGAAAGAGTGGAGCGCGCGGACATCGGGCCCGCCGCCGTAGGCTCGCATCAGGTGCTCTCCGACCAGGGATGCGTGGTGTGAGGTTCCGATACCAGCCAGGAAGATCCTCTCGCAGGAAGATACTCGGGTAGCGAATTCGTCGAGCGCGTTTTCGTTGCGCTCGACCACCCGGACCAGCGCCTCGGGTTGGGCCAGGATCGCGTCGTGCATGTGGTAGGGGTGCGAGGTTCGTGATTCGGTCGTCATGCCAGCTCCTCTCCAGATAGCCGAGCGGTGTTTTTCAGTCCTGGGTTATCGGTATGTATCCAGGCTGCGACGAGACGCGCTCCAGCCACGCGCGGACTGCCGGGAAGTCTTCGAGATCGAAGCCCCCCTCGTCCGCGACGTGGGTGTAGGCGTAGAGGGCGATGTCCGCTACCGAGTAACGCCCCCCGACGAAGAAATGCCTGCCTTCCAGGTGCTTCTCCATGACCCCGAGCGCGTCGTAGCCGCGCTTCTGTTTGACCTCGAGGGCACCCCGGCGTTCTTCGGTCATCTCCGTGTGGAAGACGTGGAGCCAGGCGCGGGCCACGGCGATGTTTGGCTCATGGTTGTACTGCTCGAAGAACATCCACCGCAGCGCCTGAGCCTTATCAAACCGGTCGTCCGGTAGAAAGGGGGTGCCTTCGGCAAGGTAGAACAGGATCGCATTCGATTCCGCCAGGAACTCTCCCGGTTCGGTCTCCAGCACAGGAATGCGTCCGTTCGCGTTGACGTTTTGGAGGAACTCGGGCGTTCGCGTCTCACCCTCGGTTATGTTGTACTCGATCCGCTCGAAAGGGATACCGAGTTGCGTCATCAACAGCCTGACCTTGTAGCCGTTCCCCGAAGGCAGGTAGTCGTGTAGACGGATGGTCATCCGGCCTCACCGCCTTCCGGACCGTAGAAGACGACCCACACCGCAAGGTCGTCCATGAAGTCTTCGAAGCGGTGCTCGACGCCGGCAGGCACGAACAAGACGTCGCCGGGGCCGAAGGGATGGCGCTCCGGCCCGTTGACGAACGTCCCACTTCCGCTGACGACCACGTACAGCTCGTCGCGGGTATGCGGCGTCTGCGGGTCGGTGGTGCGGGGCGCGTAGATCTCGACCTCCATGCTCCGGTGTCCGAGCACCTCCGCGAACCGCTCTCCTGCGGGTCCGGGCAACCGCTCCATCGCCTCGGCGACCGTCGCCCTGCGTCGCCCTGCCGCTGAGCCGCCTTGGTTCATCTGGTCTCCTCTTTTCGGATAGCGTCGATGCGTCGCCCGAGGTTTTCCCTGACCTCTGGCCACTCGTCGTCGATGATGCTGTAGTAGGCGGAGTCGCGACGTTCGCCGCCACGCACCAGCATGTGCTTGCGGAAGATGCCCTCGAACCGGGCCGGGAGGGCAGCGAGGGCTGCGCGCGAACGCCCGTTGCGGGAGTCGGTTTTGAACTCGACGCGCAGGCACCCCAAGCGCCCGAAGGCGTGCTCGAGCATCAGGAGCTTGGCCTCGACGTTGGCGCCTGTCTGCCAGCGTGCGGGCGCGAGCCAGGTCCATCCTATCTCCAGCCCCCGGTGCTCGGGACGAAGGGCGAGATAACGGGTGCTGCCTACAGGCTCCCCTGTGGCCGCATCCACGGTGGCGAAAGCGGCCTCCGTCCCTGCCGAAGAAGCTGCCAGGGCATCCTCGAGCCAGGCGCGAAAACTCTCGCGGGACCCACTAGGATCGTAGGGCATCCAACGCCAGACCCTCTCGTCTCGTGCGGCCGTGAAGAGCTCCTTCTCATGACCGCGCGCCAGCGGCTCCAGACGTACGATCTCGCCTTCCATCACGCTCGCCAGGTTCTTCCACATGCTCGTCACCCCTCACTCAGTATTCGTCAGAAGATATGGTAGCCCATAGGCGTCAGGGAAAGGATGGAGTCGGAAATCACCGGCCCGAAACGCTACCATCGGTAGCGGCGATGGTCTCGCAGGGGAAAGTTACTGCGAGACCAAGGCTGAAATGCTGAAGTGCTGACAAGCGAAAGGCGAAGCCTGAGCGTGCTGACCAGCTAATGAAAAGGAGAGCCTAGTGGATCACAGGACTTCCGGCGTAGCGATGTCGTACAGGGACCTCGGGGACGGTGATCCCCTCGTACTGCTCCACGCCTTCCCGCTCAACGGCAGGATGTTCGAGTCCCAGATGAGGACATTCTCGGGGAGCCACCGCGTCGTCGCGCCGGATTATCCTGGATTCGGGCGTTCTCCCCGTACTCCTGCCCAGCCCGATGTCCACTACTATGCGAAAGGAGTGCGCAGCCTCCTTGACAGGCTGCATCTGGACCGTGTGATCCTCGGCGGTGTCTCCATGGGCGGCTACGTAGCCTTCGAGTGCATGAGGCTCTTCCCCGAGAGGGTGAGGGCCCTGATCCTCGCTAACACCCGTGCCGATCCCGACTCCGAGAAGATGAGGGAGACCCGCAACGAGACGGCTCTCAGCGTCGCCGAGGAGGGAGTCGGGGTCCTCGTAGAACTTCAGATGGAACGCCTCCTCGCCCCAGACACCTTACAGAACAACGAGGAGCTTGTGGAGAACGTGCGGGCCATGATCTTCGAGAACTCCCCCGACGGCGTCGTCGCCGCCCTCGGCGCCATGCGGGAGCGCCCGGACTCTACCCTGCTCCTCGGGAAGATCGGCGTCCCGACCCTCGTCGTCGGCGGGGAGGAGGATCTCAACTGCCCCCCCGACATCATGGGCGCCATGGCAGCGAAGATACCCGACGCACGCCACGTGACCATTCCCCTGGTCGGCCACCTATCGAACCTCGAAGCCCCCGAGAAGTTCAACGCTCTCCTAGGGGATTTCCTGCAGAGCATCGAGTAGATGGAGATCCTACTCTCTCTGGAGGCAGGGCGGGGTTTGTAGCCGGAGTGCGTTCGGGTAGAATCGCTGTTCGTGGCCACCGTTGTGCACATTTCGGATCTACACTTCGGGCGTCCCGCGGTCGCCGAACGCCTCGACGCCCTGAAGGGGTATGTTGGAAGGATCCAACCAGACGCCGTGGCCATCTCCGGCGACCTGACGCAACGCTGCTCGAACAGGGAGTTCGCGAACGCCCGCGCTTACCTGGATTCTCTTGGGAAGATAGCACCCTACACCGTCGTCCCCGGCAACCACGACATCCGCTGGCTCGGGGCCGTGGCCCGCAACCTCGGCCTCGCCGGCCTCTTCAGGGAGCAGGCCCACAAGTTCAAGTACTCCAGGTACGTCAGGCACATCTCGGATGATCTGAGTCCTTCTCTGGAGGTACCCGGGGTGGTCATCGCGGGTGTGAACACGGCCCACGGCATCACGCGGGGTTCGATCACCCGCCGCTTGCGGGACCTCGGCGTTATAGGCCAGGTCAGACACACCGACGTGATGCGTGTGAGAGAGATCTTCGAGCACGCCGCTCCCACCTCAGCCCGCATCGTGATGATGCACCACAACCCCATAAGGGGCGAGCTTTCAAGACGCCACGGCCTGGCCAATACGGAGCAAGCTCTCCACGCCTTCGCCGACCTCGGTACCGAGTTGATCCTCTGCGGGCACGACCACCTGGACGCCATCCACACTATCGAGAGGGGCGCCCACGGTCTGGTCATCTCGACCGCGGGGACCATCTCGAACCGCATCCGTCCTGGACGCGCATCGAGCTTCAACGTGGTCGAGATAGAAGACCACGAGATCCACATAACGGCCCATACCTGGCGTCAGGGAAGGGGCTTCGTGCCCTCTGAAGACCGCGCCTTTCCACGCCGTACGGCTTCCAGACAGGCTTGAAAGTGCCCCGACGATATAATCTGCCGCGACACCGCCCACCTTCACGGAAGGGACGTTCGACATGTGGAGCAGACTGACCCGCGGCGGCGACGGACTGCCCCGAGAGAAGGTTGACGCCATAGTCCGCCTTATAGACCGGTACCTGGCCGAAGAGGCAAGCCTGCGCAACCTCCAGTCAGATAAACAAACCATCCATCCCCGCGACCTCCCCCCCGACAAACGCGAGGCCCTGATCGAAGAGGTCTTCGAGATCCTCAAAGATGCCCGCAGGTGAGCAAGGTTCGCGGGAAACCCGCGAACCTTGCAGCATGTCAGCACGGCGGCTCCGCCGCCTTGTCAGCTAGTCAGCACGCCGCCCGCTTCGCCAGGCGGCGGTTGGCGGTCGGCTTCGTGTGGCCCCGTCAGTCGAGCTGCGGCGTTCCTTGTCTAATGCGGACCCGTAGATCCTCCGGCTCGTTGGGAGGCATCCAGGGGGATTCGATCCACCAGGTGGCCCCGGCTTCCACAAAGGGATGCACGATGGAGGCCGCCCGCCCCTGGTCCTCACCGGGCGTCTGCCCTTCCGATACGATATCGAAGGCACCATCCTCTTCTCTGTTCTCCCCGACGTACTCCTTGATCTCACGGATGGTCTCGGGCGTGACGCCCGGCGATTCGGGACTTCCGCCAACCGCGGCCGCAAGCACCCCGTCGTAGCGTAGCGCCCGCCCCATCGACTTCTTGCTCGGCCACGCACCGACCACCCATACAGGGATGCGGGGCTTCTGGACGGGAGGTGGCAAGAAGGTCATCTCCTCGAGCCGGTAGTGCTCGCCCGCATAAGAGAACGGCTCCCCGCTCCACAACCCTGTCAAGATATCCAGACTCTCGTCGAGAAGCTGTGCCCGAACCTTCCTGTTGGTCGGTTCACCCACCTTCGTGAAACCACCGTCGTCCAGGGCACCGAGCCCTACCGGCAAGACGAGCCTACCACCGGAGAGATGGTCGAGGGCGACCGTCTCGCGGGCCAGCTTCCACGGTCTCCTCCGGGCAGGCGGCGTCAGCACGGCCCCGATCCTCACCCTCTCCGTGCGCATCGCCATCGCAGCCATCACGACCCACGGGTCGTACGTTTCCATGTCCCCGACACAGATGCCGTCCCAGTAGAAAACGCCGTCCCAACCCGCATCTTCCACCTCACGGGCGAGCTCCGCGACGGTGCGAGGATCTCCCGTAGGGATCAAGAACCCGTAACGCAACCATACCTCCTCTCCCAGATCCCTGAATCTCACGCCACAAGAGTATACGGACCAACAGACGCGCTCCAACCATCGAACGCAGCGAAGATAGGATGCACCACCCGCCTCTATACAGGGACCGCTCGCCTTCGACTCAACGGGTACGTGATCTCAAGCGGCGAAGGTCACGCCGTCGTCCACGAGCACCACGGCTGTTGAAGCGGTGTTGGGAAGCCAGTTTCCCAACACCGCGCCGTCAGCTATCAGCCTTCAGCAGTTGGCCTTTAGTTCGCTGAATGCCGAAAGCCAACTCCCTAGCGACGTCGGCGGCGCAGAAGCCAGATCAGGACCAAGAGCACGCCGGCGCCGATGAGCAAGGGTTTGGCCCGTTTGAGGATCGCCTCCCGGCTCGCCGCACCGACGTCGAACGCCTC
>CAWEQZ010000016.1:0-33253 GCA_963811295.1 uncultured Rubrobacteraceae bacterium | reverse complement strand
TGTCTGCGAGCTCTCCCACGGCCTCTATGCGCCCGCCCTTTACAAACATTGCACCGTCCCGCAGAGGGGGTGACGAGATGGGCATCAGGGTTCCGGCCGCAAAGATCATAGATCCGGCCTGACTCTCAGGCATCTCTCCCGACCACTTCTGAGGCCACAGACTCGAGGAATTCGCGTTCCGGACTAACAGGCAGGAGGCCGATATCTTCGAGGGCAGCGTCGATCTCGCCCCTGGCCCACTCCTCGGTCCTGGCCACCGCGTCCGTGGCGAGCACAGCTTCTATGCCTGCCTCGAGCAGCTCCGGCGTCGGAGTAGGGTCTGCGAGGACGCGCCGGATCATGCCCGCGTCCCCTTCGCTCAGGGCGAAGATGACCGGCAGCGTCACGGTGCCCTCGACGAGGTCTGTGCCTATACCCTTGCCCATAAGCCCAGGCTTGCCGACGAGGTCCATTATATCGTCTGACATCTGGAAGGCTATGCCCAGAGCCTGGCCGTAGCTGGCGAGCGCGTCTATCTGCACGATCGAAAGCCCGCCAAGCGTCCCGCCGGCCACGCACGCAGCCTTAAAGAGGCCCGCGGTTTTCTTCCTTATGTGCTCCAGATACGCCTCTACATCGACCGTGGCCCCGTTCGCGCGGTACTGCTCTAGCTCCCCCGCTGCGAGCCCCACCGAAGCCTCGGCGAAGGCGCGCACGAGCCTCGGGTCCCCGATCCTTGCCAGCTCCGAGAAAGCCTCGGCGAACAGGTAGTCCCCGGTGGCCGCCGCGATCTCCCGCCCGTACCCGGCGACGGTGGTCGGCGCGCCACGCCTACTCTCGGCCCGGTCCACGATATCGTCGTGGATCAGGGTGGCCGTGTGAAGTACTTCTATGGCCGTCGCCGCCCCAAGCAGGTCCTCCCGCCGGGGCTCCCCCATGCCTGCGCTCAACACCAGCAGCAACGGCCTTAGACGTTTCCCCCCGATGTAAGGGCCCCGAGCGCAGGCCCGACCAGATCTGCGGGTGCACCCTCTGCGACCTCGACGAGCCGGGCCTCGACCTCGTCGATGATCTCGAAGGCGCCCTCGGGCAGCGCTGCATGGAGCCCGCTAGCCTGCGTCGTTTGGCCTGAACCCACGATGGAGCGTGATGATGCCGCCTGCGACGCGCTCCCATGTAACGTTTTGTAATCCATTACGCCCTATTATGTCACTTAATTCGCCGGGCGCCACGAACTCTTTCACGGATTGGGGAAGATAGGAGTAAGCTGATGGGTCACCGGAGATCCACCCTCCGAGTCTCGGAACGATCTTATCGAACCACACTCCGTAGAACGCGGAGGGTACCCTGCCGGTCGGCCGCGCTATCTCCAGGCACACCGCGACGCCGCAGGGCCTGAGCGTACGCGCCATCTCGGAGAACAGTGCGTCCAGGTCGGGAATGTTCCTCGCCCCGTAAGCTATGGTGGCCGCGTCGAAGGCACCGGAAGGCACACCCTGGAGGTCGGTCGCATCCCCGAACCGGTACTCGACGTTGGGCGCCGGGCGTGCCGCGCCCAGCATCTCCCTGGAGAAGTCGACACCCAAAACGTAGCCATCGGGCCCGACCTTCTCTGCGAGGTCACGGGTGAGGGTTCCTGTGCCGCACGCGAGGTCGAGCGCCCTGTCACCGGTCTTCAGCCCCGTTGCCCTGACCACCTTCCTGTTCCAAAGGCGGTTGAGGCCCGCGGTCATCAGGGTGTTCATGAGGTCGTAGCGGCTTGCGATCCGGTCGAACATCTCGCGCACCAGCAACGCCCGCTGTTCACCCGAGGGCAGATTGTTTCGGGTTCTCTTACCCACGCAGCTCCTTGGCGGCCTCCCTAATCCTCGCCTCCGATCTCTCTTCTCCCTCCTCGGAGATGATGTCGAGGAGGCCTGCGAGGTGGGGAGTCCACGTCTGTAGGGAGACCGCTCCTCCGGCGGCGATACGTCCTGCGCCGTCGCGGATCATACGGCTCGCCACGGCGACGAACCGTGGCTCGTCCAGACGGGCTATAGTCTCGACGGCAAGCGCGTACGCGTTGTCCCCGACGAGGACATCATCGTCGGTCGCCCCGTTCCCCGCGTAGTGGGCGTCGAAGCCTTGCTGCAGGTACCCGAGCGCCTCGGCCACGACCCCGGCGCGCAGGTCCTCTTCGGGAAGGCCCTCGACGGCCCTGAGAAACGTATCCTCGAGCGAGAGATCAGGCGTGCGGCCGGCCGAATCCTGCACCTATTTCCGCCCGTCGAACCATTCGTGTGCTGCCTCGAAGGTCCTCTGAAGATCCGCCTCAGAGTGGGCCGTGGAGATAAAGCCGGCCTCATACTGGCTCGGGGCCAGATAGACCCCGCGGGAGAGCATGTGCCAGAAGAACGCTTTGAACGCCCCGGTGTCGGAAGCAGCTGCTGAGCCGAAGTCCGCAACGGGACCGCCGGTGAAGAAGATGCTCACCATCGAGCCGACCTGATTTATGGAGAAGGGTGTGTTCCCTGCCGAGGCGGCTTCGCCCATGCCTTCCCGCCAGCGCGACCCGAGTTCTTCCAACCGGTCGTAGAAGCCCGGTCGCCCTGCGGCGCGCAGGGTAGCGACTCCTGCGGCCATCGCCAGCGGATTGCCCGACAGCGTGCCAGCCTGGTAGATGGGGCCCGAGGGTGCGATCTGCTCCATGATCTCCCTACTCCCCCCGTATGCACCGACCGGGAGTCCACCGCCGATTATCTTACCGAGGCACGTCAGGTCGGGCGTGACGCCGAAACGTTCCTGGGCCCCACCACGGGCGAGCCGGAAACCGGTCATCACCTCATCGAAGATAAGGAGCGTCCCGTAGTCGTTTGTGATCTTGCGTAGGCCTTCGAGATAGCCCTCCTTGGGCGGGACACATCCCATATTCCCTGCGACGGGCTCCAGGATGATGGCGGCGAACTCTTCTCCCTCGCGCGCGAAGAGATCACGCACCGCCTCGAGGTCGTTGTAAGGCAGGACGGCGGTATCCTTTGCGGCTCCTTTCGTGACACCGGGACTGTCAGGGAGGCCGAGGGTTGCAACACCGGAGCCGGCCGAGACGAGGAGGGCGTCGCCGTGGCCGTGGTAGTTTCCGTCGAACTTGAGAATCCTCTCTCTTCCCTTGTATCCGCGGGCGAGCCGGATGGCGCTCATCGTCGCCTCCGTTCCTGAGTTGGTCATCCTGACCATCTCCACGGAAGGAACGGCCCCGCACACGAGGTCCGCGAGCTCGACTTCGAGCTCCGTGGGAGCGCCGAAGGTCGTACCTTTCCTCGCCGCGGTCTCTATAGCCTCGATGACCTCGGGATATGAATGGCCGAGGACGAGGGGACCGTAGCTCATCACGTAGTCAACGTAGGGGTTGCCGTCCACGTCGAAGATGCGGGATCCCTCGCCGCGCTCCATGAACAGCGGGTCTCCACCGACCGGGCGAAACGCCCGCACGGGGCTGTTCACGCCACCTGGCATCAATCCGATAGAACGCTCCATCAGCCTCGCCGAACGGTCCAAGGCGAGCATTGTCCTCGCGTCTACGCTCTCTCCGCTACCTTGCAAACGCGCCAGCTCCCTTCGCTAGGTCTGTTCGAAGTCTATTACCCTGGTAAGGCACCGGCAATAACAGAGCTTACCCCAATTGGAGAATCGGCGGGCTGTCCTCACCTGTTCTCAGCGGCGCCTGTTCTGGCGAAACCCGGCGAGGACTACCAATCCTCCAACGGCCAACAGTACTGCGCCCATTGTGGCCCAGAACACCTGTCCGGTCATGAAGCTACCGGGCAGTACGCCGATGCCCTGCAACAGCCAGACGCCGCCCACGAGGATCATCAACCCTCCCAGGATCAGCAGCACGTAGCGCATACGACACCTCCAATTCCAGGTCCGGGGCTCAGGCCATGCGCCGTCCGAGGACCCCGCGAAGTACATGGTAGATGGAGGCCTGGACCTCCTGGATACGCGGGATGTAGTCCGAGCGGACGACGACCACGTGATCCGCCAGCCGCTCAGCGACGATCCTGCCTCCATCGTAGCCCACGATGCCGACGGTGAGCAGTCCTCGTCTTCGGGCTTCGGCGAGCGCGGCGAGTATATTGGCGGAGCCGCCGCTTGTGGAGATACCTACAGCAACATCCTCTGCTCTCGCGTGGGCGATGAGCTGGCGGGCGAAGATCGCCTCTGTGCCTATGTCGTTGGCTATGGCCGTTACGTTGGCCGGCTCAGCGGACAGGGAGACCGCCGGAATCGTACCCCAGCCGGGCGGCGGGTCTACGCAGTCTGAGACGAGGTCGTTCGCGTCCGTGGCCGAGCCGCCGTTACCGAAGGTGATGAGCTTGCCTCCACGGTCTAGTCGTTCGGCGACGGCCACGGCTATCTGGGAGATGGCGTTGGCCTCCGATTCGGCCGCCGCGGATCGCAGGCTGTTCACTTCCTGCATCTTCTGGAGCATCGAGCCCTGCACCTCGCCAACAACCTCTTCGAGCGGCTGCTGTCCTTTGCCGAGGAAGGGGTAAAGGAAGGAAGAACTTCCCACGTCGTGGCCCTGTTCGCGGTGCTCGAAGTAGACGTGGACCGTCTCCCAGAGCAGGTGGTAGAGGACCTCGAAGACCTCCTGAACGACAAACGGGTCTGCATCCGGCGGGGCGAAGGAAAACTCCCCCACCTCCCCCGTAAGGCTGAATGTCAGGGCCCCCCGCTCTCGCGCTGACCGGACCGTACGCTCGACCGACTCGTCGGCGCCGGGGAACGCGAAGCCCATCACCATGTCCTCCGACCGTAGCAGGACGGGCAGGCGACGCTCGAAGTCAAGGCCGAGGTCGAGAGCAGGCAAGGCCCGCTTGCCGACGATCACCGGGTGAACGAACTCCACCGAGACGTGCTGCGCATCGGTAGCCGCAGAGCCGTTCCCGAAAGCCAGGAGCCGGCCACCGGCGAGAAAGCGCCGGGACATCTCGTGGCAGGCCCGTGCCAGCCTCGGCGCCTCCACTTCGAAGAATCCTTCGAAGATATCATTGCGCCTGAGGAGTTCCGCACGGCTCTGAACAGTGAGGGCGTCCGTATCTACCTGGCTCATCGCCTGTACCTCCAGCCCGTCAAGCCGGCCTCCGGTAAATGATTCCCTGCACGGAAAGCGCGCCGAGATCTACAGGGCGAGCACCGTCCGCAGGCCTTCTTCTACGGACATCATTATACGGTCGCTAACCCGGCTGACCCGCTCCGCAAGAAACGCCTTGTCGAGCGTGATAATCTGCGACACGTTTGCCACGGAGTCTCTGGACAACGCCGTATCCTCCTTCGAAACCGGAACATTACCAGGAGCCCCCGCCAGCCGCAGTTTCGTGGTCAACACCACCGCGATCACAGTCCGGATACGGCTGCGGTTGAAGTCGTCCGACTGGACGATGAGCACAGGTCGCCGGTATCCGGGTTCCGAGGCGACGGGCTCGGGCAGTTCCGCCCACCAGACTTCTCCGCGCCGCACTACCAGCCATCTTCCGGCAACGACCTGGCCTGCAGGCGAGCGATATCTCGGTCCAGGCCATCGGGCTCCTGACCATAGATCTCATCGAGCCGCCTGGTAATCATCTCAGCCCGCTGCTCCCCCAGATAACGACGCAGCGCCGTCGTGTAGAGTTCACTGCGCGACATACCCCGCCACCGCGCGAACTCCTCGGCTGACTCGAATAGCTCCTCGGGAATAGAGATCGCCGTCTTCATGCCCGGAGTATAACTCGAGTTATACCAAGGGGCGAGGGCGCAAAACGGACGATAGTACCGTCTCACTGGCACCAGAGCGTTCTAAGGCATATAAGGGATCAGGCCCAGCCGATACGCTTCCTCCTGTACTTCCCTGGGCAACATGCGCACATCTACGGGCAGACCATCTACCTCGATGATCCACACCAGCGGGTTCTCCTCCAGCATGCTCGGCAGACACCAATCCGGGTCCATCTGTATGAGGCCCAGTCGGCTCCATATCTCTCTGGACTTGCTCGAAGCGTTGCCCTGGCTCACGCCGATCTTCTCGCAGAGCTCGCTCATGGTCATGTGCGGCTCCCGGCTATCGTCGGAGAGGAAGTTCACCCGACCGAGGGCGTAGATGATACCGGCGGCCCACGATCTCACACGCCCGCTTTCCAGCGGCGACGGTCTCTTTCTGCTCAGGGTAGCGGCCATCTTCCGAGACAGCTCAGCATACTCCGCGTTTAGGTGTTCGTGGCAGAACTCGTCTGTGATCCCGACGATTGCCTCGTATCTCTCCCTCATCTTTCGAGGAATGTTAGGTTCTTCTGCACTTATCTTGGTCATCTCTAAACCTCGAAAAATCTGCGCGTCCTCGCCGACATGAGTGTACCCATCAGGCGCGAGTCCGTACTACAGTGGGCCGCGATAACTGGAGGACCAGCCGAAGAGGGCACGCAGCTTCTGACCGGGATTGAACTTGAAGGCCCAGCTCTCTCGTCTTCGATCCAGGTAGAAGCCTCCAAAGCCGGGCAGCGTGAGCCCATAGCCGGAGCGGAAGGTCTGGTACATCTCCTCCAGCACGCCATCCAACCACTGCGCAGCCATCTCTTCGTCGGTCTGCATCCGGTCGGCGAGGCGACGGACAAACTCCTTCTTCTCGATACGTTCGGCCACAGGTTTCCTTTCTTGAGGGTAGTAGGACTTCAGCCTATCTCTCCGATCCAGGCGACAACGCGCGCACTCGAGATCTTACCCTCACTCCAGGTCGGGTAGGAAAGAGCGGGGCACCGTCAGCCGCACGGATCGGGGCGTCCTGGGGACCCGCTCGATCAACCCCCTTTCCTCCAGAGTGAGGATCATCTGATGCACCGCTGGCGGCGACACCCTGCAAATAGCGCTGCATGTCAGCTTCCGACGGAGGGAGGCCGTGGATCTTCGTGTAGAAGTGGATGAAGGAGAGGTATTGGCCTTGCTTCGGCGTGTACCGCGCCTTGGTATGTTCGGTTTCCGCGAGACCTTCCAGGAGCCGGTGCGCCAGAGCGACACGCTCCCGCATCGGTAGTTCCAACGCCTCAGCTTCGAGTTGTTCCAGCGTCTTGCTCATGGCTTCGAGTCTCGCACTAGAGTTCATCCTGGTCTATGGAATAGTAGTCGCACCAGAAATCTACGATGTCTATGACCAGTGGCGCCGATTCCGGAATGAGACCAGTCCCATACCGCGGATCGTATCGCTCAGCATAATCCCGTGCCAAGTGGTAGGCCCAGCTCGGGGCAGAGTGTGATGATAAGACGCATTGCACTGCATCCTCCACGATCAACACGTTCTTGTCCCGGATAATCCTTACCATTCCGAACGGGGCGGATTTGTACTCGCTGTTCACACTCTCGAGCTCACGCAGCAATTCCCGAAGTTCTTCGCGTTTCGGGTCGGTGGGTCCCTCAACATAGCTCCCGAGCCGTTCGACTGCCCTTTCTAGAAGCTCGTTGTGCATCGTCCATTCACTGTTGCTCAAATGCAGTGGAGAGGACATCTCACTGATCCTCCGGCTGGTATGGTTCGCCAGACACACGGCTAAATGTGCTGCAACCTCGGGATCTTCACACAAGTACTTGAGGGTGGTCAGCCGCGTGATAGAGAAGTTCGCGCCTTCGGACAGATCTCTGGCGATCTGCGCGAGCTTGCGGACCCTGGTCAGTACGGGCTTTGGAGGCATTTGTCTTATTCGACTTTCCGTTTAGCGATTCGCGAACCAGAGTGCATAGTCTGAAACGATCTGCTCGTTTACACCCCCACTGACTACATTCAAGTCACACAGGGGAAAGGCTATACTACTACGGTCCCACTTACCCGAAACAATCACCCCATAGAGATCATCCAGAAGCGAAATTTCCTGGACCCGGATCCTGTCACCTCGCTGCAGGACCCCCTCGTCTTGATATTCACTAACCACAGCCTCGAATGGAAACCTCAAGTTCTCCGCGAGGTATCTTTCCCACGCTTTGAATGCATCCCACTCATCTTCCACGCCAGAGAGGACTCCTTGAATACGCTTCCCCACTTCCCCGACAGAATACCAACCGATACGGGAATAGATCTCATCTGTAACCTCATCGACATCCCTTTGGGTATCCCTGCTCTGGGCATGTTCTATATCCTCGGTCAGCAAAAGAAATCGTTGCCAATCCATCCCTTCTATCTCGCTTTGTTCCAGGTATGATCGGGGCATCTCTTTGAGAGTGTAGCTATCCCAGGCGACGAGTATCAACGGCCGGCCGCTCTCGTCTTCAGCGATTTCCAGGACTCTGCCCTGCCATCCGCTAATATCCACGTCCGAGTCCGGATCACCCACCCCCTCTCTCACCTTTACGCCATCGCCTACCTCGAAATTCAGATCAGCACTGTTCATGTTTTGCTCCTCTCATAGTGAGAGGCTGTCTTCGCTCTTCATCCAGTGCCGCAGCACTTCTTCCAGCAAGGTCATTCCGATCAGAGGATCCGAATCGGCAGCGTCCGTGGGCACGAGGCCCAGCCTGCCATCCCAGATCACGCGTGCCTCGTGGATATCGAAAAAGGTTTCGCTGCCGTCGGCAAGCAAAGCACGGCCGCGCCTACGAAACGGAAGCCCGAGTTCCGCAACTAAGGTAGTTGGCAAGCTCAATGATCCGCTGAAGCCGGTGTCGACTATACACTCGATCTCTTGCTCTCGACCTCCTGGACCGTCTACCACCACGCGAATGATGGCTTCGCGGTAGGCATTGACGGTCCCGGTTATTATGCCGTTTCCGCCCTGTGACGCTGACCGAAACGGCGCGCATAGCGAGGACCGATCACGACGGGAACCTCCTCTGGTCTTTGCTCATCGAAAGTGTGCGACGCAACCCGTCAACCCGTTCGAGACGGCGCCGGACGTCGCGGTCCCGTTCCGCGTGGTGGTCCCAGTAGTATGCGAGCGCCGAGTGGATCTGTCCAAGTGTCAGGTAAGGATGCTGGAAGTGAAGCTCCTCCGGACTCCACCCATACGCTTGCTGCTCGATAAATAGCTCTGCGACCTTCAACCTCGTGCCGGCAATCTCCGGGACGCGAACCTCATTTAGTACAACATGTTCGTAGCGAGTTTTCTTAGGAACTGTAGAATACCTCACTGCCATGAGAACCCTCTAGGGCACATACCAAGAGCCAACACCTGACGACTTGCGAAAAGCCAAGTGGACGTACTCAAAAGGTCTCGTGATTCGTGCCGATCACCTTGACCTCGACTCCGTTCAGTCCTGCGTACTTCACGGCCATGCCAAGCAGAGTGTACTCATCGTCATGATATCCGGCAGCGAAGGAGTCTTGGTGAAGCACCATCACGCTCTCTTTCGCATCCATCGCGTGAGAGGCTTCGACTCCTCTGGCAAAGTCCGGCAGATAGGTTTCGACGGTTGCACGCAGCACTGCGATGCGCTCCTTCTCTTCATCCGGTGTCGGAGACGAAGAGTCTGCTCCCATTGTCAACTGTTTGGCTCTTGACACACCAGCCTCCTATGGTCATGGGTTGTGTTTAGCCTACTCTTAGACGTCACTTCGGCGGTTTGCCTTGCGGATGAGGAAGCTTGCCGGAATCAACTCTTGCCCAGAATCCGCGTGGAGGTTTCCTAATACCTTCCAAGCGGCACTTCTTACTGATAGCAGTGTCGGACACTCCGAAGTCTGCCGCGACAAGTATGGTAGGTTTGGACCAGACCAAGCGTTCGAGCTCTTCTCTTGATACATTCGGCCACTCGTCGATCCGTGGATGCAAGTTCCTGAGTTCGCGCTCACTTTCCTGCTCAATAGCTTTGCGGGCTTCGTAATCTTGCCTCCATTGCCGATGACGAAGCCACTGCTCTGCATCTCTGTCTCTTAAAGTCTTTGAAACTAACGGGTTTGGAGTGCTCTTGAAGTCCACGATCACGGCAGTGTATCTAGAGATTATTGCGGCATGTTCCTCTGCAAGATAGTCGACCAACTCAGCAAGAGTCTCAATCTTACAGTCAAAGTCTGGCAGTTGTTCTGGGATCACTTGGGTGCATGCATGGTGCCAAGCAGTTACGCCCCCAGAGGCGTCATTCGCCCATTGGTCGAGAGCCGAAACGCAAGTATAGGGTGGCCAGCAATCTCTAGGATAGTTACCTCGGCTGCTGTGCATCCGCGAGAATAGTGATGCGGAGATTAGAATGGCGCAAACCTCATGGCTATTGCCCCGTCCCTCCCAAAGCATGCGGATGGTCTCAAGTTCCCCCCTTCGAGTATGGAAAGAGTCTGGGTGAACCGGACCGACCGTGCCAGGATACTTATTCAAATGGTCTTGAAGTCGCAAGTACATCTCCGGCACTAATGACGCCGGCCACCAAGACAATTCATGATCGCGGCCCACAGGTGCAGCAGGGTCATGTATCGCTATTCGCGTAAACAGCGGCTCAAGGCTAACCGGCGATTCAGAGATGCGCGATAACCAACTGGAAACTACTTGCTCCCACGACCACCCGTCAAGGAACTCCTGGATCAGCACTTCCTGTTGCCTTATCCAATCATCACTCATACATTCTTCAGAAGGTAATGTGCAACAATGCCCGAGACATCAACTCATATGGACTCCACATGATCACTTTCCCACGGTGTACAACCTCCTAAGCGAGCGCTACTCTTACCCCAATGCTCCCAGAATGACCATCATTCCCGCCTTCTCTCTGGTCGTTCCCGAGAAGGCGGGAATCCACCGCGGTAGGCACTCCGCACCTCCATCCAGAAGCGATCCCTCAGACTACTTACCACCAGTTCTTGCTAGTTTCATCTACGCTTCACCCTTTCTCCGATCAAGCTCGCAATGTAACGTATATCCAGCACATAAGCCGCCAAACCAAGCCCTCCCTATTGTATCGGGCATATGAACTATCCCTTTAGCAGATCCTCGGCAGCGGGTCGCCGACGAGCATGTCTATCATGCGGGCGCCGCCGAACTGGGTGTGCATGACGACCATGCGCGCAGGCTCATCGCGTACCTCGCCGATGATAGACGCTTCTTCCCCGCCATCGGTATTACGCAGTGCTCCGAGGGCGGCGTCCGCTTGTTCTGGAGCCACTACGGCGAGGAGCTTGCCTTCGTTGGCGACGTAGAGGGGGTCTATGCCCAGAATCTCACAGGCCCCGTGCACGACGTCTCTGATGGGGAGGTTCTCCTCCCAGAGCGCGACACCGCAGCCGGAGTCACGGGCCAGCTCGTTCAGAACTGTGCCAACACCACCGCGCGTGGGGTCGCGCATGAAGCGCAAGGCCTGTCCGGCGGAGTCTTTGAGAGCCGCAGCGAGCGGTGTGAGGGGCCCGGTATCGGAGAGGATCTCGGCTTCGAGCTCGAGGTCTCCGCGTGCGATCAGGATGGCCGCACCATGATCCCCCAGCGTCCCGGAACAGAGAATCTTGTCACCCGGACGCACTGAGGCGGACGACAGGTTCAAGTCCGGGTCTGCGACTCCAACCCCGGTGGTGGTGATGTAGAGGCCGTCGGCCTTGCCGCGCTCGACCACCTTGGTGTCTCCTGTGGCGATGGAGACTCCGGCGTTCCTGGCGGCGACGGCCATCGCCCCTATTTCATGTGTCAGCGCCTCGGTTTCCAGCCCCTCCTCGACGATGAGGGCGACGGAGATCGCGAGCGGGGTGGCGCCGGAGACAGCGAGGTCGTTGACCGTCCCGTTGACCGCAAGCTCCCCGATGGATCCGCCGGGGAAGACCAGCGGGCGCACGACGAAGGAGTCGGTGGTCAGGGCTATGCGGGCGTCCCCAAATGGAAGCGTTGCCGCATCGGCGAGCGGCGCGAGCGCCGGGTTGTCGAAGGCCGGCAGCAGGAGACCCTCTATGAGCTTGTGAGTGGCCTTGCCTCCGGCGCCGTGGCTCATGTCTATACGCGGAGCGGTGAACCTCGGCGGTCTGCGGCGATTCTGCTCCAGCGCGTGGAGGACGCGTTGATCCTTACCCTCGCTCATCGGAAGCCGATCTCGACCTTCTCGAACGACGTGCGCCCGAAGTTGTAGTAGGCGGCACACGCCCCCTCGGAGGAGACCATAAGGGCTCCCAGAGGACGCTCCGGCGTGCAGGCCGTGCCGAAGACCTTGCACTCCGGCGGCTTTAGCACGCCCTTGAGGACCTCGCCGCACTGGCAGGCTTTCGGGTCCGCGACGCGAACGCCGGGCGTGGAGTAGCGCAACTCCGCGTCCAGGTCCGCGTAGGCAGGGGAGAGCTTCAGGGCGGACTGGGCGATGAAGCCGAGCCCGCGCCATTCGAAGTATGGGCGGAGTTCGAAGACCTCGGCCATGGCTTCGAGGGCTTTGAGGTTCCCCTCCCAGAGGACGGCCCTGCCGTACTGGTTCTCGACCTCGCAGCGGCCCTCGTCGAGCTGGCGTATGAGCATCAGGACGGACTGCATCAGGTCCAGCGGCTCGAAACCCGCCACCACGCACGGCTTGCCGTAGTCGGCCGGCATGAACTCGTAGGGCCTACAGCCGATCACCGTCGAGACGTGCCCAGGCCCGATGAAGGCGTCGAGGCGCAGATCCGGCGAGTCCAGGAGTGCGCGCACCGGCGGCACGATGGTGACGTGGTTGCAGAACACGGTGAAGTTCTCGATGCCCTCTTTCTTCGCCCGCTGCAGCGTGAGCGCCGTGGAAGGGGCCGTAGTCTCGAACCCGATGGCGTAGAAGACGACTTCGCGGTCGGGGTTCTCGCGCGCGATCCTCAGGGCGTCCAGCGGCGAGTACACCATGCGGATGTCGGCGCCCTCGGCTTTAACCTCGAGCAGGTTCCCTTTCGAGCCGGGGACGCGCATCATGTCCCCGAAGCAGGTGAAGATGACCTCGGGACGTTCGGCTATGGCTATGCCCTCGTCCACCCGGCCCATCGGGAGCACGCAGACCGGGCAGCCAGGGCCGTGTACCAGCTCTACCTGATCCGGTAGCAGGTCCTTTATGCCGTGGCGGTAGATGGTGTGGGTGTGGCCGCCGCAGACCTCCATGATCTTGTAGTGCCGTTTCGGGTCAACGAGCGAGGAGATCTCAGCCGACACCGCGCGCGCCAGATCCGCGTTCCGAAACTCATCAACGTACTTCATCTGGGCCTCCCTGTTAAGGCAGCATTTCAGCACGCGCCCTGTCGGGCGCTTTCAGCATTTCAGCTTGTCAGCTTTTTGGACTTTGGCGATGGCGACGCCTCCGTGCGTTAGCAGGACTTCCCCCTCCGTCACCGGGGCAACGAGTTCTATGGCTATCTCCGTCTGGTTGCCTGCCGCGTCTTCGCAGAGGGCATCGTCGGCTTCGATGGAGATGACGCGCACGGGGATGCCGGCGTCGGAGCAGACGACGCATCCGTCGTGGTCCAGGGAGCAGTTTCCAAGCAGCGTGAGGTCGTATTTCATGTCACTCGATCTGGGAGGTTTTGAGCTCCTCCAGCTCTTGTTCGTAGCCTTCGCCAATGTCTTCCAGGGCCCGCAGGGTGGCGTGCGCTTCGGATTCGTCTATTTTGGACATGGCAAAACCGACGTGGATCAGGACCCAGTCCCCGATCTCTACGCGCTCCTCGTCGTAGTGGACGAGGCCGATGTTTATGTTGCGGCGGACGCCGCTAACCTCCGCTTTGGCGAGCGTCAGGTCCTCGTCTATGATCTCCACGATCCGTCCCGGTATCCCCAGACACATGTTGGGCCTCCCTCTGATCGGAGCGTGGGGCGGGTTTGAAACCCGCCCCTACGATTGTTCTTTGAATGTCCTGTCCGCCAAGATTGCCTGTCCCAATGCGAGTCCCCCGTCGTTGGTCGGCACGCGGTGGTGCCGGTAGATTTCGAACCCTTTCTCCTCTAGCAATCGTACCACCTGATTCAGAAGGAGCATGTTCTGAAAGGTGCCCCCGGAGAGCGCAACAGCAGTTGTTCCCCCGGCTTCCCGGATGCGCTCGCAGCCGGCGACGACGACCTCGGCCATCGTGCGGTGGAACTTGGAAGATATCTCTCCCGTCGCTCTTCCCGCCAGGAGGTCCTCCACGACCCCGCGTATGATCTCCCGGGTCTCCACGATCCATACTTCGTCCTCGAGCCGCAGCCGGAAAGGGTAGGCTCGGCTTGCCGGGCCGTCCGCGGCCAGTTCCAGTTCCACCGCGGCCTGTCCCTCGTAGGTAGTCCGTTGGGTGCCGGGCATCCCGACCATCGCCGCGACGGCGTCGAAGAGCCGGCCCGCGCTGGAGGTCAGCGGGGTGTTGAGACCGTGCTCCACGAGCCGGGCGACGAGCCGCGTGTTCCGCTCGCCAGCCCGGTGAACGGTTGCGAGCGGGAGCTTCACGGCCTCTTCCTCCCCGTAGAGCGCGACGAGTTGCGCGAGCGCCATCCGCCACGGTTGCCGGATGGCCGCCGATCCACCTGGCATAGGAGCGTACTCCAGGTGCCCTTGCCGCACGAACCCCTCCTCTATGCTCCCCTCGAAGAACTCCCCTCCCCAGATAGTCCCATCTGTCCCGTAGCCGGTCCCGTCCAGGGCTACCCCGATGACGCGCTCCCCCCCCGGCCGCCCGTTGTCGGCCAGACAACTCGCGACGTGCGCGTGATGGTGCTGTACGCCCGCGGCCGGTAATCCCGCCTCCTCCAGCCCACGGGCGTACTTGGTCGAGAGGTATTCGGGATGGAGGTCGAAGGCAACTAGCTCCGGCCGTACGTCGAAGAGTCGGCAGAAATGCTCGACTCCTTCCCGGAAGGAATGCAGGGTTTCATAGTTCTCCAAATCCCCGATGTGGTGGCTGGGGAAGACGTAGCGTTCCTTCGCCACGCAGAAGGTGTTCTTGAGCTCACCGCCGCAGGCCAGGACGTGCCGCCCAAAATCCTCCGCCACGGCCAGCGGCGCAGGCGCGTAGCCGCGGGAGCGCCGGATGGGGTACGTCTCTCTCCCGGCGACCCGTAGCACGCTGTCGTCGGTGCGCATGTGGATGGGCCTGTCGTGGACCAGGAAGAAGTCGGCGATCTCCCTGATCTGCTCGAAGGCCTCCTCATCCCGGTAAGCGATGGGCTCGTCGGAGTTGTTGCCGCTGGTCATGACGAGAGGGATGCCTGCGTCGGCCATCAGCAGGTGGTGCAGCGGGGTGTAGGCGAGCATGACGCCCAGGGTGCTCTGGCGCGGGGCCACCGCCTCGGCGATCCCACTATCATCCCGGCGCTCGAGGAGCACTATGGGCCGCGCCGGAGAGGTGAGGAGCGCCTCCTCCTCTGATCCCACCCGACAAAGGTCTCGTACCTGGGCGAGATCCCTGGCCATGAGCGCAAAAGGTTTATCCTGGCGCACCTTGCGGCCCCGGAGAGTCCTCACCGCCCGCTCGTCGAATGGGTCGCAGGCGAGGTGGTAGCCCCCGAGGCCCTTGACAGCGACGATGGCCCGTCCCCGCAACATCCTGGCCGTGCGCAGGATGGGGTCGTCCGGTTTTGCGTGCAGCCGGTGGCCGAACTTATCCAGCAACCTTACCCGTGGTCCACAGGCAGGGCAGGCGTTGGGCTGGGCGTGGAAGCGGCGGTCGGTGGGATCTTCGTACTCGCTTTGGCATTCGGGGCACATCTCGAAGCGAGACATCGTGGTCGTGGCCCGGTCGTAAGGAACCGCGCGGGTTATGGTGAAGCGGGGACCACAGTTGGTGCAGTTGGTGAACGGGTAGCGGTAGCGGCGGTCCCCGGGATCGAAGACCTCCCGCAGGCACTCTTCGCAGGTGGCGACGTCCGGCGATATGAGCGCCCGCCGCCGGAAGCCCTCCCGGCTCTCCTCGATCCGGAAACCCTGCTCGCCTAGCGCCGCGAGCGGACGCCAGGAAACTGCCTCCACGATGGCGAGCGGCGGGGCTTCTTCCTCTATCCTGCGCAGGAAGAGGTCCAGCCTTTCGGTGTCTCCCTCCACCTCGACGTGGACTCCCTCGGCATCGTTGCGGACCAGCCCGGCGAGCCCGTGCCGCCGCGCCAGGGCGTAGACGAAGGGCCGGAAGCCCACGCCCTGCACGATGCCCCGGACCGAGACCTCCCGCCGTTCCTGTATCGGCGCCCTCATGGCGTCAGATCGCGCTCCACGACTCCTACATGTCCCTTATATTCAGATATCTCGTGAGGTCCTGCCTGTTTCGCATAAACACCACGGCAGCGCCCGCCAACAGGCCCAGAAACAGCAACTTCTTCACGGTCTCACCTCCTTTAAGAGTAGGTTTCAGGTCTCAGGTAGCTGTTGGGCGATGGGGCGTTGTCCTCCTCCACGACCGACACTACCAGCTTCACGGCTTCGTCGACAGCCCTTTGTACCGGTTTGCTTAACTCCATTAGCATGGCGTCGTAGGGGTCGGTCTGAGGAGGGTGGGTCTCAGACCCACCCCTACGGCCTGGGATGTTCTGCGGTTCGCAGCCGACCACGAGGGTGCGGGGGATCTCGGCGCCGAGAACGCGGGCCAGGCGGATCACGTTCACCGGGTCCATCCCGTGGGTGTCGAGGGCTACCTCCCCCTCCTCGGGGACCTCGGCCTCGATCAGGTAAACGGTCCCGGGCTCGTCGCCGCGTGGGACGGCGTCCACGAAAACGACCGCCTCGTAAGGGTCCATCAACGCGTAAGCCAGGTCCATCCCTCGTATCCCGAAATCCCTGACCTCGACGTTCTCAGGAAGCTCGCGCTTCACCAAACGCCGCACCACCTCACATCCGAAGCCGTCATCTCCGAGGAAGATGTTGCCGATACCGGCGACCAGGATGCGTCCGCTCACGTCTCCGCCTCAAGCGGCTCGACCTCTTCGGGTGAGAAGAAGAACCGGTGCCCGAGAACCGGCATATCCACCATCTCCCTGCCCGGGTCGTCCTCGACCGAGACCGCCAGAAGGATGCGATCCTCGAAGTCTTGCTCGATCTTCTCGACTATCGCCACCTTCCCCGAGAGCGCGATGTCGAAGATGTCCCTCCCGGCCTGCGGCCAGAGCCTCACCCGGCTCCCGGTCCTGACCTCGACGCCGCCCACCGTCACGCTCGATGGAGCCGGCCTCTGCAAGCCCTCGACTTCGAAGGGGTCTATCTGCTCGCCTCCCCGCAGCGTCTGAAAACCGCGGACGGCGCCGTGCAGGCCCATCAAGTCCTCCTCGGTGAGCGACTCGCTGCGGTCCAGGATCTCGCGCACCCGAGGATCG
The DNA here is from genome assembly GCA_963811295.1 of uncultured Rubrobacteraceae bacterium. Classification (GTDB taxonomy): domain Bacteria; phylum Actinomycetota; class Rubrobacteria; order Rubrobacterales; family Rubrobacteraceae; genus Rubrobacter_D. The sequence goes on along the minus strand of CAWEQZ010000016.1, from coordinate 16,100 downwards.
GTGGCGCGCGCCTCCTCCTTCTCCTCGTCCGTAAGGCTCAGGATGCTCAGGGTGAGGAGCTGGTCTATCTCCCCCCCATCGAAGAGATCGCCGGGGCTCTCCGGCGCTATCCGGGGATAGTCGTACAGTATGATCGGGGACGAGAGAATGGTATGCTTGTCTCCCTCTTCCCCCGCCAGCACAGGCCACGTCTTCACGTTCTCGCACTCTTCCGCGAGGCGCTTCAGTTCCTCCGGCGGGTCCAAGAGCGAGACGAACTCCCCGCCCTCCACCTTCAAGATGGTATGCGTCGAGACGAGCGTTTGCCCGAGCGTCTCCTCCCGGTCCTGGCCGCTCCAAGGCGCGGTGTTCATAACCCTCACCGTGAGTTCGAACAGACCTTTGCGCACGGGTTCGGCTTCTACCTCCAAAGTCCCTTCCAAAGAGCGCCAGGTTCGCACCAGTGCCCCGACTACTTCTCCGCCGTCGTCTGCCAGTGGCTCCTCCTCGATCCCGGCGGGAACCGAGATCGCCGTGCACATCGGCGTCTCCAGAGTGGCAAGCCCGAGACCCGAAGCGATAACCTCCCGCTCGACTGCCTCTTCCCACGCGAGATATCGTTCCTCACCGACCCGCAACTCATCCACGAACTCCAGGCGTTCTTCCAGCCCTTCCCCGACTCCCTGGTACTGGCGGGTTTCAAACCCGCCCCCTACGGTCCCTACTCCCCGGAGCGCAGCGACCTTGCGCTCCACGACGTGCAGGAACCGCACCTTTACTTCGACGGTGGGTCTTTCTCCGACCACCAGACACTGGGTCTGCATCAGCCAGGGGTCGTTTCCGCCCTCGGCCTCGCTGTAGGCGCGCGGGTAGACGCCGCCGAAGGTCCAGCGTCTCTGGTTCTTCTGGGCCGAGCGGCGGTAGGGCCAGAGTACGTAGCCCTCGTAGAGGACGGCGGCGGCGATCTTCTCTACCGGGTCCCTCAACGCTCGACCTCTTTGTCGGCCGTGTCCAGCAAGCTCTCTAACGTTCTATCCCAGGTCAACAGCGCGTGGCGTGACCTGTAGTCGTAGAGCCGATCGAAGGTGTTTTTGTGGAGCCGGAGCCAGGCGCTGTTCGGGAAGTAGTGATCCATCATCTCCCTCCACAGCCGGACCGGCAACCGGAAATTCGCCTCCTTCTCCCAAGAGATCTGGGCGACCTGCAAGGCCCCTCCGCCCTTCCGGTAGAATACAGTGCCGCTGAACAGGAACTCCAGCGGTATCTCCCCGTCTCCCAGGGCGGCGAAGTACTTGGTCCCCACCACGTCGAAGTCGTAGGTACACGCAACGGGCATCTCGAAGACGCGGCCGCCGGAGAAACGGGTCACAATGGTGTTGGTGTTGGTCCAGAGGAGGCTGCGCAACGTGTCTTTCCACTGGCGGGGCTCGCCGAAGAGCTCCCGTAGCTTCTCCTGCTCTGTCTGGTCGTAGCGTCGCTGTGTCGCCGCTATCCGGATCTGGGTCCGCAATGAGATGGAGTCGATCACTTCTCCCTCCACCGCGTTCTGGACGCCCAACCTGAACAGGATCGTCGGGACGGCGGCGTAGGGCAAAACGTCGGCGCTCTCCACCTCGAAATCCAGTTCAGGCATGTTGAATTGTGAATGGTGAACTGCGAATGGTGAAAAACGTCCCCATCTATACCTTTCTCAAGTCCTCATTCGAAATTCTTCAGGCCGGCGACAGGTTCGGGCTGTTCGGATCTATGGGGTTCCTTTTGTCGGCGTTGATGCCCGTGGAACGCTCGGCCGTTGCCTTGCCGTCGGGAAGGTGGCCCGGCATGGCATCGTAGCCGCCGGGGTCGTTGCCGCCCTTGACCCCCCGTATGTGCGCCGGAGAGGTCTGCGTCGTGTCCGGTTTCCCTACCTTTATGTCCGCCATCAGTCTCCTCCTCTCGTCGTGGGTTTAGCCTGCACTCACTGATTTGGCCCGCCTGCCCAACTCTTCGAAGAACCGGGAAATGTCGTCCCAGACCTCGCGTCCGCCGCTGAAGCCCCTCCAACGGGTCCGGATCAAACCTACCAGCTTGTAGCACTCGTCCATGGGTACCAGGAAGTGGTCGCTGGCTCCCCTAGCCCGATTGACCAGGAGCGCCTCCACGTCTCGCTCCATGTCTTTCAACACCGGGTTATCGGTCTCCAGATCCTCCCAGGTCTGGAGTTCCAGTAGCGACTCGGTCGGGCCCATGGGGCTCGGATAGTAGGCCACGACCTTTTCGGCGGGGGTGTTGTAGAAGAAGAACGCCATATCCACCGGGACACGCAGGTTCTCCCACTGCGCGTCGGACATCTCGAAATCCTCGAGGTTCAGGAGGCGATCAGGGACGATCCGGTACCGTCCCTGGCTCGCCGCCTCGCTGTCGAAAAGGATGGAGCACGGCCGGCAGACGCACATGATGTCCCGCGTCGAGACCTCCAACAGGTGCCGGTGCTCGGGGTCGGGCGGTATGGTGTGGCCGCACAGGTCGCAGTACTCTTCCCGGGCGGCGGCCTCGGTTGCCTCCTTTTTCTCGGACTCCTCCCTGGCGAACCGGCGCAGCGCGGAGAGAGCGGAAAAATCGTTGTCGGAAGCCATACTACCTTCAGCCCACCGCGCTCGGCGGAGCGACCTTTACCGTGCCGTCTTCGCCCACGAGTAACGGGACGGGCTCCAGGTGCGACTGCGGGGTGTCGTCCAGCGATCTCCCGGCCCGACGCGCGTCGTAGCGCCGCCCGCAACCCGAGCACGTGAGATCCGCCACCCTCAACTCACCCTGCTCCAGCGAAGTGCCACAGCCAGGACACACATCTCGGTAGGCATAGAGGTTGCCCGCCAGCTTCAAAAATAGCACCGGCTCGCCGGAGACCTCCTTGGCCAGCATCCCCCCGCCAGGGAGGTCCAACCCACCGACCGTTGTCCAGGAGGAGGCTCCGTTCTGCTCCTGCGGCTTCACTTTCTTTTTGCGCATCGTCGGGGCGGCCACGAACGCCATCGTCGGCTTGGGCGGCGGCTCGGCGACGCCTTCGGCCTCCACGCCTTCCAGCTCCGGCGCCGCTTTCTGGACGGCTTCCTCTATCGCGAGCTTGAGCGTCATAGTGGAGGATGGACATCCGTCGCAGCTTCCTTCCAGCCGCACCCGGGCCACACCGTCCCCTATACCCAAAAACTGTACGTTCCCGCCGTGGGATTCGAGGTACGGGCGCACCTCATCCAGGGCCCCGAGCACCCGCGTCTCCACGTCCACCGGGTGCAGGCCGTGAAGGAGCAGGAGGTGGGTGATCAGCTCGTCGCCGAGGAGCTCATTCTTCAGATCCTCGCTGCCCAGGCGGCCGACGCTCTCCACGATGCGCCCCAGACCCTCGCCGTAGAGCTCCAGGAGGGTCTGCACCATCTCCGCGGTCTTGGCCCGGGCTTCGGGGTCTTCGAAGGATTCGATCTCTTCCAGCAGCGTCTCTATCCTGCCGACTCGCTCTCGCTAATTCCTGGTCGTCTAGAAGCATCTATTCCCTTCCCTTAGTACGGAGAGTAGGGAGGCGTCTCGCTTTCGACTGGGGTTTACTCTCTTCCCTACTCCCTGCGTGCGAAGCGACCCTACCCGCCGGCTCGAAGCCCATCGTCGGGGAGTGCAGCTTCTGGAGCGTCTTGCCCTTGCCGAGGTACATATGCACGCCGCAGGGCAGGCACGGGTCGAAGCTACGCACCGAGCGCATGATGTCTATGCCCTTGAAGTTGTCGGGGCCGTTCTCCTCGAAGATCGGGGTATTCTGTACCGCGTCCTCGTAGGGACCGGGCAGTGCCGTATGAGTCGGTGGGAGACCCGTTCCACGGCGTAGGCGGGTAGGGATGATAGTTGGCGATCTTGCCGTCCCGGATCACCATGTGGTGCGAGAGCACCCCCCGTACCGCCTCGTGGAAGCCGCAGCCGATGGCCTCGTCCGGGACCTCGAACTCCTGGAAGACCTTGGTATCTCCCTGCGCGCACCAGCTCGAGGGCCTTCTCCACGAAGTAGACGGCCTGGGCCGCGGAGTAGGCTATGAAGTAGGCCCGCGCCCGGCCCCGCTCGAGGGTGTTGGACCCCTGCTCCGGTATCTTCCACTCGAAGCTCGTCTCGGGCATGGTGGAGGTCCCTGGCAGGTTGATCTCGACGCTGCTGCCCGTGGCCTTGACGTAGCCGGTGTCCACGAGCCCGGCCAGGGCCGTGGCCCACAGCCTGGCCAGCGGCCCGCCGCCGGTATCCAACGCGAGGTGGTCCCCGGTGCGCTCGTCCAGCCAGCGTGGGCTCATCACCCAGCTAGTAGTTGTTGTCGAAGTCTCGCTTCTGCGGCTTGGGCAGGGTGGTCTGGTTCCACGGGTGCCGCTGATCCACCGGGTTGCCCAAAGGGTCGCGGGTAGACGAAGGGCTCCTCCTGGTCCCAGTCGTCGTAGAAGGAGTGGCCGAGCAGGATGCGAAGACCCAGGTTTATGTCCACCAGGTTCGTCGTGACCAGTTCGCCGTCGACCACGATCCCTGGCGTCACGAACGAGCCGTTGCCCGCGTCGTTCATGCCCTCGTAGGTGTAGTTCACGACGTCCGGGTTCTGGAAGGCGCCCCAGCAGCCGAGCAGGGTTCGCCGGTGGCCGACCTTCCCGTACTCGCCGTCGGTGATGTCGTAGAAGAAGTCGAAGAGGTCGTCGCTTATCGGGACGATCTTCTTCACCCAGTCCATGCACCGCATGAGGCGGACCAGATAGTCCGTGAACAGCTGCGGTGTGGGCACGGTCCCCACGCCGCCGGGGTAGATCGTGGAGGGATGGACGTGACGTCCCTCCATCAGGCAGAACATCTCGCGGGTGATCCGGCTCATCTGCAACGCTTCCACGTAGGTCTGCCCGGTGAACGGGTTGAGGGAGCGCATGAGGTCAGCGATGGTGTGGAAGCCGTGGATGTTGGCGTTGGGAGCATCGGTCGTCTCCGCCCGCTCCAGCCAGCTCGGGTTCGTCTCCCGGACCATCTGCTCGCAGTAGTCCACGAACAGGAGGTTATCCTGGTAGATGGTATGGTCGAACATAAACTCGGCGGCCTCACCCAGGTTCATGATCCACTCACCCAAGTGCGGCGTCTTCACCCCGTAGGCCATGTTCTGGGCGTAGACCGAGCAGACCGCGTGGTTGTCGCCGCAGATGCCGCAGATGCGGCTTGTGATGAAGTGAGCGTCGCGCGGGTCCTTGCCCTTCATGAACACGCTGTAGCCCCTGAACAGCGAGGAGGTGCTCTTGCACTCCGCCACTTCTCGGTTGTCGAAGTCTATCTTCGTGTAGATCCCGAGGTTGCCGACGATGCGCGTGATGGGGTCCCAAGCCATGTCCACCAGGTTTCTGGCTTCTGGCGTAACTTCCTCTCGGATAGCCACTGCTTATCCCTCCTCTACGCGCGCCAGCGCGGGTCGTAGCCGGTGGTGAGCTCCTCGCGGTTGTGGCGCCACTTGGGTTCCTTGTTGATCGTATCGTTGGTCATGGCGCGCAGCTTGCGGATCACGGTCGCGTAGGGCTTGGTCATGGCCGAGGAGACCTTGCCGCCCGGCGGCTCGTCCATGAACGGCATAAACTTGTCAGGGAAGCCTGGCATGGTGCAGCCGATGCAGATGCCGCCCACGTTCGGGCAACCCCCGATCCCGTCCATCCAGCCCCGCTTGGTCACGTTGCAGTTGACCACAGGGCCCCAGCAGCCGAGCTTTACGATGCACTTGGGCGAGTTGTAGTCCAGCGCGAAGTCGCCCTGCTCGTAGTAGCCGGCCCTGTCGCACCCCTCATGCACCGTCTTCCCGAACAGCCACGTCGGCCTGAGCTGGTCGTCGAGCGGGATCATGGGTGAGAGCCCCGCCGCCTGGTAGAGCAGCCACGTGACGGTCTCCATGAAGTTGTCCGGCTGAACCGGGCAACCCGGCACGTTCACTATCGGGGCTCCCGACTGCGCCCTGAAGTCCCACCCGAGGTAGTCCGCGAGGCCCATAGCCCCGGTCGGGTTGCCGGCCATCGCGTGGATTCCGCCGTAGGTCGCGCAAGTCCCTGCGGCGACCACGGCCCAGGCCTTCGGAGCCAGCCAGTCGATCCACTGGTTCAGCGTAATCGGTTGCCCGGTAGAGTGGTCGAACCCGAGCGAAGTCCAGTACCCGTCTCCGCTGATGTTCTCGTTGGGGATGGAGCCCTCGATCACCAGCACGAACGGGGCGTCGAGCTCGTCGTTCTTGGCCTGATAGAAGGCCTTCATGTACTCGTCCCCGTTCTCGTAGGCGAGGACCTTGTTGTGCAGATGCACCTTCGGCAGCCCCGGTATGTTCCCAAGCACCACGTCTTCGATGCTCGGCAGCGTCGCTGCCGTGATGGAGACAGAGTCGCCGTCACAACTCAAACCCTCTGAGATCCACAATATGTGAACCTCCTCCACCCCGCTGGCCGTCGTCTGGGTCTCGGTCACGGGCTACTCCTCCTTTTCCCTCGCGCCATACAACCGGCAACTTTCAGAAAGAACGCTTCTCGGGGGAGTCCGAACAAATAGACCTCCACTCCTGTCGCCGCCCCGTGCAGAAGAGCTTCCCTTCTGTCGAGATCTCTTGCGGCACACTCCTTACCCCTTGAGGAATGACCGGTTATTCAGACAGCTGCTCGCTCTCTGAATCCTGGAATCGCCGCTTTCCCCTTCTACCTATTATCCACCAGGTAGCGGAGGCAGGATAGCAGTCCCCCATCCCGTTGTAAACATGGATACGACACACATCTCAGCCATTTTCGAGGCGCTGTCCGAGCCAGTCGCACCACTCATCGACACCCTGCCCGGTCCGCGCGCTGGTGAGGACCGTGCTGACGCCGGGGTTGACCGCATCGAGGTTCCCGAGGAACCGCTCCAGATCGAAGTCCAGATGTTCCAGCAGATCCACTTTGTTGACCAGTACCAGGTCGGCCGAGCGGAACATGAGCGGGTATTTTAGCGGCTTCTCCTCCCCCTCCGTGACGGAGTAGACCATGACCCTGACATCCTCACCCACCCTGAACTCGGCGGGACACACCAAGTTCCCCACGTTCTCGATTATGAGGATATCTATATCGTCGAGCGGTAGCTCGCCGAGGCCGGAGCGGACCATGTTGGCGTCCAGATGGCACTCGCCACCGAAACCCGGGTCGGTATTCACCTGCACCAACGGGATGTGGAAACGGGCCAGCCTGTCGGCATCCAGGGTGGTCTGCACGTCGCCTTCGAGGACGCCGAGACGAAGCCGATTTCGCAACCGCTCCAGGGTACGCTCCAGCAGCGCCGTCTTTCCCGCCCCCGGAGAGCTCATCATGTTGATCGTGTACGTCCCTGCCCTGTCGAACAGATCCCTGTTGGCCCTGGCGAGCGTGTCGTTGGCGTCCAGGACGTTCTCTTGGACCACTTTCTTGACCGCCGTACGATGCATCCCTACGCTTCCTCCAACTCGAGTGACTCCACCATAAGCTCTTCTCCCTTGAGAATCTCCAGGTCGAAGCCTCCGCACTCCTCGCACTGCAGAGGGAAGCCGCCGAGCCGGCTCTCCACCCCGCACAAACGGCACCTTCCCTCCGCAGGAACCTGCTCCATCTCGAGTTCGGCGCCTTCGACCGGCGTGCCTTCAGCCAGGAGCCCGAAACCGAAGGTCAGGGCGGAAGGTACGACCTGGCGCAGATAGCCTACCTTCATCTGTACCTTCGTAACCCTTCGCCCTTCAGCCTGGCGGCTGGCGATCCTGACCACCGATTCTGCTATCGAGAGTTCGTGCAAGCACCCATCCCTCACGGCGCATAGAGGCTGACTTCCCGATCCCTCCTCCATCGTATCCCATAACCACCGTGCGAACAATTCCGATTAAACATCTGAGGGGATAGAATCATCAAAGAGCGCAGTGGAGCGAGGAGGGTCGATGAAACCTATAGAGCTCTACACCACGGCCGGTTGCCCCTACAGCGAGGCCGCCCGTGAAGACCTGGAGTGGCGCGGGGTCTCCTTCACCGAGTACGACGTAGAGAGGGACGAGGAAGCCCGCAGGAGGATGCTGGAACTCACCGGGGGCACCAGAACTGTCCCCGTCATCTCCGAGGAAGGCAAACCCGTCCAGGTCGGATGGATGGGCAGGGGGTGCGCCGTGTGATAACGGTTCTTGGAAGGGCAACCCTTCCAAGAACCGCGCTGGTCAGCATTTCAGCTTGTTGTTTGCTGATGGCTCGTCGTGCTGAGGCTTGGGCTTAGGTACGCCGCTATAACACGGCCTGGGGCGGCGCGTAGGGGCATGCAGGGCGGCACGTGAATCGCCGGTGCGCACTAGTCCGTACATTATCCTTACCCCGACAACCATCGGGCCACGTCGGGGGCGTGGTAGGTGATGATTATGTCCGCCCCGGCGCGTTTGATGCCCGTCAGCGCTTCGAGGACGGCCCGCTGTTCGTCGAGCCAGCCGTTCTGCGCGGCGGCCTTGACCATCGCGTACTCACCGCTCACGTTGTAGGCGGCGACGGGAAGGTCTGTCGTCTCGCGGACGCGCCGCAGCACGTCCAGGTAAGGCAGGGCGGGCTTGACCATTACGATGTCAGCTCCCTCCTCGATGTCCAGGCCCGTCTCCACGAGCGCCTCGCGGGCGTTGGCCGGGTCCATCTGGTAGCTCCGGCGGTCGCCGAACTGCGGCGCGCTGTCGGCGGCCTCGCGGAAAGGACCGTAGAAGGCCGAGGCGTACTTGGCAGCGTAAGCCATTATTGGGGTGTTCTCGAAGCCCTCGTTGTCGAGCTCGGACCGGATCGCCGCTACGCGTCCGTCCATCATGTCTGAGGGCGCGATGATGTCGGCCCCTGCCTCGGCCTGGGAGGTTGCGGTGCGGGCCAGGAGCTCGAGGCTGACGTCGTTGAGCACCTCACCCGTCTCCTTCTCGACGATCCCGCAGTGCCCGTGGCTCGTATACTCGCACAGGCACACGTCCGTGATCACGAGCAGGTCGGGCGCGGCCTCCTTTATGGCGCGGGTGGCGAGTTGCACGATTCCTTCAGGGTCGTAGGCCCCCGTTGCGGCCTCATCCTTCTGTTCGGGGAGGCCGAAGAGGAGAACGGCCGGGATGCCGAGGTCGTGCGCCCGCTGCGCCTCGGCGACCGCGTGGTTTATCGAGAGCTGAAAGATCCCTGGCATCGAGGCCACAGGGTTCCTCACATCCTCCCCCGCGGTCACGAAGATCGGGTAGACCAGGTCCTCCGGCGAGAGCCGCGTCTCGCGCACGAGCCCACGTAGACCCACCGTGCGCCTCGTTCTTCTCAACCTCTGCTGCGGAAATGCCATCCTATTCACCCCTCTTTGCCGGATCTGGAGCGAGAAGGCCTGTGACCGCCTCGATGAGTCCGGGGATAGTGTACTCCTTGGCTTGGGCGTCGACCCTGATACCGTGTTTGCGGGCCGTATAGGCTGTGATCGGGCCAATGCACACGACCCTGGTCCCGTCCAAGAGTCGCGCCGCCTCCTCAGCGCCGAACGCCCCGACGAGGTTCTCCACCGTGGAGCTTGCCGTGAAGGTCACACAGTCTATCTCGCCCCTCTGCAGGCGCAGGGATACTTCCTCTTTACCCTCAGAAGAAGGAGCCGACTCGTAGGCAGGCGGAACGACGACCTCGGCGCCAGCCTCGCGGAGCTTCTCCGGCAGGACCTCTCGCGCCACCTTCGCCCGAGGGATGAGGACGTGTTCCCCGGCCAGCGGGTGCGCGCCGAGGGCCTCGATCAGGGCCTCGGCCCTGTACTCTTCGGGAACAACGTCGACCCGCAACCCGGCCCCTTGTATTCTCTCTGCGGTCGCAGGACCGATGGCGGCCACCTTCGCGTCCCGTGGTACGGCACGAAGGTCGAGCCCGTGGTACTGCAAGCGCTTCAGGAATGCCTCGACGCCATTCACGCTGGTAAAGACGATAAGGCCGAACGAGTCGAGGTCCCGTATCGCCGCGTCGAGCGGTCCGAAGTCTTCGGGAGGAGTTATCTCTATGGTCGGGAACTCGTGGACCTCTGCCCCCAGTTTCTCCAGGTCTCTGGATAGCTCACCGGCCTGCGTCCTTGCCCGGGTGACGACCACCCGACGACCGAAGAGCGGACGCCGCTCGTACCAGTCGAGTCCCGCTTCGCGCAGGGCTACGACATCCCCGATAACGATGATCGCCGGCGGCTTCAAGCCCGCCTCGGCGACCCTATCCGCGATGTCCTGGAGGGGTCCTGTTATGGTCCGTTGCTCCGGTAAGGTGCCCCACCGGACGCAGGCGACCGGCGTATCCGGGGCTCTGCCTGCCTCGATGAGACCTTCCGAGATCTCCTCCAGCCGGCCCACGCCCATGTACAGAACGAGCGTGTCGGCGCCGTTGGAGAGCCTTTCCCAGTCGACGTCCCGGCTGCCTTTCGTCGGGTCCTCGTGTCCCGTGACGAACGCGACGCTGGTCGCGACGTTCCTGTGGGTGACGGGTATGCCGGCGTATGCGGGGGCGGCGACACCACTCGTCACACCGGGGACGACCTCGAAGGGTAGTTCGGCCCTTCTCAGCGCGAGCGCCTCCTCGCCGCCACGGCCGAAGATGTAAGGGTCGCCGCCCTTCAGGCGCACGACCTTCATACCGGCACGGCCTTTCTCGACGAGAACGTTGTTTATCTCCTCCTGGGACATCGTGGGATTACCGGGCTTCTTGCCGACGTAGATCTTCTCGGCGTCAGGCTTCGCGTACCCGAGCAGCGCTCTTGGCGCGAGCCTGTCGTAGACGATGGCGTCGGCCTCCTGCATGCACCACACGCCCTTGAGGGTAAAGAGTCCAGGGTCCCCGGGTCCGCTGCCGACCAGGTAGATCACGGCTCCACTCCCACCGATGTCCGGCGTACGTCAGCTCCCCGTCCCGGCAAACGGAGCGAGAGGCAGCTCAACCCGCCGTCGACCTTCCTGAACTCGGACATCTCGAGCTCGATGAGTTCATAACCTCTGGCGGCGATCCGCGCCTTCGTCTTCTCGAAACCAGCGGGCACGAGAACGTGATCTTTGACCCGGATGCAGTTGGCACAGTATTCCTCATGCGAGTCCGCAACGATCTTGTCGAACCCCTCGAACTCTCCGTTCGACGCCAGCTCCCCGGCTACTACCAGAACGTTGTCCCCCAGGTACGACACCCCACTCTTGAGGTGCAGGTACTCGCGCGACTCCACGCGGGAGACACCGTAACCATACCCTCCCAGTATCTCGGAGAGTTGCCTGGCCCCCTCCAGATTCGTCCTGCTCGTGAGACCTATGTAGAAGTGATCTCCGACCTGAAGAACGTCCCCACCGTCCAGCGTAGCCGGGTTACTAATGCGTTCGATGTTCTCGTAGCGCCCGGATAACGCCTCCTCGACACCGTAAACTTCCCCTCGCCTACTGTCCGCCCCGGGCCGGGCAAGGATCGCGCACCGTGCCGTCACGACCGCCGTGTCTTCGATGAAGACCGAATCCGGATACTTCTCGTCAGCGTCGAGCGCGGTCACCTCCAGCCCGCATTCCTCGAGCGCCTGGATATACCGGAGGTGCTGCGCCACGGCCTTCGCGTGATCCGGTTTCCCCAGATCCGCAGACGTTATCCCAGCGTGGAGCGCTTCCGGGACACCCCGGACGATGGCCTCAGCTAACATCGGTATACCCTGGGGCAGCGTCTGGAAGGCGGTGGTGCGATCCCTGGTGTATCACCTATCTCCTCACCTCCCGAACCTCCCCGAGCACGACCTCAGCACCCTGCTCCAGGAGATCGCGCGCCAACCGTTCCCCGACTTCATCAGGGTGAGATCCTATTGCCTCACCCCTGTACACCAGTGCCCCGACCGGTGACGCCACGATTCCGCGGAGCCTGACACTCTCGTCCCGGGCGACGGCCAGGGCGCCGACGGGCACGCGGCAGCCACCCTCCAGCGTCCGCAGCATGTTCCTCTCCGCCAGGACGGCTCTCTCCGTCGGCGGGTGGTTCAGGGCTTCCCGCACGGTCTCGCGCAGCGGGCTGTTCTGCCGGACGGCGACGGCAAGGGCTCCCTGCCCGACGGCAGGGAGCATTACGTCCAGCGGGATAACGGTGTGCGGGGCGTCGAGGCCGAGTCGTTCGAGGCCGGCCCTTGCCAGCACGACCGCGTCGGCCGCGCCCTCGCGCATCTTGCGCACGCGCGTGTCCACGTTGCCCCTTATGCCCACTACCTCCAGATCCGGCCTGCGGTAAAGGAGTTGCGCCCTCCGGCGCTGGCTTGATGTGGCTACGACGGCCCCCTGCGGCAGATCTTCCAGGGTAAGATGCCCAACCGAGACGAGCACGTCGGAGGGGTCGCGGCGGCGGGTGATGGCCGCGAGCACGACCCACTCCGGCGGCTCCGTCGGTACGTCTTTCAGCGAGTGCACGGCGAGGTCGATATCGCCCGAAAGGAGCGCCTCGTCGAGCTGGCGGGTGAAGACGTCTCGCTCATCTATGACGGCGAGAGGCGTCTCGGGGTGGTGCTCGCTGGTCGTCCTGATGATACGGATCTCTACCGCGATTCCGGCGGCGCGCAGGCTGGCTGCGCACTCTTCGGCCTGAGCGAGGGCTAGCCTGGAGCCGCGGGTACCGAGGATAGCGGTGTTTTCTGGGGTCACTGGGATTCGCGGCGGGGGCGGTGCAGCTCCACGTCGAGACCGTCCAGAGCCATCAGGCGGCGCCTGACCTCGGAGCTCTCGAGGGGAGAGCCGGCCTCCGCGCGGGCCTTTATCTCCTGGATCGGCCCGTGGAGCAGTTTGTTGACGAGGGAGTAGCTCATGCGCTCGACCGAAGCGGCCTCTTCGGGCGAGAGTTCCATCCTGGAGAGGGCGCGGGCGAGCTCGTGACGCCGTATCTGCTCGGCCCCATCGCGGAGTTCCTGTATGAGCGGGACGACGTGCAGCGTCGAGAGCCAGCCTGTGAACTCCAGTACGGCGGGGGAGATCATGGCCTCCCCCTCCTCGGCCGCGTCCTGGCGGCCCTCCGCGTTGCGCTCGACGACGGCCTGAAGGTCGTCTATGTCGTAGAGGTAGACCCTTTCCAGGGTCTGGACCACAGGGTCTATGTCTCTTGGCACCGCAATGTCGATAAAGAACAGTGGCTCGCTCCTCGTCGCAATCGCCCCCGCGACCGTCTCGCTCTGGACGACCCACTCGCCCGAGCCCGTGGAGCTTACGACGACGTCTATCTCTGGTAGTTCGGACACAAGGGCGTCGAACGCGACGGCCCTGCCCCCCACGCGCTCGGCGAGCAGGCTGGCACGCTGGGGAGTACGGTTGGCGATCAGGAGGTCGGCTATGCCCCTCTCCTTGAGGTGCTTGACCACGAGCTCGCTCATATCTCCCGCGCCGAGGACCAGGGCCCGTCTTCCTGTGAGATCCCCGAAGACCTCCTCGGCGAGCTTCACGGCGACGCGCGGCACGGAGAGAGAGCTATCCCCTATCCCCGTCTCGGAGCGGACCTTCTTGCCCACCCTGAGCGAGGTGTGGAAGAGCCGGTTGAGGATCTGGCCCGCGCAATGCTCCTCGGTTGCCGCCCTGTACGCCTCGCGGACCTGGCCGAGGATCTGACCCTCCCCGACGACCATGGAGTCGAGCGAAGAGGCGACCCTGTAAAGGTGCCTCACGGCCCCAGCGTCTGTCAACCAGTATGTGTCCTGCTCGAGCGACGCCCGCTCGACACCCCTGTCTTCGGCGAGCAGGTCGAGCACCCGCCCCCTGGCGCCATCGTCCTCGACGACGGCGTAGACCTCTGTCCTGTTGCAAGTCGAGAGCAGCACGGCTTCGGAGACAACGCCCTCGTCCTTGAGGCGCCTGAGGAAGCTCCGGCCGGCGCACGGCGGAAAAGCGACGCGCTCGCGCACCTCGACCGGCGCCGAGCGATGGCTCATCCCCGCAACCGCGACAAGCACCGGCTCACCTCCTCTTCGAGGTCCTGACCCGGCGCCCCACCGCTGCGGCGGGCCGTGTCGAACTCCTCCACGACACCGGCCCACTCAGGTCCGAAAGCCTCTTCCAGCTCGTCCCTGATCCGGCGCGCCAGCGTGGGCGACGCCCCGCCGGTCGAGACCGCAACCTGGAGCCCACCCCTCTGCAAAGCCGACGGTACGGCGAAATCCCCTTCAGAAGGACGGTCGGCGACGTTGATAGGAACCCCGCGTTCCTTCGCTTCCTTTGCGACAGCTGCGTTGACCTCCCGCGAGTCTGTCGCAGTAAACACCAGGTTTGCGCCTTCGAGGTCGCCATACTTGTAAGCGCGGTCTTGGATCTCCACGTCCATGCTCGCTAGCTCCGGACGGACCTCGGGGGAGACTACAACGACCTCGGCGCCCGCTTGTAATAGCTTGCCGACCTTCCTGGACGCCACCGCCCCGCCCCCGACTACCACGCAACGCCTGCCGGAGATGTTCAGGAATATGGGGTAAAGAACGGTATTCTCGCCGCCGATCTCTGCTCCTGACCTAGAGAATGGCCCGTGGATTAGCCCGAAAGTCTAGCATAATCACCAACTACGTATCGTTGTCTAACAAAGTGTTGCATGCACCCTCGCGGCGCACCGTATAAGCCTTCACGTACTGGCTGGTGCTTTAGTTTTCTCGAGTAGCCTGATCTCCTCTATCACCATGCCCTTGTCTACGGCCTTGCACATATCGTAGACGGTCAACGCGGCCACGCTAACGGCAGCGAGGGCCTCCATCTCTACGCCTGTACGATCGCTCGCACGGGTTGTCGCGGTGATCGACACCCGATCCTGGCCCACTTCGAACTCGACGTCAGCTGAGGTCAGGTTCAACCCGTGACAGAGTGGTATGAGCTCCGGCGTCTTCTTGGCCGCCATCACACCGGCGATCCTGGCCGTGTTCAACACGTCGCCCTTGGGCAACGCAGCCTTCCGCAACAGCCCTATCGTCTCCGGAGACATGCGTACGACTCCCCCCGCGATAGCGGCGCGCCGCACCACTTCCTTCTCTCCCACGTCGACCATCCTCGCCGCGCCCTCGCTATCGAGGTGAGAAAATGTCATTCGCCTCCCTTCGGTCGTCTCAGCACTACAGCATTTCAGAACGCGCCCTTTCGGGCGCTTGTCAGCACTTCAGCTTTCGCCTGCGCGTACCCTGGCTGAAATGCTGACAAGCGGAGGCCGCAGGTCGGAGCGTGCTGACCAGCTTACACTGCGGAATGCGGGGGAATCGAACCGCCACGGCCGTATTACGGTCGCAAGCCGGTTTTGAAGACCGGCCGGGCCACCAGGCCCACGCATTCCTCGTCTTGGGACAGAGTCTATTACATCGTTTGCCTGTGGCGGCGGGTGAGTACTCTCACGTCGCCGGTGCGACTGGTGACGCCGCAGGCGTCGGCGTACTCGAGCCAGGCCTGAGCGTACTTGCGGCTGGTGCCGAGGGTGTCGCGGAGTTCGGCGAGAGAGATCTCACCTCTTTCCCTGCAGATGGTCTTTATTCGCTCCAATACCGACTCGGCGGCCTCGCGCGCAGCGAAGAGCGAGTTTCCCAGCTCCACAGCGTCTTTGCGCTTGAGGAGCAGACGCATCGCTGGTGTAGGCTCCGCCGTAGGAGGTTGCGCACCCGCGGCTTGCAGAGCTTCGAGTAGCTTCTTTGCCTCGCGTTCTAGCTCCGGGGGTACTCCTCCGTGTGGCAGGCTGACGCCTGTATCGGTCAGCGTGACCGCTTCGCTCTCCATCTCCGCGAGCAGGGCGTCGGCGAGGGGGTCGAAAGGCCCGTCGCTGTGCGGGCCTCGGCGACGGTGAGTTCGGGGCTCTCGGGACGTTCGGCGGCCCTGCGTGCGAGGGCTTTTAGGAGTCGCTCACTGGCCGCTGCGACTTCGCCGGCCGTGGCGTGGATCTCCCCCACGGTCTCTACTCCGACGCTGGTCTCTACCGCGCGGGACACTTCGCCCGCCGAGAATCCGAGGGCGAGCGAGAGGTCTTCCGTGGTCATGCCCTCAGTGGGTCTCCGGGCCAGGGCGAGTGGGACGGCCCTTGCGGCGTCGCCGGTCTCGAGGGCCTCGAGCCATGATGGGTTGAGGCGACGGCCTGTCGCTGATGGGTCGAGCACGGTGCCGCCACCGACA
>CAWEQZ010000015.1:0-12903 GCA_963811295.1 uncultured Rubrobacteraceae bacterium | reverse complement strand
AACCAGCCGTAAGGCCTCTTCTCGACCGCGCTCAGTGAGCGTCGCCCCCCTGTATCGCTCGTACCTGACGAGGCCCATCTCCTGCAACCTCGCGAACATGTTGGAGACCGAGGCCGACGAGACGGAGAGCCGTGCCGCCACGCCCTTGGTCGAGGCACCCCCTGAACCCTCAGCGAGCTCCCAGATAGCCTTCAGATAATCCCCGACCGAAGAAGAAGGGGAACGGGTCTCCGAGAGGTCGTTCATCTCACAACCCATGTTAAACCACGTAAATCTCTTGGCAAGAGCAAAATGCCTTGACTATTCATCGAAACTCAATATAAAGTTAGCCAAAGCTAAATTCAAGACGATAGAGGTTTTCATGAGTGGACGGACTGATGAGATGGTAAGAGGTATCGAGGGAGTGCTGCCTGGGGAGAGTGCGACTGCGCGGGCTGCGCACGAGTCACTGAAGGGTGGCAGGAGGGGGATTCGCAGGCTCCTGCCCTTTCTCGGGCCTGCGTTTATCGCTGCGGTTGCGTATGTGGACCCTGGGAACTTCGCGACGAACATCTCGGGTGGGGCACAGTTCGGGTATCTACTGTTGTGGGTTATCCTTGTCTCCAACCTCATGGCCATGCTCATCCAGTCGATGTCGGCCAAGCTAGGGATCGCGACGGGCAAGAATTTGCCCGAGGTGTGCCGGGCGCGTTTTCCGCGGCCTGTGACGTTCTTGCTCTGGGTGCAGGCCGAGGTCATAGCGATGGCGACGGATCTGGCTGAGTTCATTGGGGCTGCGCTGGCACTCAACCTGCTCTTCGGGATACCTCTTTTCCCTGCCGGCCTGCTTACGGCCGTCGGGGCGTTTGGGATACTTGAGTTGCAGCGAAAGGGTTTCAGGCCGCTGGAGGCGGTCATCACGGCCATGGTCGGGGTCATCGTTATCGCCTTTGCCTTCCAGATGTTCTACGCCGAGCCCGAGGCGGATAGGATACTTGCGGGGCTCTTTACGCCCGGGTTCGCGGGGACCGAGAGCGTGCTACTGGCGGCCGGAATCCTCGGCGCCACGGTGATGCCGCACGTCATCTACTTGCACTCGGCGCTCACGCAGCGCAGGGTGGTAGGCAAGACCGAAGAGGAGAAGCGCAGGATCTTCCGTTTCGAGTTGGTCGATGTGGTCATCGCCATGGCCATCGCCGGGACAATCAACGCGAGTATGCTCATCATGGCTGCAGCACTTTTCCACTCGGCCGGGCTGACGGGCGTCGGCGACATAGACAAGGCTTTCGAGCAGTTGCGCGTACTGGAGGGCAACTTTCCGGCCATCCTGTTCGGGATCGCCCTGCTCGCCTCCGGGCTGTCGAGCTCTTCTGTGGGGACCCTGAGTGGGCAGGTCGTCATGCAGGGGTTCATAAACCGGCAGATTCCGCTGTTCTTGCGCCGCCTCATCACTATGATGCCGGCCCTGATCATCCTGGCCATAGGACTCAACCCCAGCCGTTCGCTGGTCATAAGCCAGGTGGTGCTCTCCTTTGGCATTCCGTTCGCGCTCGTTCCTCTGCTCACCTTCTGCCGTAACAGGGACATTATGGGTACGCTCGTCAACCATCGGCTCACCACGACCGTTGCGACGGTCGTCGTCTTCCTCATCGTCTCGCTCAACGTTTTTCTGCTATATCAGACATTCTTCAGTGCATGATCTGATGGCAGGCGTGCGTAAGGTTTGAGCCCCACGCGCGGTGTCAACTCTCCAGTCTGCCGCGTACTCTATACTGCCGCCGAGATGAGCGAGAGGAGGTTATCCGGCGGCAAGGCTTCGAGGCTGGCGGCTTTCTCCTGGATCCTCTACGACTTTTCGAATACCATCTTCTCGGTCACCATCCTCTCCTTTTACTTCCCGCTCTGGGTCGAGGAACAAGTCGGGAGCGGGGGGTTCCTCTCCGGGGCCGGGCTTGTCAACTCGGCTGCGGCCCTCTCCGCGCTGTTCGTCGTATTCACGGCGCCCGTTCTCGGGGCCGTAGCCGACTTCAGGCAGCGGAGGGTGCCTTACCTGATCCTGCTTACCATCATCGCGGTCGCGCTCACCGCCGCGCTGGACGTGGCCGGCGGTGTAGTGGTGGCGCTCGCGCTCTTCGTGGCGGCCGACCTCGCCTACCAGTCCGCGCTCGTCTTCTACAACGCGCTCTTGCCCGTCGTCTCGGCGGGACGAGGGGCCGGCAGGATCAGTGGCTACGGCACCGCAGTAGGCTACGTCGGTACCATCCTCGGTCTCGTTGTTCTGACGTATTTCGTCGAGAACGGAGAGACGCTGCGTCCACTGCTAGTGCCGCTTGGAGGATGGCTGGAGACCGGTGACGAAGTCTACTCCAACGCCTTCGTGCCGACGGCTGTCATCTACCTCGTCTTCTCGCTGCCCGCTTTCTTCTTCGTGCCCGACCCTGCGGTGCGGGCGCGGCGGCCCGTGGTCCTCGGGGCGGTCTACCGCGACGTGATCAGCACCGTGAAGAACCTGCGCGCTTATGTGGGGGTGGGGACCTTTATCCTGGCTACGGTCCTCTACACCGACGCGGCGAATACCGCCGTCGCAAACATGGCGCTCTACGGTCGGGTGGTCTTCGAGATGGACGGCACCCAGGTCAGGAACCTGCTCCTCTTCTCCACGGCCTTCGCCGTGGTTGGCTCGGCCGTATTCGGTCTCCTTACGGACAGGGTGGGACCCAAGAGGTCGCTCGTCGGTGTACTCGTTCTGTGGCTCGTCGCGATCGTGCTCGCCGCCGCGGCCCTGGGGGCGTGGATGTTGTTTCTCGCTGGACCTATCGTGGGGATCGCGCTGGGAGGGATGTGGACGGTGGGGAGGGTGATGCTCGTTGCCCTCTCGCCGCCCGAGAAACTAGGGGAGTTCTTCGGGCTCTTCTCCCTAGCCGGGAAGGTCTCCGCGGTCTTCGGGCCCGCGCTCACGGCCATGTTTCTCTTCGTCTTCGGGGGAGGCGCCTACGGCTACAGGATCTCCATAGGCTCGCTCGCCGTCATAATGGCCTTGGGCCTCTTCTTCCTCCTCCGCGTCCCCGACGCCCGTCCGGAACGCAATGTCGACGAGTTCGCCCCTAGAGCGGGTGCCACCCTTGATTCGCAGGTCCCGTGAGCGGAAGATGTACGCCATGAGGCGCAAGGATAGTCGGAGGACCGTAATATGAAGTTCGTCGCGCTGCGGGGCCAGATCGTTACAGATTACGAGGTGTGGCCCGATGGCACGGTTCTTCTCGATGAAGGGTCCATCTCAGATGTAAGCAAGGACGACTCCCTCCTCGCCGAAGCCGATGAGGTCCACGACCACGAAGGGTCTCTGATCCTGCCCGGCTTCGTCGACTTGCAGGTCAACGGGGCCTTCGGTATCGACGTTGCCACAGAGAGCGCGCGCCTGCCCGAACTCTCCGAAGCCCTGCTCTCGACAGGCACCACCTCATACCTGCCCACGGTCATCTCGTCGCCCGAGGGCCTCTACGAGGAGGCCCTACCTGAGATCGGTACTCTTACCGGGTCGGGCGCCGAGGTGCTCGGCGTCCACCTCGAAGGGCCGTTCATAAGCCTACAGAAGAGGGGTGCGCACGCGGCTACCCACGTCCTGATGCCTGATGCGGAGTTGCTCGCCCATCTCCTCGACCTCGGGCCTGTGCGTATGATCACGCTGGCCCCCGAGCTGGAAGGCGCCGACAAACTCACCTCCCTTGCCGCGAACCGTGGGGTGGTTGTCTCGGCCGGCCACTCCGATATTGCATTCGAGGAGGCCTACGACGCTCTGGATGGCCAGGTCGCCGGCGTCACGCACCTCTTCAACGGGATGAGCGCGATGCACCACCGCGAGCCAGGGCTGCCTGGGGCCGCCTTCGCCCACCCGAGGGCCGTCTGCGGTCTGATCGCTGACGGGTTGCACGTCCATCCGGAGATGGTCGGGCTAGCCTTCCGCATGCTCGGTCCCGACCGCCTCTGCCTCGTCACCGACGCCATAGCCGCAACGGGCATGGAGGACGGCGAGTACCGTCTGGCTACCCGCACCGTATACACTGACGGCGGCGTCCCGAGGCTAGGGAGCGGGTCCATCGCCGGGAGCGTGCTAACCATGAGAGAGGCCTTTATGAACATCCTGGCTTTCACCGGTTGTACCGTCGCCGAGGCCGCGCGCATGACCTCTACTTCCCCGGCGAAGCTCATCGGAGAGGGCCGCCGCAAAGGACGTCTCGTCCCAGGCTTCGACGCCGACGTTACGGTCCTGACGCCCGACCTCTCCGTGGAGAGGGTGTGGCGGGGTGGCAAGCTGGCCTACTCCTGGGAGGGCGGATGAGACGTACGTTCGGGTCGGTCACGGTCGAGTGTTTCCCGGGAGACATAACCTCCCAGGACGACGTGGCGGCCGTGGTCAACGCGGCGAACGCGCGGCTCGAACCCGGCGGAGGGGTCGCAGGGGCCATCCACCGCGCCGCGGGACCCGGTCTCGCCGAGGAAGCCGTGCCGCTCGGCCCCATAGGACCTGGCGAGGCTGTCATAACCGGTGCGCACGGACTTCCGAACCGTTACGTCGTCCACACTTTGGGGCCCGTCTACGGACAGGACCGTCCGGAGGCCGAGCTCCTGGCGGGCTGCTACCGCAATTCACTCGCACTCGCCGAGGAGAACGGGATCGATTCCATCGCCTTCCCCGCCATCTCGACCGGTATCTTCGGCTACCCCGTCGAAGAGGCGGCAAGGGTGGCGCTCGAGACTGTGCGAGACGAAGCGGAGAGGCTCGAGCGGGTACTTCTCATACGGTTCGTCCTCTTCGGTGAGAGTGACTTCGAAGTCCACGAGAGGGTCCTCTCCGAACTCGAATAGGCGTCTCGCCGAACGGCCTACCGCGAATCGCACACGCATCTACGAACAATCTGCAGAGAACCAAAACAACGAGCTTAAATGCCCTACATGTCAGAAGGATCTGGGGAGGCCGAGGACGTGCTCGGCTATGTAAGTGAGGATGAGGTTGGTCGAGATCGGGGCGACCTGGTAGAGGCGCGTCTCGCGGAACTTGCGCTCTACGCCGTACTCGGCGTCGAAGCCGTAGCCGCCGAAGGTCTGAAGTGCGGCGTTGGCCGCCTCCCACGAGGCGTCGGCGGCCAGGAGCTTAGCCAGGTTCGCCTCGGCGCCGCACGGCTCTCCCCGGTCGAAGAGGGCGGCCGCCTTCTCCACCATCAGCGAGGCGGCCTCGACGTTTGCGTAGGCCCTCGCTATGGGGAACTGGACGCCCTGGTTCTCGCCGATCCTGCGCCCGAACACCTCGCGCCCTGAGGCGCGCTGGGTGGCCTTCTCTACAAACCACCTCCCGTCGCCCACGCACTCAGCGGCGATGAGGATACGCTCAGCGTTCATGCCGTCGATGATGTAGCGGAATCCATCTCCCTCTTCGCCGATGAGGTTCTCAGCAGGGAGCCGTAAACCTTGGAAGGCTAGCTCGTTGGTCGCGTTGTTCATCATCACGCGCCTCGGTCTTACGCTGAGGCCTTCGGCTTCCCTCAGGTCGACTAGGAAGACGGAGAGGCCCCTGGAGCGTTTTTCGACCTCATCGACGGGTGTCGTGCGGGCAAGGAGGATCATGAGGTCAGATTGCTCGACCCTGGAGATGTAGATCTTGCGCCCGTTCACGACGTAGTGGTCGCCTTCGCGCTTCGCTGTGGTGCGAATGGAGGTCGTGTCGGTTCCGGCTTCTGGCTCGGTGACGGCGAATGCCTGAAGCCTCAGATCTCCCCCGGCTACCTTCGGCAGGTACTCACGTTTTTGCTCCTCGGAGCCGTGCCTGAGGAGCGTGCCCATGGTGTACATCTGGGCGTGGGCCGGTCCCGCGTTTGCGCCGCTAAGGTTGACCTCCTCGAGGATGGCGCAAGCGGCAGAGAGGTCGAGGCCCATACCGCCGTATTCCTCCGGTATCAGAGCACCGAGGTAGCCGGCCTCGGTAATCGCCGCGACGAACTCTTCGGGGTAGCGGCGTTCTGCGTCGAGGTCGCGCCAGTACTCGTTCGGGAATCGGGAGCATACCTCCCTTACGCCCCGGCGGAGATCCTCGTGCTCTTTCGTCAAGACCAGGGGTCCCACGAGGCTGGGACCGGGTAGCATTTCGGGCCTATCTGCGAGACGATGATCACGAAATCGACTCTACCATAACCCGAATACAGGGAGAGTAGCATGGCGATCAAAGAGGGGTGGCGGGGACGCTTTTTCGAGGACTTCGAAGTGGGGGACGTCTACGAGCATCCTCTGGGGCGCACGGTGACGACCACGGACAACCTGTGGTTCACGCTCCTTACCCAGAATACGGCCCCTATCCACGTGGACCACGCCTACGCCGCCAAGACCGAGTACGGCCGTCCGCTGGTCGACTCTACCTTCACCGTCGCCCTGGTGACCGGCCAGAGCGTAACGGATATCTCCCAGAACGTCTTCGCCAACCTCGGGTGGGATGAGATCCGGCTCCCCGCGCCCGTCTTCGAGGGAGATACGATCTACTCCAGAAGCGAGGTCATCGAGAAGCGAGGGTCGCGCTCGCGGCCAAACGTAGGCATCGTGAGGGTGAAAACCACGGGCTACAACCATGAGGGCGAGACGGTCATCACATTTTTACGAACCGTCATGGTCTACAGGCGGGATCACGCGCCCCAAGTGCCCCGTCCGACTCCTGAGACATAATGCCGGGGATGAATCCTGAACCACCGGCCTGGGTCTACCGACGCTATCTGGAGTCGGGTGTGCTCGCCTTCCAGCGCTGCGCCGGTTGTGGGGCTGCGGTCTTCTATCCGCGCGTTCTATGCCCCATTTGCGGGGGCATAGATCTTAGCTGGGAACCCAGTTCGGGCCGGGGGGTCATCTACGCGACGACGGCCGTGTACAGGCGGGACGGCGATCCCTACAACGTCGTCCTCGTCGACCTGGAAGAGGGTTTCAGGATGATGAGCCGCGTCGATGGCGTGCCGGCGGAGAGAGTAGAGGTCGGGACGAGGGTGATGCTCAGGGTAGACCGCCAAGGTGATGGTCCTGTCCCGGTCTTCGTGCCGGTAGACGAGGATCGATGAGCCTGCGGGGCAAAGCGGCCGTAGTCGGGGTCGCCGAGTCGGACCTCGGGGAGGTCGGGCCTAATTTCACACCCCTGGATCTGATCGGGCAGGCTACCTTCCGCGCTTTGGAGGACGCCGGCCTGGACATGTCAGATGTGGACGGCCTGTTCTCGGCCTCTGCCTACTATCACATGCCGACCCTCTCGGTCGGCGAGTACGTCGGTATAAGACCACGATACTCGGACGCGACGAGCATGGGCGGCTCCTCGTTCGTCTCCCACCTCTTGCACGTCGCCGCCGCGATCGACTCCGGACTCTGCGAGGTCGCCCTCATTACCTACGGCTCGACGCAGCGCTCGGGCGGGGGGCGCCTCGTCACTGGCTCTGAGGCCGACCCTTACGAGGCGCCTTACAATCCCCGCTACCCCGTCAGCATGTACGCCCTGGCCGCCTCCCGCCACATGCACGAGTACGGCACCACGCGCGGGCAACTGGCCGAGGTCGCCGTCGCCGCCAGGGAGTGGGCGAAGCTCAACCCGAAAGCGTTCATGCGCGATGACCTAAGCGTAGAGGACGTACTCGCCTCGCGTATTGTCTCTTCGCCCCTGAGCGTCCGTGACTGCTGCCTCGTAACCGACGGTGGCGGGGCGGCAATAGTAACAAGCGCCGAGAGGGCCAGGAATCTCAAAGAGATCCCCGTCTACCTGCTGGGTGCTGGCGAGGCCCACTGGCACCGCAACATAAGCCAGATGCCGGACCTTACGGTCTCGGCCGCAGCAGAGTCGGGGCCCAGGGCCTACGCGATGGCCGGTTTGGGACCGGAAGACGTCGACGTGGCGATGCTCTACGACGCTTTCACCATAAATACCGTGCTGTTCCTGGAGGATCTCGGATTCTGCGGGAAGGGGGAGGGTGGGGCCTTCGTCTCGGAGGGTAGGATCTCCCCAGGAGGCGAGCTCGCCGTGAACACCAGCGGGGGCGGCCTCTCGCACAACCATCCAGGCATGTACGGGCTGCTCCTGATCGTCGAGGCCGTGCGTCAGCTTCGCGGGGGATGCGGCGACCGCCAGGTCGAGAACGCGAACATCGCCCTCGTCCACGGAAACGGGGGCGTCCTCTCGAGCCAGGTAACGGCCCTCCTCGGCTCCGAGAACGCGCTCTGACAGCGGGTTCAGGAAGGGTGACCCTTCCTGAACCCGCGCTGGTCAGCATTTCAGCCCGCTCCGGCTTCGCCGCCGCTTGTCAGCACGCCGCCTCGCTTTGCTCGGCGGCTTGTCAGCTTTTAGCCAAGTCGTTCCGTAGCCTCGCCACGAGCGTAGAACCCGACCGACTCAAGAAGTGGTACCTCGTGCGCAGCCGGGCGAGGCCTCAACGGAAAAGGCTGACGGCTGAGAGCGAGGGCCTTTAGGCCCGAAGCGTGCTGACAAGCCTGCGAAGCAGGCGTGCTAAAATTCGGGCATGACTGATACGCCAAGGAACATACAGAGGACAGAAGAAGAATGGCAAGACGAGCTCACCTCCGAGCAGTACCGCATCACGCGGATGAAGGGCACAGAGCGGCCTTTCAGCGGTGAGTACTACGACAACAAAGAGGAGGGAATCTACCGCTGTGTGGCCTGCGGTACGCCCCTCTTCACGTCGGACACCAAGTACGACTCGGGCACGGGCTGGCCCAGCTTCTGGGAGCCGGTCGACGAAACCAACATCGAGACGGAGGAGGATCGTAGCCTCTTCATGCGCCGTACGGAGGTACACTGCGCCGTCTGCGGTGCCCACCAGGGCCACGTCTTCCAGGACGGACCAGCCCCCACGGGGCAGCGCTACTGCATAAACTCCGCCGCCCTCCGCTTCGACCCCGAAGCCGCGCCGGAGTAAGCTTCGAAACAAGAAGACGCTCCCTGCCTCGTTGCAGGGGGCGTCTTCTTGTGTTTTCTGATCCATCCGTCGAAACCGGCTTCGCCTAATCTTGCTTCCAGGCGAGAACTATGGAAGCAGGTGCCAGATGGCGACACGGAAGATACAAGTTGAGCGCGTACAGAACCTGAACGAGAAGGAGGTAAGGGAGGGGGACTACGTCCTGTACTGGATGCAGTCTTCCCAGCGCGCCGAGCAAAATCATGCTCTCGAGTACGCCGTGCAGCGGGCGAACGATCTGGACCAGCGTCTGCTCGTGGTGTTCGGCCTCACCGACGACTACCCGGAGGCCAACCTCCGCCACTACTCTTTCATGCTGGAGGGCCTCAAGGACGCGCAGGAAGCCCTCCAAAAGCGCGGCATCAAGATGGTCGTTCGCGAGGGCTCCCCCGAGGAGGTGGCTCTCGACGCGGGCAAGGACGCCTCTCTCGTGGTCACGGACCGCGGTTATTTGCGTCCGCAGAAGAAGTGGCGTGAGAAGGTCGCCAGAGGGGCGGATTGTCTCGTCACACAGGTCGAGTCCGACGTAGTCGTGCCCGTCGAGCTCGCCTCCGGCAAGCAGGAGCACGCGGCGCGGACGCTCCGGCCGAAGATCCAGGAATACCTCGAAGACTTTTTGGTCGGGCTAACTCCGGCCAAGGTCGAAATGCGGTCGACGAACATGCGAGAAGACGGCCTGGATCTCTCGCATCTAGAGAAGGTCTTAGACGGGATGGACCTCGACTGTAGCGTCGGTGCCCTAAGCCATCTGTACAAAGGGGGCAACTCGGAGGCCAAGAAGATCTTCCGCCGCTTTCTGAAACAGGGCCTCGGTGACTACGACGCGAACCGCAACCAGCCGCAGACCGACTACGTCTCGCACATGAGCAAGTATCTGCACTTCGGGCACGTCTCCCCGATCTGGCTCGCCCTCCAGGCCAGGGAGGCTGGCGCGAAGCAGGACGACATCGAGTCCTTCGTCGAGGAGCTCGTCGTGAGACGCGAGCTGTCAATGAACTTCGTCTTCTACAACAACGACTACGACTCGTACTCCAATCTCCTCGGCTGGGCGAGGAAGACGCTCGAAGATCACAAAGGCGACGATCGGGACCACACCTATACCAGGAGGCAGCTCGAGAGCGCCGAGACGCACGACGAGTACTGGAACGCGGCGATGAAGGAGATGGTACACACCGGCTACACGCACAACTACATGCGGATGTACTGGGGGAAGAAAATCCTGGAGTGGTCGAACACTCCCGAGCGCGCTTACAGGACCACGCTCTACCTCAACAACAAGTACTTCCTCGACGGCCGCGATCCGAACTCGTTCGCCAACGTGGCCTGGGTCTTCGGCCAGCACGACCGCGGTTGGACCGAACGTGAGGTCTACGGCAAGGTCCGCTACATGTCTGCGAGCGGTCTCCAGCGCAAGACGAAGCCCGAACAATACATAGAGAAGGTCGAGAAGAGGATCGAAGCTTCGGGCTAATACCCGGGCTTCGTCGTATACTTCCGCCCGCCAGACTCGGCGGACAGAGGCAGGACCGTGGGGTTGCGAGAAGGGACAGATAGCACGGCCCACGAAACTCATGCGGCCGCGGGCGAATTCCAGATCGACGAGCCCTTCACAAGCCTGCTCTCCACAACGCGAGCCGTGCTCTTCTCACCGCAGCGCTTCTTCGACGAGTTGCCGCCCGATGGACCGCTCGGAGCGCCCGTACTCTACTTCCTGATCTGCTCGGCGATCACGGTGGTCATCAACGTGGTTGCCAGCCTCACCTTTCTTGCTGTGCCTGTGGGGATCGCCGTGGCAGCCGGCTCACTTGACGCGGGCCTGCTCATCCGCGTCCTATCTGTATTCGTGTTCGCATCGTTGGTAATCTTGCCAGCATTGTTCGTCGCCGGTTTCTTCGCATCGGTTTTCGTCCTGCACGCCTTTATCCGCATCGTCGCAGGACGGGATCAGAAAGGTCTGCCCGCCACCTTGCGCGTCTCATGCTACGCGGTAGGGGCCCCGGTGGCGGTAGCCTGGATCCCGCTGGCCGGCATTCTGGCCGTTTTCTACTGTTTCTACCTGCACACGACCGGTCTGAAGCGGGTGCACAGGATCTCCACCGCCAGGTCTCTCGTACCCATCCTGATCCTCGCAACGCTCCTGTTCGCGCTGGCGACAATAGTGGTTATCTACGACTACAGCTTGATCCGGGAAGCCATAAAATAGCCGGTCTCCCAGAGACCAAAAGCTGACAAGCGACAGCCGTAGGCTGGAGCGTGCTGACCAGCGCAGTTAGTGGAAGTGAACCTCCGCTAACTGCTTTCACCGACGCCAGCGCTCCCTGCCCTCGCGGTAGAGGTCGCCACCGTAGAGATCGTTCACTACGACGACCGGGAAGTCCTCGACGACGAGGCGCAGGACCGCCTCAGCACCCAGGTCTTCGTAGCCGACGACTTCGGCCTCCTTGACGCAATCCGCCAGCAGCGCCGCTGTACCCTCGACGGCTCCGAAGTACACGCAGCCGTGCTCCCTCATGGTTTCGAGCACGCTGTCGGAACGCGAACCTTTGCCGACCATGCCCCTCAGACCACGTTCTACGAGCATCGGCGAGTGCGGGTCCATCCTCGATGCCGTCGTCGGTCCCGCAGGTCCCAGCGCTTGACCCGGACGCGCTGGAGCCGGGCCCGTAAAGTACACGACCTGCCCCTCGGGGTCGAAGGGGAGCGGCTCGTCGGCCTCAATCGCATCCTTCATCCTGGCGTGGGCCGCGTCGCGAGCCGTGTACAGAACGCCGTTAAGTCGCACGATGTCGCCCGACCTCAAGGGCTCGATGTCCTCCATCGAGAGCGGCGCTGTCAGGAAGACCGGCTCTGGGCTCATAGCTCGGCCGAGGCCGTGCGGTGGGAATGGCAGTCGAGGTTGACGGCGACGGGGAAGGCAGCGATGTGGGTCGGGAAGCTCTCGATGTGGACTGCGAGCGCCGTCTGCGTGCCGCCGTAGCCGGCAGGTCCTATGCCTGTGGCGTTGATCTCGTCGAGTAGCTCGCGCTCGATGACGGCCAGTTCGGGGTCTGGGTTGGGTTCGCCGGAAGGCCGGATGAGCGCTCTCTTGGCGAGCATTGCCGCCTTCTCGAACGGGCCGCCCATACCGATCCCGACGGTGAGCGGCGGGCTGGCGTTCGGGCCTGCCCTCTCGATGGTCTCGACAACGAACCGTTTCATCGCAGAGAGGCCTTCCGCAGGGGTGAGCATCTTGAGGGCGCTCATGTTGTCGCAGCCCGCGCCCTTGACCAGCATCGTGAGTTTCAAGCCGTCGCCCTGGACCGGTTCGTAGTAGACGACGGCCGGGGTGTTGTCGCCCGTGTTCGTCCTGTCTACGGGGCTCCTGACGATGGATTTTCTGAGATAGCCCTCCTCGTAGCCGCGGCGGACACCCTCGTCTATGGCGGCTCCTATGTCTCCGCCCGAGAACCTGACTTCGCTCCCCAGCTCGACGAAGAAGACGGCGTATCCCGTGTCCTGGCAGAAGGCGATGCACCGCTCGCGGGCGACATCGGCGTTCTCCAGGAGGCGTTCGATCACCTCGCGCCCGAGGTCCGACTCCTCCGCTTCGAGCGCGCGTCTCAGGGCGGCCAGGTGCTCCTGCGGCAGACGCGTGTTAGCCTCGATGCACAGGTCGCGCACCGCATCGGTTACCGAACTGGCTGCTATCTCACGCAATGGGTTATCACTTCGACCTCATCGGACAAAGGTTAGCATCAGAGGCGTCCTCCTTCCCGCGTTCTCGGTCGAGGCTTTTCGAGGAAAGACTTTTGTAACGCTTGCGAGAGGTTCAGCGGGTAGAGCGCAGATAGCCTCGGATACGTTTCATCCGGGGCCCCGGACAGCCCGAGCGGGCTGCGCCCACGGGAGGCGACGCCCAAATCGAGACGTGAGACAATTACGTTAGAGATTTCTGATA
>CAWEQZ010000014.1:0-19133 GCA_963811295.1 uncultured Rubrobacteraceae bacterium | reverse complement strand
GGCTCTCCGTCTCGTCGGCCTCGGTCTCCAACATGTTCGCGAGGTTGCAGGAGATGGGCCTCGTCAGGTACGAGCGATACAGGGGGGCGACGCTCACTGAGCGCGGTCGAGAAGAGGCCTTACGGCTGGTTCGGCGGCACCGTCTGATCGAGACCTTCCTCCTCGAGCACCTCGGTTACATTGGCAGGAGGTACATGATGAGGCCGAGCGGCTGGAGCATGCGGTCTCCGACGGGTTCACCGAGCGTCTGGCGGAGCTATTGGGGCATCCGGATCACGACCCGCACGGGGACCCGATCCCCTCGGCCGAAGGCACTCTCGAGGTGGAGGAATCCTTTACTTTGAGTCAGGCCGTTGCGGATCAGCGGGTCCGAATCTCCAAGGTCAGGGACGAGGATGCTGCGATGCTCGACTACCTGGGTGATCGCAACCTCGTCCCGGGGAGGCGGTTGAGCGTCAGGGAGGTAAGGACCCTGGACGGGGTCGTGGTAGTCGAGGATGAGGAGTCGGAGGTCCATGCCCTCGGGGAGCCGATGGCGCGTTCGATCTTCGTCAGGGACGATTCGTAGCCTACTCCTCTCAAAAGGGTTCGGGCGGCTTTCGCGCTTGATTTCTGAGAAACCGGGTATCTTACCCGTACGGGAAGGAGCATTGTGGATCAGAAGGGCGACACGCAGGAACACACCGACAAGACTATTCGGACAAGGGCACCGGAGCAGGTCGTGGTGGTAGATCCACCACCCGAGCCCGATTACCCACGCTACCGAGTCGAGCCGGGCCAAAGGGCATCTCTAGCGATGGTAGATCCCAACGAGACCGAGCATTACAAGAAGAAAAAGGACGTCGCCAAAGCGTTGGAGAAGCAACGCAGGCGCATACAGGACCTCCAGGAGCGTCTCTACGCGGAGAACGAGCGGGGACTGCTGATCGTGTTGCAGGCCATGGATACGGGAGGGAAAGACGGCACCATCAAACACGTCTTCAGCGGTGTCAACCCGCAGGGATGCAGGGTATCGTCCTTCAAGGCCCCGAGCGCAGAAGAAGCCAACCACGACTTCCTGTGGCGGTACCACAAGAGCGCCCCGGCAAAGGGCAGAATCGGCATCTTCAACCGCTCCCACTACGAAGACGTGCTCGTCGTCCGAGTCAAGAACTTGGTCCCGGAGGACATCTGGAGTCGGCGCTACGACCAGATCAACGCCTTCGAGCGTAACCTCTCGCTCGGCGGCATAGCCGTCCTCAAGTTCTTCCTGCACATCTCCAAAGACGAGCAGAAAAGGCGTCTCCAGTCGCGTCTCGACGACCCGGACAAACGTTGGAAGTTCTCCTCGAACGACATAAAGGAACGCGCCTACTGGGACGCATACCAGCAGGCATTCGAAGACGCCCTCAGCAACTGCTCGACCGAGCACGCCCCCTGGTATGTGGTGCCGGCCAACAAGAAGTGGTACCGCAACCTCGTCGTCGCCCGCACCATCGCGGACACCCTCGAGGCGATAGACCCGCAGTATTCCTCCAGCCGAGGAAGAGTTGGAGAAGGTAAAGATCCCGGATTAAAGGAAGTCCATGAACAGGGAGTGGCGACACGACGGGTACGTCATCAGCAACGACGCTTCACGCCTGCACCTGGAAACCATCCGTAATCAGGAGTCCGCTGTCATTCTGATGCAGTAGAGTGGACATATTACCGGCACGTGTCACTGGCTACACTGCCTAGCATGGAAGGTGTATGAGCGGGGTGAGTGAGGCGCGCCCGTGGTGGCGACTGTGCGTGGTTTGTTGTCTGCTGGAGGTGTCTACGGCTACATGCGGCGTCCCGCCAGAAGAAAGCTCGGACTCTCGAAGTCCGCCGGAGCGCGTTAACGATTTCATCGAGGGCGTCTCCTACTTTTTGGCCCAGAGGTAGGCGACGGCAGACATCCCTTTGCTCTCGTTGCGCTCCACCAGCGGGCGGAGGTGGGCGGTGAAGCGTTCGATCTCCTCCGGCTTCAATGCCTCGTTCATCGCCTCTTCCAGCGTGGGGATCTTGGGGTTCCCGGAGCTCTTGAGCAAGTGCTCCCAGCCCGGACCTTCGCCGGAGAAGAGTTGGTTACCCGCGTGATGTCTGCCCGGTATTCGAGGTGAATCTCCTCGAACCCCGCCTCCTCAGCGTAGATGAGCAGGTCACGCTCGTCGAAGTTCAACATCGGGTCCGTCTCTCTCGGCTGGATACGCTCGTAGATGGCCTGAACTCGCACGGCGAGATCCTTTACCGGGTTCACGTCACAACCCATGTAAAGACCCGACTCGGCCGACCAGGCAACCGTGTTGAAGCGATTGATCGGCTCGAAAAGAGAGATCCGGCCTCCGGGTTTCAGTACGCGAAAGAACTCTTCGAAAGCGCGGCGTTTGTCTTCGACGTAGATCAGGACGGAGCGCGTCGTTACGATGTCCACCGAAGCGTCCTCGAGCGAGGAGAGATCGTCCGCCGGGGCGAGTAGGAACTTGCAACGTTCCGCGACGCCCATCTCCTCCGCCAGTCTCCGGGCATGGTCCAGCAGATCTTGCGAGATGTCTGAGAAGATGACCCGTCCGTCTTCCCCGACGAGGTCGAGCGCACCAAAGGCGATGAGGCCATCCCCAGCTCCCACGTCGAGAAAGGTCTCGCCACGTTGCACTGCGGCGTTCTCTAGTATCCGGTCCCGCCAGGGGATAAGGCCCTCCAGCAATCTTTCCCGCTGCCCGGAGTCGCCGCCGAAGCGCCGGTCCAGCAGCCACTCCGCCCATTGGTCGCGCGCCGGCTCCGTCATCGCCAGGCTTATTATCCGCCAACTGGTGTCTTCGGCTCCTCACCGCGCAGTACGGCCACGAGATTCTCGGCGGCTAACTCCGCCATTCTGTCGCGGGTCTCGATGGAGGCGCTGCCGATGTGTGGGGCGAGGACGACGTTCTCGAGCTCCAGAAGCTTGGGATGCACCTTGGGCTCCTCCTCGTACACGTCGAGTCCGGCGGCGAAGATACTTCCCTCCTCCAGTGCATCGGCGAGTGCCGCTTCGTCCACTACCGGACCGCGCGAAGAGTTGACGAGGACGGTCATGGGTTGCATGAGGTCCAGCTCCCTCTGACCTATCAGGTGTTGGGTCTCGGGCGTGAGAGGGGTGTGCACGGAGATGAAGTCGCACGTGCGGAGCAGCTCGTCGAGCTCGACGTACCGCACGCCGGTCTCATTCTCTGCACTTTCGTTGCGATACTTATCGTGATACAGGACATCCATGTCGAACCCCCGGGCACGGCGGGCTACGGCTTGTCCGATCCTACCGAACCCTAAGACCCCGAGCTTCTTACCCCAGACGTCGGGACCCGTGAGCTGCATCGGTCCCCAGGCGTCCCACTCTCCGGAGCGCAGGAGACGCTCCGCCTCGCCAAGTCTCCTGGCCGCCGCTAGCAACAGCATGAAGGCGGTATCGGCTGTCGTCTCGTTCAGGACCTCGGGGGTGTTGGTCACGACCACGTCCCGTTCCCCGGCGGCGTCGAGGTCTATGTTGTCGTAACCGACGGCCATGTTTGCGACGACCTTGAGGTCTTCGCCGGCCGCGTCCATCAACTCCGCGTCCACCCTCTCTGTGACGGTGGAGAGGATGCCTGCGGCCCCGCGCGCGGCTTCGCGGAGCTCTTCGCGCTCGGGCGGCCCTTCTGCGAGCACCGCGACGTCGAAGTCTCGAAGGAGACGCAGACCGGCGTCGGGTATCTCACGGGTTACGAGTACTTTCTCCGGCATGCGACTCCTCTCCTGGTCCTAATCTTCCTCCTCGAGCATCTGGCGCAACACGGTCTGCAGGATGCCGCCGTTGCGGAGGTACTCGACCTCGACCGGGGAGTCCACGCGCGCCTTTACCTGGAACTCCTTCTCCTCGCCTTCGTCGCTCGTGGCCTTCACGGTCAACTCCTTACCCGGCTCGAGGCCGGCGAGACCGGCGATGTCGAAGGACTCGTGACCCGTAAGGCCGAGGGATGCTGCGCTCTCACCCTCGGAGAATTGCAAGGGCAGCACGCCCATGCCGATCAGGTTCGAGCGGTGGATGCGCTCGAAGCTCTCCGCGATAACGGCCCTGACGCCGAGCAGGAAGGAGCCCTTGGCGGCCCAGTCGCGCGAGGAACCCGACCCGTACTCCTTGCCGGCCAGGACGACGAGCGGCACGTTCTCCTCTTCGTACTCGAGGCTCGCTTCGTAGATCGTGGTCTCTTCACCATCGGGAAGATGGATGGTGTAGCCACCCTCCTTGTCCACGAGCTGGTTGCGGAGCCTGATGTTGCCGAACGTGCCGCGAACCATGACCTCGTGGTTGCCACGCCTGGAGCCGTAGGAGTTGAAGTCGCGCGGGTCAACGCCTTTCTGGATCAGGTACTGCCCCGCCGGCATCTTGGAAGGGATGGCGCCGGCCGGCGAGATGTGGTCGGTGGTCACAGAGTCCCCGACCTTCACGAGGACGCGCGCGCCCTCGATGTCTTTCAGGTCTTCGGCCTCGGGTCCCATGTCCTTGAAGAACGAGGGCTCCTGGATGTAGGTCGAGTCGGGGTCCCACTCGTAGAGGTTTCCGCTGGGCACCTCCACGTCGTTCCACTGCTCGTTGCCCGTGTACACATCGGCGTATTGCTCTTTGTAGATCTCGGGGTCGAGGGCGTTCTCTATCTCGCGGGCCACCTCCTCCTGGGAAGGCCAGATGTCCTGGAGATACACTGGGTTGCCGTCCTCGTCTTCGCCTAAGGGGTCTTTAGACAGGTCTATGTCCACCGTGCCCGCCAGGGCGTAGGCGACGACGAGCGGCGGGGAGGCCAGGTAGTTCGCGCGGACGTCGGGGTTGATGCGCCCTTCGAAGTTGCGGTTACCCGATAGTACGGCCGCGACAACGAGGTCGTTCTCCTCGACGGCGGCGGAGATCTCCTCGGCCAGCGGACCGGAGTTCCCGATGCAGGTCGTGCACCCGTAGCCGACCACGTCGAACCTCAGCTTTTCTAGCGGGTCGAGGAGGCCGGAGGTCTGCAGATACTCCGTGACGACTTTGGACCCCGGCGCGAGGCTGGTCTTGACGTGCGGCGCGACGGAGAGACCCTTCTCCACGGCCTTCCTGGCCAGGAGACCGGCCCCCATCATCACGGAGGGATTGGAGGTATTGGTGCAGCTCGTTATGGCGGCGATCACGGCGGAGCCGTGCCTGAGAGAGAGCTCCTCCCCATCCACAGTGACGGTGATGGCGCCCGTGGGCCCGGCCTCAGACTTGCCGTTCTCGGGCTCGCCGCCGGACGTCGGGTCTCCCCCACCCTCATTGCTCACGCCAGAAGCGCCTGCGGGGGTATCGCTCGCGGGGAAAGCCTCAGTGTCGTCTGCGGTGTGGCCCTCACCGGTGAAGACGGCGCCGCCCTCCTTGCCTTCGGCCTCGTTGGGGCCACCGCGGGCGGCGGGTATGTCAGGGTTCGGAATATCGCTCGCGGGGAAGGATTCCGCGTCGGCACGGTCGTAGGCGTCCTCGCGGCCGTTCCCCAGGAGCGGGTGGTCGGGATCCACCATCTCGGCCAGCGCCTGCCGGAAGGAGGGCTGCATTTCGTCGAGGGCGACCCTGTCCTGCGGACGGCGCGGCCCTGCCAGGCTCGCCTCAACCGACCCCAGGTCCAGATCCAGCGTCTCCGAGAAGCGCGGCTCGGGCGTCTCGTCCGTGCGCCAGAGGCCCTGCTTTTTGCTGTAGGCCTCGACCAGCTCCACGAGCTCCTCGTCACGGCCCGTGCCCCTGAGGTAGCGGAGCGTCTCCGTGTCTACGGGGAAGAACGTGCACGTCGCCCCGAACTCGGGGGACATGTTCGCGATGGTGGCCCTGTCGGGTAGCGAGAGCTTGCTCAAGCCCCTGCCGTAGAACTCCACGAACTTGCCTACTACGCCGTGGGATCGCAGCATCTGGGTGACCGTGAGAACGAGGTCTGTGGCCGTGACGCCCTCTCGCAAGGCGCCGGTAAGCTTGAAGCCTATCACCTCGGGAACGAGCATATAGTAGGGCTGGCCAAGGGTGACGGCCTCGGCCTCGATGCCCCCTACGCCCCACCCGAGGACGCCGAGGCCGTTGATCATGGTGGTGTGGCTGTCGGTCCCCACGAGCGTGTCTGGCATCGCCACTCCATCCTTTACGAGCACACCCTTCGCCAGGTACTCCAGGTTGACCTGGTGGATGATCCCCGTGGCCGGAGGCACGACCGAGAAGTTGTCGAAGGCCTGCTGGCCCCACTTCAAAAACTCGTAGCGCTCCCGGTTGCGCTCGAACTCGCGCTCGGCGTTGAACTGGAGGGCGGCCGGAGATCCGAAAGCGTCGACCTGCACCGAGTGGTCGATAACCAGATCGGTCGGCACGAGCGGGTTGATCCTGCTCGGATCCCCCCCACGTTCGCCATCGCGCTCCGCATCGCCGCGAGGTCGACGACCGCAGGCACCCCGGTAAAGTCCTGCATGACGACCCTGGCTGGCAAATACGCAAGCTCTCCGCCGACCGACTCCGGCCAGCTTGCTAGCGCCTCGACGTCCTCTTTGGAGACGAACTTCCCACCGGCGTTGCGCAAGAGGGACTCCAGCATCACCCTGATGGAGAACGGCAACGAGAACACGTCTCCGTCCACGTTCTCATCCAGGGTCTTCAGGCTATAGAGTTCTACGTCAGCAGAACCAGTCTCCAACGTCGTGCGCGCCCCGAAGGGATCGTTCGCCATGTCTGCAACCTCTCTCCGAAACTCTTATGCGTGGTCTTATGCGATTATAGATGATCGGACCGCGGTTACCGGTACACAAACGACTCACAGTCAGGAAAAGTCAGGCTGCTAGGGTCCACGAATCCCTTAGGCTACCTGCGTTCCTCTGGCACGAGCTTGTAGAGGAGATCGTCTTCATCGACCGGCACTACGTCGAACCCAGCCTCGCGGAAGGAGTCCAATCTGGCGCGGCCGTTGGCCAGTAGGTAGACGGGTCCTGACCTTGCGGCCCTGCGCACGGACTCTACGCCAGTGGTGTCGTCGGTACCGTAGCGATCAGCAGCCTCGGCCGCATTGATCTGGTCAGGCCAGACGACATCGGCGTGGCGGTCCCAGGAGGTGCAGAAGGGGTCGATCAGGGTAAGGTCGTGCCTTCTCCCCTCGACGAGCACCATGTACCAGAGCGGGCTCCTGTGATGCAGCACCGTCGCTCCCTTCTCCACTTCGCTGGCGACGGCTTCGATAGTCTTGCGCGCCGCGTAGTCCTCGCCGCGGTCATGCTCGACGTAGGCTTCCCGCACACCCAAGAGCGGCACGATGAGTATCAAGACCGATAGGGCAACGACAAGAGCACCCCCCGCAGTTGAGCCGATCGTCATTCTCTCCACCCACCGCAGCAAGACCCCGAAGCCTGCCGAGATGCACAGCCCGAAGACCAAGAAGGCTGGGATGAGGAACACATAGAAGTCTTCGATCCCTAGCTGCAGGTAGACGGCGGCCTGACCGAGACACCCGAAGAAGAGCACGCCGAGAAGAATGGCCGTCGCGCGGTCCGTAAAGAGCAGGTAGACGGCAGCCAGTACTCCGACCATCATCAGGATGAAAGCGAACTGCCCGAGGAGATGTTCCCCGAACAGTCCCAGTTTGGTCGAGGCGTCCGCGAGCGCGAGGCTGGAAGGGTTACAGTGCCTCCCCTTCTCCGAAGATTCGGCCAGAAAGCTACCGCCCGTGACCAGTAGCAGAAAACGCCAGGGGGTCGAAGGGTCAGCCTCGTTCAGGGGAGCGTGCATCAAGGCCCGTACCGGGAGGTAGAGCAGCGGTAGAAGGCCGAGCAAGAATATTCCGAGGCACTTCACCACTAGACCCGTCCTCGAAAACAGGCGCCTGTCGGTTAGGAGAACGAACGTCAGAGCGGCGGGGACCAGCAGAACGCTCGTCAGGTGGTGGGTAAGGGAGAAGCCGCCCAGAAAGGCAGAGAGCAGCAAGTATCGGCCGTCGCGTCGGTCTCTCCAGACGAGTAGTACGAAGATGAGGAGCGCGACGAGGAGCGCCTCCAAGGTGTAGACCTCAGCGATCACAGCCTGGCTCCAGAACGCCCCGGAGAGTCCGAAAGCCAGAGCGCCGACCGCCGCTGCAACGGCCTGTCTTGCCAGCCGTAACCCTGCGAGGTACACGACGAGCACCGCCGCGACGCCGAAGACGGCGGAGGCGAGATTCACCCGGTAGGCGGGATCCCCGAATGGCAGGTAAGTGAAGAGGTGCGTCAGCATCATGTAGGTCGGGTATCCGGTCGGATGTCCGACCCCGAGCACCGTGACCTCGGTCTGGAGCATCGGGGAGTCGAGCGTGTCAGGAACGCCGTAAGGCAGGACCGTAGGCGCCAGGGTCCCGAAGTAGAGGATACCGACTAAGGTCGCGACCGCCGCTCCGAGCAACGCCACACTCCACCGCCGGGGAGATCCGATCCTGTCGCCAGAGGAGGGATTCATCGCAAGGGCAGAATACTACGTCGGTGTGCCGCTCTCCCCGAGCACCTTCTGTATACTCGGCCGGTGGCTAAGCGCGGCTACACGCGGGATACGATCAGGGGCGGCGCCAGCGACTGGGACGTCTCGCGGCCCCTTTCGAGCTACGTGCGGACGCTGGCGACGCTACTCGTGCACCCGGTCAGGTTCTTCGAGCTCTTGCCAAGGATTCCGGACAAGAGGGCGCCTGCCCTCTTTCTCATCTTCTCCGGCTTCCCCGCCGCGACCTTGTGGCTGCTCTTCTGGGGACTCTATCCTGCGCTGGTAGCGCTCGTACTGCCGCTGCCACTATCCTTCCTCCTCGCCGGCCTCTACCATCTCGGCGCTCTCGGTGGCAGGCACGGGTACGTGGTGACCTGGAGGGTCCTCGCGTACCCCCTCGGTTTCTACCTGCCCTTCGCAGCGGTACCGGTTCTCGGGCCCCTGGGAGCCGCTTACCTAGGGCTCGTACTTATGGGGATAGGGCTCACAGAGGTGCAGGAGATCGGAAGGCTCTGGTCCGGGCTCTTCTGTACGGCTGTTGTAGTCGCGTTCGGGGCGGCTTACTACTTTGTGAGCGTTGCCTGATCCAGCGAGGGTCATTCTTCGGGTGGGTCTTCCTGAGATCCTACAAACTCCAGCGAGACCACGTCGGCCTCGACGAAGCCGAGGGAGCGGTAGAACTCGCGGGCCGTTACGTTCGCGCGGGTGGCTACGAGTTCGATCTGCGATGCGTTGTTGTCGGAAGCGACGTTGCGCACCTCCTCCATCAGGAGCTTGCCCACCCCGGCGCGCCTGTGATCCTCCCCGATTACGAGCATCGGCACCTCGACGACGGTGTCGCCGTGGGCGAGGTCGGGTTTGATCCAGAAGCTCACCCCACCCACGATTCCAGCCTCGGTCTCGGCGACGAGCACCCGCGCCCTGGGTTCGTCCAGGAGCTCCTCGAGCCTCGCCCTGACGGCCTCTTCCATGGGCGGCGTGTCGCCCACCGTCTCGGCCAGCTCGCAGGCGAGACGGTGTATCCCCGCGGCGTCCCTGGTGGTCGCCTCCCGCGCCTTGATCTTGGATTTGGAGTCCATGTCACTCCTCGGATCGCAGTATGGAGTATTACTTATCCTACGTAGCCCGGCAACGAACGGATGAAAACACTAAGATTACCGAGGAGCGGAAAGGAGGTTCATGGGACGCAGGGCGGTCGTGATCGTGCTCGACGGCCTCGGCGCGGGCAAAGCCCCGGACGCGGCGGACTTCGGCGACGAGGACGCGAATACCCTATCGAACACAGCGAAGGCTACCGGCGGTATCGAAGCGCCGAACCTCCAGGCCCTCGGGCTCGGTAACGTCGAGGAGATACAAGGCATAAGCCCC
This sequence comes from uncultured Rubrobacteraceae bacterium, assembly GCA_963811295.1. Taxonomy (GTDB): domain Bacteria; phylum Actinomycetota; class Rubrobacteria; order Rubrobacterales; family Rubrobacteraceae; genus Rubrobacter_D. The sequence goes on along the minus strand of CAWEQZ010000014.1, from coordinate 9,274 downwards.
ACCTCCTCTCCCGCAGCTTCCCACGGCCTGATGGTCGAGCTATCAGCGGCAAAGGCAACCCTCGCAGGACACTGGGAGATGATGGGCCTCGTGCTCGATACCCCGCTTCCTACATATCCTGAGGGCTTCCCGGAAGAAATACTGCGCCGTTTCGAGAACGAGACGGGACGCGGGATCATAGGGAACAGGCCGGCCTCGGGGACCCAGATCATCGAGGAGCTCGGTCCCGAGCAGGAAAAGACAGGGAACTGGATCCTCTATACCTCCGCCGACTCCGTCTTCCAGATCGCGGCAAACACCGGCGTGATCCCGCTCGAAGAACTGTATGAAGCCTCCGAAAAAGCCCACAAGATGCTGATCGGCGAGCGCGAGATCCTGGTCGAACGGGTCATCGCCCGTCCCTTCCACGGCGAGCCCGGCGCCTACGTCCGCGAAAACGAGAACCGCCACGACTACGGCATAACCCCGCCCTCTCAGACCTATCTGGACCGCATAGAGGACGCAGGACACGAGACCATTGCCGTCGGCAAGGTCAGAGACATCTTCGACGGCCGGGGCATAACCGAACACTCGCCCGCCCCGCCCGACGACTCTGCCAAAGTAGACGCCATCCTGGATGCGCTGGCCCGCGTCGAGTCGGGCTTGATCTTCGCAAACCTCGTTGACTTCGACGCCAAGTACGGCCACCGCCGCGATCCCGATGGCATGGCCGAAAACATTCGACGCTTCGACGAGCGGCTGCCCGAGTTGCTCGATGCGCTCGCTGAGGAAGACTTCCTGATCATTACCGCAGACCACGGCAACGACCCTACCTTCAGAGGGACGGACCACACCCGCGAGCGGGTGCCGCTCCTCGTCATCGGTAGCGGTGAGCCACACGACCTCGACATTCGCGAAAGCTTCTCCGATGTCGGAGCCTCCGTCGCCGCGTGGCTCGGGGTCGAACAGGGCGGGCTACCGGGCAGGAGCTTCTTGTAGAGAGCCGGAGATCCGTCCACCCGCTAGAATGGCACGGCGGCAGCGCAGATCCAAGGCAGGAATAGTATGAGCTCGGGAAGCGCGATACTCGATGCCATAGAGGCCAAGAAGTTCGGTGGGGAACTATCCGACGGGCTGATCCGGAACGTGGTGGAAGGCTACACCACAGGAGAGGTGCACGACTACCAGATGGCTTCGCTGCTCATGGCTATCTTCATCCAGGGTATGGATTACAGGGAGACGCTCGCGCTGACGCGGGTGATGGCCGAGTCCGGCGAGACTTACTCCTTCCCAGAGTGCGTGGACAAGCATTCCACAGGCGGCGTCGGAGACAAGGTGAGCCTCACGGCGCTCCCTATCGTGGCCGCCTGCGGGGCCCCCGTAGCCAAGCTCTCGGGGCGGGGCCTCGGCTCGTCGGGTGGCACGATCGACAAACTGGAGTCTATCCCCGGCTTCTCGTGCAACCTCTCTGAGGAGCAGTTCAGAGACCAGGTCGAGGAGGTCGGGCTAGCCATAGTCGAGGCGGGGAACCTCGCGCCGGCGGACAAAGAGATCTACGCCCTCCGCGACACGACGGGCACGGTAGACTCCCTGCCGCTTATCGGCTCCTCTATAGTCTCCAAGAAGGCCGCGACCGGCGCGGGGCATCTGCTCTACGACGTGAAGCAAGGCTCGGGAGCGTTCATGAGTACGACGGAAGAAGCCCGCGAACTGGCCAGGCTACTCGTACGCCTGAGCGAGGACCTTGGCATCGACGCATCGGCCCTGATCACGGACATGCACAACCCTCTGGGGAGCGCGGTGGGCAACGCCCTGGAAGTCCGCGAGAGCGTCCTTCTACTCAAGAACGAGCCCATCCCCTACGACCTCGCCAGCGAGGTCGACCGCGTCGCGACCCGTCTCCTGGAGCTAAAGGGAATCCCGGAAGCGCCCGCCGCCGTCGCAAAAGCGCTCTCCTCAGGCGCAGCCTACGAGAAGTTCCGCGAGTTCGTCAGCGTCCAGGGCGGCGACGCAGACGCCCTCGAAGACCTCCCCGTCTCAGCCGAGGTAAGCGAAGTAAAATCCCCGCGCAGCGGCTACGTAGCACGTTTCGAGGCGTCGGGCATCGGCAACGCAGCCCTCGTCCTCGGTGCCGGCCGCAGGAAAAAGGGCGACCGGATCGACCCCGGTTCCGGTATCGAAGTCCTCGTAAAGCCAGGAGACCCTCTCCAGGAAGGCCAACCCGTAGCCCGCCTCTACGGCGAACGCGAAGCGGAGCGCGCCGAATATCTGGTTCTCGAAGCCCTCCAGATCTCCGAGGAGCCCGTAGACCGTCCCCCTGCTATCCTGGATAGTCTGTGAAGACAGCACTTCAGCATTTCAGCACGGCGGCTGCGCCGCCTTGTCAGCATTTCAGCCAGGCTGCGCATGGCGGAGGGATGGTTCGCCTGAGAGTAGTTTGTAATGGCAGGCGGTTCGATCCCTTGCACGGACAGCGGACCGAAGCCAGGAAGCTGAAATGCTGACAAGCGAATGCGCTAGCCTGAGCGTGCTGACTAGCTGAAATGCTGAGCGACCGAAGGGAGCGACCATGTGCCCTGTTCATGTGCGCGCGGAGCCTGGAGATTTCGCGAAGAGCGTTCTGTTGCCGGGCGACCCCTTGCGGGCGAAGTACATCGCCGAAACCTTCTTCGAGGACGCGAAGCTCGTGACCGAGGAGCGAGGGATGCTCGGCTACACGGGAACTTACAGGGGCAAACCGGTCTCGGTCCAGGCCACGGGCATGGGGTGCCCGAGCGCCTCCATCGTGACGGAGGAACTGATACAGCTAGGGGTGGAGAATCTGCTCCGGGTCGGCACCTGCGGAGGGTACAGCAGGGAGTTACGGCTGGGGGATCTCATCGTCGCTACATCGGCGGCCCCGCAGGACGGAACGGTCTCCTCGATCACCCGCGGCGTCCCCTACGCCCCGGTGGCCCACTTCGACATCGTCCACGCCGCCCACCACGCGGCAGAGAGCGCGGGGCGAAGGACTTTCGTCGGCCAGGTAGTCAGCTCCGACCTGTTCTACGACCCTACCGAAGACCCTGCGAGATTGTGGGGTGATCTCGGGGTTCTCGCCGTCGAGATGGAGGCCGCGGCGATCTTCACCATAGCCGCGATGCGTGGCGTGAGGGCGGGATGCCTGCTGACCGTCTCCGACACCATAGGCGCCGAGATAGTCAGGATTAGCGACGATGAACTGCGTAATGCCGTGGATAACATGATGGCACTGGCGCTGGACACCCTCAACGCCTTAAACTAGTACCTCCTGTGGGGACGAGATCGAGCAGGTCAGGCACCGACCTCTGCTAGATAGGAAAGTAGAGTGACGATCCTCAATGAGTCGGGTATACCGGACGTTCTCCCCCCTTTGCATGCCGTAAATGACCTGGCTCAGAGGCTTCCCGGTGTCCTGATCGTCGTCGCCGGTACGCAAGCCGAAGCGCACCTCGTGCAGAGCCTTCCGGCCGTACCCTCCCCGAACCTCCCCCCCTTCAGGCGCAGCCAGCGGGTTACCTTCGCGGTCCTCGACCCCGACGACCCGCCGCAGCAGGGACTTCTGGCCTCCCGCATAGTGGAGAGCGCCGCCGGGCTCCGCGGCACGAGACTCGTGCTGCTCGTGGCGGGACGAGCGGTGCAGGCGCTCGGGGTCGACGCCGAGTTCGAGACCAGGCTCGTAGCCCGCAAGCTCGATCTGCCGGCCGAGGTGGTGGATCCCGATGCTCCACATGAAGTGCCTGGCATCCTCTCCACCGACCTCGAAGACAATGTCCTCGCTGCCCTTGTAAACCTCTGCCCCAAGAGGAAGACCTCGGACCTCGTGGAGACTGCCTCTCCGGTGAAGCGCAGCGGGCTCATCGGCAGCCTTCTAAGACGAGGCACCGAGACGTCGAACTCCGGCGGTGGTCGCCCAGTGGTGCTGCTCGGTGGCGCACTCTCATCCGGAGGCGTGCGGGTTCTCGCCGCGGAGCTCTCCAGGACCGGGGTCGAGGTGGCAGGGAGCGTACCCGGGTCCGGGATAGGGGAGCTTCCGCCCCTCGGGGAGGGCACGGTGGTGGCCGTGATGGACCCGAACCTGACCTCGGCGGCAACGGCCGCCGAGAGACGTGGGGCCACGGTAGTCAAGACCCTCATGCCCGTCGGAGTCGACGGCACGGCCCGCTTCGTCCAGGACGTGGCGGAGGAAGCCGGGTCGCGGACCAGCGAGGTCGTGCGGGCCAGGTCGGCGTGGGAGGAACTGGGTGTCCTCAGGAACCGCATAAGGGGGAAGAGGATCTTCTTCACCGGCGACACGGGGCTCGAGATCCCGCTCGCCCGCTTCCTCGCCGACGCGGGAGCCGTCGTGCTCGAGGTCGGTGCGCCGCGGCTCGACCGCAGGTTCCTCGCCGCCGAGTTGCAGGCTCTCGGACCTGACGTCGACGTCGTGGTCTCGCCGGACTACAGGGGACAGACGAATCGGATCGACGAGTCGAGGCCGGACGTGGTTATCTCCAGCCCCGGCCTCCACCTGCCTCTGGTCGCCCGCGGGCACCTTTGCCGCTCGCCCCGTGACTTCATCGCGGCCGGACTCTACGGTTACGGGGGCGCCCGTCGCATCCTCGAGCTCCTGGTGCGCACCATGGAGCGCGCAGAGACCCTCGACTCACTGAACCTGTGAAGCTCTTGCGCGGCGTCTACGAGGGACCGCAGAGCTACGGTATCCTGCGCATGGCCACGAGCATCAGGGGCGTACACACCTTGCTCAGGGCCCTGCCCGGTGAAACGTACTTCCGTACGCTCTACGGGGTAAGGGAGCGAACCGGGGAGATGGCGCCGGTCACGCTCAGCCCACTGCGCGAGGGGCCAGATGACTCGATGGCGCCAGGGAACCTCACCCGCGACTTCTCCAGTGTCATCCGGCGCAACCCGAAGGCGGAGATCGTCATCCTGGCCCGCTCGGAGGCGTCCCTGCTCTCGGAGGAGAGCATTCCTACTACCCTTCCCGAAGCAGAAGAGACAGGAAGAGTCCCCAGGTTGGTAACGTTCCCCTGGGAGCAACCGGGCATGAGAGAGACCGAGGCCGCGGAGCTCGCGCTGGAGGACCTGGTCCACGCCAGGATGCGCCACAGGCCCGAGAGGAGCCCATACCCTACGGTCAACATCTTCGGGCCACCGATCTTCGGGCCAGGCGCGGCGGCCGAGTACACCGAGGCCGAACGGCTCCTCGACATGATCGGGGTCGAGGTAAACGCCAGGGTGCCGCTGGGAGCGAACGCGAGAGACCTGGGCCGCCTCCCGCGCGCGTGGGCCAACGTACTCCTCTACAGGGAGATCGGGGAGTCCGCGACGCTCTACCTGCAAGACGAATTCGGGATGCCGCGGGTGACGACCCCGATGATCGGCGCCGCGGGAACCGGCGCTGTCTTGCGGTCCGTAGGCGAGCTGTGCCAGCTCGACCCGAAGTCCGTGCAGCGTACGATTTGGGCCGAGCTTGCCAGCACGGCGAAGCTCCCCTGGTACGCGCGCCTCGAACCGCCCGAGACATTCCAGAACCGCAGAGTCGCAATATTCGGGGACTTCACCTATCCTATCGGCCTCGGTTACGCCCTGGCCCGCGAGGTCGGGCTGGAGATCATCACCTGCGGGACCTATCTGACCCATCTCGAAAGGGACTTCCGCTTCCACGCCCACTCTTTCACGGAAGGCGCTTTTGTAGAGGACGATCCTGATCGGGTCGCAGCCCGCATCGAAGCCGCGAAGCCCGACCTCGTCGTCGGGACGCACCTGGAAGAAGGCGTAGCCGAATCCCTCGGAGTACCCTTTCTCCCCCTCTGTCCTCCGGTATCCGACACGCCCTTCGTCGTACGACCACTGATGGGCTACGCCGGGTCGAGCGTCCTTGCCGACGCGCTCGACAAAGTACTGCGGGAGAACGGGAGGGAGCCAGCGGGAGAGGCCGGCATGCAGTGGACCGACGAGGCGCTGCAGGAGGCGGCAGAGGTGCCGCTGTTCCTGCGGGCCAGGGCCCGCAGGCTCGCCGAAGAACACGCCCGCAGACAGGGCTCGGGCAAGGTGACGCGAGAGATCTTCCTGGAGTCGCGCTCCTGAACCGATATAATTCCGCTCCGTGGGGATAAGGGACTTCATACAGTATCTCAAGGAGCATCAGGAGCGCCTGAAGAGCGGCCCCGAACTCTCGGATGTAAAGCGCGAGGAGACACTGAGAGAGGCGGAGACGATGGTCGGGATGGCAACCGCGGCCATCAAGGAACTCGAGTCGGTCCTCGGAAACCGGCGGGTCAACCTTCCGGAGGAGCACGCCGTGCGCTTCGCCCAGGACGTCTTCGTCTACCTGAGAGAGGAAGAAGAGAAGGTCAAGGCGGCCCTCAGCGTGCCCACCTCCAGGGACAGCTGATCCCCGAAATGCCCTAACGCAGCCGCTTTACGAGCATCGCGCGGGTAGGGGTGATCTCGTAATCGTCCAGAAATCGTTCCAGCACGCGTTCTAGATCCTTCATCCGGCGCTGCTCTATCTCGGGATGCCTGATGGAGATCCCGAAGCCTTCCTCGTCGACTACGGACTCTATTTCCAGGACACCTTCTCGCACGGAGAGCAGGACATCCGCAACCACGGCTTCGGCGGCGACGGCAAGCTCGTTCAGCCTTCCGCCGCCGAGCCCCGCGACGGCACCCCTCCAGGCGATAAAGTGGCGGGCCTCACCCGCGCGGGCGAGGTCGACGGGCACCTCTCGCTTGTCGGGCGAGGCATCCATTCCTTCAGGGTACAACGTATTACAACTGTTCTGGCCGTCCCTCGTATAGACTCTAGAGCAAACTACGCGCTCCTGGCACCGATAGGAGGTTCTGCCACGTTGAAATCGAGATCTACGGCGATCTCCGTCTCGCTCGCCTTCATGCTCGGTGCGCTCCTGCTTGCGGGGTGTTCCGAGAGAGAGCCTGGCCTGCAAGCGGACAACACGTCCGAGGCCTCGCCGCAGGCTTCCATCCCGGCCGACGAGCCGGTGGCCAGGGTCGCCTCGAAAGTCGGGCCCAGCGTCGTGCAGGTCAACGTCAGGGCGGTGCGAGAGACGCCGCTCGGGACCCAGAGGGGCGAGGGGTTGGGTAGCGGTGTGATCTACCGCCAGGACGGTTACATCGTCACAAACAACCACGTCATCGATGGGGCCACCGGCGTGAACGTGGCCTTCGCCGACGGCACCATCGAAGACGCACGCATAGTCGGCACCGATCCGAACACCGAGATCGCCGTGATAAAGGTGGACCGCAACGGCCTGCCGGCGGCCACGTTCGACGATGAAGAAGCACCCGTCGTCGGCCAGCTCGCGGTAGCCATCGGCAGCCCGTCCGGCTTCGAGTCGACCGTCACCTCCGGTGTGGTGAGCGGCGTGGGCCGCGAGTTCCCTCCGGAACTAACGATCGGCGGTTCGGCGGAGCGGAGCGCTTTGACCGACCTCATCCAGACCGACGCGGCGATCTCACCGGGCAACTCCGGCGGCGCCCTGGCCGACCGCGACGGCGGGATCATCGGCATCAACGTCGCTTACCTCCCTCCCGCCGAGACCGGGGCGGTAAACCTCGGCTTCGCCGTCCCTTCTGACACGGCGGTCTCGGTGGCGGACCAGCTGATCGAGGAGGGCAAGGTCACGACCCCTTACCTCGGCGTGTTGACGACGGATCTCAGCCCCGAGGACGCCGGACGGTTCGACCTGCCCATAGACTCGGGTGCGCTGGTAGAGCGGGTCGTGCGGGGTAGCGCAGCCTGGGAGGCCGGAGTGCGCAAGGGGGACATAATCATGGCCCTGGGCGACGCCCGAATAGTGGGCTACGGGGACCTCCTCGGCGCCCTGCGCGACCATGAGCCGGGCGAGAGGGTCACCCTGACCGTCTTCCGCAACGGAGAAGAGATGAAGCTGGAAGTGATACTCGGCGAGATGTCGCAGTAGGTCGCTTCTGGTTGGAGGTGCCGAACGCTGGCGCACTGGATTCCCGCTTGCGCGGGAATGATGCAGGTTCACGATAGGGTCTGTGCTCGCTCAGGCCGTACACCTCGGAAGTGATCACGGGGACTTCGTATCAGGACTGCGGGCGATAGAATAGTTCCATGGGCCATCACGAACACGACCACACGGCGAATGCCCGGGACGGGAACCGCCGAGCGCTAGCGGTGGTGCTCGCCCTGACCGCGAGCTTCACGGTGGTGGAGATCATCGGCGGCGTCCTCACGGGGAGCCTGGCCCTGCTCGCCGATGCGGGACACATGCTCTCGGATAACTTCTCGCTCGGAGTCGCCCTTTTCGCAGCCTGGCTGGCAGGGAGACCGGCGACACCGGAGAAGAGCTTCGGCTACCGCCGGGCCGAGATCCTGGCAGCCCTCGCGAACGGGATGACGCTGGTGGCAATCTCCATCTGGGTCTTCATCGAAGCCTACTCACGCTTCAGGGAGCCGGCCGAGGTCCTCGGCGCGCCGATGCTGGCCGTCGCCACGCTCGGACTCCTCGTCAACGCAGCCGGCGCCGTCATCCTCTACCGCTCAGGGGGCGAGAACCTGAACGTGGAGGGAGCCCTGCGCCACGTACTCGCCGACGCCCTCGGCTCGGTCGGCGCGATGGTCGCCGCCGCCATTATCATCCTTACCGGCTGGCGCTACGCCGACCCCCTGGTCAGCGTCGCCATCGGGCTCCTGATCCTGGGCAGCTCCTGGACGCTCCTCAGAGACTCGACCAACATCCTGCTCGAAGCGACCCCGCGCGGCCTGAACGCCGGAGAAGTAGGCCGGCGGATGGCAGCAGCCGAAGGTATAGTCGAAGTCCACGACCTTCACATCTGGACCATCACCTCGGGCTTCCCGGCCCTCTCAGCCCACGTGCTCGTCGGAAGACACGAAGACTGCCACTCCCGCAGGCGCGAACTCGAAGAACTCCTCACCCACGAGTACGGCATCTCCCATACCACCCTCCAGGTCGACCACGTGAGCGAACATCACACCTCACTCCAGACCCTCCGCTTCCCCTCACGTCTCGACTGATGTTGGGTATTACTCGTACCAACATATCAACAATTCCCCCAAATTGCCGGGGCCCGCGTAGGCGAGAAGCTCGGTTCTTAGGCGACGAGGGGCGAAGACGACTGAGTATGTCGTCTGTGGACTCTAACAAGAGACGGTGAGCCCAATGGGGCGGCTACAGCGGTGGGCGCAGAGGTTCAGGGTCGAAGTCTACGCGCTATATCTGGCCTACAAGGACCCGAGGGTGCCCTGGTATGCGCGGGCTTTCGC
>CAWEQZ010000013.1:0-101599 GCA_963811295.1 uncultured Rubrobacteraceae bacterium | reverse complement strand
TGAGAAGTGGTTCTTCCAGTCGCCCGCTATCCCCTTGCGGTAGAAAGAAGATGAGGCTTCCTCGCCCTGGGTTCTGCCGCCGGTGAGCTGCTCGAAGCTCGCGGCCTCCACGCACTCGCGGGCGACCACCTCATCGGAATCCACCCCCAAGAACTCCAGCAGCCGCATGACCTCGCCGACCGGATCGGCAAGGAGGTCCTCGTAGCGTACCTGGCAGTAGTTGTCGCCAAGGAGCGCAGCATCGGCCATCGCCCTGCTGACGGACGTACTCCAGCTCCTGGCTATCTCCGCCACGTGTTCGCCGGCAAAGATGCTCTCCCCTGAGGCACCGAAGGTCTCAGGATCCTTACGGTAGGCTTCGCGCTTTGCAACCTTCTCGCGAGAGAGCTTACGGCGACCGCCCTGGTCGATAGCATTATTCCACTGGTGGTGAACCGAGGACACGGCCACGTCCCTGCCGTCCCTGACTATGTGCACAACCTTCGCACCAGGACAGATAGAGGAGATCTCCTCTACCACGCCGGGGGTGGTGAACGGGCTCTTGTCCCCGACAATCTTCTTGTCCGTCTTCCTGAGCTTCTGTTGCATGAGGTAGCTTATGGTGTTGGCCACGATCTCATCGAGATCAGGGTCATCATCCCGGAGGGTCCAGGGGTTGTGGCCCAGCCACCTCCTCAGCTCCTTCGAACGGGCGAGGGCGCCGTGCAGGGCGTTGGACTTGCCCTCGCCGAAGAACTTGCCCTCCCCCCTGCAGAGTATCTCCGGATGGGAGTTGAAGAGCCTCATCAACCAGGAGGTCCCTGATTTCGAACGCCCTACGAGGAAGAACATTGGTACGACCTCGTCCGTAGCGCCGCGCCTCCCGGCCGGAACAGACCCTGCCCGCACCCCGTTGGGTTCTTCGCCGGCTTCAGGGCGCTGGGATATCCCTGATCCTGCATCGTGGCTCTCCGGCTTTCGAGAGTCCCGATTCCCGTTGCGGCTGAGGTCTATCTCGAGGTCCAGGAACGCCTTTATGTTCCGTGCTATCTCGAAGGCCGTGCGGTACTCGAAGAGCGGCACCTGATGTTTCTCCTATCGAGCTGCGTTGCTACTACAAAATACGATGCTCTCACAAAAACCCGATTCCTACTAGTGGCCGATTCCTACTAGTGGTGTCGGAGCCTTAGCGTCCTCGGACGGTATCCCGGCACAACTTGATAGACTGTCACGAATCGCCTTTGTTCGCCGGGTCGAGATGTCCTTGGGAGGTGTGGGTGAAGCTCTCGTTGTGTATAGCGACGAAGAATTCGGCCGATTACATCGAGAAGCTCTTGCGGGTCGGGAGGAGCTTCGCCGACGAAGTGGTCGTGGCCGTCGACGCCTCGAGCGACGACCTCACCGAGAGAATCTGCCACGAGAACGCCGACAGGGTCTTTAGCGTAGAGTCGCCCGGCTATGTGGAGCGGATCCTCCCCTGGCTCAACGAGCAGTGCGCGGGGGATTGGATCCTCCGCCTCGACGACGATGAGCTCCCCAGCGTGGGCCTGATCGAGATCCTGCCTTCTCTCATGAACGACCGTGAGATGACCCATTACTATCTGCGAAGGCGCACGATGATCGGGGAAGATAGAACGCAGTGGATAGCCCAGCGTCCATGGTGGCCCGATTGGAAGTTGAGGTTGTTCCGCAACATCCCTTCCATCGTGCGGATCCCCGGTCGCCTGCACTCGGGATACGAGGTCAAGGGGGCCTCGCGCTTTCTCTACAGGGGTTCGATCTATCACTACGACTTCGTGTATCACGACGAGCGGCATCGCAGGGAGAAGGTGCGCCAGTACAAGATCATATCGCCCGAGAAGAGCGGCAGCCATCACTATTCCCTTCCCGATGAGAATTCGCTGGTCACACGACCGATCCCGGCCGATGATGTGCCCGCACAAGACCATACCGAAAGCAGACCGCCCGCCGCGCGGGCCCCGATCAGGCACGTGGACCTGGCCGAGATCGACCTGGCGGCCGTTCAAGAGTGCGACTACGGCCCGGCTCTGTTCAAGGCGCGCCTCGAGTGCCTGGATTGTCCGCGGCTAATGGAAGCGGGACGGTGGTACAAGGTAGACGTCGATCTGCGCAACGAGAGTTCCGTAGCGTGGCCATTGCCCGAGATGGGCGCGCCGGACGTGCGCGTTACCTACCACTGGCTAAACGCCGATGGAGACCTCTACGATTTCACAGGCCGCCGGACGATGCTACCGCACATGCTGAGGCCCGGAGAGACGACCAGGCTGCCCGCGCCGGTGCGCTCCCCCAAAGAGCCTGGAGACTACATCCTGCAGTGGGATTTGATCATCCCGCAGGTCGCCTGGTTCTCCGGGCAGGGATGGCGAGGACCCGAGATCCCGGTTAGCGTTGTTCCTGATAGCGGCATCCGGAAGGCTTGAGCCTTCCGGATGCCGCGCTGGTCAGCACGCTCAGCCCTTCGGGCTTCGCTTATCAGCACGGCGGCTTTGCCGCCTTGTCAGCGCGGGTAGAACTCCTTTAGCAGGGGGGCCGATACCTGCTCCACTATCTCTACCTGGCCGGGGGTGAGATCTTCCCTCCAGCCGCCCGGCGTCGCCTTGCGGTAGAATTTTCCCTGTCCCTTCTCTTTCTCCGGTATGTTCTCCCAGGCGTGTTTGTCGACCGCCCGCGCGAGTTCCTCTCCTCCGACTTCGATCCCCAGCGTCGAGTACAGACGCTCCATGGTGCCGAGGGTATCGTCGCGTAGTTCCTCGTAGCGGATCAGGACCTTGGGACCCTTGTGGGCCTCGTACGCGTCCCTGGCCTTCCCGGCGTGGCGCACGTAATTCTGGGCCCGGCGTCTCACCCAGACATCCGGCTGGTTATCCGCCAGCGCCTCCCTCTTCCAGCCGCGATCCGCCGCGTTCTCGTACTGCCAGCTGCCCTTCCTGGCGGCGTCCAGGCCGGATGCGGCGACGTCCCTGGGGTCGCGTACGAGGAAGATCACCCGGCTTGTAGGCATCGCCTCGGAGAGCAGCGGCGCGCCTATGGAGCCGTTCGGCTCCTTTATGATCAGGTATCCGCCCTCCGCCACCTCGGGAAAGCGCGCGTTCGCTTCGCTGAGGACGAAGGATTGGATGGAATCGAGCCAGCTCCCTTTGTGATAGTCCCCGAGAATGTAGTGCTTGACCTTCTGATGGCCCGCGGCTCCGGCGTAGTACAGGTCGCCGAAGAGCTTCCCGACCAGCGGCTCGTTCCACACTTCGTGGCCCTCGATCTCGCCCATCATCGAGCTGAGCCAGGTGCTGCCGCTACGGTTGGAGCAGAAAATCCAGACGACATTCTCGGAGTTGACACCACCGGACCTCGGAGCGGGCGCCGCCAGCCTCTGCCTTAGCCCGGCTATCTCTCGCTCTTTCTCTTCGAGTCGCATGCGGACCCGCGCGAGCTCCGCAGCATGGGAAGCGGGCTGCCCCGCTGCATCCGGATCTCTTGCGGGTATCTCGCCGCGGGTAAGGCCAGCCTCCAGGTTCAAGAACGCTCTCATGCCCCGCGCTAACTCGATTACCGTGCGGCTATTGAAGACTGGCATCAGAGGTCCTTCCCGATACTGAGGGTCGTCGTTTCAGCGAGCATTATGATAGATCTTGCCTACCAATCCAGGTCCCTCTCGTAACCGAGCCGGATCAAGAGTTTGCCCGCCTCCTCTTTGTAGATCTCTTTGTCGCGCTCGGTGAAGTAGTTGATCCAATCACCCGCAACGCCTTTACGATAGAAAGAGGATGTATCCTCCTGCCCCCTCTCGCGCCCCTTGGAGAGCTTTTCGAAGCTCGCCGAGCCCACGGCTTGCTGCACGGCCTTCTCGCTGGTATCGGCGCCGAGGAATCTTGCCAGCCTACCCACCTCCTCGTTGGGGCGCTCCAGCAGGTCCTCGTAACGTACCTCGGTGTAGTTTGGCCCGAGCAGGACCGGGCCGTCCTCGGCGGTCTTACCCACCCTCTCGTTCCAACTCCTGGCCGCCCCGCGCAGCCGTTCCTCGGTGAACATGCCCTCGCCCGTCTGAAGAAGCTTTTTCGGGTCTTTGCGGTAGGCCTCGCGTCTCTCGAACTCTCCGGGCTTCAGGGTCTGGACGCCGCCCTGGTCCGTGGAGCGGTTCCAAACGTGGTGCAGCATGGAGACGGCTTGATCCCTACCGTCCCTTATGATGTGGATGACTCTGGCCTCGGGGTAGATTCTGCCTACCTCCTGGATGAAATCCGCACCCAGCAGCGGCGACTTGTCGCCGACCAGCTTCTTGTTGGTCTTGCGGAGTCGCTCCACGAGGAAGTGTTCAGTCGCAAGGCGGGTCAGGTTGTCGAGGTGCCTGGCGGCGTCGCCCTCCCTGGCCCAGACGGAACGCTCGACCCACATCCTCAGGTACTCGGAGTGGAGGACCGCATAGTAGAGGGAGCTCGCCAGGGCCTGCGTGCCCTCCGGGTCGAAGTTCGCCCGCCTCCACTCGGCGGCGAAAAACCGCCCCTCGCCCTTGCAGAGTATCTCGGGGTGAGAGTCCAGCGTCCTCATCAGCCAGGACGTGCCTGACTTACCCACCCCCGTAACGAAGAACACGGGGGTCTTGGATCCTCCTTCTCGACGCGCAGGTTTGCGTCTCGCCGACGGAACCCTGACCGCTCCTCTGGGCAGGCGCGCGGCCGCTCTCGCCAGTGGGGGCACCCTGCCAAGGCGCGACCCGAGCCCTCTTACCACCCCCTCGAGGCCCGTCACACCCGTCTCCAGATCGATGAACAGGCTAGTGTTTCGCCCTAGCCTGAGCGTTATCTTCTTCTTCAGAATAGGCATTAATCTCTCCATTCGAAGTCAAAGGCCTGGTGCTATCACGCCCGCCCTTCACCCGCTGGTTCGCCCCATTCACGTATCGAGATTCTTCACCCTCCCGTAGGAGGTGCTCCATTGAGGGTAGAACTCGTCGAGGATGGCGACGGTCAACTCCTCTACTATCCTGGCCTGCTCGGGGGTGAGGTCTTCCTTCCAGCCCCCCGGGGTCGCCTTACGGTGGGGTTTGTCAGGTCCCTTCTTCTTCTCAGGCACATTCTCCCACGCGTGCTTCTGGACTACCCCAGCGAGCTCCCTGTCGGCGACCGGGATATCCAGCGTCGAGTAGAGTCGTTTCATGGTCCTTAGGGTATCTGCCCTGAGGTCCTCGTAGCGGACGACGGCCTTGGGGCCTTTATGGGCCTCGTAGGCTTTTGTGGCGTTGCCGAGGCTCACCGTATACATGTTGGCCCATTGCCGCGCGAACTCGTCAGGGTCGGTGTCGGCGAGCGAATCGCCACCCCCGTTAGCCCGCCACCCTTCGCCCCAGCTACCCTTCCTCTGGGCTGCCATGGCTGAGGAAACAACGTCCCTGGGGTCACGGACCAGCAGGATCATACGACTCTCCGGGAAGGCATCGGCCAGCAGCGGCGCCCCGATGGAGCCGTTGGGCTCTTTGATCGCCAGGTAGCCGTTCTCGCCAAGCCCCGAGAAGCGTACGTTGGCGCCCTCCAGCACGAAGTTGCGGATGGAGCGGATCCAGGCCTCCCTGTAATCATCCCCCAGGGCGTAGTCTTTGCGGCCCCGCATCCTGTCTCCGGCCCTGAGGTAGTAAGCCGAGCCGAAGAGCTCGCCGACGTACGGTTCGTTCCACCTGGCGTGACCTTCGAGATCCGCCATCATGGTGCTCAGCCAGCTGCTCCCCGTCCGCCCCGAGCCGAACATCCAGATCATGTTCTCCGGCTTTACGCCTCCGCCAGGCAGGCCGAAACTCCCTGCGGCCAGCCGGGACCGCAACCTGGCGTTCTCCCCATCCTTCTCCCTGAGCTCTCGACGCAGTTGCTCGATCCTCTGGTCCTGCCCGCGGCCGGAAGGCCGCTGCGGTGCACCAGCTCCCTGCATAACCGACCCCGATTCGGGGATCCCGCCGCGAACGACCCCAGCTTCCAGGTTCAAGAAAGCCTTCACGCTTCGGATCGCCAGCACCACGTGCTGCCTGAAGACCGGCACTTTATGATCTCCTCATTCGTGCGCCGCCCTGGTTGCGACGACCGCGTACTCGCCCGTCTTGTAGCGGTCGACCTCCACATCGCCCGTCCCGTTGGGGTGGAACACGTAGGCGCTCTCGAAGCCGCTGATCTCGCATAGGGCCAGCGCCACCTCGGGGAAGAGCGGATGCTGGTGGGTGGGGTCTACCCAGAAGGTCTTCAACGCGGGGACAGAGTGCGGGTTTACGGTCTCCAGGATAAAGAGTCCTCCTGGCCGGAGCTTCTGCAAGCCAAGACCGTAGAAGCGCAGGAGTTCCTCGTAGGGCATGTGCTCTATCACCTGGGCGCAGAAGATGGCGCCTATAGAATCGTCCTCACACTTCTCCAGGTAGGAGTTCGCGTCCGCTATCTCCACGCGCTCGTGCCCCTTGGCCCTGCACCGCTCGACCATGTCGGGGTCGGGGTCTATGCCGGCGTACTCCAGGCCTCGCTCGCGCAGGAGATCCAGGAACTCCCCGCGTCCGCACCCGATATCCAGCACGGGCTCGCGGTCCCCTAGGAGGTCGAGGTAACGACGCTGGCGTTCGCGGACAAAGTGCTCGGGACCGCGGAAGATGTCCTCGAACGCGTCGTAGGTTCCTGCGTGCTCCGCACCACCGTTCCGGCGTCCATAGCCCTGGACGCGCCCTGCCATCGGCTCCTCGAAGACCTCGAACGGGGAACCGGCTACGTAAGGGAGAGAGCGGGTCTCGGCCACCAGCCGATCTGCGGCCTCTACGCGCGGGACGAGCGTACGGACCGCGGCGAAGAGCTGGTCGTTGATCGTCTGCTGCGTCGTGAATGGGGTGACAAGACGGGATATCATCTGCCGGGAGAAGCCGCCTGTCCCGGCCGATTTAGGGCCCTCTACTTCTTTGCCTGCGCTACCGGTCACTGTGGCGGCCCTTTCTATCGCCCCAGGCGTCTCTCCGCGGTTCTCCGCCAACCGTGTCTCCAGGCGTTCGAGGCGCGCGCCCTGCATCCTGGCCTGCTCCCTGAGGTGGTTTACGGCGCTGAGCATGTCGGCGCGGTCCTTCGCGTAACGTGACTCGAGCTGGTTGAGAGCGGCACGCAGGCTCTGATCCGCCTCCTTGACCGTGGCGAGGAGCTCTTCGTTGACCGCCCGCTGTTGCAGTGCGAAGGGCCACATCAGCTTTAGCAGGATGCGCCGAAAAGGGACGAGGGCCCTGCCGAGGGTGGAGCCAGAAGCCGCCGGCCGGGGGGTGGTCGCTATGCGGTGTGTAAGCGGGTTCGTATCGAGCCCCGCCGGTCTGTGTACGTGTGGCCTGCCCGCATCCGGTCTTGTGCCAAGCCGCACCTGGACACGGCGGATGCGCTCCGACATCGCCCTTCCTGCGGCCTCTGCGGAGTGGTTTCGGCGGAGGTCTTCAGCCGCCCTCCTGCCACGCACTGCGGCCTCCTGTTGATTCTCGAAGACGTGGCGCATCAGGCGTGCGGCGTGTCCGATATCGGGCTCGGCCCACTCGCCGGCGGCGGGGTAAGGCCCGGCATCGTCGCCGACGGGCCTTAGCGTGTAGTCGACGGGATAACTGTTCTGCGGCGTCATGAATTCCATGTTTCCCGAGTACCCGGTTGCGATCACCGGCTTGCCGAGGTACATGGCCTCGGCGAGGGTGTTGCCGAAGCCCTCCGAGCGGTGAAGCGAGACGTAGCAGTCGCAGCCCGCGAACATCGCGTTCTTCTTGGCCGCCGTGACGTAACGGTCTATGACGTAGATGTCCCCGTGGCCTTTCGCGGCCTCCATCAGCCTCCCGTGCTCTCCCGGGTAGTGCTCGCTGTTGATGGACTTGAGCACGAGGGAGGCCCCCGAGCCCTCTGGGAAGGCCTGCTCGAACGCCTCGATGAGGGCGAGCGGGTTCTTGCGCTCGAAGACGCTGTGGTAGTCGAAGGCGAAAAGGAAAACGAAGCCTTCGGGGAGCCCGAGGTCCTCGCGGTCGAACTCCTCTATCTCGGGCATGGATACGGGCATCGTCATCTTCACCACGGGGACCGGCGAGACGGCCGAGATCGCGTCGGCCACGAAGTGCGAGCCTACCCAGACCTCGTCCACGGGCTCGAAGGCCCTAGAGAAGCGATCCGGGAACTCGCTCGTCTCCCACCACCACAGCCCGATAGAGTAGCGGTCGAAGAAGAACCCTGGGCCGGCTTGGTCAGTGAAGTTCGGAAGCATGTCGGCGTTGACACAGATGAGGTTGACCGGGAAGCTTGGCCTGACCGTGTCGGTCTCGTATTCGTGTTCCTGGCGACTCGCCGAGGCGGAGAGGCCGACCGTGGCCACGGGCATGTCCGCTCTCTCCAGCGCTGCAACCACCTGCCTTGCGGTCTCGCCGACGCCGAGCTCGGCGCGGAAGTACCCTGCGACGTTGACTCCGACAGGAGAATCCTGCGTCTGCGGCGTATCGTAGGCGTCTTGTTCAGCGGAGGGGTGAATAGGGTAAGGCAGCTTCACTTGCCCGTAGATGCGGTGCCACTCGATAAGGCGTATCGCGTCGGGGCCGTCGAGGTTGGGGAATGTCTGCCTGAGATCAGGGCGGCTTGAGTAGATCTCGTAGAGGTAGCGCGTGACGCCGTGCTCCCCGCCTACGGGTGCCGGCTCGTTGAGCCAGGCGACGAACCTGTCGGCGCCTTCTGGAGTGAAGATAGACTGTCGCGGTGTGCCCTCTCCCTTTCGATACAGTCTGTGCATGGTCGAGTCGAGCGTTACGCCGTTCGGCAGCACCCCGTAGGAGTAGGGCCAGTTCTTCGCCTTTCTGTACCCATGGGCGAGCAACTCGTCCGCGTAAGCACTGCAGGCGCGGGCCAGCGCGGAGCCGCGCCGGATCTCGATGCGGGTTTGATGTTTGCTGAGCCGCCTTCTGTGGTCGGGATCGAAGCCGGAGAAGTGGAAGAAACGCAAGGGTCGACCGTCGACGTAGTAGCGGCCTTTGTGGTAGGTCAGCTCTCTGCCGTGCAGGTTCCAGTAGGCCACGTTGTAGGAAGGATCGCGCAAAACGTAGAAGTCCGGCGTGACGCCGTACACGAAGTCCATCCACCGCTGGTCGACGAAGTAGCCGGCATCGGGGGCAACCACGCAGTCCGTCTTCAGGCGCTCGGACCACCAGTCGAGCAGATCGTCCGTCGCTGACCCACGCTCCAGGGAGATAAAGCCCAGGTTATAGGTGCCCGAGATCAGGATGTCGGCCTCGGAGGGCCTCTTCCCGTCGCGGGGCAGGGGGGTGGTGATGTGGGGGATGAGGACGAGTCCGTGCTCGCCGGTCAGCCTCTCTATCTCGTCCAGTCTGTCGTAGACGCGGATATCCGGGTCGAGGTAAGCGACCCGCTCCAGAGAGCGCCCGTCGAGTAGGTACCGCAGCAGCCACGGCTTCACGGCGGTCGAGAGCTCGAGCACGTCGTAGATCGCCGCCATGTGCTCGTAATCGTCGATATCTAGTTGGGCCGGGGTCACGAGCTCGAATGGTTCCGAGGAGGCGTCTATGTAGCCTTCTGAGTCGTCTATGACGAGCACGTGGCACGTCCCCTCGGGGTGATGCTCCTTGTAGGACTGCGCCAACACCCTCGCGTGGGCGATATAATTCTTGGCGATGATCGTGCAGATATTCATAGCCGGCATTGAATCATACTCAGCCTGACACTTCGCAAAATGGCCAGGAACCTGATACGGTTCAGCTATTAATCAGTGAACCTTCAAGGTGTAAAATGTTTGCGTGGATGCCATTGAATAGAGCGCCGAACAATTTCGAAGACGCAAAGTATGTGGTCCTTCACGATCTGAGACGATACCAAGATTCTGGGGGAGATCGGTGATCGAAGCACGTAGCCGGGCCAGGTGGAAGAACAGGGAAGGAATTCCCGAATACGCGGTCCGCTGGAACTGGGTGGAGGACTCTTCAGACTCGGGGTTCACCGCGGTCTTGAGGGTCAAGGACGAGGCTCGTTCTCTGCCCTTCTCGCTGCCCGGGGTGCTGCGCTGCGTGGAGCAGGCCATAGTCGTGGACAACGGCTCGAGCGATGGGACCCCGGAGGTGGCCCTCGGGGTGGCCGAGGAGTTGGGCTTTGGGCAGAGGATAAGGGTCCTCTCCTACCCTTTTTCGGTCTCGCGCTGTGGACCGGAGCATCTGTGGACCTACCCCGATTCGGTGCACAGCCTGACCTACTTCTACAACTGGTCGTTTTCGCACGTTCGGACGCGCTATTCGCTGAAGTGGGATGGGGACATGGTGTTGACGCCGGAGGGGGAGCGGGTGTTGCGAGATCTGTCCTGGCAGCTCCAGGGTATAGACGGTACGGTGAAGATGTGTCGCTACCCCGCCTACGTGGAGAGCGAGCGCGTAGCCTACGTCGACTTCGGGCAGACGCCCTACGAGCCGTGGGGCTGGCGGAACACCTCTGATCATACGTTCATCAAGTGCTTCGATTGGGAGCACGTGAGGCCCGACGCCGACTACTCCCTCCAGGCGCCCGACTGGACGTGCTTCGAGCTGAAGTGGCTGGATGCGGACGAGTTCGGGCACTGGTCGCACACGGACTTCAAGGTCGAGATCAACAGGCGCAAGCGGCGGGAATGGGATCTGTTCCACGCCCTCAGAGAGGGGGCCCCCTTGCCCGAGGGGGTCGTGCGGGTGGAGAGCCGGGAAGGGCTGCACGTCATCGAACACCTCCGCCGTAACTACGTGCCTCTGGTGCGCCGTAATGCTCGCACCGAAGCGATCCTCCGCGGTCTCATCGGGATAGAGGACAGGCAGACGCCCCTGGTCGAGAGTCGCGGCGAAGCCACTGTACTCGCCGGGCAGCATGCAGCTTCTAGTGCGCACCCGGAACGCAACGGGAAGGGAGCAGCGCGTGAGTAAGCACTTGCTGCTCGTCGCCGGATCTGGCCGTAGCGGCACCAGCCTGTTCTCGAGCGTCGTCGGAAACCTCGGCTTCCACGTGCCAAGGCCGTGGGTAAAGCCCGACGATAGTAATCCGCGAGGTTTCGGCGAACCGCAGTGGGTGGTGGACAAGCACATCAAGCTCCTGCGCCAGGCTAACGTTCACGCGTCAGACGCCCGTCCTACCGCCTGGGCGGACGCAGCCCAAATCTGTCTCGACGAGCAGGTCAGCACCGAGGTGCGCCTGTGGTTAGGCGAGCAGTTCTCGAGCCACGATCAGGTGCTGATCAAAGACCCCAGGCTGTTATGGTTCCTACCGCTGTGGCGCCGGATCGGCGAGGAGTTGGACGCCACCGTTCATGTGGTAACCATGCTCCGCCATCCGGCGGAGGTGGTGAGGAGCAAGCTGCACTGGTACCAGAACATGACCCTGTTCGACGCCAACCGCGCGGCCGGCTGGCTCAACACCATGTTGTTCACCGAACGGGCCACCCGCGACTACCGCCGGGCCTTCATCCGCTTCGAGGATCTCCTGGAGGACTGGACCCAGCCGATCGCACGCGTCAGCTCGCAGCTCGAGGTTCCTACCCTGGTCAACGCGCGGGCCAGGGAACAGTTGTCGGCGGACGACCTCGTCGACAGCTCGCTTCACCGCTCGAAGGCGACCTGGGAGGATCTCGACGTTCCCAAGGGCCTGATCTACCTCACCGAACAGGTTTGGGAGGAGTTGCTTTCGCTCGCCGACCCCGAGGCTGACGGGGACGAAGCGGTGCTTGATCGTCTGGATGCGCACCGCGAGGAGTACGTATCCTACTACCGTCATGCCGAACACGTCGCCCAGTCGACGACCCTTGCCGCGACCCGCCCACTGCTCCAGAATAGACCCCCCAGGCCCGTCGCAACTAAGCCAGGCGCACCGGCAGCCATGCTGGCCACACCTCGACACCGGCCGCCAGCGAGCAAGCCGCCCCCGCCGGCGCCGCCTCCGAACTCGCGGTTGAGCCTGGCGCGACGGCTGATCCCTACCAGGGTACGCAGCCTTATCCCGCTTCGACTAAAGCGGGCATTGGCGGAGCTGTTCGGATGACGTGCGATCCCGAGAAGTCCGCGGCGTGACCCAGAAGGGCCTGCCGAAGGTGTGGAAGAACAGGGAAGGAATTCCCGAATACGCGGTCCGCTGGAACTGGGTGGAAGACTCTTCAGACTCGGGGTTCACCGCGGTCTTGAGGGTCAAGGACGAGGCTCGTTCTCTGCCCTTCTCGCTGCCCGGGGTGCTGCGCTGCGTGGAGCAGGCCATAGTCGTGGACAACGGCTCAAGCGACGGGACCCCGGAGGTGGCCCTCGGGGTGGCCGAGGAGTTGGGCTTTGGGCAGAGGATAAGGGTCCTCTCCTACCCTTTTTCGGTCTCGCGCTGTGGACCGGAGCATCTGTGGACCTACCCCGATTCGGTGCACAGCCTGACCTACTTCTACAACTGGTCGTTTTCGCACGTTCGGACGCGCTATTCGCTGAAGTGGGATGGGGACATGGTGTTGACGCCGGAGGGGGAGCGGGTGTTGCGAGATCTGTCCTGGCAGCTCCAGGGTATAGACGTGGCGATCACGATGCGGCGCGATCCTGTCTACGTGGAGAGCGAGCGCGTAGCCTACGTCGACACCGTACCTGGGAAAGCCGAGCCGTGGGGTTGGCGGAACTCGCGGGCCTACACGTTCTCTAAGGCCTTCGACTGGGAGTTGATGATGCCCCGGCCGGGCGATCTCGTGACGAGGCTGCCGAACTTCGCATGCTTCGAGCTGAAGTGGTTGGATGCGAACGAGTTCGGGCACTGGTCGCACACGGACTTCAAGGTCGAGATCAACGACCGCAAGCGGCGGGAATGGGATCTGTTCCACGCCCTCAGGGAGGGGATCTCCTTGCCCGAGGGGGTCGTGCGAATGGAGAGTCCAGAGGGGCAGCACGTCGTCGAACACCTCCGCCGTAACTACGGAGCGCTGCGTGAGGTGGCCGAAGTACCGGCAATCGCACCGGTGCGTTGAGTCGTGCTGCTCGCCCCAGGCAAAGGCTTCGTCTTCCTCGCCTCGACCAA
This sequence comes from uncultured Rubrobacteraceae bacterium, assembly GCA_963811295.1. Lineage (GTDB taxonomy): Bacteria > Actinomycetota > Rubrobacteria > Rubrobacterales > Rubrobacteraceae > Rubrobacter_D. Next base: position 88,586 of record CAWEQZ010000013.1, on the reverse strand, counting down.
GACCGGTTCGACCTCGATCGAGACCGCCTTCATGACGCATTCACAGATGATTCTCCGAAAGCCTCCAGTCATCAAGCACACCACCTACGCCGGGTTCCAGCGCTATCTTCAGCCATACCTGAAGTCGAAGGGTTTCCCGCGCGAGTCCTATGAGGTGGTGTGCGTGTTCCGGGAGCCGATAGACTGGCTCTCCAGCTGGTGGCGGTACCGGTCGCGCGAGAAGCTGGCGAACCCTACGGATCCGAAGCACCGCAACTACACGGGTGAGGTCTCATTCGAGGACTTTGCCAACGCGTACATGGAGGGCAGCGAGCAGTTTGCGCAGGTCGGACGCCCGTCGAAGTTCGTGCGGCCACGCTCGGGACAGGCTGAGATGGACCGGATCTTCCGCTACGATCGGCTGGACCTGTTGGTGGACTTCCTTTGCGAGAAGGTGGGTGAGGAGGTCGAGGTGGGCTCTGCGAACACTTCCCCGGAGCGCTCGTTCTCCCTCTCGGAAGAATGCGAGATCGAGTTGCGCAAGTTTTTCGCCCCCGAGTACCGTATATACGAGCGGGCCATCGGCGGATGAGGACCGCCGTAGGCGGGTTTGCTCACGTTTCCCTATCTACTGGGGCACGCTATCCTCTCCAGCGCTGGAACAGAGGAGTGTAATCGTTGACAATTTGTCTTGGGGCCAGTAGCTTTGTGTCCGAATCGTAGAATGGCTGCGTTGTAGAGAAAGGGCGAGGTCTGCCAGTGTTCAGCATCAATAGAGCTTTCGGCGTCGGGCGAGACGCAAAGGCCTTCTTGAACATGCAGGGTGGTCTCACGCGGGGGAAGGTACCGAATCAACGAGGATCAGGCCCGGAGACTCAGGAAGATCGTAACGAGGCAGAGGAAGGCGCTGCGCAGAAAAGACCAGCAGATCGAGGAGCAAGCCGTCACGCTAGAGACCCTGCGGGAGAGGCGGCAACGCGAGATCAGGCTGAGGAAAGAACTCAAAGAGACCAGGCTGGAGATCTTTCACCTAAACAACGAACTCGACGCGATGAAGGCGTTGGTAGAGAACTCCGGGGACGCTCCCTCGGCCGAGCAGGTATCGGGCGAGCCGGATGTAGGAGCGCTGCCCGACTTCGTCATCATTGGAGCGCAAAAGGGTGGGACCTCCTTCCTCTACCACCTGCTCACGCGCCACCCACTCGTAGAGCCAGCCGCTCGTAAGGAATTGCACTTCTTCGACCACCCTGAGTATTTCGACCATGGTGCGGAGTGGTATCGGCGGTGTTTCCCGCGACTGAGCGCAGAGGACGGGCAGAGGTCCATAACCGGAGAGGCAACTCCCTACTACCTGTTCGATCCGCCCGTGGCAAAGAGGATGGCGGAGATAGTCCCGAAAGCGCGGCTGATAGCGCTGCTAAGGAACCCGATCGACAGGGCCTTCTCCCACTACCAGATGCAGGTGAAGAGGGGAACAGAGCCTAGAACTTTCGAAGAAGCCATAGAGCAGCAGGACTCCTCATATATGTCCAGGGGCATCTACGTGGATCAGCTTCTGCGCTGGTTCGAGTTCTTTGGCAAAGAGCAGATGCTGATACTCAAGAGCGAGGACTTCTTCGAGCGCCCCGTCGAGACATTGAAGGTCGTCCTGACCTTCCTCGACCTACCAGACTGGCAACCCGAAGCTTCGGAACTTCAACAGAGACGGCACTCAGGCACCTACACACAGAAGATGGACCCGTCCACCAGGCAGCGGCTGGAGGCCTACTTCGAGCCCTACAACCAACGGCTCTACGAGTGCCTCGACGTTGATTTCGGGTGGTAGCGTCGTTCGGGGCGCCGTACGGATCGTGATGACTTCGAGGCAGCCAGCGTAGCGCTCCTCGGGGCGTCGGTATTACCTGCCCACTATTCTGGCCCGGATGCTGCTGATCCTGTCTAGTAGCTTCCAGGTCTTCGAGCTCTGAAGCTGTTTGAATCTCCGGCGTCCGCGTTCCCTGTCGCGCTCCAACTCTCTGACCTTCTCCTGGAGTCGCCAGGTCCTGGCTTCCGCCTCGTCCAGGGAGGTTGCGAGCGCGGACTTCGAGGTTCTCTGGGTGTAGAGTCCCGGCTTTACCCATTGCTTTTCGATGCGGTCGAGAATCCACGCTTCGGCGGCGCGGTTGGCATGCTTCTGTATCAGGGATCGCCTCTCTCCGGACCTCTCGGACTGCGGAACATCATCCGAGAGCTCTGCCGTTACGGTCTCGTCGAACTCCAGCTCGAGGAAACGTGAGATCAGGGGCGCGACGGTCTCGGTCCGATAGAGGAAGTCATGGTAGTCGATTATCAGGACCCTCGGAATCAGGCTTTCTCTTATGAACCTCCGCGTGCTTTGCAAGCCTCTGTTCCAGGTTTTCACCGCGCGTCCGAAACCGTCGGCCATTCTGGCGGCCGTTGGCATCTTCCGGCTCCCACGACTCCACGACCTCTTCGATGGGACGGTACATGACTATAAAGCGCGCCCCGGGGTTGTTCCCTGCTACCGATTCCATACGCATCAGGTAGTCGGAGTTGCTGGCGCCGATCCACTGTAGCCCGGACGGATCCCGGTTCGCCAGGAGCTCCGCGCGTGGCCCGATGAGACGGTCCCCATCGTTGTGTGGCGCCGCGTCCCCCGGCTCCTTCGGCAGAGGGTCGAGCATCCACTCGAACGTAGAGGAATCAAGGGTGATCTCCCCCTGCTCTGTGGTCTCTGAGCTTTCCTGGCAGACGAGGATCTTGGGATGCCGGTTCAGGTAGTCTGCGAGGGCCGTGGTCCCGCTCCTGTCGCAGCCACAGACGAAGAGAGCTCCTGGTTTTCTCGGGCTTTCGAACTCGTAGCCGAAGTACTCGATATCTCTCTTGAATCTCTCTCTTACGATCAACTCGGTGTCGGGGGTGTAGAACGTACTGTAGTGCTGGTGGCCGGAGCGATTCTTGTGCGGGACCGTCTCTAACTCGAAGCCTATCCTACGGAATACTTCCTGGAGATCATTATCGAAGTTCTCGAGTCGGCCTATGAAGTCGACGAGCAGGTTGCCATGGGCGTCCGTTACGTAATCCAATTGGTTGTATGCGAACGAGTAATGGACGCCACTCTTTATCTCTACTTCGTCCGTGCAGTTGTAGATGAACTCTTCGAAGGTCGAGCTGTTGTCGTGCACGTACCGCCACAGTTCGTTGCCTTCTCTTGGCATCGTCATTACCATACTGTACCAGGAGACCAAGCGATCCCACGGATTTCTCACGAAGGCGAACTTGAAGTATTCGTCCCAATCGTCTAGCTCATCCATCCCCAGGCGTGCAAACCCGTGCCTTGCTACAATGCGACGTAGATCAGGGATACGCTCGTTCAATAACCTGTCCACAGTGAGTCCACCCGTCTTCTGAATGTGGATGAAAACCACCTTACGGCTATCGGAGACGAACACTCCTGCCCAATCCTCCCTCTGGAACTTTCTTCCCCCCTTAGTCTACTTTGCAGAGTAAAGCTCTTTCAACCGTGGGCCGCGGATACCAGGCCCCGCTGGTCGATTAATACGTGGACGGCACGGTATTCGTGGATACGAGACGCGTGGTGGACGGCGAACCACGGATTACGAGTCATCTCCTGGACATCCTCTGGCGTGGATCGCTCTGTGCCGCAGATCCCGAGCGGTCGGCTCGAACCGGACTGGGTAGTATACGGGATGTGGACGAAGACCGAGAAGATCCGCGCCCGGACGCGGGGGAGATAGCGAATGCCTAACTTTCAGCAGAGCGCGGTGTTGGATGTGGCCGGAGGCGTGAGGGCCTACCTGCGATTCGAGGTAGGGATCATCCGTGGCGAGGTGCCAGGCAGACCACCGGACCTCCTGCACGAGCAGCTCGCCTCCAGAGACCGGGAGATCTCCAGGCTGAGGGCGCGCCTCGCCGCAGGAGACAGCGATGCCACCGCCGGCGGTATCCCTCCAGGGCATTTCATCTGGGTCTTCGGCGTCGCGAGGACCGGCAGTAGCTGGCTCGGCGCCATGATGGGAGATCTGGACGCCCACGCTACGTGGTACGAGCCTTACGTGGGAGACGTGTTCGGCTACGCTTACTACATGCGTGCCGGGGAGCAGCAGAGGGAAAGGGAAGACTACATCCTCGGCGACCCTTACAGGGGGGTCTGGATAAGATCCTTGAGGACATTCGTCCTCGAAGGGGCCGACGCGCGCTTTCCTGAGTTGGGCGAGAACGGCTTCCTGGTCGTAAAGGAACCGAACGGCTCTGTGGGCGCGCCGCTGCTTGTAGAGGCCCTGCCCGAGAGCCGTGTGATCCTGCTCGTCCGCGACCCGAGGGACGTTGTCGCCTCGCTTCTGGCCGCCCAAAGAGAAGGGAGCTGGGGCGCCGGCGAGGACGCTATGGCCGACACCGACCCTGACGAGTTCGTGCGGCAGCGGGCCAGGATGTACAACGCGAGCTTCGGGAAGGCCTGGGAGGCTTACGAGGCGCACAACGGGCGCAAGGTCGCGACCAGGTACGAGGACCTCAGGTACGATGCTCTCGGCGAGCTGCAGAAGATCTACTCCTCGCTCGCCGTCCCCATAGAAGAAGAACAACTCCGAAGGGTGGTCGAGAAGCACGCCTGGGAGAACATCCCCGAGAGGCAAAAGGGGCCGAACAAGCCCCGCCGCAAGGCCAAGCCCGGCGGGTGGCGGGAGGACCTCACGCCGGAGCAGGCGAGGATGGTGGAGGAGATTACCACCCCCGTAATGAACGAGTTCTACCCTGGCTGGGAGCGTGGCGCACCTTCCAATTGACGGCCATTCACCCTTTCTGGTAGTTTGGCCCCGCAAAGCACGCGGCAGGACAAGGAGACTCGATGCACCAGAGAGGACTATCCACGGTGCTCTTCCTGGCCACGATCGTCTTGATACTCATCACGGGCTGCGGTGGTGGCGATCAGTCAGGGAGTGGGTCGCAGCAGGCCGGCGGATCCCAGGCTGAGCAGGGCGAGAACGCGCCGGTGGAGCAGGGCGAGAACGCGCCGAAGAAGCAGGGCAAGAACGCGCCGGAGAAGAAGGTAGTGTTCGGCACCGTCACGTTCGTGAACCCCAAGACTGAAGGGTTCAGCGTGCGGCCGACCATAGAGGAACAGGGCAAGAAGCGGGTGGTTTTCAGGCTCGCGAACGAGTCCAGCATCACGCTCGAGGGCAAGGAGGCGAAGCTGGAGGATATGAAGAAGGGCCAGCAGGCGCAAGTCGAGTACGTGGAGAGGAACGAACGTAACCGGGCTCGCAGCGTGAAACTTTTCGAGACCGGCGGAGGCTCCCAGGACGACCAGGGCGGTGAGAAGACAGGCTGAGGGCCATAAAGAAGGACGCACTCGAGAGCCAGCACGTCCCTGGGCCGGATGAGGGTACTCCTCACGGGCGCCACGGGCTTGCTGGGGGGCGCGTTACTCAGGCTACTGCTCGCTCGGGGCCATGAGACGCGCTGCCTCGTTCGCGCTGACAGTCCCAATACTTCCAGGCTCGACGGGGAGAGGGTGGAGATTCTCCCCGGGGACGCAGCCAGGGAGGAGGATCTCTACCGGGCGCTCGGGGACGCGGATGTCCTCCTGCACGTCGCCGGGATCGAGTACGCTCCCCCCGTCGTACGGGCGGCCGGCCGGGCCGGCGTCGAAAGGGTTCTCATCGTCGGCAGCACGAGCGCGCACTCGGCCTACGCCTTCCGTTCCGGCCCGAAGCTCAGGATGGAGGAACTCGTGCGTGGGAGCGGGCTCGCGTGGACGATACTGCGACCTTCGATGATCTACGGCTCCGAGCGGGATAGGAACGTGCACCGTCTGCTTCGCTTCCTCGACCGCTCGCCCGTCTTCCCCGTGTTCGGCCCTGGCACGAACCTCTGGCAGCCCGTCTACCACGAAGACTGCGCACGCGGCGTACTCGAAGCCCTCGAACGCCCCGCGTCCGTATGCCGCAGCTACGACCTGCCGGGCGCCGAACCCCTGGCGTACCTCGACCTTGTGAAGACCGCGGCAGCGGCCCTTGGTAGGAGCCCACGCATTGTCAGGCTGCCTATCGAACCGGTCCGCCTGGCGCTCGCCGCCGCGGAGGGGCTGCGGCTACCTCTGCCCTTCGACTCAGGCCAGGTGATGCGGCTGCGTGAAGACAAGGCCTACCCTTACGAGAGGGCCAGGCGCGACCTCGACTACACGCCTCGTCCGTTCAGGGAGGGTGTCGCACTCGAAGTCGCGCGCCTGCGGAGCCTCGGATTGGTGCGGTCGTAGTACGCAGGATGCTATGCTGAAATCGTGTGGCGAGAGAGGAGTCGGCATGGTCAGAGCCTGGCGATCACGGTGGACGAAGAGAATGTAGAGTGGGCAAGGTTCTTCTGGGCTGGCGGGTCGCTAACGCAATGCGTGCCCCACGGCCCCTTGGAGGGGTATAGCTGTTGAGAGCCCGTTCGCTTAGGACGCGGGAGTCGCGGTGAGCGGAGTTGTCGCCGGTGGCGTGGCATTCCTGGTCGCCGGGTCGTTCGTACCGCTGCTCGTGCGGTTCGCCGTCGGGCGGAACCTGCTCGACGTGCCCAACCTCCGCAGCTCGCACGAGGTCCCGACACCCAGACTTGGGGGCGTCGCCATCTTCCTTGGGATGCTCGCAGGAGTGGCGCTACTTCGCCCGGAGGGACTGTGGCCGCTGCTCGCGGCGGCGGCCCTGGTATGGGCCGTAGGGCTGGCCGACGACCTGTCCAACCTCCACTTCGGCGTAAAGGCCGTCCTGCAGGCTCTGGCCGCCGTAGGATTGCTGCTTTTCTATCCGCCGACGATCCTCTCGCACGCTCCCGGGGCGCTCGGCGCCCTTGTCTTCGTCGTCGGGGTGTTCTGGATCCTGGCCCTAAGCAACGCTTTCAACTTCATGGACGGTATAGACGGTTTTACGGGGGGCGTCGCGATCGTCAACGCGCTCTTCCTCGCGCCGCTCGTAGGACCGGCAGGTGGTTTTTTGCCCGCGCTCATCGGGGCTACTGCGGGGTTTTTGATCTGGAACATAAACCCTGCATCCATCTTTCTCGGGGATTCGGGAGCCTACTTCCTCGGCTTCAGCCTGGCCGCAGTAGCACTCTACTACCCCGCGCTCTCGGGGCAGGAGTGGACGCCTTTGGGCTTCCTGGCTTGCGCGGTCGTCTTCACGCCTTACCTCTTCGACACCGCATATACGCTGGTTCGCCGACTGCGAAGCGGGGCAGGGAAGAACATCTTCCTGGCGCACAGGGAGCATATCTACCAGCGAATCACCCCGACCACGGGGATGCACAGGCGTACGAGCAATCTCTACTACGGGGCAAGCGTCATCGCCGGTTTCGCCGCGCTGCTGATCTCCCGGGGAGACATCCTGTCGTTCGTGGGCATCGCGCTCGCGCTGGCGTGCTGCGCACTGCTTGCGGCTCTGCCAAGGATAATGAGCTAGTCGGCCGATATCAAGCAGCCCTAGAAGTTAGAATGTAGGACTATGTGGCTTTTGCAGAGGATCGGGGAGAGGCTCCTTGGTCGTGTGGACCGGTTGCAGAGGGCCTTCCACCGCTCGCCGCCGGCGTTCAGGCGCGGGGCGGCGATGCTCGTCGACGCCCTCATAGTCATCGAGTCTTTCGCCGTTACGCTGCTCTTCCGTTTTGCCGGCAACGTAGATCCGTACTTCTGGCGCATGTTCTGGCCTTTCGCCATATTCTCGGCGCTCGCGTTCGTGCTGCTCCTGAACAGGAATGGGGTCTACCAGAGCATGCTGCGCTACACCGGTATCTACCAGGGGGTACGGGTTCTGAGCGCTACGGCGATGGCGGCCGGTGGCCTATTCCTGGCGGTATTCTGTGTGGGTCCCGAAGGATTCGGGATCATGAAGTTCAACCCCGTTCCACTCTCCGTACCGTTGATGGGGTCCGTACTCGCCTATGTGCAGCTCGTCGCCGTGCGGCTCTATCCTCGGGTCTTCTACGAGATGTCCTTGAGGGAGGTCGGGCGCCGGACGCGGACGGCCATCGTCGGAACCGGCGAGCCCGGCGTGGCGCTCGCCGGGCATATCTGGCGCACGGCTGCGTCCCAGACGCAGGTCGTGGGCTTCGTCAGCGGGTCTCCTACAGAGGTCGGCAGGCACATTGAGGGCTCGCCGGTTCTCGGGGTGGTAGAGGACCTCGAAGGCCTCATCGCTTCGCACGGCATAGACCAGGTCATCATAGCCATGCCCCAGGCAGGGCGGGAGGAGATGGATTGGATCTGGCGGACCTCCATCCGCGCCTCCGCCGAGGTGAAGGTCATGCCCGACCTCGGAGAATTCCTGGCCGAGGGCGCCATCAAGCTGCGCGAGCTTCAGATCGAAGACCTCCTCGGACGCGAGCAGGTGGACATAGACCTCGACGCCCTCTCCGACTACATCAACGGCAAGCTGGTCCTCGTGACCGGCGCAGGAGGCTCCATCGGCAAGGAGCTCTCACGCCAGATCTCACGCCTAGGCCCCGCGAAACTGGTCCTGCTCGACCGGGACGAGAGCGGCCTGTACTACCTGAATACGGAGCTGAGGCGCGAGGACTTCTACGACACGGAGGTCTTCGTCGGCGACGTCACGCACTCGGAGCGCGTCAGCTTCGCCTTCGAGACCTTCCGCCCACAACTCGTCTTCCACGCGGCCGCCTACAAACACGTCCCCATGATGGAGCAGCAGGCGACCGAGGCCATCGTCAACAACGTCCTGGGCACCCTCAACGTCGCCCGTGCGGCGGGGGCCTACGGGACGAGCAAGTTCATCAACGTCTCGACCGACAAGGCCGTAAGTCCCGTCAACGTGATGGGCGCGACCAAACGCCTGGCCGAGATGGTCGTCAGGGAACTCTCCCTGGAATACCCCGAGACGGTCTACGCCTCCGTCCGCTTCGGGAACGTGCTGGGCAGCCGCGGCTCAGTCGTTCCGACCTTCCGCCAGCAGATAGAGGCCGGCGGCCCCGTAACGGTCACGCACCCCGACATGATCCGGTACTTCATGACCATCCCCGAGGCGGTCTCCCTGATCCTGCAGGCCGGGGCGATGGCCGAAAGTTACGGCACCTACGTCCTCGAGATGGGCCGCCCCATCGCCATCACCGACCTGGCACGCAAGATGATCGAGATAATGGGCGCGCCGAACGTCACGATAAAGTTCGTCGGCCTGCGCCCCGGCGAGAAGCTGAAAGAGGAGCTCTCGGAGGAGGGGGAACAAAGGGACACAACGGCCCATCAGATGGTCTTCAGGCTCTCCTCGGAGAACATGAGCCCGTCCGGTGACCCGAACCTGCCTGAACTTATCGATGCTATGGTCTTTCACGCCCGCGGACAGGAGGGAGGAAGGGCCCTCCAACTTCTGCGCCGGGCCGTCCCCAACTACTCGGCCGCGGATCTGCCCGAAGTCACACAGAGCAGGATCGACTACCCGCTGTAGCGGGTAGAGCACGCGCCCTGTCGGGCGCTTGTCAGCACTTCAGCACGCTTCGGGCCTTCGGCCCTCGCTTGTCAGCATGTCAGCAAGATCGTGCAGAGCGCAATACTCGTTCTGAAAGCGGCGACTCCGCTTGTAGGATCTTGCTTTTCGACCGTAAGCGAGGCCATCAGAGGAAATGCTGAAGTGCTAGCTCGCCCTTCGGCCCTTGATGCCGAGATACGCCAGATAGATGCCGATGGCGAGCCCGATCACGACGAGCGAGAAGTGTATCGCAGGCGCGACCAGCGTCCCCGCACGGAACTCAGACAGGAAGGTAAAGACCCTCGTACCCCAGGTGAGGAGCATGTAGACGCCTATCGCCAGTAAGATGTTCGCGGTGCGCCTGCTGAGCTTCATGGGCGTCAGGGAGTGTACCAGACCCGCCTCTCCCGAACTAGCAACATAAAGGCGCAAAGGGTATACTGACTGTAATAGTTGGACGGAGCTTGTAACAGTAAATATCTGATGTATAGAGTATTCGGAGGGAAGGATCTTGGCTGAGTTAGTGCGACGCGATCTCGACGAGGTAAAGGCGCTCAGCAGGGATGAGGCCGTGGAGATCATGCGCCAGGCCGGCATCGTCGGGGCTGGAGGCGGTGGTTTCCCTACCTACTTCAAGTGGAAGAACCCGCAACCGAACCTGATCGTAAACTGCACCGAGTCGGAGCCGGGTTATTGGGCCGACAAGGTGCTACACAGGGAGTACTTCGACGAGTTTCTCGAGCTCTTCGACGTGATGAAGACGATCTTCGGGATCGAGCGAGTGATCATGGGCGTGCACTTCAAGGACGAGGAGTGGTTCTCCCGCTACGACGAGAACACGGATGGTCTCTACGAGGTCGTCCACGTGCCCGACAAGTACTCGATGGGTGAGGAGAAGACGCTCATCAAGAACATCTTCAACGAGGACAAGGGGAAGTGGGTGCCGCGCCGCGTGGAGTTGCCCGACGGCAACAAGCGCCCCGGTCTTCCGCTCGACGCGGGGCACATCGTCAACAACACAGAGACGCTCCTGAACATCTACAACGCGTTCTTCCTCGGCAAGCCGGTGACGACCAAGTACCTCCAGGTCTTCGGCCCCGAGCTCGAGCTCGAGCTGTTCGAGGCGCCATTAGGGTCTTCGGCCACGGAGCTGTTGAAGCTCTCTGGCGTGGACGTCGAAGCCGAAGCCGGCAACCTCTCCGTCATCGATGGCGGACCCTACCTGAACGAGATGGGGATAGAGTCGCTAGGCGAGAGTGACGCCTACGTCAGGCGCACCACTAACGGTTTCCTCGTCATCCCCAAGGGCGTCGCCTCCAAGGAGTACGCGAACATCAAGACCAGGCGTCCCGAGGGCGTCACCTCACTGGTGGGCAAGGTCAGCGGGGTTAGCATCCCGCTCGGCGGCAGGTTCCTCAAGCCTGCTACCGCGCTCGTCTCCGAGGGGGACGAGGTCACCTTCGAGCAGAAGATCGGCGAGCCTGTCGATGAGGGCTTCTCTATCGGTGTCTGGTCCGGTATGGACGGCGCCATCTCCTCCATCAGAGAGGACATAGTCGAAATCTCCGGTGGCGCGGTGCCGAAGGAAGACGCTAAGGCCGAGACGGAGGCCGAGGCCGCAAGGTAGGTTTCAGGAGGGCCGGGGTTTACGCCCTGGCCCTTTCTTACTCGTAATCCTTGAAGCCCGTAAGGGAGATGCGCTCAATTTCGGGGAGCCCCGATAGCTCGGCGAGGACGTCGTGAACGTTGGCGGACGGGTGTACGCGCACCTGTAGCCTGTAGCGGGCGCGTTCTTCGTCTATCACGGCATCCATGTTGCGGATGCTGATGTTGTGGCGCCTTAGGAGTTGGAGTGCGTCCGCGGGACTGCTTCCACGGTCCTTGAGGTCTAGTTCCAGGCCTGCGGAGTCGAGGCGCAGGGGAGAGATGACGGAGGATCTGAAGCGGCGCAGGGCGTAGAGCGTGGCCACAGCGAGGACCGTTGCCGCCCCCGCGCCGAAGAGATAGCCCGCGCCGACGGCCATACCGATGGCGCTCGCTGCCCACAGGCTCGCGGCGGTGGTCAGGCCCCTTACGTCCCCGCCCTGCCTGATTATGGCGCCCGCCCCGAGAAAGCCGACGCCGGCTATGATCTGGGCGGCGATCCTGGTCGGGTCGAACTGGAGGCCTCCACCTCCGAGCGCCGCCCGCGTGAACGGTTCGAAGCCGTAGGCCGAGACCAGGGTAAAGAGCGCCGCGCCGAGGCCGAGCAGGATGTGCGTCCTGAACCCGGCCGGCTGGTCGCGGGTCTCCCGCTCGAAACCGATCGCGCCGCACAGCAAGGATGCCAGGACTAGACGCAGCACTACTTCCCAGAGAGGGATGGTCAGTTCGGACAATTTGATCTCACTTTGAAGGCTTCAGGCATGAAGCTACGGAAAAACCGCGTGCATGGCACCCGACCGCGCGATCCCACCGGGAGAAAGGTTGCCGGTACATGTGCCGTTATGGAGATGCGTACCAAGGTCCTGAAACCTGTAGCCTGAAACCTATTCTCCTTCTTTGCGAGGGAGCAGGTTCTGGGCCTGTCCGTAGAGGCGGGCGCGAAGGTCCTCGAAGGTAATGCCGTCCAGAGAAGGCAGCTCGAAGTCTTTGAGCATCCGCGTCAAGACGCGGCCACCGCCGAGCTCGATCCACTCCTCCACCCTCATCTTCGCCAGTGTCTCTACTACCCTGACCCAGCGCACGGGGGCGACCATCTGCTCCTTGAGCGCCTCCTTGACGGCGTCGGCCTTGGTGAGCACCGCACCGTCCATGGCGCTTACTATCGGGACCTGCGGCATGCGGAACTCTACCGAATCTAGGACTCCGCGCATCTTCTCACCGGCCGTCGCCACGTACGGAGAGTGGGCGGCGAAGGAGACGTTCAGCGGGATCTTGCGCCCCCTTATCTTGGAGACGGCGTCCCCGAGGGCGTCGCGCAGTCCGGAGACGACCGTCTGGCGCGGTGAGTTGTAGTTGGCGACCACGGGGCCACCTGGCCCGCCGAGCGCCTTCTCGACCTCTGCGGGGTCCGTCCTGAGTATCGCGACCATCCCGCCGGGACACTCTCTGGCCGCCTCGGCGAGGAAGTGGTCGCGCTGCGCCACGAGCCAGAGGCCCGTCTCGAAGTCGAAGCAACCGGCCGCGTACGCCGCGCCGTACTCGCCGAGAGAGTGCCCGGCCACCACGTCGGGACTTACCTTCATGGTGCGGCTCTCGTCGGCGTCCCGCGCCGCGCGGACGAAGATCTTTACCTGGTCGGGGATACTCTCCCCGACGACGCGCTGGATCTCCGGCACCATCTCGGGAGCGGGTTCGGAAACCCCGCCCCCCTGCCCAGGAAACACGAACGCTCTCATCTCTATTCGCCAGTCCTCGATAACACTCGGAGATACAACCCTGCCCTAAGGAGTAGGGAAAAGTTGTACCACAAGGAGGCGGGTTGGGGAAGTTTCACCTTCCCCAACCCGCGCTGGTCAGCAGGTCAGCGCGCCCTGTCGGGCGCTTTCAGCAAGTCAGCTTTCGCATGTGCAGGTCCTTGCTGACCTGCTGACAAGGCGGCGCAGCCGCCGGGCTGACAAGCGAAGCCCGAAGTGCTATGGCGCCAGGATTCGTAGGGACCCTGGCAGCACCCGCGCCTCGAAGTGGCGGGTACGCGCAAGCATCTCACCGTCTACGTGCGCCGGTATTTCTTCAGAGAGTTCTATCGCGATCTTCCGCGCGCGGGCAGTATGCACCTTCCGATGCTTAGAGAGAGTGCCCCCTAACGCCGCCGGTATGAGCCGCAGAACCTCGATCCGATTCACCTCCTCGGACCAGATCACATCGAACAGACCATCGTCCAGTACCGCCCCAGGCGCGAGCCGGAACATCGATCCGTACGTGGTGCCCAGGGCCACAGCGACGAGTATGGTCTTGGCCTCGACGACCTCACCGTCGATGACGAGCCTGGCCTCGTGGCACCGAAAATCCTTGAGTAACCGCCCGACCGACCACAGGTACCTTCCCGTCCCCCCGAGATACGCAGGCGCCAGGGCGACACCGGCCGCGACCTCGGCATCGAAGCCGATACCGAGGCCGTTGTTGAACGGGGCTCCGTTAACCTCAGCCGTATCGACTACGCGGACTTTTCCCTCGACGAGTACCTCCAGCGCCCGCCGGAGATTCGTGCCCACCCCGAGAGCCTTGACGTAGTCGTTGCCGCTGCCAGCGGGCAGCACGCCCATGGTCCGTCCCGTCCCGGCGCATGCCGCCGCTACCTCGTGAACCGTACCGTCTCCACCGACCGCCACTACAGGCACCTCCTCGGGCAGCCCGTACACGATGCCGCCCGCATGACCAGGCCCCTGCGTAACGTGCCAGACAGGCCGCAACCCTCGCTCCTCGAAGAACCTCGAGACAGACGCCCGTAGCCCTCCCGCGCGCCCCTTGCCGGCCGACGGGTTGAGTATCAGATGTGCCTCTCCTCCAAAGGAGAACATAGCCGGAAAAAATACCAGAACCTGTATCCAGCGGCCCGGCCGAAGGGTTATTCAAGCTTGAATAGGGAGCCGGTCTCTCCCGAAGAGCTACCGAGGGCCAGCCGAAGGTCCCTGCCACTATGGACTTCCGTATGACAGAGAGTAAGAGTCAAGGTACAGAGGTAATTCGTGCTCGTTGTGAGAGTCGCGCAGGGTTGGGAAAGGAGTACAATACAGCCCCACATGGCTGACACGATCGAAGATTGCTCGCACTCGGAGGGCTTGAGGGTTACTTCCGGATCCGTATACTGCTGTCCGATGTGTGAGGAGTGCCTGGATCTCGACGACGTTGGCCGGTGGGTACAGGAGGCCGAGAAGAGCCGGGATGAGGCTTACTCTATGGTCGAAGGTGACGGGTTCGGAGAGATAGTACGCCAGGAGTTGCAGCGGGAAGTCTACCGGCGACGGAGGGTGATGTACGAGTTAGAGAACGTGCCCAGGGTGGTGACGGCGAGGCCGGAGATGATCCTTGTAATTCACGATGCTGTCGAGGCTTCTTATGAGTGCCGAATCTTCTACAAGGAGCCGCGACCGGCGGGAGTCGTGGAGCAGGTAAGCGTTGGGGCGTCACTCGACAGAATCCTGGAGCTTCGCTCCGACCCCGACCCTATCGTGAGGCTGATCTCCGAGAAGATCGAGGAGTTTCACATCTTCCGCTCGAAGCTCACTGAAGGCGGGGAGCCCGCGCCGGAGCGCAGGGTATTCTACGCGAACGAGCTCTGAAACCTCTGAGCCGCTGGCGTACACGTCCGTCAACGGCTAGAATTGACCGCCAGATGGATACTTATCTAAGAGGCGCGGTCGCATGAGCGGGAGTACCTTTATAGCCCTGGTCGTGATGATCCTGATCCTGCTCTTCATCATTATGTCCATCGGGCCTCTGGTTACGGCTTTCTAGAAGGAGTAGGTTTCGAGGACGGAGTAGGTGACTCCGCCTCCCTCTGGCACGCTCTCCACCAGATCCACGCCGGATACCGTAAAGCGAAGCGTGGGTGGGGAGACGTTTGCGTCGTCGAACTTCGCCCATCGGCCCCGCGACCGGCCGAGGGTCAGGTGGGGCACGTAAGGCCGTCTCTCTCTCTCGAATCCGACGGGCTCCAGGAGATCGTCTACGCTCCGGGCCACCGTGCGAAGCTGCCCGGATCCTTCTCCGACGCCGGCCCAGAGGATACGGGCCCTCCTCTCGGAGGGGAAGGCCCCGAAGCCCGAGGTCTCGACCTCGAACGGTTCGTGCCTCCCGCGAAGCTGCTCGAGCGCCTGCTCCACCCGGATCAGGTCATCTTGGGCTACATGGCCCAAGAACTTCGAGGTAATGTGGAGCTTCTCCGGGCCGATGAGACGGAAAGCTTTGCTCGCCGGCAGGTCGCGTGCCGCCCGAAACAGCGCTTCTCTCACCTCGGGCGGCGGGAATACGGCGACGAAGGTTCGCACAGCTATCCTAGTCGGGACTTGCGGCCGGCGGCGGCGCGGTTGGCGATCAGGGCCGCGGTGGCCCCTGCGCCGACGCCATTATCCACGTTGACGACGCAGAGACCGGGGGAGCAGGTCTGGAGCATGCCGAGGATGGCTGCGGTCCCGTCGCCGCCGAGGCCGTATCCGGTGGAGGTTGGGAGCCCTATCACGGGCACGGCGACGAGGCCGGAGACCACGCTCGGCAGGGCGCCTTCCATCCCGGCGGCGACCACCAGGCAATCGGGATCGAACGCCCTCAGCTCCTCCAACGGGGCGGCGAGGCGATGGACGCCGGCTACCCCGACGTCGTGGAAGCCCATCACGGATGCACCCATCTCGCCAGCCACGGCGAGCGCCTCCTCGAGGACGGGCAGGTCCGAGGTGCCCGCGCTCAGGGCACCCACACGGCCTCCGCTCGGCGCCGGCTCGCCGCTACCGATCACCAGTGAGCGCCCGGCCCACCGGAGTTGGGTCTCGGGAAGGGTCGCGCGGATAGTGGCCTCATGCTCGGGGGCGGGGGAGCTTACGATCACACGCTCGCACGACTCCAGCAGGGTCGCGCAGATGCTCGCCACCTGGGAGGGGCTCTTGCCGCTGGCGTAGACGACCTCAGGGACGCCCTTCCTGACAGAGCGGCCGAGGTCGAGGGCGGCGAACTCGTCGAGGTAGCGGACCTCGCCCCTCTTCAGTCGTCCGGCGGCCGACTCGGGAGTGAGCTCGCCGCTCGCGACCGCTGCCAGGGTTTTCTCGAGTTCGTCCATACCCCTCGCTTCCTGGTGTAGTAAGCTCGCCAGCGGGTAAGAATCTAGCACGTTCCTACCTTCCAGTGGTCGTAAGGAGAGCCCTTGACGATAATCGAGTTGGTCCTGTCCCTGGCGGCGATACTCGGCGCCGCGATCCTCTTCACCAACGCTGTAGAGATCATGGGCGACCGGCTGAACCTCGGGGCGGGGGCCGTGGGGAGTGTGCTCGCGGCCGTCGGCACGGCGTTGCCCGAGACCATGATCCCGCTAGTCGCTATCTTCGGTGCGTTACTCCTCGGTACGGGCAGCGCAGCAGCAGGCGAGATAGGAATCGGCGCGATCCTTGGCGCGCCTTTCCTGCTCGCGACGCTAGCCCTTTTCATCGTCGGGATGGCAGGCATAGGCTATAAGGGACGAAGGGAGACTGGAAGCGAGATCACGGCCGATAGGCAGACCGCCATACCAGACCTCGTGTTCTTCCTGTTGTGCTTTACTCCGGCTGCAGCGGCTGGCCTCTTACCCCTGCCTCTGCCGCTGAAGATCTGCCTCGCTGTGGCCCTATTGGCCGCTTACGTCCTCTACGTGGTGAGGACGGTAAAGAAGGGTGGGGAGGCCGAAGAAGATGTCCCTGCCAGGCTCACGCTCTGGCCTTTTCGCTCTCAGGGGCCGACCTGGGCCGTCTCCGCGCAGCTGATCGGGACGATCGTCGTGATGGCTTTCGGAGCCCACCTCTTCGTCGGCGCCGTTGAGCATCTCTCCAAGTCCGTAGGAATCCCCGCCGGCCTGATCGCACTCGTCCTCGCGCCTCTGGCGACAGAGCTGCCGGAGAAGTTCAACTCTGTTCTCTGGCTCAGAGATAATAAAGACACCCTGGCCATCGGCAATATCACGGGGGCGATGGTCTTCCAGAGCACCATCCCGGTCTCGATCGGGGTGCTCTTTACGTCCGTGGCAGCTCGACTTCCTCAGCACCGTCGCGGCCATCTTCGCCATCCTCTCGAGCATAGTCTTCCTCGGGTTCCTGCTGCGCAAGGCCCCGCTCAGGGCGTTCTACATGCTCGGCGCCGGATCACTCTACATCGTCTTCCTCGTGACGGCGATCATCTACCTCGTGAGTGGCTGAATTGAACCGGGCCTCGCAATTGTATTCCCCCTTTCCTGATAATATAGGTAGCCTGTCGTACGGTCGAGGAGGAAGCCGACTCAGATGGAGTTCATGACGGGAGAATGGTTTGGCCGGCTCCTTGGTGTACTGGTCGTGAACCTGATCCTCTCCGGCGACAACGCCGTGGTCATCGCGATGGCGGCCCGCACCCTCGAAGGGGCCAACAGGAGGAAGGCCATCATCTGGGGCGCGGCTGGGGCCGTCGTACTCAGGCTGATCTTCGCCGGCCGTTATCACCTTGCTGCTGGAGGTGCCTTTACTGCAGGTGGTAGGAGGTTTGCTGCTGGTCTGGATCGCCTGGAAGCTGATCCATGAGGGTGACGGTGAAGACGACGAGGAGAAGATAAAGGCCGGTTCGAGCACCTGGCAGGCGATCAGGATCATAATCGTGGCCGACGCGGTGATGTCGCTGGACAACGTGATCGCGCTGGTCCAGGCCGCCAGGATCGGGGGCCAGGTCGACATCTCGCTGCTCGTGATCGGGCTGGCGACGACGATACCGCTCGTGATCTTCGGGGCCGCGTTGCTGACGTCGCTGCTGAACCGTTTCCCTTTGCTTGTCTACCTCGGGCGCCGGTCTGCTCATCTACCTGGCCGTGGAGATGTTCTTCGCCGACGAAGTTACCCACCCCTATCTAGAGCATTACGAGAGCATCGAGTGGATCATCGGCGTCGTCGCGGCCGTGATCTTTATGGCCGTCGCCTGGCTGTGGGCGCGAAGATCGAGCAGCGAGGAGTCAGGGTAGGGGACTGCTCTAGCGGTTCAGGAGCCTGCCGAGGAGCCTCCTGCTCCTGAGGCGCTCCAGTTCGGAGGAGCTCTCCTCCAGTTCCTGCTCGACTCGGGCTATGTGCTCGATGCGCTCCATTAGCATAAGCCTCTCCTCGGCCGCCGCCCGCAGCTCCAGCACCTCTTCGCGTCAGGCGCCTGCGCTCCTCGACCGAGTCTTTTAGCTCTTTCTGGAGGCGCACGTTGGAGGCACGAACCTCCTTTAGCTGGCCCGATAACCTTCCGACCTCCTCGCGGGCGCCGGCCAGTTCCCTCGCGATGGCCGCCGCCCCGGCCCGGCTCCTGAAGGTCTCCAGTGGAACATTACCCTTGGCGTCGGCGAGCTTTCTCGCTTCCTCTTCCGGAACGTCCAGAAAGCGGGCCGCTTCTGATACGGAGACGGAGGTTCGGCCATGGATCAGTCCACGTCAGGGTCGGCGCCGGGGGAAGGCTCGGCGTTGTAGCCCGCCTCCTCTATGGCGCCCTCGATACCTCCCGAGCTCCTCCTCCCCACCCTCGTAGGAGACGGCTACGAGCCCCCTCTCCGAGTCCACGTTCACTAGTTCTACGAACTCCAGGCGCGTAAGAGCCCGCTCCAGCTTCTCGGACTCCTCAGCGCTCGTTACGTCGCTCACCACGAAAGTCACGTCGGGCATTGTCGCTCCCTTCGGTCGCTCAGCATTTCAGCTGGTCAGCACGCTCCAGCCTACGGCTGTCGCTTGTCAGCATTTCAGCTTTCTGTCGAAGCGGCGAGACCATCACACGGCTACGCCGCTCTGTCGAGAGCGTAAGTTTGGTCCATCTTCGTCCAGTTGTCATCTCCGCTGTTTGCCGGCCACGTTCTTGCTGAAATGCTGACTAGCTGACAAGCGGAGGCCGAAGCGAGCTGAAAAGCCGCCGTCAGGCGGCGTGCTACTCCGCCGGCTGTTCTCTGGGCCGCACGGTGAGTGAGATTTCCCTGTTGCCACGCAGCACTCGTAGCGTGGCATCTCGGTCTATGGACGAGGCGTCGAGCAGGTTCAGCAGATCGTCGTTCGAGTGGACGGGCTCCCCTTTCAGGCCTATGATGACGTCTCCCGGCTTTATGCCGGCCCTCTCTGCCGGGCTGTTCGGGGCGATGTTCCTCACGCCGGCGCCGCCCTCGAACTCGCCGCGTGCCTGGCGGCTCTCCACGACCACCCCGAGGTAGGCGCGGCGCACCCGTCCCTCCGTTACGAGCGTAAAGACCACGCGGCGGAACGCGCCAGAGACGGGGACGGCGAAGCCTATTCCCTGCGCGCCGCCGATGATCGCCGTATTGATGCCGACGACCCTCGCCGAGGCGTCGGCCAGAGGGCCCCCCGAGTTGCCTGGGTTGATCGCCGCGTCGGTCTGGATCACGTTCTCTATGAGCCGGCCGCTCTCGCCCCTGATGGAACGCCCGAGGGCGCTTACCACCCCGGCCGTGACGCTCCGCTGGAAGCCGAGAGGGTTCCCTATCGCGACGACGAGTTGGCCGACCACGAGGTCCCCCGCGTCGCCCAGCGTGGCGACCGTCGGCTCCTCCTCGGTGTCGAAGCGGACGACGGCGAGATCGCTCGGCGGATCGTCGCCCAGTACCTCTGCCGGAACCGATGACCCGTCCGAGAGCGTAACCTGTATATCTCCGCCCGGGTTGGCCGGCCCTGCGACTACGCAGGCCGCGCACGACGTGGCTGTTGGTTATGGCGGTTGCCGAGTCGCCTTCGAGGCCGAGTATCACCCCGCTCCCGCCACCTCGTCCGTCTGGCAGGCCGACCGAGATCACAGCCGGCTCCAGCCTCTCTGTTACGTCCCGCACCGCCCGCGAGTAGGCGTCGAGCTCCGCGCTCCTCCAGCCTCGAACTCGCCGAGAGGTTCTCGAAGATCTCCATGCGCTATTTGTACCGCACCGGCGGGGCGGCGCCACCCGGAAGAACGGTCAGGTGTCGTCCGGGTGAGAGGAGGGAGAGTGTGTTAGCTTTCGACGATGGTAAGCGTCTGAGGCCTGTGCGGCATGCCGGTGAAGGCCCGGTAGATCGTCGCGACGGAGTAGTGGCTTGGCTCGTCTGAGATCGCCGGATGCGCTCGTCTTGCTCTCCAGCGCGGCGGCGGTGATCCTGCTCCTTCCCCTGAGGGATCTCTCAGGAGCTTTCCCTCCCGTCGCCTTCGCCGCCACCCTCGTACTCTTCACGGCGCCGGGGTTGCTCCTGTCGCACTGGCTGGTTGGGGACGATATGTCGGGACTCGCCCTCGTTCCTGTGGGGTTCGCGATCAGCACCGGCATCTTCGGGCTCCTTGGTGTGCCGGCCCTGATCCTGCACCTCAGCACCGAGAATTACCTCTTGGCCGCGGGGACGTTGCTCGCCGCCTTTCTCGTGGCGGCGGCGTGGAGAACGCTGCGCCCGAAGGAAGCATTGTCTCTCCCAGGCGGGAGGCTCCTTACGGTCCTCCGGCGGGCTGGTTGTGGGCGCCGTTCGTGTTGCTCTGCGGGGTTCTGGCGTTCGTGGGGATCAGGCGGGTGCCCAACAGCTACGACGACATTTGGGTCTACCTGTCGTGGGTGAAGGACTTCGCGAACTCCGAGAGGCTCGCTTTGCTCGACCCTTACTTTGGGGAGAGGATCGCCGAGTTCTCCCGCGCGAAGGTCAACGGATGGTTGCTCGAGCAGGCATCCCTCTCCCGCGTCTCCGGCCTGGACACGATCGAACTGGTGCTCAGATACCTGACCCCACGCTCGTTGTTGTAGCGCTGTTGATGGTCTACGCCCTGGCCCTTGCCATCGTCAAGAGCGAGCGGGCCGCGGTCCTCATCGCCTCTGTCTACGCCCTGTTTCACATCGTCTTTATCCAGCCTTCCGTGCACAACGTCGGGGTGGAGCTGGCGGCCCGTATCTCGGAGGACAAGTACGCGGCGAGGTTCCTGATCCTGCCCGTTACGCTACTCTTCGCCTTGCTCTACGTGGAGCGCAGGAGGTGGCGGCATCTCGGCCTGTTCACGTTCTTCTGCTGGGCCGCGGTAGCCGTGCATCCTTCTGTCCTGCCGGCCATCGGGCTGTGCATGCTCGGCTTCGGGGTGGCGCACGTGGCGGCCAACCTACGCCTGAGAGCAGCCTGGACGAGAATGGCAGCCCTCGCGCTCGGGATGTGGAGCGTCGTCCTCGGGCCCTCGTACTCTTGCTGTTTGCGGGCAGGTCTCCGGAGGCCGTGCTGTTCTCCGCCGATATCAACGCGACGCCCCCCAAAGTGCTCGAATACACGGTCTTCATAACGGAGAGCTGGAGGCACATCTACGAGCTCGGCGACGGCTACTACATCATGCACCCCTGGTTGCTGCTCAACCCCGTGATACTTGGTACTTACGTTTTCGGTGTGCCTTTCTTGCTGTGGCGGGTACCAACGAGCGTGCGCCGCCCAGCTCCTTCTCGGGGGCCTCAGCTGTCGTAACTGTGGCCGTCTACGTTCCTCCCATCGCCACGTTCATAGGGGACCATCTCATCGTCCCTGGTCTCCTCTGGCGTCTCGCCTGGCCCATACCGCTGCTCGCCCTGATCACCACCGGCTGGATGTTGTGGGAGGCCCTCGGTTACGCCGAGGCGCGCTTGAGAGGATTAGGGATCGGTCGCAGCGTTACCAGGGTCCTGCCGCTGGCGCTGGTGGTCCTTCTGACGGCCGCCGCCGCGCCGCCCTCCGTGGAGAAGGCCGTGGGACTGTACCGCAAGTTCGATGTCGCGCGAACGACCGATTACGACCCTGATCCCATCTACCCCTGGATCAGGGACAACATGAAAGATCGCGGCGTCCTGCTCGCGCGCGACAGCGCGAATAACATCGTCCCCGCGTACACGACCTCGCTGAACGTGGTGAGCCAGCGGGGCGAGGGCATGATAAGTGACCGCGAGGATCTGGAGAAGCTGGCCGGGTCTCCCATCGATATCCCCCAACGCTACCTCGACGTACACGATTTCTTCTTCGGACCTACCCTGGACGGTGAAGCCTACGACATTCTGCACCGCTACCGCGCGGATTACCTGATGGTCTACGCTGGCAGCCCGCTCGACGAGCGCCTCAAGACCCTGCCGGGCTTCTCCCCGGTAGACGATGCCCCCAGAGAGAAATACAGCCTCTACAACGTGGACCTCGAGAAGCTAGGCAGACCGGCCCGGGGTTCCGCCAGACCTCGCGAGATAGCCCCACCTGCCTCCGAGCCATCCTGAGGAGCACGCCGGTAGTAGCAGAGGACCTAATCGAGAGATCCTTCCGCATGATCCCGGCCAGAACCATATAATCCACGCCATGAGCCCTCTACCAGACCCGCGTCTCTCCGCCGCGATATTTGCCGCCAGGTCGGCCCGGTTCGCGAGCCGGGCGCTGAAGACCGGCGGAGGCTCGACGGTGCCAGGAGTAGTGGCGCGCAGGGTGGACCCAAGAGTATTGACCAAGCTCTCCCGGCGGCTGCGGCTCGGATCGGCGGCGATCACGGGCACCAACGGCAAGACGACTACGACCAGGATGGTCTCCAAAATACTCCAGACCGCCGGTGTCCGTGCCGTGAACAACTCGACGGGGGCGAATCTGGTTACCGGTGTGACAGCGGCACTCGTCTCGGACTCGGGGTTGACCGGAACACCTCTCTCGGAGATGGGACTCTTCGAGGTGGACGAGGCGAGCGTGCCGAAGGTGGCCGCGGAGGCGGAGATCGGAATCCTCGCTGTCCTGAATCTGTTCAGGGATCAACTCGACCGCTACGGGGAGCTTGCCTACACGGGCAAGGTCATTGCCTCGGCCTTCGGGGACCTGCCACTGAGCGGCGCGGTGGTTCTGAACGCGGACGACCCCCTCGTCGCGAGCCTCGGGCGGTCTGCCAGGAGACCCATCTTCTACGGTGTGGACGAGCCTTATCTGGATACCGGGCGCCTGCAGCACATCGCTGATTCCAAAGACTGCCCCGTGTGCGGAACCGCCCTCGTCTACGAGACCGTATACATGGGACACGTCGGCGTCTACGATTGCCGCCACTGCAACTTCTCGCGGCCGGAGCCAGCATACCGTGCGAGCAGGGTGCGGCTCGAAGGGGCTCGGGGCTCGGCGTTCCAGCTCTCGACTCCGAAGGGTAAGGCTGACGTGAAGATAGCGCTCCCCGGTCTCTACAACGTCTACAACGCCCTCGCCGCTGCCGTGGTGGCCGGGGAGGCTGGGATCGGGCTCGCGGAGATCTCCCGTGGTCTCAGGGAGTTCGGGGGAGCCTTCGGAAGGGTCGAGCGAGTAAAAGCGGGGGACAGAGAAGCTTTCCTACTCCTCATCAAGAATCCTGTCGGGTTCAACGAGATTTTGCGCACCTTCGTTACCGGCGCCGAAGCCAAGAACGTCCTGATCGCCATAAACGACAACGACGCCGACGGCCGCGACGTATCGTGGCTCTGGGACGTGGACTTCGAGATGCTCGCCGACGCGAGGGAGGAGGGCAAAACGGATGCCGCCCCGTTCACCGTCAGCGGCCTAAGGGCCGAAGACATGGCCGTCCGCCTCAAGTACGCGGAGCTTCCCGTAGGCCCCATCATCCCCGACCGCGAGGAGGCCATCAAGTCTGCGCTGGCGGCGACCCCACCGGGCGAGACGCTCTACGTACTGCCAACTTACACGGCCATGCTAGAGATACGGCAGACTCTTAGTGAGATGGGCCACACGCATCCGTTCTGGGAAGATTAGCATGTCAGCACGCTCCGGCTTCGCCTCCGCTTGTCAGCACTTCAGCACGCGCCCTGTCGGGCGCTTGTCAGCATTTCGGCTTCCGTGTGTATAACTCCTGGCTGACAAGGCGGCGCAGCCGCCGGGCTGAAATGCTGACAAGTCGCCTGGAACAGGCGACGTGCTGAAATGCTGAAACGACCGAAGGGAGTAGCTTTGAAGCTAACCATCCACCACCTCTACGCCGACATGATGAACCTCTACGGCGACAGGGGAAACGTCATCTCCATCAAAAAGCGCTGCGAGTGGCGGGGCATCCCCGTGGAGGTCGTCGACGTTGGTCTCGGGGAGAGGATAAAGCCGACCGGCTGCGACCTCTTCCTCTTCGGCGGTGGCCAGGACAGGGAACAGGCGCTGCTCGCAGAAGACCTCTCGGGATCCAAGGGCACGGACCTGAGGGCTATCGTGGAGGATGGTGGCGTGGTCCTCGGGGTGTGCGGTGGCTACCAGCTCATGGGTCGCTCCTACGAGACGCCCGAGGGCGAGAAGCTCTCTGGCGTCGGTATCTTCGATCTGCACACGGAGCCCAGGAAGGCTGACGAGGAGCGCCTGATCGGGAACGTGCTGGTCCGCGTCTGGTCTCCCGAGACCGGCGAGAAACGCGAGATAGTCGGCTTCGAGAACCACGGCGGTCGCACCTTCCTTGGCGAGAACCTGAAACCTCTAGGCGAGGTCGTTGTAGGTTACGGCAACAACGGCAGAGACGGTACCGAGGGTGCGCGCAGGCTGAACGCCTACGGCACCTATCTTCATGGCTCATTGCTTCCCAAGAACCCATGGCTCACGGATCAGCTCATCCTCAGCGCCCTGCGCCGCGTAGCCGAAAGCTTCGAGCTCGAACCCCTGGACGATACGATGGAGGGTAGCGCCTTCTCGTCGGTGGCCGGACGCGTATCCGGCTGGCAGTAGGGTTAGAAGCGACCTGGACGTTAACCAGCATCTTCGTATGCTCGTACGGGTCCGGGAGCCCAATGCTCCTGTTGCACGGTTTTCCGCAGAGTTCGTTGTCAACGGCCATGGACGTGCCGCAGGTCCCAGTCGTTGACGTGGAGTTCGCTGACTTCGACGGACTCGGGGAGCTCCAGCAAGTACTCTTCGTCCTTCTCCAGGTGCGTCGGGTGCAGATCCCCGCCGTGCGCGGCCTGCATGGCCTCCGTCAAGGCCGCAGCGTCGCGAAGTCGTTGCGTCATGGGAGCAAGGTATATAGCCAATTGCTAAATAGCAAGTTGGCTATATGCGACCTGCGCTATACTTATAGGGGATGGACGAGGTAGAAGTCGCCAAAGCGCTAGCGTCCGGCCTTCGCGTGCGGATCCTGCGTTGGCTGCGCGACCCCGAAGGCAACTTCGAGTCTCGGGTGGATGGCGACTTAAGTGAAGACGGAGTTTGCGTCAGTCTGATCGCCGCAAGAGCAGGGGTTTCACAACCCACCGTTTCGAGGCACCTGTCCGTGCTCAAGAGGGCAGGATTGGTGGAGACCAGGCGCGTCGCGCAGCGTAACTACCATCGGCGCGACGAGGCCGGGATAGAAGAGGCGAAGCGGCTTCTGGCGCAAGGGCTCTGAACCGTCATTTTGCTTCGGGTTTGACTGCGGTTGCCTGTAGGTGAGTGTCCTTACGACCGGGCGGCGCGCGAGTTGCTCGTAGCACTGGGAACATTAAGGACATAGTCCTTTTCGGGAAGGAGGACAGATGTACTCCCCGTGCGAAGAGGGGAGAGTACACGGGGGGCAAAGTGGAGCGTAAAGAGAAGGCGAAAATCGCCCCTAACAAGATGATCCTACTAACGTGGGCCGCCCTCGTTGTGCACAGCGAACATCCAGAGCGTTGCTAGGCAAAGGAAAGCCCCGCCCCGACGGGGACCGGGGCGGGGCGTGCAGGCCGGGGCGCGTTGCAAGGAGGTAGGGAGCGCCCCGCAGATACTTGCTACGCTACCGCTCTTTTATAAGTATACGGATGGGGCGGCGCTTTCGTTCACCCTAGCCCATGCCTTTCGTATGTCCGAGGGTTGGCCTGGCAAAGTCCCCCGGCGAAGCAGAGGTTCCCCCTCCGCTTGCACAACACGATGGGGGACGTCCCTAACAAAAGTAGGGCAACCCAGATAAAGGATACGGAGGAAATATGCAGCTTTGTAGGAGGCGATACGGCAAGCCACAAAGCAACTATTGGAGGAGGCGAGAACCACGCTCGGAGTGCTGTCGGTGGTGCTGAAGTGGGTAGGGGTGGCGCTGCTGGTTGTCGCGTGCCGGCTGGCGGTGTACCTGGGAGGGGATTGAAGCAGCGTACGCGCGACGGGCTCCACAGGAAGTATCGGCAGGGCCGCTACATGGGGCCGATCCCCTTTGGTTACCGCGCGTACGCGAGCAGATGGGAAGCGGCGGACGACCGCAGCCCCGGGTACCGCTGCAACTCTTCCGTTCATGGGATGCTCTTCTCTTCCTTTACCCAGGCGCTGCCCGTTGGGAACTCGAACTCGTTCAGGGACGCGGGTTTCATCTCGGCGGAGTAGCCGGGGGTTTGTGGCGGGACGTAGCGGCCGCCCTGGATCTCCACGGGATCGACGAAGTGCTCGTGGAGGTGATCCACATACTCCAGGATCCGGTCCTCGAGCGAGGCTCCGACACAAATGTAGTCGAAGATGGAGAGGTGCTGGACGTACTCGCACAGTCCGACGCCACCGGCGTGCGGGCAGACGGGTACGCCGAACTTCGCCGCCATCAGGAGCACGGCGATAACCTCGTTGACGCCGCCGAGGCGGCAGGCGTCTATCTGGCAGAACGAGATGGCATCAACCTGCAGGAGCTGCTTGAAAAGGACGCGGTTCTGGCAGTGCTCTCCCGTGGCGACGCCGACCGGTGAGACGGCCTTGGCTATGCGAGCGTGGCCCAGGACATCGTCGGGGCTGGTGGGCTCCTCGATCCAGGATGGGTCGAACTCTTTCAGGCGCTCCATGTTCTCGATGGCTTGATCCACATCCCAGACCTGGTTGGCGTCCATCATCAAGGTGCGCTTGGGTCCGATCTCGTCCCGGATCAGGGCTGCGCGACGCACATCGTCCTCGATGTCACCGCCTACTTTCATCTTGAAGTGCGTCCAGCCCTTCCCGACCGCCTCGCGCACGAGCGAGCGCAGCCTCTCATCCGAATACCCGAGCCACCCGGCGGACGTGGTGTAGGCGGGGAAACCGTCCTCCAACATCTCGGTCTCACGGTCCGGTTTCGTCGCTTCGTTTCGGCGCAGGATCTCGAGTGCTTCCTCACGGGTGATCGCGTCGGTTATGTAACGGAAATCTATGCAAGAGATGAGATCTTCGGGGCTCATGTTCGAGAGGAGCTTCCAGAGTGGTTTGCGCTCGGCCTTCGCGTAGAGATCCCAGACGGCGTTGACGATGGCGGCCGTAGCGAGGTGGATCACACCCTTCTCGGGCCCGACCCACCTGAGCTGGCTGTCTCCGGTGACGTGTCGCCAGAAAGCGCCCATGTCTTCTGTAAACGACTCGAGAGTTCTCCCCTCGACGAGCGACGCGAGCGCTCTTATCGCGGCGACGCAAAGCTCGTTGCCGCGCCCGATGGTGAAGGTGAAGCCGTGGCCTTCCAGCCCGGCGTCCGTTTCGAGCACGACGTAGGCGGCCGAGTAGTCGGGGGCCTCGTTCATGGCGTCTGAGCCGGAGAGGTCAAGCGACGTCGGGAAGCGGATGTCGCGGGCTACCACCCTGGTTATGGTAGTCACGTAGTGCCCTCTCTCGACCTCTTGCTGGCAAGAACCCAGAGCCAGGTCTCCGTCTCATCGCCCGTGCCTCCGTCAGTGCGTGTCTCGGCGTACCGGATCTCGAAGCCGGCCTCCCGCAGCATCGCCACATTGGCGTTCCTGTCGTAGTGGCTCCACACCATCGGCGCCCCCCATCCTTCCCAATCGTCCTCGCGACCTTCATAGTCCGCTATGGTCATGGTTGCAAGGAGCGCGCCACCCGGTCTCAACCAGCGGTGTATGCTCACCAGAAGCGCGGGATGTTCTGTGCGGGGCACGTGGATGATGGAGTGGAAGGCGACCACGGCGTCGAAGGTCTCGGGCCCGAAGAGCACTTCGGTCATGTCCGCTTTGATAAAGGTGCCATCCGGGACGTATACGCGGGCCAGCTCCAGTTGCTTTGCGGAGACGTCGACACCCGTAACGGCGAACCCTCTATCGGCGAGCCAGCGTGTTACCGGCACGCCGGCGCCGCAACCGAGATCCAGCACAGTGGCTTCCGACGGCAAGAGTGAGGCCAGATCCTCCAGAGCCCTAAGTGCGAGCGGGTCTTCGGGATCCTTGGTGGCCAGGTATTGTTCGGCCATCCGGTCGTAGCCGGACTCGACCGTGCGCCTGTGGGGTTCGTTCACCTTGCTGTTATGCCCCCGTCAACGATCATGCACGCCCCGATTACCGACGCCGATTCATCCGAGGCGAGGTAGGCGGCCATCGCGGCGATCTCCTCCGGCGCGACGAACCGGCCGTGCGGCTGGCGGGCTTGCATGTTCCGGCGCGCCTCTTCGGGGTCCTCGTAGCCTGCGGTGATGCGACCGACCCAGGGCGTATCCACAGTGCCTGGCGCGATGCAGTTGATCCGCACGCCTTCTTCCACGTGGTCGATGGCGGCGGCGCGGGTGATGGCGAGGATCGCGCCCTTCGCCGCGCTGTAGACGGCCCTGTCGGCTATCCCCACGAGCGCGGCCACCGAAGACAGATTGATAACCGACCCGCCCCCCGAGTCCCTGATGGCCGGGATGGCGTACTTCATCCCGAGGAACGTTCCCCTGAGGCACACATCCATAACCCTCTCGTAATTCTCTTCCGAGGTATCTGTGGTCGTGCCGGCTACACCTATCCCTGCGTTGTTGACCATAACGTCGAGGCCGTCCCACTCTTCGACCGCGGTCTCCACCAGCGCCTCGACCTCGCTCGAGTCGGTGACGTCAGTCCTGCGGACGACGATCTCGACGTTGGCCCCGCCTGTCTCGGACGCCACGCTCGCGGCCGCATCCCCATCCAAGTCCGAGATGACTACCCGGGCGCCCTCCTCGGCGAACCTGAGGGCGATGGCCCGGCCGATGCCAGATCCCGCGCCGGTTACTATGGCTCTCTTCCCTCTCAGGCGCTCCATCTCACCTCCGGATAGTAGAAACGGTCAGTATAATAACGCCCTGACCGGCGGCGCAAACGCGCCGTTCGCAGGGAAAGGAGCCGCTTTGAACCCTTATGCGCGTTGGATCCAGGACCTCCCGCAGGTAGACACGCCCTTCGAAGGTTTGGAGGGCCGTATGATCTCCGGTCCCGACGGACAGGCGGTCTTCTTCAGGGCCGCGGAGAGGTTCGAAGTCCCTCCCCACTCCCACGGCGCACAATGGGGCGTAGTAGTGACCGGCCTTCTCCACCTGACCATCGACGGCGAACCGGCGACTTACGAACCCGGCGAGACATACGACATCCCGGCCGGTGCCGAACATTCTGCTATCCTCGAAACCGGAACCTGCGTCATAGACGTCTTCCAGGACCCCGACCGCTACAGTCCGAAGGAGTGACTTCGCCTTTCGACGGCTACGAGTGGGTAGATCTCTCCCACACTTTGGAGGAGGATATCCCCGCCTACCCTACGCACGCCCGCTTCGGGAAAACCCTCTACGAGTCATACGAATACGGTGACGCCGCCCGCCACTACGGCCTCACGATGGGCGAGCACACGGGGACGCACATGGACGCGCCCCTTCATTTTATACCCGAGGGTCCTGCGCATTACGGGGTGGACGAGATCCCCCTCGACCGCCTCGCGGGACGCGCAGCGATTATCGAGGCCACGGACCTCGGAGCTGACGACCTTTTGGGCGTAGGGCGCATCGAAGCGTGGGAGGAGGAGCACGGCACCATCGAGGCGGGAGACAGGGTTTTGTTCCGCTTCGGATGGGATCTCAGGTGGGAGAGCGGCCCTCAGGGGCGACGTTTTCTCGAAGACTGGCCCGGCCTCTCCGCCGAAGCTGCCGAGTACCTGGTCGGTAAGGGCGTCTCTCTCGTCGGGTGCGACACCCTCGCGATCGACGCGGCAGTCTCTACGGGGAACCCGGCCCACTACTCGCTGCTTGGCAGTGAGGTGTACATCGTCGAGAACCTGAAGAACCTGGACCGTTTGCCGCCGGTCTGTCACTTTCTCGCATTGCCATTGAAGATCCAAGGCGGCTCGGGCTCGCCCATCAGGGCCGTCGCGCTCGTGCCGCGCTGATCGCAGCGCGACCGGCTCGGGAGTAAGATAGGCTATCTGGGATGTTCGCAACGGGAAGGTGGAAGTATGAAGGGGATCGTGTGGCACGGGCCTGAGCAGATGACCGTGGAGGAGGTGCCCGAGCCGGAAATCCAGCCTGGGACCGTCGTCGTGCGCCCTACGGCAGCGGGGATCTGTGGCTCGGAGATCGAAGGTTACCTCGGCAGGATGGGCAACCGTACCCCGCCCCTCGTGATGGGCCACGAGTTCGCCGGCACTGTTACGGAGGTTGGCGAAGGGGCCGACGAGGATCTCCTCGGCCGCCTGGTGGCCGTGAACCCGCTCTCCTCCGACGGGACGTGCCGCTTGTGCCGGGCAGGGCTTACCAATCTATGTCCGAATCGCAGCCTCGTCGGCATCCACTCCCCTGGCGGATTCGCCGAATACACGCTCGCGCCTGCGGCGAACGTCTACCCGCTCCCAGATGGCGTCGAGGCGCGCTCGGGCGCCCTCGCCGAGCCTCTCGCCAACGGCGTTCACGCCGCGAGGCTCGGGCTCGCTGATGGCCTCGTAGAGCACGCCGTCGTGATCGGGGCCGGCACCATAGGCCTCATGTGCCTGCAGGCAGCGGTACTGGATGGCATCCCCGAAGTACACGCCGTCGAGCCCGTGGAAGCGCGTCGCGAGCAGGCGCTCACCCTCGGAGCGGGTACGGTACACGAGTCCGGTGAGGAGGCCAGCGAGGCGCTAGAGGAGCCCACCGAAGGTCTCGGCGCCGACCTCGTCATAGATGCCGTCGGCGCCGAGGTCACACGTAGGATGGCCCTGGATCTCCTGCGGCCCGGCGGGCGGGTCGTGTACGTGGGACTGCACGACGACGACACGACCCTCGGGTTTCACAACGTCGTACGGGGCCAACTCGACCTGCAGGGCTCGTACGCGTACACGGCCGAAGACTACGAGCAGGCGCTCGAATGGCTCGTCGAGGGCAAGGCCGGTATCGGGGAGCTGCCGCCCGTCCTACCGCTGGAGGAGGGGCCTGAAGCGTTCGCCGGGTTGGTGCGTGGTCCCTCGGCGCAGATAAAGGTCTTTCTCGCGGAGGCGGGGCAGTAGTGGAGGGCGCGGCACTCTCGGGCAATACGGCGCTCGTCATCGGGGCGAGCAGCGGTATCGGGCTCGCCACGGCCAACCTCTTCGCCGACGCGGGGGCCACGGTCCACGCTGCTGCCCGTCGTCGCGAGGCCATACAAGAGGGCGCAGGAGAGCGTAGCGTCACGGCTCACGCGCTCGACATCTCGGACAAGGAGGCCGTCTGGCGGACCGTCGAAGAAGTGGGGGAATCAGAGGGGATAGACATCCTCGTCGTCGCCGCCGGGATGAACTTCCCCGAGCGGCGGCTGGAGCAGCTTACGGCCGAGGGATGGGACGCCATGATCTCGGTAAACCTCAGCGGCGCTTTCTACGCGATCCGTGCGGCATTGCCCTTTCTGCGGGCTTCGCGGGGACTGGTCGTCCTGATCAGCAGCGTCTCGGGACGGTGGCCCGACGCCTCTGGGCCTGCCTACCAGGCCTCGAAGGCCGGGATGGTCGAGCTGGCGCACGCCGCCGGTTTCGAGGAACACGTAAACGGCGTGCGCTTCACCTCGATCCTGCCAGGCATAGTGGATACGCCCATCCTGGACAACCGCCCCGAGCCGCCCCCGAAAGAGGTCCGTGACGCTTCCCTCAAACCCGAGGACGTCGCAAATGCCTGCCTCTTCCTTGCGACGCTCCCGCCCCGCGCCTACGTCCCCGAGCTGACGATGGTCCCGACCGCGATACAGGCCCTCGGCAAGACCTCGACGGCGACGCCCCCGGTCTCACAGGGAGATGAGTAGGACGAAGACCCGACAAGGAGATACACTATGACTGCAGGTAATGGCCGGGTAGCGCGCCGGTTCCGCTCGCGCGACTGGTTCGACGATCCCCATCGCAGGGACCAGAGCGCGCTGTATCTAGAGCGCTTTATGAACTACGGGATCACACCCGACGAGCTGCGCTCCGGCAGGCCCGTAGTCGGGATCGCCCAGAGCGGAAGTGATCTCTCGCCATGCAACAGGCACCACCTGGAGCTCGCCGGCCGCGTGCGCGACGGGATACGCGACGGTGGGGGCATCCCGATGGAGTTCCCCGTGCACCCCATCAACGAGAACTGCCGCAGGCCGACCGCCGCGCTGGACCGCAACCTCTCTTATCTTGGGCTCGTCGAGATCCTCTACGGTTACTTTATCGACGCCGTGGTGCTTACGACGGGCTGCGACAAGACGACGCCGGCGGCGATAATGGCCGCTTCGACCGTGGACATCCCCGCCATCGTGCTCTCCGGCGGTCCTATGCTCGACGGTTACTTCGAGGGCGAACTGGTAGGTTCGGGCACGGCTATCTGGAAGAGCCGCCGCCGTCTGGCCGCTGGCCGGATCGACGAGGAGCAGTTCTTCGAGACGGCCCTGGCCTCAGCACCGTCGGCAGGCCACTGCAACACCATGGGTACGGCCTCGACTATGAACGCCCTGGCCGAGGTACTCGGTCTCTCCCTACCAGGGTGCGCTGCCATCCCCGCACCCTACCGCGAGCGCGGCCAGATGGCCTACGACACGGGGAAGCGCATCGCCGAGATGGCCTACGAGGACTTGCGCCCTTCGAAGATCCTGACGCGCGAGTCTTTTCTGAACGCGATCGTCGCGACCACGGCCATAGGCGGCTCGACCAACGCCCAGCCGCACATCATGGCCATGGCGCGCCACGCAGGGGTCGAGATCAAACCCTCCGATTGGGAGCATGGCTACGACGTGCCCTTGCTCGTCAACATGCAGCCGGCGGGCGAGTACCTGGGCGAGCGGTTCCACCGCGCGGGCGGCGTGCCTGCCGTAGTCAACGAGCTTCTGCAGGCTGGCAAGATCGATGGCGGGACGAGGACCGTCACGGGCAGGTCGCTGGCCGAGAGCGTCGCAGGGCGCGAAAGCAAGGACCGGGAGATGATCGCAGCCCACGACGAGCCGCTTCAGGAGAAGGCGGGTTTCAGGGTCCTCTCCGGGAACCTCTTCGACTTCGCCATCATCAAGACGAGTGTGATCTCGGACGAGTTCCGTGAGCGCTACCTGGGAGATCCTGACAAAGGAGACGTATTCGAGGGCCGCGCTGTAGTCTTCGACGGCTCTGACGACTACCACGAGCGAATCAACGACCCCGACCTCGACATCGACGAGACCTCTATTCTGGTGATTCGGGGCGCAGGACCAGTCGGGTGGCCAGGCTCGGCCGAGGTCGTCAACATGCAGCCCCCCGACTCGCTCATCAAGCGTGGGATCGACACCCTGCCCACCATCGGCGACGGCAGGCAATCTGGCACCTCGGACAACCCTTCGATCCTGAACGCCGCGCCTGAGAGCGCCGTAGGCGGCGGCCTCGCCTGGCTGCGGACGGGGGATATCATCCGCATCGACCTGGGTACCGGACGCTGCGACATGCTGGTCTCCGACGAGGAGATAGAACGCCGCAAGCGAGAGGAAGGCATTCCCGATTATCCCGAGAGCCAGACGCCCTGGCAGGAGATCTACCGCGCCTCCGTGGATCAACTCGACGGCGGCGGGGTCATCGAAGCCGCGCTGAAGTACAGGGGCATCGCCACAAAGACACCCCGCCACAATCATTGATGTGGTCCTCAGGGAGGGATAGATGCAAAGCGCCGGATTCATAGGACTAGGGGCGATGGGCGCCCCGATGGCGAAGAGTATAGTCTCCGCCGGTTTCGACCTCTCTGTCTTCGACATGCGCCCCGAGAATACGGAGCCTCTTGTCGAACTGGGCGCCGGGCGCGCGGGCTCGCCGCGAGAGGTTGCCGAGGGAGCCGACGCGCTCGTCTTGATGGTCGTGAACGCGGAGCAGGTGGTGGAGGTCCTGTTCGGAGGCGAAGGCGCGGCCGAGGTACTGTCGCCTGAATCTGTCGTTGTGGTCATGAGCACTATCGGGCCCGGGGCGGTACGCGGGATCGAAAGGCAATTGGCGGGGCGTGGGGTAAGGTTGCTCGACGCGCCCGTCAGCGGCGGTGTGGCGCGTGCCGAGCGCGGAGACTTGCTCATCATGGCCGGAGGTCCTGCTGATCTGTTCGAGGAGGTCAGATCCCTGCTCGCGGCGATGGGATCGACGGTTGCGCATTGCGGCGGGTCGG
Organism: uncultured Rubrobacteraceae bacterium; assembly: GCA_963811295.1. GTDB lineage: Bacteria > Actinomycetota > Rubrobacteria > Rubrobacterales > Rubrobacteraceae > Rubrobacter_D. The sequence goes on along the minus strand of CAWEQZ010000013.1, from coordinate 54,288 downwards.
TGGGGGACGGACAGTCCGTAAAGCTCGTCAACCAGTTGCTCTGCGGGGTACACATCGCGGCGGCGGGAGAGGCGCTAGCTTACGCGGAGGCGCTTGGCCTGGACTCCAGGTCGGTGTTCGAGACGATCAGGCACGGCGCGGCCAACTCGTTCATGCTCGAGGACAGGGGTGAACGTATGCTCGAGCGTGAGTTCGTCCCCGTGAAGAGCGCCCTCGACATCTTCGTCAAGGACATGGGATTGGTGCGAGAGGCCGCGGGAGAGCAAGGCTTCCAGACGCCGCTCGCCGACGCCGCCCACAGACTATACGAAATGGGATCCTCGCTCGGGCTCGGCGGGGAGGACGATTCTGGTGTCGTACGTGTTTTCGAGAGAGCGAGCGTAGCGGGTCGAACCGGAGATTCTCCCCAGATCTAGCTCATTTGCACGATGTGCGCACAACCCTAGCGGAGAAAGGGTTGTGCGCAGACGATTCGTAGGGCAGGGGACAGCGCGGAGGTGTCGCGATAGAGCGGGTGATGATAGTAGAAGACCACTCGGCCTTCGCGCAGGCCCTCGAGCTCGTTCTCGGGCAGGTGGACGGCACGGAGGTTGCCCTGGCCCGCACACTGGAGGAAGGGAGAGCCCTGATCAGGTACAGCGGGCCTTTCGACGTAGTTGTGCTCGACCTGACGCTCCCCGACGGCGAAGGGACTGACCTGATCGCCGAGCTCAGGCAACGTCGCCCTGGGACGCCCGTCGCCGTCTTGAGCGCCAGGAACGACGTCGATGAGGCCGCTAGTGAGGCCGGGGCCGATGCCGCAATACACAAGGACACACCACTACCCGACATAATCTCTTCCCTCAAACAGCTTGCAGGATAAGGGAGCCTCTGAACGCTGTAGTTACCGACAAGCGGGATGATTGCTACGAGAGGATCGTCGCCGGTATACTGGTAATCGTCCTGGATAGAGGCAAACTAGCCGGGTGGCCAAGACGCAAGGCTACGGGCCGCTTCCAATAGGAGGCAGCCGTGCCGCCGAAAGGTTAGTGCTAGTGAGATCATTTTGTTCTCCCCGTACTAGATCGGAGACGGTTCGCTCTGGAAAGGGGATTCCAGGCGGGCTGCTCCTGGCAGTGTTGCTCTGTGCCCTGTTGTCCTCCGTCGCGGCTGTTCTGGCCCTCTCCGCCAACTCCGCGCAGGGTGCCGCAACGCTCCCGCCCAACTTCGCGCGCTCGCAGGTCGTCGGGGGCCTGGCGAGTCCTACGGCCATGGAGTTCGCCCCCGACGGTCGGCTGTTCGTGGCCGAACAGCGTGGCACGCTGCGAGTGGTAAAGGCGGGCGGGAAAATGGCGAAATTCTTGGATATCTCTGGCAGTGTAAACTCGGCGGGGGAACGCGGCCTGTTGGGAATCGCCTTCGACCCTGCTTTCTCCAACAATAGCTACGTCTATCTCTACTACACGCAGAAGGCGACCGGCACCACTCCAGTCCACAACCGGGTGATCCGCATCACTGCCCGTGGTGATAGGGCCGTCGCAGGCACTAAGAAGCTCATCCTCCGGCTGGACAACCTCAGCAGTGCCACAAACCACAACGGAGGGGCCATACACTTCGGCGAGGACGGCAAGCTCTATGTGGCTGTGGGTGACAACGCCAACAGCGACAACGCGCAGTCCCTGCGCAACCTGAAGGGGAAGATGCTGCGTATCAATAAGGACGGCACGGTTCCTAAATACAATCCCTTCTACAAGCGGGCTACGGGCACAAACCGCGCCATCTGGGCGCTCGGGCTTCGCAATCCTTTCAGCTTTGCGATCCAGCCCCACACGGGCAAGATGTTCATCAACGACGTCGGTGAACAAACGTGGGAGGAGATCGATCGGGGAGCTGCGGGAGCGAACTACGGGTGGCCTCGATATGAAGGCCCCGAGTCGGACCCCAAATACCGCAATCCTGTGTTTGCCTACAGGCATGGCAGCACGAAGAGCACCGGTTGCGCCATAACCGGCGGTGCCTTCTACGATCCCACCACCAAACAGTTCCCCAGTGGTTATGTGGGCGACTACTTCTTTGCGGACCTGTGCAGCGGTTGGATAAGGAGACTCGATGCTGCTATAGGAAAGGTCACCGGGTTCGCCACTGGGCTAGGCATGCCCGTCGCCCTGGAGGTGAGCAAGGGGGGTGGCCTCTACTACCTGGACAGGGGCGCGGGTTCGGTTGGAAAGATTCGCTACACAGGCACCTAGACGCTAAGCCGCTCGTCAAAGGGATCGAACCGGCAGGCGGTACCCGGTCCACGATCACATCCGGGTCAATGTTCTTGATCATCTCTGTATGAGCCCGTGTCCTCCAATACACACTCTTCCTGGCAGCACGTAGATCCAAGGCGGTTAGCCGGTCCAGAAACGGGCGTGACGTCCCTGGTCGTAACCGTCGCCAACGACCGCTTCCTGGAACGCCACCAGGTCGGGCTTCAGCTCGCGGAAGCCATCGACGAGCACGCGCCGCCGCTCGTCCCACTCCCCTCGCCGTCCCCACAGGTTGAGCGGCGCGACGCGCACTCTGCCCAAACCGGCCTTCTCCTTCACAACTAACCTCCCAGCCGCTTACTTCCGCATGTACAACCCGCCGAAGCATTGCGGATGGTACGGATGAGGAAACCACCATCTTGTCCACCCGGTCGAGCCGTGACTCTCCCACGCCTCCCGCGTTGTTTTCCCTGCGAGGAACCATTATGTTATCTGGAACAGCAATTGTAGAGAAGTAGGCTTACAGGGAGGAAACGGTCGGATGGCTTTCTCGGAAGAGGTCGCGTGGGTGACGGGGAGCAGCACGGGGATCGGACGCGCCGTCGCCGTGGCGCTCGCCGACCAGGGGCGTCGGGTGGTGGTCCACTACAACGCGAGCGCGGATGAGGCGCGGGAGGTGGTCGAGGAGATAGAAGCCTCGGGCGGGGAGGCTTCGCTCGTGGGGGGCGACGTCTCAGACGCTGGCGAGGTTGGACGGATGGTCGGGGAGATAGAGGACCGTTTCGGACGGCTCGACGTGCTGGTCAACAACGCAGGGTCCCTGATCGAACGCAGAAGTCTATCCGAGATGACCGATGACCTCTGGGACCGCGTAATGGACGTAAATTTGAAGAGCGTCTACCTGGTCTCGCGGGCGGTGTTGCCGATCATGAAGCGACAGGGGAGAGGCAGGATCATCAATATGACCTCGATCGCGGCCCGCAACGGTGGCGGTCCTGGCTCGGTTGCCTACGCCACGGCCAAAGGCGGCGTAAGCACCCTGACTCGCGCGATGGCCAAGGAACTCGTCTCCGAGAACATCCTCGTAAACGGGGTCGCCCCTGGCGTCATAACCACCCCATTCCACGACCGCTTCACGCCCCCCGACGTGCGCGAGACCCTCAAGAACGCGATCCCGATGGGACGTGAGGGCACCCCCGAGGAGACGGCCGGGGTCGTCGCTTTCCTCGCCTCTCCGGCGGCGGACTACCTGGTAGGTGAGATCATCGAGGTAAACGGCGGCCAGCTGATGAGCTAGCCACAGTAAGGAACCTGAGAGTACCTTGAGAAGCTGCGCAGCGAACCCTAACTGTTAGAGGACTCTAGCGCGTCGATTCGCTCCCACAGTTCGGCCGGTATCGGATGGTTAGCGAGGTCAAGCGTTTGTTTCACCCTTTCAGGGCGACTCATGCCGACGATGGTCGAGGCTATGCGGGGATCCCGCAGTGAGAACTGCAAGGCCGCGGCTGCCAGCGGGAACTCGAACTCGCGGCAGGCATCCTGTATGGCGCGCACCTGATCCACCATCTCTTTCGGGGCCTCGCTGTACTCGTAGCGGGCGTAGGCGTCGGGGCCTTTGGCCAGGATGCCGCTGCCGTACGGGGCGGCGTTGAGGACTGCTACTCCGCGCTCTGCGGCGACGTCGAAGAGAGGGTCGGCGGTCCGGTCGACGAGCGTGTAGCGGTTGTGGGTTATGACGGCCTCGAAGAGGTCCGGTCTCGACGAAACGGATCATCAGGTCTATCGGGCCGCCCGCGACTCCGAGGTGCTCGTATCATTCCTTCTTCCTTGAGGCCCGTCAGCACCTCGACTGGACCGCCGGTCGGCCATCATGTGCTCGAAGGCTCTGGTCGTGCTCCGGGTCGTGCAGGTAGACGAGCTGGAGCCTGTCCATGCCCAAGCAGCCGCAGAGACCGCTCGACGGAGCGGCGCATCTGCTCTCCCGAGAAGTCGCCGGTAGTGAGGTCCCGGTCCGCCTTGGTGGCCAGCACGACGCCTTCAGGCAGGCCGCCTATCGCGTCGAGCACCTCGCCTATGCGGCGTTCGCTCTCCCCGTCACCGTAGGAAGCGGCCGTGTCGAGGAAGTTGATCTGGCTCCCCAAGACGGCCCTCAGCGTCTCGCGGGCCCGCTCCTCGTCTACAGAGAAATCGAAGGTCTCTGGCATGTCCCCAAGCGGCGCGCATCCGACGCACAACGGCGAGACGGAGAGTCCTGTACCGCCCAGGGTCCTCCTCGACGAGGGGTCAACGACGCTACTCTCCACCATTCCTCCCGTTCCGGGCGCTACGCGCCCTCCGCCGCCCGACGCGCCGCGGCCTCAGTGTCCTCCAGCGCCTTCTCCACGCTCTTGTTACCCAGAAGCGCCTCCCTGATACCCTCCCAGATGGCGTCCTCGACCGCGGGATAGTTCGCGTGCTTGGGCGGCACGAGCGCCTCCTCCTGCGCCCGCTCCAGCAGATTCCAACGCCGTTCGGCGAGCGCACCGGCCGCCTCGGAACGGACGTCCCGCAAGGAGTCGCTCCGTGCGGGAAGGGTTCCCAGGCTGGCCTCGTAAGCCTGCGACTCGCGCGAGGTCAGGAAGCGGAGGAGCTCGATCGCGGCCGGACGGTCGCTGACGGTGGCAGGGATGGCGAACGTGTGCGAGCTCGAGTAAATGTGGCGCCCGGCCGGCCCTTCCGGATAGAGCGCCACGTCGAAGCGGTCTGCTACGATGCTCTTGCTCGGGATCCAGGTACGTGTAGAAACCGCCGGGCCAGTCGGTGCTCATTACGGCCCTCCCTTCACGGAAGCAAGCGGCTACTTCGTCGTAGTGCCAGTCCGGGGTCTCAGGCGGCGCGGCCCTTTCGTAGAGGTCCTTCGAGCAGCCCGAGAGCCCAGCGGCCCGCCTCGTCGTCCAGGCGAGGCGCGGGCGGCCCTTCATCTTCGAACATCCTGCCTCCGGCCATCGCGTGCAGCTCGAAGAAGTGGCCGAAGAGTCCTGACTCCTTGCCGGGGAAGGCGAAGCCGTAGAGGTTGTCGGACCTCAGCCGCGTCGCAGTCTCCAGCAGGTCCTCCCACGAGGAGGGCTTGTCCGTCCATGAAGTCGGTGCGGTACAGGAGGAGCTTCACGTCCAGGTTACGCGGGACGCTGTAGAGGCTCCCGTCTATCCGAGCCAGCTCCAGGGTGCGAGGGGTGAAGGGTTCTAGTTCCTCATCGTCCAGGTCGTCGTCGAGCGGGGTTAGCCACTGTCTCTGGCTCGGGGCGTATTTGGTGTGCGTCGAGATCAGGTCGTAGGAAGCGCCTCCTGACGTGAACTCGGCTTCGATCTGCTCGTTGAGGTCGGGGTGTGTGGGGGCCACTTCCGTCTCGACCCTCAAGCCCTCGCTCTCCTCGAACTCCGAAAGACGCGTGTACAGCGGATCGTACATCGGTCCGCCGACCAGCAGAACCTTCAAACTTCCGCTCATCCCAAGATCTCTCCTATGCGGGCTGCGACGGCCTCGCCGAGTTTTCTGTGCTCGCCGGCCTCGAGGTGGATACCGTCTACGTCGCTGGAGACGATAACCTCGGAGGCGTCGAAGAACTCGCACCCGTGCTGCTCGGCGAAGCGCTCGTAGTGCCCGCGGAACTGCCCGGATTTCTCCTCCGCCCCCTCGAACATCTGCGCCATGTCGGTGAGCGTCGCGACCGCGGGAGGGGAGATCAAGACTACAACGGGAGCGCCGCCATCAGGCCCGCACCCGCTCCTCAGCATCATGTCGGCCAGGCTGGCGGCCCCCTGCGCGATGTCCGAGGCTGAGCCTCCGAAGCGCGCCTTGAGGTCGTTGGTCCCCAGCATTAGCGTTACAAGATCAAGGGGACGGTGCGACTCGAGACACGCCATCAGGTAAGTTCTGCCGTTCTTGTGATCCCCCTCGATGGGATCGTCCCTCACCGTCGTCCTGCCGGGCAAGCCCTCCTCGATCACACGGTATTCCTCACCAAGCCTCTGCCTGAGCACCCCGGGCCAGCGCACGTTCTCAGCGAACCGCTCTCCCGTCACGGGGTCAGAACCCCAGGTGTTCGAGTCCCCGTAACACAGTACCGTTCTCACAGATTCCCCTCTCGCCCCGAAAATACATGGCTCATTTTTGGCGGCACTCCAGACCCGAGTCAACCGCGGACAATCCAGAGATACGAACAAAGGACGGATGTTTGATGCCCAAAGTCGCCATGATATCCCTAGAACTGTCCACCATAGTCGAATAGGTCCTACGTATCTGTTGACTCGCGCAACCCGTTCGGGTAATGTCGGATGCAGAGGGCGAGGATAGCTGCGTGGGGCGGGGAAGGGAGCGTAGGGATGGTTGCCGGTCGTCGGGTAACTGGTGAGCGGGTGGAGTTTCTAGCCGCGATTCTCGCGGAGAGGGGGATGAATCGCAGGGACTTCTTGCGGATGGGCGGCGCCGGTCTCGCCTTGCTCGGCTTGCTCGGCGTGGGGGCCTGTGGAGGGGGTGGCACCTCCGGGACGTTGCGCTGGTCGATGTGGTCTGACACCCCTGAGGAGACCAGGGTCTGGAAAGACCTAGCCAAGGACGTACACGAGAAGTACTCGGACATCACGGTCAAGCTGGAGACTGTCACCTTCGCCGACTACTGGGACAAGCTAACCACGCAGATAGCCAGCGAGAACGAGGCTGACATCGTCGCCATGCAGAGTCTCAGGATGCCAGGCTACGCCGCGCGCGGCGCTCTTCAACCGCTAATGCCCTTTATCGAGGACGACTCGGACTTCGATGTAGGTGACTTCTTCGGACCCATCAGGCAGGGGCTATCGGTTGGCGACGAGTTGTACGCCCTCGGGTACGACATAGGGCCGATCATCCTCTACTACAACAAGGACCTCTTCAGAAAGGCCGGAGTAGAGCCGCCGCCGGCCGAGACGCCCATGAGCTGGGAGGAGTTCAGGGAGAAGGCCGGGCAGTTAACCGACCCTGACGCCAGGGAGTACGGGTTCGTCGAGCAGCCCGTCTTCGACTTCATGGTCCCCTGGTTGTGGTCGGGCGGGGGAGGCTACATGAACGCGGCACAGACCGAGTGCACGCTCGATACCCCTGAGTCCATAGAGGCCATGGAGTTCGTTATCGGTATGATCACGGACAAGATTGCCGCGCCCGTAACCGACCTTGCGAACCCGAGCTTCGCGGTCGAGGAATTCTACGGCGGGAAGATCGGGATGCACGTTGACGGGCCCTGGCAGTTCATAAACATAAGGGAGAACTCCGACTTCGAGTGGGACGTCGCGCCGATGCCGGCGGGACCGGCGGGGAGCGTGACGTGGGCCGCAGGGTCCGGATTCGGCATCTCCAACACCACCGAGAACGCCGACGCGGCGTGGACGGCGCTAAAGACCATAACAAGCACGGCGTCGCTGGAGAAACTCGTCGAGGCCGGACGCGGCTACCCGGCCCGCGAGTCGGCGGTGTCGACCTTCGAGAAGCCCCCGCCGCAGAACGTCGACGTCGTCCAGAAGATACTCGTCAGCGACATCGGCGAGACCAGGCCGTTCGTGACCACCACGACCTGGCAGGAGACGACGGTGATGCTCACGCGCGACTTCAGCCCTGTATTCCTGGGCAAGCAGAGCGTCGACGCGGTCGTGCGTAAGGTCAAGCCGCAGTTCGACAAGCTCCTCGAGGAACACCAGGAGATCCTTGAGCAGCAATCGTAGCGGGAGGGGGTTGTGTGGCTGGCACGGCGCAAAGCGGGCCGGAGAAAGTTCCCTGGAAGAACCGCGAACATGAGGGACTGGCGGCCGGTCTCTTCCTGCTGCCGAACTTGATCGGGTTCCTCATCTTCACTGCCATACCCGTTGGCGCGGCTTTCGTCCTCGCGTTCTACGATTACGACCTGCTGCTGGGGGCCAGTTGGGCGGGTCTTGAGAACTTCCGCGAGATGTTCACCGTCGACAGGGTCTTCAGGGCCGCGCTCTTCAACACGGTCTACTTCACGGCGGTAAGCGTACCGCTCTCAGTCGTGCTGGGGCTCGCGACCGCGATCCTGGTCAACCAGGCGCTGCGCGGAGTTGTGATCTTCAGATCCATCTTCCTGCTGCCTTATGTCACGGTAACCGTCGCGCTCTCGTTGGTTTGGAAGTGGCTCTACCTGCCAGACATAGGGTTGATCAACTCCGTGCTCGGCGCGGTCGGAATCGACGGTCCGGCGTGGCTCACCAGCCAGACCTGGGCCATGCCTGCCCTCATCCTGATGAGCGTCTGGAAGGGGTTCGGGTACAACATGGTGATCTTCCTGGCCGGCTTGCAGGGCATACCGGATCACCTCTACGACGCGGCCAAGGTCGACGGGGCGACGGCGTGGCGCAGGTTTCTGAACGTCACCCTGCCACTGCTCTCGCCGACCACCTTCTTCGTCGTGGTTATCTCCGTGATCTCCTCCTTCCAGGTCTTCGACCAGGCCCTGATAATGACGAACGGCGGGCCAGGAACAGCGACGACCACCCTCGTCCTCTACATCTACCAGAAGGGTTTCCAATCCTTCGACATGGGCTATGCCGCGGCCGTCGCCCTGGTCCTGTTTGCGGTGATCTTCGTCTTCACTGTCGTCCAATTCCTGTTCCAGCGACGCTGGGTCACCTACGACTAGGGGTGACGAGCGCATGAGTGTCTTCAGCTCTCTCGGCGCGGTCCTCAAAGGCAGGGAGGGCGCGCCCCCTGGTGGGAAGCCTTACTGGCCCGTACTCATCTACGCGACCCTGATGGCGATGTCGTTCCTTACGCTGGTTCCGATCATCTGGATGGTCCTGACCGCGTTCAAATCGGCCCCTGAGGTCGCGGCCAACCCGCCGACCTGGTGGCCCAGGGAGTGGCATCCCGAGAACTTCGCGGCGGCCTGGAACTTCGCCCCCTTCGGCAGGTACCTCATAAACAGCCTGGTAATGGTCGGGGGCATCACCATCCTCCAGACGGTGACCTCGGCCCTTGCCGCCTACGCCTTCGCCCGCCTGCGATTCAGGGGGCGAGATCTGCTCTTCCTCCTGTACCTGGGTACGCTCATGATCCCACCCCAGGTCACGGTCATACCGCAGTTCATCCTCATAAAGGACCTCGACTGGGTGGATACATACCAGGGCCTCATAGTCCCCCAGGCGTTCACGGCGTTCGGCGTCTTCCTGTTGCGGCAGTTCTTCCTCACCATCCCGTACGAGCTAGAGGACGCTGCCCGCATCGACGGCGCGAGCCGCTTCGGTTGCTTCTGGCGTATCATCCTTCCGCTCTCGGGACCGGCCCTCGCCACACTCGCCGTCTTCGCTTTCCTGTTCCACTGGAACAACCTGCTGTGGCCGCTGATAGTCTCGAACTCCGACGCGACTATCCCTGTCGTCGTCGGCCTGAGGAACTTTCAGGGCCAGTACGGGACCGAGTGGAACCTGCTTATGGCCGCAGCCGCCATCGCCACCATCCCGACCGTTATCGTGTACCTGTTCGCCCAGCGCTGGTTCGTGCAGGGGAATAACCATGTCCGGTTTCGGTGGCAGGTAGCGAATAACGCGACAGATAAGGAGGAGCCGTGACGCAGGAGCCTGGTCGGACTACCGCCGCAGATACGGAGTGGTTTACTCACGAGCGCTTCGGCCTGTTTATCCACTGGGGGATCTACGCCCTCCCCGCCCGCCACGAATGGGTCAAACAGCGTGAGAGGATTCGCGACGAGGACTACAGGAGGTACTTCGACCACTTCTACCCCGACCTCTACGACCCCGAAAAGTGGGCCAGAGAGGCGAAGAACGCGGGCATGAGGTACTTCGTCGTCACGACCAAGCATCACGACGGCTTCTGCCTCTGGGACACGGACCTCACCGCTTACAAGGTGACCAACACGCCCTGGGGCGAGGACCTCATCGCCCCGATGGTGGAGGCGTTCCGCGCCGAGGGCATGAAGGTAGGCTTCTACCACTCCCTCATAGACTGGCACCATCCCGAGTTCCCGGTCGACGGGCTGCACTCCAGGCGCGATGACACAGAGTACATCGAGGCCAATACGGACCGCGACATCGCCCGTTACCGCGAGTACCTGCACGGCCAGACTCACGAGCTCCTGACACGCTTCGGCCGGGTCGATATCATGTGGTTCGACTTCTCCTACTCGGACCGGGTCTGGGGCGGCAAGGGCAGGGAAGACTGGGGCTCAGAAGGTCTCATGGAGATGGTCCGCGAGCTCCAGCCAGGCATAATCGTCAATGACCGCCTGGAGATCGGGGGCGACCTGAAGACTCCCGAGCAGTACCAGCCGAGGAGCTGGCCCGAGGTTGGAGGGGAGCGGGCCCTCTGGGAGGCGTGCCAGACCCTGAACGGTTCGTGGGGCTACGACCGCGACAATCTGGACTGGAAGCCTACTGATATGCTCGTCAGGATGCTCGTTGATACCGTCTCCAAGGGCGGCAACCTGCTCCTCAACGTCGGGCCGAATGCCCGCGGCGAGCTCGAGCCTCGGGCCGTGCAAAGACTACGCGGAGTCGGGGAGTGGCTGCGCTTGCACGAGCGCTCCGTAAGGGGTTGCACGGCGAGCGACCTGGCCCCGCCTCCCGACTGCCGCTACACAGAGAACGGTAACAGGCTCTACCTGCACCTCTTCAGCTGGCCTTTCAAGCACGTCCATCTCGAAGGGCTGGCTGGGAGGGTGGAATACGCGCAACTCCTCAACGACGCCTCGGAGATAGTGACGCGGGTCATAGATCCTGATCAGAGAGCCCAGAACACGACCATGGGTGGCATCCCGGAGGGCACGCTGACCCTGGAGCTACCGGTCCAGAGGCCAACCGTCGAGGTGCCCGTCGTCGAGCTTTTCCTTAAGGGATGATCGACTTGGGCGCGCTACGGTTCAGGCAGGTCCACCTCGACTTCCACACTTCGGCAGACTGCGAGGGCGTAGGTGCTGATTTCGACCCCGAGGTCTTCGCGCAGACGGTGAGGATGGGGCGAGTAGATTCCATGACGGTCTTCGCCAAGTGCCACCACGGCTTCTCTTACTATCCGACGGAGGTAGGTACACAGCACCCCAACCTGGCTGTCCCGGATCTCATGGGCGCCCAGATAGAGGCGCTGCACGGGATCGGGGTGCTGGCCCCGATCTACGTTAGCGTCATGTGGGACGACCTCGCTGGCGAGAAAGACCCCGGCTACATCATAGCCCGCAGGGACGGGAGCCTTATGATCCGTCCCCCCCCTCTCCAACGAGTCGCCCTTGACGGGGGGATGGGGATGGACGACTCTCGATGTCTCCACCGGATACGGTGACTACCTCGTGGCACAGACCGAAGAGATCTGTGACCGCTACGACGTGGACGGCTTCTTCTTCGACATCTGCTTCCCCGTCCCGAACTATTCCCCATGGGGCCGGGCAAGGATGCGCGAGGCCGGGGTCAGCCCCGACGACGAGCAGGCGGTGCTGCGTTTTGCCGAGGAGAGGTTGCACGGTTTCCTCGAACGGCTGAGCGAAGCAGTGCGCGCTAGGGTCCCCGGGGCAACCATCTTCTACAACGGTACGGTTACCCCGCGGATGGCAGAGACGCTCCCCTACCAGACCCACTTCGAGATAGAGAGCCTGCCTACTTCCTCAGGGCTCTGGGGGTACCTGCACTATCCTGTCGTGGCGCGGCAGGCCCGCACCTACGGGGTCGACTTCCTAGGGATGACGGGGCGCTTCCACAAGGCCTGGGCCGACTTCGGCGGCCTGAAGACCCGCGGCCAGCTCGACTACGAGTGCGGCACCATCCTCGCCGCAGGAGGTGAGATCTCCGTCGGCGACCAGCTCCACCCGAGAGCCGTCCTCGACCCAGCCGTCTACCGTCTGCTCGAGCATTCCTTCGGCAGGGTAGAAAGCCTCGAACCCTTCCTGGAAGGGGCGAAGCCCACAGCGGAGGTGGCTATCCTGTCAGGATACGAGCCCTCCTCCCTCGGAAGCATTCCCACGAACGCGCACGTCGCCGACGTAGAAGGAGCCGCGCAACTCTTCCTCGAAGCGGCGATCCAATTCGACATCATAGACCATTCGTATAGCCCCTTCGAGGACTACGCGGCCCTCCTACTCCCCGACGGAATGGGCGTGAACGGGGATCTTCGCGCGAAGCTGGAGAGCTATATTTCAGCCGGTGGCAGACTTATCCTGAGCGGTACAGCCGCCCTCGACGCAGAGACGGGGGAGTTCGGTCTCAGCGGCGTCCCTGTCGTCTACGAGGGGCAGGCCCCGACGGTACCCAGCTACCTCCGGCTCGACGAGGCGCTGGCCGGCGAGACCGAGTTGGCCACAGACTACGACTACGTGTTCTACAACAGGGCCCACCTTGTTCGTCCGCCCGAGAGCGCCACGGCGCGCGGGGAGATACGCAGCGCGCTCTTCGATCGGACGTGGGAGCACTTCACGAGCCACGCCCAGGCGCCGGTCGGCGAGTCGTTGGACTCGCCGCTCGTGGTAGAGGGCGAGGGAGTTCTGTACTTCGCGGCGCCGCTCTTCGGGGCTTACCGCGATCATGACTACTGGGTCTACAGAGAGGTTGCCATAAACGCGATCCGCGGTTTTCTGCCGCGGCCAATGCTGAAGTTCTCGGGACCAGGGTGGGTGGAGGCCACGCTACACGAACAGCCTGCGGGCGACTATCATCCGGAGCGGCTGCTCGTGCACCTCGTCGCCTACCATCCCCGCCGCACCACGCAGCCCGTACAGCACGTAGACCAGTCATGGACGACCTCAGGGCTCGTCGTCGATGTCCTGACGGAAGAGAGAACGGTAGGACGGGTATATCTCGCGCCAGAGGGCGAGCCGCTCGACTTTGAAGTGGCGGGTGGCTACGCGCGGATAACGCTGCCGCCGGTCGGGGCGCATGCCGTGGTCGTACTGGAGTAGAGCCTTGGCCCTGACCGACGACGCCATCACGAACATAAAGCAGATGATCCTCTCCGGCCAGGTTGGGCCGGGTGAGAAGCTCCCGAGGGAGAAGGAGCTCGCGACCAGGCTCGGGCTCTCGCGCAGCTCCTTGCGGGAGGCCGTACGCGCCCTCATCCTGGCCGGTGTCCTCAAGACCCGCCAGGGCGACGGAACCTACGTCACGAGCCTGGAACCCCACCAACTCCTGGAGACCATGAGCCTGGCCGTAGATTTCATGCAGAATCGCACCCTCGTGGAGCTCTTCGAAGTGCGACGTATGATCGAACCGGCCGCCACCGCGCTGGCCGCGGACCGCATCAATACGGAGGACCTGCAGCGTCTGGAAGAGACCCTCAGGCGTATGGACTCGGCAGAGAGCGTCGAGGAACTGGTCGAGGCCGACGACGACTTCCATCGCACGGTCGTTGGCGCCACGGGTAACGCCGCCCTGGCCGCGCTTCTCCAGAACCTCTACGGCAGGACCCTGCGGGCGCGCATCTGGCGCGGCCTCGCCGAGGAGGGCGCTGTGGAACGTACAAGAATATTGCACCGTGCTATCTACGGTGCAATCTCCAACAGGGATGCCGAGCTTGCACGCTCAGCCGCCACCATGCACATAGCAGAAGTCGAAGCCTGGTTTCGGCGCTTGCCTGAGTTCGCGCCTTCGAACAAAGAGCGTGCCGGGGCACGCGAAGCGCCATCCCGATAGAAGGCGTAGGCTAAAGTCGCTGACAGTCGGGCGAGATTGCAACGTGTTGCACTATCCGGTACAGGGGTTGTATCCTTATACTCTGGTGTTAGGTTAGTGTAAGCTGGTAGCTCGAAGGCGAGCAAGGGAAGGAGACCTGTGGAGCAGAGACAGGAAAGTCCGAGGATCGATTCCACCGTATTCTGGGTTGCAGCAATCCTTTCGGCGGTGTTCGTGGCGTGGGGGATCTTCTTCACGAATAACTTGGCCGCCGTTTTCAACGCGGTCTTGTGGAGCTTCCTGGTACCCAACTTCGGCTGGGTGTTCATACTGTCGACCTTCGGCTTTTTGGCGTTCTCGCTGTATCTGGCCTTCAGCAGGTACGGGAAGATCCGGCTCGGCGGCCAGGACGAGCAGCCGGAGTTCAGCACCGTCTCGTGGGTGGCGATGATGTTCAGCGCGGGGATGGGCATAGGCCTCATGTTCTACGGCGTCGCCGAGCCCCTCTCCCACATGGGCGCTCCCCCGTTCGGGTTGGCGGAGCCCAACACCAAGGGCGGCCGCCCAGGTCGCGATGGAGTACTCCTACTTCCACTGGGCATTCCACCCGTGGGCTATCTACGCGATCATGGGGCTGGCGTTGGCCTACTTCACCTTCCGCAAGGGGATGCCCAACCTCGTCAGCATGGCGTTCTATCCGCTGCTGGGTGACAGGGTCTACGGGCCCATAGGCAAGACCATCGACATCCTGGCGATCTTTGCCACCCTGTTCGGCTCGGCCACGTCGCTGGGCCTGGGCGCCCTGCAGATCAACCAGGGGCTCAACGCCGTGTTCGGTATCGGCGGGCGGGAGGCGGTAGGGCTGGCGATCGTGGTCATCGCCGTTTTGACCGCTGGCGTTCATCCTGTCGGCGATCAGTGGAGTACACCGTGGCATACAGTGGATCGCCAACACCAACATGGTGCTGGCAGTGTTCCTGCTGCTCTTCTTGTTCGTGGTGGGACCAACGGTGTTCATCCTCAACACGTTCACCGAGTCTATCGGCGGCTACCTGGCCAACATCGTCCCCATGAGCTTCAGGACCGCCTCCTACGGCGATTCGGACTTCGTCTTCAATTGGACCATCTTCTACTGGGCGTGGTGGGTAAGCTGGGCGCCGTTCGTGGGTGTCTTCATAGCCCGCATCTCCCGCGGCCGCACCATCCGTGAGTTCGTCTTCGGCGTCATCCTGGCCCCGAGCGTCGTCAGCTTCGTGTGGTTCTCCGTCCTCGGCGGGGCGGCCATAAACCTGCAGCTCTCGGGGGCGGCCAACCTCTCTGAGCTCGCCATTGCCAACCAGCCGGCGGCGCTGTTCTCCACCCTGCAACAGTTCCCGCTGTTCTGGCTTACGGCCATAATCTCGATAATTCTGGTCGCGCTGTTCTTCGTCAGCGGGGCCGACGCGGCCTCGGTGGTGATGGGCATGCTCTCGACCAGGGGCAACCTGCACCCGAAGGCGTGGAACGTCATCGTGTGGGGCGTCTTTACCGGGGCGGCGGCGGCGGTCTGCTTGCTGGCCGGGGCTATCCAGGGCTCGGTGGACGCGGCTCTACTGGCCCTTCAGTCTGTGGCCATCGCGTCGGCGGCGCCCTTCGTGCTCATCCTGATCGGGCTTTGCGTCTCCATACTCAAAGCGCTGCGAGAAGAGCGGGTGCCCGGCGCCACACCGGGACTCGAGGCGCCTGAGCCCGGCAGGGCTATGTCCCGTCAGCGGGGCACGGCGGCACCGCAGCAGATGGCGGCTGAGAACCCCGAAGAGCGGCGCAGGCCCCGCGATTAGAAAGCTTTTCGGGATCTAGACAACTCTCGGGATAAGGTCTCTGGGCGGGTGGCCAAAGCCACCCGCCCATCGTATCGGAGTGGCCGAACATAGAAGGAGGGAAGATGGGCAGGACACGCAACCCATTTCGGGGGCTCATGGACCACATGAGCGAGATGGCCAGGATGCGGGATTACGCCGAAGGCGGGGGACAGGAAGACCAGAGAAGGACCCACGCGACCGCCTGGGTCCCCACCGCCGATATTTTCGCCAAGGGCGACGATCTAGTGATACGTTGCGAGCTCGCCGGCGTGGAACAGGAGGACGTGGAGATCTCCCTCTCCGGCGGCGTTCTGACCATCGACGGGCAACGCAGGGGCGAGCCGGAAGACGTGAGTTACTACGCCCGAGAGCGCTACTACGGGCACTTCCGACGGACCATGAACCTGCCTGAAGGCATAGACGGCAGCAGGATAAGCGCCGACTTCGAAAACGGGTTGCTCGAGGTCACCGTGCAGGGAGGAGCAGATCACCCAGAGCCCGAGCGCATAAGGATAGAGAGCCGGACCAGCTAGCGGGAGGAAGGGGTGCCCCTTCCTCCCGCGCTTGTCAGCATGTCAGCCCGTCGCCAGGCTTACGCCTTCGCTTGTCAGCACTTCAGCACGACGGCTGCGCCACATCGTCAGCTACTCAGCAAGAGCTCGAGAAGGCTGACTAGCTGAAATGCTGACAAGTCGCCTGGCGAAGCCTGGCGACGGGCTGACAAGCGCCCGACAGGGCGCGAGCTGAAATGCTGACCAGCTTCTTGACTCCCGCGCCAGCCTGTGTTAGTTGTGCCGTATACAGGAAAACGATTCGCCATGCGCAACAAGACTCGGATACTGTCCGTGTGGGTTCAGTCCTACTGTTGGGTCTTCTGAGATGTTGGGCGGCGGTAGCGGGGCCCCGGCGCTCCCGGACTGCTTGCGGTGGCTTGGGGTGATGTATGGAGAGAAGTGCGGGGTGTGTGATCGTCGGGGCCGGCATCGTCGGCTGTAGTGTGGCCGAGCATCTGAGCCGGCTCGGCTGGCGGGATGTGGTGGTCTTGGATCAGGGGCCGCTATTCGAGGCTGGCGGGTCCACCTCCCACGCTCCCGGGCTCATGTTCCAGACCAACCCGTCCAAGACGATGACCGACCTGGCCAGATACAGCGTCGGGCGCTACATGGAGCTCGAGTTGGACGGCGAGCCGTGCGGTTACCAGGTGGGCGGAATAGAGGTCGCCGAGACTCCGGAGAGGTGGCGCGATCTCGAGCGCAGGCACGGGCTCGCGACCTCTTGGGGGCTAGAATCCGAGCTGATTTCGCCGCAGGAGTGTGCGGAGCGAGTACCGATTCTGGATCCAGGCAAGATCAGGGGCGGCTTCTACGTCCCCACGGACGGCATCGCCAAGGCCGTCAGGGCATGCGAGGCGATGGCCCGGCTGGCCGGGGAGCGCGGCGCGAAGTTCTACGGCGAGACCGAGGTCACGGGCATCGAGGTCAAAGATGGTCGCGTTAGATCCGTGGAGACGGACAGGGGCCGCGTGGAGACCGAGCTCGTCGTGAGCTGCGCGGGGATGTGGGGGCCCAGGATCGGGCGGATGGTCGGCATGAATGTGCCGCTCGTGCCGATGCAGCACCAGTACGCGTGGACCACGCCGCTGGAGGAGCTTGCAGGGGAGACGCGCGAGGTCATCCATCCTATCTTACGCCATCAGGACTTCTCGATGTACTTCCGCCAGAGGGGTGACCACTACGGCATCGGGACCTACAGGCACAGGCCCATGCCCGTCTCCACCGACGACATCAGGAGGGACTTCAGGGGCGAAGGGGAGTTTCCCTCGGTCTGGGAGTTTACGCCAGAGGACTTCGAGTCATCCTGGCAGGAGGCGCGCAAGATGCTTCCCGCCCTGGAGAGGGTGGAGATAGACCGGCCGATGAATGGGCTGTTCTCCTTTACGCCCGACGGCGGACCGTTGCTCGGCGAGTCGAGGGAGGCCAAAGGGTTCTGGATCGCCGAGGCGGTTTGGATCACCCACGCCATCGGCGTGGGGAGGGTGATGGCCGAGTGGATCACCGAAGGTGTACCGAGCATGGACATCAGCGGCGCCGACGTCCACCGCTTCGAGACCTACGCCCTGAGCCCTTCTTACATCCTGGCCCGCAGCGCGCAGTCGTTCCGGGAGGTCTACGACATCATCCACCCCCTGCAGCCGATGGAGGAGCCGCGCCCCCTGCGCGCCAGCCCCTTCTACCCGCGCCAGCAGGCGCTCGGGGCTTCCTTCCTCGAGGCCTCCGGCTGGGAGCGACCGCAGTGGTTCGAGACCAACGAGCCGCTGCTCGACGGGCGTGAGGTTTCCGACCGCGGAGATTGGGCCGGAAGGTACTGGTCGAAGATCGTCGCCGCCGAAGCCCTGGCCACCCGCGAGCGCGTGGCGCTCTACGACATGACCTCCCTGAAGAAGGCCGAGGTGACAGGAGCCGGCGCCCTGAATTTCTTGCAAGGTCTCACCACGGGACAGCTGGACAAGCCCGCCGGCAAGGTAACCTACACACTCATGCTCGACAGTGATGCAGGAATCCGGAGCGACGTGACCGTCGCTCGGCTCGGCGAGGATCACTTCCAGCTGGGCCTCAACGGCCCGCGGGACATCGAGTGGATGGAGCGCCACCTGCCGCAAGACGGCTCCGTTCTCGTGCGGGATATCACACCGGGGACCTGTTGTATCGGGGTGTGGGGTCCCGCCGCCCGAGATGTAGTGCAGAGCCTCTCCGAGGACGACTTCTCGAACGAGGCTTTCGGATTCTTCAACGCCAGGCGGGCTTACCTGCGCGAGGTGCCCGTTACGGCGCTCAGGCTCTCCTATGTTGGGGAGTTGGGGTGGGAGATCTACACCTCCGCGGATCTGGGGTTGAGGTTGTGGGATCTGCTGTGGGAGGCCGGACGGCCCTACGGAGTTCTCGCTGGCGGACGCGGTGCCTTCAACGCGCTGCGCGTGGAGAAGGGTTACCGCGCCTGGGGCACCGACATGACCACCGAGCACGACCCCTACGAGGCGGGCCTCGGTTTCGCCGTCAAGCCGGATAAGGGCGACTTCATCGGCCGCGAGGCGCTACTTGAGCGCAAAGAAGCCGGGCCGCGCCGGAAGCTGGTGTGCCTGGTGCTCGACGATCCGAACGTGGTGGTCATGGGCAACGAGCCGGTCTGGGCCGACACGGCGGTCGGCTACGTGACCAGCGCCGACTTCGGGTACTCGCTCGGACAGAGCATCGCCTACGCCTGGGTGCCACCCGAGCACGCCGGGGTGGGGACAGGGCTTGAGATCGAATACTTCGGCGGGCGTCATCGGGCCACGGTCGCCGAGGAGCCGCTCTTCGATCCGGCGATGAAGAGGATGAGGGCATGATGGAGGCTTACGGACCGAATACGAAAGGAGAAATGTTCGATGAACGATAACGTCAATCCCGACCCCGGCATTCTGCAGTACACGAGGATATTCAAGTCCCCGTACTTCTACGGTTCGCGCCGGCACGGGGTCCAGAAGTACAGTGTCTACAATCATCACTATCACCCGCGCTACTACAGAGACCCGGTTGAGGAGTACTGGCAGCTCCTCGAGGGCGTTACCCTCTGGGACGTCGGGGGGGCCGAAAGGCAGGTCGAGATCACGGGCCCCGACGCCTTCGAGTTCACCAACATGCTAACCCCCCGCAATCTCCATAAGTGCGCCGTGGGGCAGTGCAAGTACGCTTTTATCACCAACGCCGAGGGCGGGATTATAAACGACCCCGTGCTGCTGCGGCTGGAGGAGAACCACTTCTGGCTCTCCCTGGCCGACAGCGACGTGTTGCTGTGGGCGCAGGGGCTCGCTTATAACATGGGGCTGAACGTCGAGATCAAGGAACCCGACGTCGGCCCGATGCAGGTGCAGGGACCGAAGTCTAGGGAGGTGATGACCGACCTCTTCGGCGAGGAGATTCTCGAGGTGCCATACTACTATATGGTGCACAGGGAACTCGACGGGATGGAGCTCGTGATCTCCCGCACCGGATACTCCGGGGAGCTGGGATACGAACTCTACCTGAAGAACGCGAGCCGCGACGGGCTCAAGCTCTGGGACCGGGTGCTGCAGGCCGGCGAGCCGCACGGGATCTCCCCGATCGGGCCGTGCCACATCCGCAGGATCGAGGGCGGCATCCTGGCCCTGGGTTGCGACATGTGGTACGACACCAACCCCTACGAGGTCGGCTACGGCTACAAGTGGATGGTCGAGTTGGAGCAGGAGCAGCACTTCGTCGGAAGGGAAGCGCTGAAGAGGATCAGCGAGGAGGGCGTCAGCCGCAAACTGGTCGGCGTCGAGCTAGGGGGTAGCAACGTCGGATCCTACAACGACGGCTCCATGATCGACTACTTCCCGGTCCATAAACACGGCGAGAGGATCGGCAAGGTCACCTCGGCCTGCTACTCGCCGCGCCTGGATAAGAACATCGGGTTCGCCATGGTACCCGTCGAGTACAGTGAGATAGGGATCGAGCTCGAGGTCGAGCGGCCCGAGGAGACGGTCTCCGCCACCGTGGCCGACCGGGTCTTCTTCAAGCCCGAGCACGCCGAGCAGATTCTGGACGCCACCAGCTCGTCCAAGGGAGCCTGAGAAGAGCGGCCCCGTGGCGGTGGGAAGCACGTGTCTACGGAGCAGAAAACCGAACTGAGACAGAGGGCGAACCGGAGGCTCGCAGAGTTTCTGCGGCATCCCGGCTACGAGGTGATACCCCTCCAGGGGACGGAAGAAGCGGTCGTCGAGCACGTCCCCAGGGACATAGCGCTCACGGTTACGGCCTCGCCTGGCAAGGGAACCTTGGCCACGATCGAGCTCGCCGAGCGTTTGGCGGGACACGGCTTCGGTGTGACGCCCCACCTCTCGGCGCGGCTCATCAGGGACAGGACGGAGCTGGGCGAGATCCTGCAGAGACTGCACGAGGCCGGCATAAGGAGAGCCTTCGTCGTCGCCGGGGACGTCGATGAGCCCGCAGGGGAGTTCGAGGGCGCGGCCGGGTTGCTCCGGACGATGTCGGAGATCGGACACGACCTCGACGAGGTCGGCATCACGGGCTACCCGGAGAGCCACCCCAAGATCAGCGACGAGATGACGATCCAGGCCATGTACGATAAGGTGCCCTACGCCACCTACATAATCAGCCAGATCTGCTTCGATGCCGAGGTGATCTCGGACTGGGCCAGGCGGGTGCGGTCGCGGGGCGTGAGACTGCCGATACGCGTAGGCATGCCAGGTTACGTGAACCGCCAGAAGCTCCTGCGCATCTCCGCGAGCATAGGCCTCGGCGAGTCGGCGCGTTTCTTGAGGAGACAACGCAACTGGCTGCTCAAGATGTTCCTACCCGGTGGCTACAGCCCCGACCGTCTGATCGAAGGCCTGAAACCCGGATTCGCAGACCCCGAAAGCAACATCCGGGGCCTCCATATCTATACATTCAACGAGGTGCAGACGACCGAGGCGTGGCGGCGCGAGATGCTGGAGCGCGCCGAAACGTCCGCTTGACCGAGAAGGGTAGCCTTGTCACCAGAAAGCCCCACTGCGGAGTATCTGGATCTTCCACTAAAAGAATTCCTCGAACTCGTGGCCTCTGGCAGCCCGGCTCCCGGCGGAGGCTCGGTGGCCGCCGTGGCCGTAGCCCTCGCCGCAGGGTTGGCAGGCATGGCCGCCCGCCTGTCCGCCGATCAACTAGCCGATGCTCCCGGGTTGGCCGACCGTGCTGATGCCTCGAGGCGGAGGGTCGCACCTCTAGCAAGGACCGACGCGGAAGCCTACGGGCGCGTGCTCGACGCCTATCGTCTCCCCCGCGAGCCTGATTCTGAGACTCGCACGGAACGCATCAAGGATGCCCTCTCGGGGGCCGCCGACGTGCCGCTGGCCGTCGCCGAGGCCGGCAGCGAGGTAGCGGGCATCGCGGCCCGACTGGTGGAGGAGGGCAACCCCAACCTCGAGGGAGATGCGATGACCGCACTCTTACTCGCCGACGCGGGTGTAAGCGCCGCAGCAGCGCTGACCGAGATAAATCTGACTTCGGCAAACCTGGAGGACGACCGGCTCGGGCGGGCGAACGAACTCGTGGACGAAACCGCCGCGACCGTACGGCGGGCCACTGAAGATCATGGACCAGGATGAACATGATGAGTGCTTGTAGTATAGTTTACATACAACGCTTCTAAGAGAGGGGTAGTTCATGCCGGAGAGAAGGACGCCATTCTACGAATTCCACCGCCGTGCGGCCAGGAACCTGGTCAAGGGAGGCGGAGACTTCATGTTCCCCACCTCCTACGCCTCGTCTTTGGAGGAGCACCTGAACGTGCGCAGGAATGTGGGGATGCAGGACCTATCGACGATGGGGGAGGTGGACATCAAGGGGCCTGGCACCGAGCGGCTGGTGAGACGTCTGCTGGTGAACGAGGTCCAGGACATGGAGCCCGGGCAGCTAAGGTACTCGACGATGTGCAACGAGGAGGGCGGCATCGTAGACGACGTCACGGTCTACAAGTTCGACGACGAGCACTTCATGATCGTCACCAGTTCCGGGCCGCGCAAGAAGGCATTTCGTTGGATCTCCGAGCACGCTGTTGGCTCCAGCGCCTACGTGACCGACATGACGGCGGCCGTCGCCCTGCCTGTGGTCCAGGGACCGCGCTCGCGCGCCTTCCTCAAGACCGTGGTCGAGGGCGTGGATCTCGACGAGCTAAGGTTCTTCCGGTTCGCTCCGTGCCGGATCGGAGACATAGAGCTGTTCATCTCACGTTCGGGCTACACTGGCGAACTGGGCTACGAACTGTACACACCGGCGGATCAGGCGGCCGCGTTGTGGGAGCATATCCTGCAGACATCTCAAAGGTTCAACCTGAAGCCCTACGGCCTGGAGGCCATGCAGTCCCTGCGCATCGAGAAGGGTCTTCCTCTCTACGGCCCCGACATAAGCGAGCAAGATACCCCCTTCCACGTGGGTCTCGGTCGCTGGATCAGGTTCGACAAGCGCGACTTCATCGGCCGCGAGGCCCTGCTGCGGGTCCAAGAACGTGGCCTCGAGCGGCGCTGGGTCGGCCTGACCCTGGAGAGCGAGGTCCCCGCTAGCGCGGGCGCCGGAGTCTACGGCATCGCCGATGTCGCCACCTTCAGGGAGTTCGTGGAGACCGGTGCCGAGGCGGGCGAGCAGGAGGACGAGTTCATGCCCGGCGAGAGGCAGGTCGGGCGCGTAACCTCGAGCGCCATGGGACATACCATCGGCAGGATGCTGGCCATGGCATATGTAGACACCGCCCACTCCTGGCCCGGCAACAATCTGATCGTCGCGTTTGGTGGCAGGCCCGTCCCCGCCAGGGTCGCCCAGACACCCTTCTTCGACCCGGAGAATGCCCGTGTCAGGGCCAGACCTCATGAAGACGACCAGCTCTCCGAACTGGTCCCCGAACCGGCGCGATTGACGAACGCCAGACCCAGGACGCCTGTGAGACAGTCTCCGAACGGGAACACCAGATAAATGAACGTCCAGTACTCCGGTCGTTACGACGCTATCGTCGTCGGCGTGGGGGGGATGGGCAGCGCCACGGCCTACTACCTCGCCAGGAGGGGCAGGCGGGTGCTCGGCCTGGAGCGGTTCGGCATCCCCCACGCGATGGGCTCCTCCCACGGGCACACGCGCATCATTCGCCTGGCCTACTACGAAGACCCTTCCTACGTGCTGCTCCTCAGGCGCGCCTACGAGCTGTGGCGTGAGATCCAGGGCAAAGCCGGCGAGAAGCTCCTGCACATCACGGGCTCCATAGATGCCGGACCGGAGGATTCCTGGGTCTTCAAGGGCTCGTGGGAGTCCTGCAAGCTGCACGACCTCCCGCACGAGGTGGTGACAGGCGCGGAGCTCGGGCGGCGCTATCCAGGCTATCATCTTCCTTCCGAACACCTCGCGCTCCTCCAGCCCGAGGGAGGTTTCCTCACGCCGGAGCGGTGCATCGTCTCCTACGTGATGGCGGCGCAGTCCCTGGGGGCCGAGATCCACGGCCACGAGCGGGTCCTCGAGTGGGAGCCGCTCGAGGGCGGCGTACGCGTCCGTACCGACCGCGGCACGTACGAAGCCGACAGACTCGTGATGACCGCCGGCGCCTGGAACGGGGACCTCCTCGACGTCTTGGGCGGGCTCGCTGTGCCAGAGAGGCAGGTCCTCGCCTGGCTGCAGCCTTCCAGGCCGGATCTCTTCCGGCCAGACTCGTTCCCTGTCTTCAACCTCCTCGTGGACGAGGGCCGCTTCTACGGCTTCCCGGTCTTCGGCGTGCCAGGCTTCAAATTCGGCAAATACTTCCACCTGGGCGAGTCCGGCCATGCCGACGAGATCGACCACCAGCCCCACGACTACGACGAGCAGCTCCTCAGGAGCTTCGCCGAACGATACTTCCCCGACGGCTGCGGCCCCACGATGGACCTGCAGACCTGCATGTTCACCAACACCCCGGACCACCACTTCGTCATAGACCTGCACCCTGACTACCCGCAGGTCTCTATCGCCTCGCCCTGCTCCGGGCACGGCTTCAAGTTTGCCAGCGTCGTCGGCGAGATCATGGCCGACCTGGCCGAGAAGGGGTTTACCCGCCACGATATCTCCCTCTTCCGCCTCGACCGTCTGAGAAGACACGCCACCGGATACCAGCCGAGCCAGCCAATCAGCGCCGGACAGCCGGCGGAGCAGCCCGACGGTCGTCCTCGCTCCTTCACCAGGATGGGAGATATAAGAACGTTCTGGTAGCCGCGAGCTAGTCTCTCGCCAACCGCTATTCTTTCTTCTCGCTCCGCGTGTTGACCAGTACCACGCCGAGAATCGCCACTGCCCCACCGGCCAGGGACAGGATGGTAGGCACCTCCCCGAGCCAGAGATAGGCTATGAGGATCGCCGCTGGCGGGATCAGAGACTCCAGGGTGACCGCCCTCGAGGCCGGTAACCTGGAGAAGGCATAGGCGGCGGTGGCGTAGGAGAGCGGAGTGGAGATCGCCAGGTAGACAACGGCCAGAGTTGGCTCCAACGGTGCCTGCCTCGTCTGCTCGAGGAGTCCAGGCGCGAACGGCAGCAGCAAGAGCGTTCCTGCCCAGATGGCGTAAGAGGTGAACTCGAAGGCCCCGTACCTCTCCAGGTACGGCTTTTGCAGCGCGAAGTAGCCGCTGGCAGAGAGGGCGGCGAGCAGCACCAGGAGGGCTCCGGGATCGGCACCGAATCCTTCACCTTTGCCGAAGGAGATCAAGGCTACTCCCAGGAAACTCACCACAATCCCCGCCCACCCTCTCGCCCCGAGTCGTTCGTCGAGGAACGCCACCGCCCACAGCGCGGTGAAGGCCGGGATCGAGGCGATCAAGAGACTCGCCGTCCCCGCCGGAACGCTCGTCTGCCCGTAACCCAGGAGCACGTTGTAGGCGCTGAAGGCCAGAAAGCCAGCCAGGGCCACCGCCGGAAGATCCCTCGCCGCCGGAACGCGTATCCCCGAAATCACAGCGTAGATGGCGAGCACGAACGAAGCCACCAGGAAACGCAACAGGGCGAGGTGCCCGGGAGAGTAGCCCTCGAGGCCGGCCGAGATCCCAGGAAAAGCCGAGGCCGCAAATAAGACCGCAGCCACCACCGAGATCGAAAGCCTTGCGTCCATCCGAGAGGCCATAAACCCCCTCACCAACCCGAGACCGCGCCCACACGACGCTCTTCGGTGTCGTCGCTAACTGTCTTACACACAACGATGGTAAGCTAAAGCAAAGATTTGTGCAACCGTCTTTTACCAGAAGGTGGTAAACAAATGAGTGAGAGCAACTGGAACTCCCCTGCTCCTGGTGAGTTGGATTTCGTGCGGCGCTTTCTGAACACGTGGAGGATCCCCGATGGCACCCGTGAGCCCGTTGACGAGCTACCCGGGCTGTTGAAGAACACCGAGGCTTGGGAAGAGAGGTTCCCCGGTTGGAAGCCTGGAAGTGGGGATACGGCGGAGCTTCTGACGGCTTTACGCGGGGATCTGCGGGAATCGCTGGGTGGCCGTGAGGGTTGGGTGGGCAGGCTCAACGGGTGGTTCGAAAGGTACCCACTGGTGGCCCGCGTATCGGGAGAGGGTAAGGAGGCTTCAGTACGCTACGAGCCGCGACCCGAAGGCGGATTCGCGGGCCGTATTGTGGCGGTCGTGGCCGGGAGCACGGGCGAGGGCACCTGGTCCCGGATCAGGGCTTGTCCCGACTGCCGGTGGGTCTTCTACGACAGGAGCCGCAGCAAGACGAGGGTGTGGTGCGGGATGTATGCTGGGGAGGGAGGCAGGGCGTGCGGCACGATCTCCAAGGTCAGGCGCTACCGGCAGAGGAAGAAGGCGGGCGAGTAGGGGCTCTAAGCGCCGGATGGATCGAGCCGGGACACATAAGGTAGTGTAGGATCTGCACTTATGTGCGCCTTGGTACGCAGGAGCCCTTCGGTACAGTCGGTCGACCGCGCCGTCTCCGTCATGGAGTTCTTGTCGCGCCGCGGGTGGTCGGGCGTGACCGAGGTCGCAAGGGAGCTCGACTTCCACAAGTCCACCGCGTACCGGCTGCTCACGACGTTGAGAGACCGGGGCCTGGTCGAGCAGGACACGGCGACCGAGAAGTACAGGCTGGGCTTCGGGTTGGTGCTACTGGCGAGGGCGGTTAGGGCCGACCTCGACATCCTTCGCTGCGCCAGGCCGGTCTGCGAGCGTTTGAGCGAGCATACCAGGGAGACCGTCACCATCGCTGTCCTGGAAGGTGATGACGCCGTAGTCATTCATCAGAGCATCTCGCGGGCCTCCGCCCTAGGCGTCGACTGGACGGGACGTCACACGCCGTTGCACGCTACAGCAGCGGGGAAGATCTTTCTCGCGTACATGCCAGAAGATCAACTCCTGCGCATCCTGGAAGGACCGCTGGAGCGCTTTACCGAGAACACCATCGTGGATCCAACGAGCCTGAAAGGCTACACAAGAAGGATTCTGGACGAGGGGTACGGCTACACGGTCGAGGAACTGGAGACGGGATTGAACGCTGTCGGGGCGCCGATTTGCGGCGTCGACGGCGCGGTAGTTGGCGCGGTGAGCGTGTCGGGCCCGGCCTTCCGTCTGCCCCCCGATGCTCTCCCCGAGACCGGCGAACTTTCCAGACGGGCCGCCGCCGAGATCTCCCGTTGCCTGGGATTCCAGGGCTGAACCGGGCTGCGGAGGCTCTCGACTACCGCAAAGGGGACGACGTGAGTGGTTACGAAGATTTCGGGAGCAGCTTGCGGGATCTCCCGCGCCTGAGAAGCAGCCGCCGCAGGCGGGCATCGAGCTGGGACCGCTCCGGCGGCAATGATGATCGCCTCACCATAGAGCCCGGCGCGACCGCGACCCTGGCCGAAATGAGCGGCGCCGGCTCCATAAATCACATCTGGATCACCGTCGCCAACGAGCAAATGGACAGGACCCCGAATGCTATGGAGCCTGACTTCCTGCGCAGGCTGTTCCTCAAGATGTACTGGGATGGAGAGGAAGTACCGAGCGTGCTCGCGCCCTTGGGGGATTTCTTCGGCGTTGGCCACGCCCGCACGACTAACTTCGTCTCGGCACCCCTGCAGATGAGCCCCGAGAGCGGCAAGTCCTTCAACTGCTTCTTCCACATGCCTTTCGCCGGGGGTGCCAGGATAGAGGTCGTGAGCGAGCTGGAGCACGAGAAGGTCCTCTTGTACTACTACGTGGACTACGAGGAGTTCGACACGCTCGAGGAAGGTCTTGGCCGTTTCCACGCCCAGTGGCGCAGGGAGAATCCTACGGACGGCGTCGGGGAGGAAGGTCAGAGCAACGAGGAGTTCTTGTTCGGCGGCGAGAACGTCACGGGCGAGGGTAACTACACGATCCTCGAGGCGGAGGGGCGCGGCCACTACATCGGCTGCGTCCTGAACGTCCACAACCTCCGCGAGACCAACCAGTGGAACTGGTACGGGGAGGGGGACGACATGATCTTTATAGATGGTGAAGAATGGCCGCCTTCCCTGCACGGGACAGGTACCGAGGACTACTTCAACACAGCCTGGTGCCCACAACAGAAGTACTCAGCGCCCTACCACGGCATCACTCTCGGAGGCGGAGACAACTGGGGCGGCCACGTCAGCCTCTACCGGTTCCACGTGGAGGACCCGGTGACGTTCGAACGCTCTATCCGGGTAACTATCGAGCACGGCCACGCCAACAAGCGCTCAGACGACCTTTCATCGGTCGCCTATTGGTACCAGGCCGAACCGCACAGACCGTTCTCCATCGAACCGGTCGAACGGCGCGTGCCCAGGTCAGGGTAGGCGAGGCGCGACCGGTCGCGAGTTGCGGGTGGATGGGCCGTATGGAACGATGCACAGACCAGGTGTGAGGAAAAGGAGGAGAGTTGGCGCGAGTAGGTGTTCTCACTATGTCCGACGGACGGGAGGGCGTCCACAGGGACATCGAGAAGTTCGCCCGGAGGGTGGAGGCTGAGATCTCAGCCTCTCTCGAGGAGTCAGGGCACGAAGTCGTACGCGCCCGTGAGGTCGTGTGGACCAACCGCCTCGCAGTATCCGAGGCCAAACGCATCGCCGACGAGCGCCCGGACCTCACGATCTTCAACATCCCGGTCTGGGCCTTCCCGCACTTCTCGATGCTGGCTGCCAGAGAGACGTCCGGACCCTTGCTCCTCTTCTCCAACATCAACCCCGAGCAGCCGGGTATGGTCGGGATGCTCGCCGCCGCCGGCGGCCTGGACCAGATCGGGCGCACCTACGGCCGCGCTTATGGTGACGTCTCGGAACCGGCGGTCGTGACTCGACTCGAAGCCCACGTCAGGGCCGGGGCCGCGGTTCGCGCGCTCCAGGGCAGCACCTTCGGTAGGATCGGAGGGCGCCCCATGGGCATGTATACCGCCGTCTCCAACGCCGACCAGTGGATGGAGCAGTTCGGCGTGGACGTGGAGGAAATAGATCAGTGGGAACTGGTCCGGCGCTCCGGCGGGGTAGACGGCCGCAGGGTCCGCGCCGCGCGGGAGTGGCTCGAGGGACACGCCGGCGGTGTGCACTACGACGGCGAACGGCTCACGCTCGAGCTGCTCGAACGGCAGATCCGAACCTACTACGTGATGCGGGAGCTGATCGAGGAATGGAATCTGGACTTCTCCGGTATCAAGGCCCAGCCAGAGCTGACCAATAACTTCTGCACCATGGACATTACAGAAGCTTTCCTCAACGACCCCTACGACTGGGACGGCCCCAAAGAGCCCCACGTCTGCTCCACCGAGGCGGATATGGACGCCGCCCTCACCATGCAGCTCCTGAAAAAGATAAGCGCCACGCCGGTCCTCTTCGCCGACATGCGCCACTACCATGCAGACCGCGGCATCTGGGATCTGTGCAACTCGGGCCAGCACGCCACCTGGTTCGCCGCCCGTAGCGACGACCCGGCACAGAATATGCGTCGTGTCCACCTCTACCCCGAGGTCTTTTTCTTCCCCGCCGGCGGCGCGAGCGTTCACCACCTCGCCGCCGAGGGGGACTTCACCTTCGCCCGACTCACCCGTCTCGATGGCCACTACCGCATGCAGGTCATGCGCGGTGCTTTAGAGCGCTACGACGAGGAGACCAACGAGGATCTCATGAACCAATCTACCTACGAGTGGCCCCACGCCTTCGCGCGCATGGAAGCAGAAGCCGGCGAGATCCTGGACCGCTACGGCTCCAACCACATCCACGCCATCCCCGGCGATCACGTGGAGACCTTGAAGATTGTATGCAAACTCCTCGACATAGATTACGATGGCTTCGGCTCCGCAAAGACGGTGCCGCTGACCGAATAGGGAGATCGGTTGTTGCACCTGGCGCTCGAGACGCAAACGCTACGGGTGGTTTGTTAGGAGGTGGAGATGTCACCGGCTGATATACAAAAGGAGGGGGCACCAGAACCGGTCATCAGGTTGCGGAACATCTCGAAAGAGTTCCCCGGAGTGCTCGCGGTGGACGAGGTCGACCTGGACATACTACCCGGCGAGGTACACGTGGTGGCCGGGGAGAACGGTGCTGGCAAATCCACGCTGATGAAGTTGCTCTCCCAGGTAGAACGTCCGAGCGGCGGGGGGATTGAGATCTCGGGCGAAGAGGTCGCGTTCCACGGCCCGCGGCACGCGCAATCCTTGGGCGTGGCCATGGTCTACCAGGAGTTCGCCCTGGCCCCCGACCTCTCCGTCGCCGAGAACCTGTTCATGGGCCGCGAGCCGGGGCGCTTCGGGTTCCTCAACCGCAGGGCGGAGACCAGCGAGGCCGGGAAGCTGCTCGAGCGCGTGGGGCTCGATCTCAGCCCGACCAGACTGGTCGCCGGCCTCACGGTCGCGGAGCAGCAGCGCGTCGAGATCGCCAAGGCGCTCGCCATCGAGGCGAAGGTCATGATCCTGGATGAGCCCACGGCCACGCTCACCGAGCGGGAGATAGACGAACTCTTCGGGGTCATCCGGAGCCTCACCGACGAGGGCATAGCCGTCCTTTACATCTCCCACCGCCTGGATGAGATCTTCCGCATAGCCGACCGCGTCACGGTCATGCGCGACGGGAAGGTCGTGGATACCGTGCCGGCCGGCGAGTTGGACGAGAACAAACTGGTACGGATGATGGTGGGGCGGGAGATCACAGACCTCTACCCCAAACACGAGGTGGAGATAAAGGACGTCGTCCTGCGTGCCACCGGCATAAGCCGGGGCAACGTGCTGAAGGACTGCTCGTTCGAGATGAGAGAAGGGGAGATCCTGGGCTTTGCCGGACTGGTCGGCGCGGGACGCACGGAGCTGGCGCGGGCGGTGTTCGGCGCCGACCGCATCGAGTCCGGCAGGATCGAGCTGGACGGGAGAGAGGTCGCCGTCAGCTCACCGCAGACGGCGATAGAGGCCGGCATCGGCTACCTCACCGAGGACCGTAAGGGCGAGGGACTCGCCCTGCAGCTCGGGGTGGACAAGAACATCACGCTCGCCAATTTGCCGACTAGCTTCGGGTTCTTAAACCTCGCGGCGGAGCGGCGCGTCGCCGAGCGCCAGCGCGAGAGGCTGGACATCAGGACGCCGTCTATCCATCGCGCCGTGCGGATGCTCTCCGGAGGCAACCAGCAGAAAGTCGTCGTGGCGAGATGGCTCGAAACGAAGGCACGGGTGCTGTTCTTCGACGAGCCCACCCGCGGTGTGGACGTGGGAGCCAAGGCGGAGATCTTCCAACTCATCGGGGGGCTGGCGGAGGAGGGACGGGCCATCGTCCTGATCTCCTCCTATCTGCCGGAGCTGTTGAATATGTGCGACCGCATCCTGGTGATGCGGGAGGGAAGCGTCTCGGGCGAGCTACCGCGAGAGGAGTTCTCCGAAGAGAGAGTCATAGCGCTCGCCACCGGAGCAGAGGAGGTCGCATGATTTCGAACGTGCTCACCAGCATCACGCAACGGCTACCGGACGCCGTGCGCGACAGGCTCTACGACGCCGTCTCCCAGCTCGCAGCCGGTGGGGCGTTGCTCGTTGTCATCCTGTTCCTCTCCATCGTCTCGCCGGATTTTCTGACCGCCGACAACCTGTTCAACGTTGGCTCGCAGGTCTCCTACACCGCGGTAATGGCCATCGGGGTAACCCTGGTAATAATCACGGCCGGCATCGACCTCTCGGTGGGCTCGGTGGCGGCCTTGTCGGGCGTGCTCGGGGTGATGATGATGGGTGACCTGGGACTGCCGGTGCCTCTGGGCATTCTGGGCGGCACCTTGGTCGGGGCGGGGGCCGGGCTCGTGAATGGGCTTCTCGTCTCCGTGGCCGGCCTGAACCCGTTTATTGCGACGCTCGGTATGCTCACCGTCGCGCGAGGACTAGCGTACATCGTGACCAATGCGGTCGCCGTCTTCGGGGCGCCGGACTCCTTCCGGCTCCTGGGACAGGGCGTTTTGGCGGGGGGCATCCCCATACCCGTTCTGATCATCATCCTGGTGGCGCTCGCAGGATACGTCGTACTCAACCGCACGCGCCTCGGGCGCTACGCTTACGCCATAGGGTCCAACCTGGAAGCTGCCCGGCTCTCCGGGATACCGGTGAGGCGCTACCTGACGTCGGTCTACGTAATCTCGGGTGCTCTAGCCGGCTTCGGGGGCATGATCGCTGCTTCGAGAGTGGCTTCGGGTCAACCCAACTTCGGCATCGGGCTGGAGCTGGACGTGATCGCCGCCGTGGTCATCGGCGGGGCGAGCCTGTTCGGAGGACAGGGCACCATACTGGGGACCCTGATCGGAGCGTTCCTGATAGCCCTGATCCGCAACGGCTCGGTGCTTCTGGACGTGAACACTTACTACCAGCAGATAATCATCGGTGTGGTCATATGGCTGGCCGTCTACTGGGACCAGTTCCGCCGCAAGCGCCTCGCCGCCGAGACCGAGTAAAGGAGAGAAACATGAGCAAACAGATTGTGGCGATCGTTCTGTCCGCACTCCTCGCGCTGGCGGCGGCCGCCTGCGCCGAGGTCCGCGAGTCGGGCGGAGGGGGAGGAGCCCAGGGTGAAGGAAAGGGTAAGCAGGGGCCGGTCGAGCTGGCAGTGGTCCCGAAAGCCGTCGGCTTCGACTTCTGGGAGCAAGTGCGCATCGGGGCCGAGTGCGCGGCCGACAAGGCCGAGGGACAGGTGGACATCTCGTGGGACGGCGTTACCGCCGAGACCGACGTGAGCGGACAGGTGGACCTGCTCACGAACTTCATCACCCAGGGAGTGGACGGGCTGGTCTACGCGGCTACCGACGCCAAGGTGCTCTACGATGTGACAAAGAACGCCAAGGACAACGGCGTGACCGTGGTCAACGTGGACTCGGGCACGAAGCCCCAGCCGGAGGACGTGCCCGTGTTCGCCACGGACAACGTCGCCGCCGCCAGAAAGGTCCCCGACCTGCTGGCAAAGGAACTCGGCAAAAAAGGTGGCGATGTCGCCTTTATCCCCTTTCAGCAGGGCACCTTGACTAACGAACAGCGTGAACAGGGCTTCAAGGAAGGACTCAAAGACCATCCGGAGCTGAAGCTCGTGGCCGAGCAGTCGAGCCAGAGCCAGTACAACACCGCCCTGACCGTCACCGAGAACATTCTGACGGCCAACCCCGATCTCGACGCCATCTTCGCCGCAAACGAGCCGGGCGTGCTGGGAGCCGCCGAGGCCGTGCGCCAGGCGGGCAAGGCCGGAGACATAACCATCGTCGGCTGGGACGGGAACCCGAAGGAGGTCGAGGCCGTCAGGGACGGTCTGGTCAGCACCCTCGTCGTCCAGAACCCGTTCAGGATGGGCTACGACGGCGTGAACGCCGCGGTCGAGATTATTCGGGAAGGCAAGACCGTACAGGGCGGGGATACCGGCGTGACCTTCGTCACCAAAGACAACGTCGATGACCCGGAGGTCAAGTCCGTCCTCGACCCGACCTGCGAGGATCCGCCACTATAGAGAAAACGAGCGGAGGGGAGGTGGTAGGCTCCCCTCCGCTCGGCCCCGGCTTATCCGCCCAGCGTTCCGTCGGCGTCGAAGCGCATGGGGTGCGGGCCTTCGAGGACCGTCAGACCGTCGTCCTCGACCTCGCGAAGCAGCGCCTCCGACACCCAGATCCTCCCTAGCTTGAGGGTGTTCTCTATGCGGACGAGCCTGGCCTCGGCGGGGTCGACGCCGGCGCACATGGTAAGGGCCGCGGCGACCGCCATCTCGTCCGTCGGCATGACCATGGGCGTCTTGACGGGCGCCGGCGTGGTCGAGGTGAGGGCGTTCATGTAGGTGGAGGGACGGTCCACCGACTCGGCGAGGCGCTCGGTGACGACGTCTGCCATGCCGAGGCCATTGGCGTTCCCTCCGGTCTCCTCCGTCAGGCCGAGGTAGACCATGCGCTCCACCGAAGGGCCGCCCGAGGCGGCGGTCGTCGGGTAGCGGCCCGTGACGTTGGGATCGGCGCCGTCGCCCGAGATGTTCTTCCCAATCTCGTCGACGATCAACACGTCGATGTCGTCGAACGGCAGACGCGCCAGGTTCCTCTTCGCTTCTTCGAGAAGCGGCGCTTCGGCCTCTTGCAACTCTTCAGCGGGGATCGCGACTATCTTGCATGGCTCTTCTTCTGCGTTCTCGACGGTGGCGAGGCCGAAGGAGACCTTGCCGCTCTCCACGGCGACCCGGGCCGCCTCGGGGATGGTCTGGTGGATGTTATCCCAGCCCGCAGAATGTATGGAGTGAGCCCCCCGCTGCTTGCCGAGCCCGATGGCGAGCATCTTCGTCGGCCCGCTCTCCACTGCTCCCCTGAACGCGGTGTGGGGCTTGACCCTGTTGACCACGATAACCGAGTCGGCCTCGTAAGCGTTGCGGTCCATGTAGACGGCTACGCCCGAAGGTGTCTCCCCGAGCCTCACGCTCTCCATCGTCGCCCGCACGGGACACCCGACCTGCTCCTCGCCCACGCCGAGGTGTCCGAGTACCGCAGCCTGCCCCTTCGCGGTCGAGGCGCCGTGGCTCCCCATCGCGGGGACGATGAAGGGATCGGCGCCTGAGTCCTTCAGGGCCTCGACCAGCGCTGCGACTACCTCCCCTATCCTGGCGACACCCCTGCTCCCGACGCCTATGGCCACAGAGCCAGAAGGTAGCTCCACCGAGTTCAGCGCCTCCCGGACGCCCTCCCTGATGTTCGCGAGCGCCGGCGGAGAATCTATCCGCTGCCCGACGAGCGCGACGCTGGGGAGTTCGACCGCGCGCAGGATCTCCTGTATCTCCTCGTAGACGGGGTTCTCTGTCTGCACTTTCTCACCTCCGTAGAGACTTTCTTTAACCCGGCGGACCACCCTGCTCGAACCTGGGCAGACCGTCGTCGAGGCCCTCCCAGGTGAGTTTGTCTTCCAGCCATATGTGGCGGGTGGGAGGGAACTTTTCGGGACGGTCCAGGCTCGCGGTAGTCACGTCGATCGAGCCGGGTTCTTCGTCGTGCCTGTAGGTGAGCGACGTGCCGCAACTCTGGCAGAACGTCCTGCTCACCTCATCGGAAGATCGGTAGTCGGCCGGTTCACCGTGGACGAAGGAGAATTTTCTGTGGGGGAAGGTAAGCCACGCGACCGACTGTGCGCCAGACGTCCTGCGGCACGAGACACAGTGACAGATCGCAGATCCGAGCGGCTCCCCCGCCACCCTGTATCTCACCCTCCCGCAGAAACATCCACCCTCGTTGGGATCGCCGTTCATCCCTTCTCCCTACCCTACGCGGCATACGCGACCATTCTAGCAGCGCATCGCGGAGACGGGTCTGTTGGCGCTGCTATACTTCCCGCGGGAAGCAGCCACAAGGTGGAAGGTCGTGGATTTTGAGGGTGGCACTATTCGTGCCGTGCTATGTGGACCAGATCAATCCCGAGGTCGGCGTAAGCGTGGTGCGCGTACTGAGGCGGCTTGGTGTGGAGGTGATCTACCCAGAAGGCCAGACCTGCTGCGGGCAGCCTGCCTTCAACTCCGGCTTCTTCGACGAGGCCCGCACCATTGGGTGCCGCTTCCTAGACGTTTTCGAGAGAGAACGATCTGATTACATAGTCTGTCCTTCCGGATCTTGTACCACCATGGTCTCCCACTACTATCCTTTCATCTTCAAGGATCTACCAGAAGAGCGCGAGCGTTCCGAGATCCTCGCGAGACGCGTGAGGGAGTTCTCGGACTTCCTGGCCAACGTGATGGGTGTCGGGGACCTCGGGGCGCGACTCGAAGGGAAAGCTGTGTTCCACTGCGGTTGCCACCAGCGGCGCGAGCTCGGCGTGCTGGAGGAGCCGCGGGAGTTGCTTTCCAATGTCGAGGGACTCAGCCTCCTGGATTGGGAGAACGAGGAGCTGTGTTGCGGTTTCGGAGGGACCTTCGCGGTGAAGATGCCCGATGTCTCGACGGCGATGGCGGATGAGAAGATAAAAGCCCTGGACAAGAGTGGGGCTGACACCCTGATCTCGGGCGACTCCAGTTGCCTGATGCACCTCGAAGGACGCCTGAGGCGTACAGGGCACGACACCCGCGTCCTTCACCTTGCACAGGTGCTCGATGCCGAAAACGGAAAGGCTGGTTGAGAACGTGGAGACCGGTAAGCCTGCCCGCCAGCGCGAGACGGTGGACCGTCGCCCGGAGGGTCTCAGCAGCAAGGTAGAGGGCTTCAACGACAGGGCGCGCAGGGCCGTCGCGGACGAACAACTACATAATTCCATAGAGCTCTTCACCCACAAGTCCGTGACCGGGCGCAACGCCGTCTTAAATGCCCTGCCCGAAGCGCCCGAGCTCAGAGAGCGGGCCTACCACACGAAACAGGAGACGATGGCGAACCTCGACCGTTACCTCGAGCAGATGGCCGAGGCCGTCGAGGCGCGCGGTGGTAACGTCTTCTTTGCCGCGGACGGTGAGGACGTCGTCCGCTACATAGGGAATCTCGCGCGGCGCAAGGGCGCGAAGGTCATCACCAAGTCAAAGAGCATGGCGACAGAGGAGATCGAGCTGAACCGCCGTCTCGAAGAAGACTACGCCGACCTCGGCCTCGAGATCGTCGAGACGGACCTCGGGGAGTGGATCGCGCAGCTCGCCGGGGATACGCCCTCGCACATCGTCGGGCCCATCCTGCACATGAACAAGGCACGGATCACGGAGATCCTCTCCGGTGTCTCAAACGAAGAGTTGCCACCCGATGTCGAGGCCCTCGGCTCCTTCGCCCGCAGACGTCTTCGCGAGAAGTTCCTGGCCGCGGATATCGGCATCACGGGAGCCAACTTCGGGGTCGCCGAGACGGGCACGATCTGCACCGTCACCAACGAGGGCAATGCCAGGCTCGTCACGAGCGTCCCTCCCGTACACGTCGTTGTGATGGGGATAGAGAAGGTGATCCCGAAGTTCGAGGACCTCTCGACGTTCGTCCAGCTTCTGGCGAGGAGCGGGACGGGACAGAAGATCACCGTCTACACCAACTTCATCACGGGACCCCGCGGCGAAGGCGAACTGGACGGCGCTGAGGAGTTCCATCTCATCCTGATGGACAACGGACGCTCCAGGCTTCTCGGCACGGAGTTCGAGGAGGCCCTTTACTGCATCCGCTGCGGTGCCTGCCTGAACGTCTGCCCCGTCTACCGCCAGACTGGGGGCCACGCCTACGGCTCGACGTACTCCGGTCCCATAGGGGCCGTCATAACGCCCCTTCTCAAGGGCCACAACGAGGCGAAGGACCTGCCCCACGCCTCGAGTCTTTGTGGGGCGTGTTGGGAGGCCTGTCCCGTAGGCATCCCGCTACACGACCTCCTGTTGAAGCTCCGCAACCAGCAGGTCGAGGAGGGGCTGGCCGGCAAAGCGCAGGAGATCGCCTTCAAGGGTTTCGAGAGCACGATGAAGAGGCCCGTTCTCTACAAGATCTCCTCCAGAGCCGGCCGTCTGGCCCAGAAGCCCCTCCTTAGGGACGGCTCCGTTAGGCCACTTCCCGGACCATTGAGTGCCTGGACGGACTTCCGCGAGCTGCCGCCGCTGGCCGAGAAGTCCTTTCGGGAATTGTGGAAGGAGGGTATCTAGGTGTCGGGCAGGGCCGAGTTCCTCGAGGCCATCCGCCACCGTACTCGCAGGGGACAATACAAACCCACGAATTCGCCTGACTCGGCGTGGACTCCGAGTGTGGGCCGTCCGGGACGAGAGGAGATCGAAGACCCTCCGGCCCGGTTTATCGGGGAGCTCGAGGCGCTGGGCGGACACGGTAAACGAGCCGGGAGCCTGGAAGAGGCCCGTGGGTACGTCCTGGATCTGGCGCAGGAGCAGGAAGCGAAGCTACTCGTGCGCTGGGATGTTGAGTACCTCGACGAGCTTGCCGCAGACGAGCCACTGCGAGAATCTGGTATCGAGGTCGCTCTCTGGCGCGAGCCGCCTGACCTAAGGGAGACAGCCGGGCGCGCGGACATCGGGCTCTCGACCGCCACGTGGGCTATCGCCGAGACTGGCAGCCTGGTGCTCGAGCACGGTCCGGGACAGGGACGGAGCGTAACGCTCCTGCCGCCGACTTACGTGGCGATACTCCCAGTGGATAGGGTATTGCGGACCGTCCCGGAAGCTATTCAGAAGTACTCTGGTGGCACTCTGCCGGCGAACGTGTGTTTCCACACCGGGCCGAGCCGTTCAGGAGACATCGAGATGTCGCTTGTGGTGGGGATGCACGGGCCAGGTGACGTGCACGTTCTCCTGGTCGGATAAGGGCTTCGGAGCGTTGCAACGATCTTCGTACCCTGCAACGAGATGCCGGCCACCTCATACGTTTTGGGATGGTCTTCCGTAGAGTTTGGTGAGGGGCGTGGCGCTCACGCCGTGGACCAGCACGGAGGCGGGGCAGATTACGCTCGGCGACTATCGAGCTAGCGACCACCGGGCCAGCGAAGTATCCGGGGAGCGAGAGCGATACGCCTTCGGCGGAGGCTTCCTGCCACGCCCGCACCACCGGCACCAGCGAGACCGCGACCAGCGAGCTCCTGCGACCGCCGCCGCGGCGGCCATAAACATACCGAAGAGGGCGAAGCCGGTAAGAAGGAGGCTCGTCGCCTTGAAGATCATGACGATGAAGCGCTGCGGATGGGTCGAGGACGGGATGTCGCCGAGTAGTTCGGCGAACAACGGGGGTGGAAGGAGGGGGGTTTGGAAGCAAGATCACCTGCGCCCAAAGCAGCCCGAGGGCGGCCCACAAGAGTACAGCCGCACCGAACCACTTGCTCCTCACCCCGTGTTCGTTAGTTGCCATCGGAAGCTACCCGGCAGGTTCTTGCCTCCGACGATCATCTCGCAGCTAGGTACTCTTCTCGAGAGCAAAGCGTCTCCTTTATGATTCAGCCGGGTCGAAGAGGAGTGGCTCGACAACTTCACCGGGGCACCCGTGTTGCTCGAAACCGTCACGAGCGGGACGCACGCCTGCGGGCGAGGTGCCTACGCACCCTCTCGCGGTTGCCGCAGTCGCGCGAGTCGCACCACCGGCGGCTGCCGTTGCGGCTCTCGTCCAGGAACATCCAGCCGCACCCCTCCCCGGCGCAGACCTTGACCCTGCCAAGCTTCGAGGATGTCAGGAGCTCCGCCGCCGAGCGCGCCACAGGCCACAAGGGCCTCTCCAGCGGCGAGCCGCCGTCTCCGTCCCAGGCCCAAACCCAGGCGCCGTCCGGCGCGAGGCCCACCCGCAGCCGCGAGAGCGCCACCGAAAGCTCGCGGTTGAGCACCGACATCGCGTCCTCGTCTGGGGGCTCGTCGGCAGTCGCGGCCGAGAGCACCCGATGCAACGCCTCCCTCAGGGCGATCGCCCGCGACATCACGGCTCGAGCCCCCTCAGGGTCGGTCGCCGCACCATCGGAGAGCTCCCCCGCCTCGTCCGACGATAGCAGCCCCGCCCGCCCCGCCCACGCCAGCAGATCCTCGTAAGAGCTGAGGTAGTCGGTGGGGAGGTCGGTAAGCCGCCAGCCTACCGTGTTAACAAAGTCCAGACACGGAGCCCCACCCCTGAGCTCGAATCCCCTTTTCCGTCCCACGCGACCCACGTTCGCCTCCCAGTCTCAATCCGTCCGTACAACCAATTTAATGAGTATAACCTGTTTGACTCATTAGGCCAAGTGTGACACACTATTAATGCTCATAATGTGTTTGGACCATTAATCAATCTAGGAGGCGAGTAGCCGAGTAATGAGTAAAGTAGAGGAACTTAGCGGCGGAGGCTACCTGGAAGGGGCCCGGGCGGTGCTGCCGCTTGCGTTGGCGACGGGGCTAATGGGGGTTTCATTCGGGGTCCTGGCGTACGCTGCGGGGTGGGGCGAGGTAGCCCCGATCGTCTTCTCCGTCGTCGCCTTCTCCGGGACCGCCCAGTTCGCTGTGGTATCGGTGATGGGCGGGGGTGGCGGGGCGGTCCCGGCGATCGTCGCCGCCGTACTGCTGAACGCCCGTTTCTTGGCGATGGGGATCGCCGTCGCGCCGTACCTGAAGGGCGGGCCATTGCGCCGGGCGCTGGAGGGCCAGGCGGTGGTCGACGCCTCCTGGGCCATGGCCAGCAGGGGTGGTGGGCGCTTCGACAGGGAGTTCATGATCGGGGCTACCGTCCCGCAGATGGCCTTGTGGATCGGCGGCACTGTAGGCGGCGTGATGGTCGGGGGCGTTGTGGGGAACGTGGAGCGCTGGGGGTTGGACGTGATCTTCCCTGCCTTCTACCTCGCCCTGCTCGTGGAGGAACTACGCGCTGGCAGACGGGCGGTCGCTGCGGCGCTGATCGCTGCGGCGCTGGCGCTCGCCCTGGTCCCGTTCGCGCCCCCGGGCGTACCGGTGATCGCCTCCTGTGCGGCGGCGCTGCTCGGCCTCAGGGGGCGGTCTTCGTGACGGCGCTCTGGATCACGATCGCGGCCGTGGCCCTGGCAAGCGCGGCGATCAAAGCCTTCGGCCCCATTGTGGTGGGGGGACGCGAGTTGCCCGCGAGCATGGCCGGGATCATCGCCCTTCTGGTGCCCTCCCTCCTCACGGCGCTGGTGGTCACACAAACCTTCGGCGGGGACGGGCGGCTGGTGCTCGACGAGAAGGCCGTGGGCGTGGCCGTCGCGGCGGTCGCCCTCGCGCTCCGGGCGCCGGTGCTGGTCGCGGTCGCCCTCGCGGTGGTCGCCACCGTGACGGCCAGGACCTTTGGCTGAGGCCATGGGGCAAATGAGGGAACAGGGCGAGCACGATCGGAGGGATATGGTCGGGAAACCAAGAGACGAGGAAAGCCGGGAGATGGCCACCGTTCTCCCGTGAACGGGGAGAAGATGCGGGGGATTTGGACTCCCATGCCCATGCCCTTATCCCTGATGTAGTTGCTCTGGCAGAGGTTTTTGGTCGGCTCGCTCCAGCCGTCGGCCGATGCGCTTCGGCTCACGGTCTCGGTCATGCCTATTTCCTCCTATGTCTCCTCCCTAACCTTGCGGCGCATGTCATTGGATTCGTTACATCGTGTCAATCGGCATCTTCGAGGTGCCCTTACCCCTTCCAACGGCGCGTCGCGCGGGTTTGACGGGCCGAGCATCACGGTGATAGGTTGTGGAGCAAGTAAGCAACTAGAGCCAAGAACGCCAGGAAACGTCGTGCCCGCAGCGGTTGCGACGGAGGAGGTAGCGTGACGGAGGCGACAGCGCAGGGACTCGGCAGGTTGCGTGGGAAGGCGACCGTAGTCACGGGGGCCGCAAAGGGCATCGGAAAGGCGACCGCCGAGCTCTTCGCCAGGGAGGGGGCACGCCTCGTCATCACTGATATGGACGAGGCCGGTCTCTTGCGGGTACGCGAGCGGCTGGCCGGATCTGGCGCGGAGGTCGAGGCCGTCGTAGGGGACGTCTCTGTGGTGGAAGACGCGCGACGCATGATAAGTACGGCCGTCGAGAGTTTCGGCCGCATAGACGTGCTCGTGGCCAACGCCGGCATCATCCCGCTGAATACCATCGTGGAGGCGACGCCTGAGGACTGGGACCGCGTGATGGCCGTGGACGGGCGGGGCATGTTCCTCACCTGCAAGTTCGCCGTCGAGGCCATGCTAGGGCAGGAGGAGCCGGGGGGTTCCATTGTCTGCCTGTCCTCGATCTCGGGGCTCGCCGGACAAGCCCAGCAGTCCACCTACGGGCCCGCCAAGTTCGTCGCCTCGGGGATCACCAAGCACCTCGCGGTCGAGTGGGCTGCAAGCGGCATCCGCGTCAACGCCGTGGCGCCGGGCACGATAGCGACCGAGGCCGTCGTGGAACTGCCCGAGGAGTACATAGCCCCGACGAGGGAAGCCCACCCGGTAGGGAGGCTCGGCGAACCGGCCGAGGTGGCGAACGCCATCCTCTTCCTCGCCTCCGACGAGGCCTCGTTCGTAACGGGCGCGATCCTCTCCGTGGACGGCGGGTACATGGCGAAATGAGCTGGTCAGCACGCCGCCTGCAGCGGCTTGTCAGCATTTCAGCCGGTCAGCTACTAGTAGAGTGGTGAGACGTTCGTGCGCTTGAGAGAATGCCTGAGGAGCACCTACTCATTGAGAGGCTTCTCTGACCGCAACACCTGGCAAGCTGAAATGCTGACAAGCGGAGGCGAAGCCGGAGCGTGCTGAAGTGCTGATAGCTATAATCGCCGACGATCTGACGGGCGCCGCGGATGCCGGCGTGCAGTTCGTCCACGCCGGTTACCGGAGTGCCGTGTCTTTCCGCGTGACGGAGGTACTCCAAGTTGGCCTCGACGCCGTAGTTTTCGATACCGATTCCCGCGCCATGCCAGCAGGCTTCGCGGCGAGGCGTGTTCTCGGGGCGGCGCACGCGGCCCGTGATGCACGCATCGTGTACAAGAAGCTCGACTCCACCTTGCGGGGGAACGTCGCCGCAGAGCTCGCCGCGGCGTTGGGCGGTGCGCGTCGAGATTGTGTCGTCGTCGCGCCTGCCTTTCCGGCCGCCGGGCGTACCACGGTAGGCGGCATCCAACGCGTCCATGGCATCCCCGTCGACGAGACCGAGATGGCGAGTGATCCCCATACTCCCGTTAGGGAGGCCAACGTCCCGAGCCTGCTCGCCGATACGTTCTCATCGGTCGGCCGATTGAGCGTCGAGGACCTCGCCGACTCTGAACTAGTCGGCGGAACTCTGGAGGATTACGAGTGCGTCGTCGCCGACGCCGAGCGCGACGATGACCTGGAGGCTCTTGTGCGGGCCGTGCCAGACCCCGCCAGGGTACTCTGGGCCGGCTCTGCCGGACTCGCGCTCGCGCTGGGGAGCGTCTACCCTGGGCCCTATGCGGGAACCGCTCGCGTACAAAGAGCCCCGGTTCGGCCCGTACTCATGGTCGTCGGTAGCCTGAGCGGCGTGGCGCGGGAGCAAGTGCGGCGGCTGGTCGAAGCGTACGGGGAGGTAGATGTCCCTGTAGATGGTAAGGAGCCCAACGCTGTGCAAGAGGCTGTAGGCGCGGCCAGGGAGGCGCTTGCCGGTGGAACGTGCGCCGTCGTTTGCTCGCCCGAGGAGAGAAGCGCTTCCGGCGAATCTCTTCTCGGTTCGCTTGCCGAGGTGGCCGCGGTTCTCTCCGGAGAGGGACTATTCGAGGGACTGGTCTTGACCGGGGGGGCAACGGCTGTCGAGGTTGCGCGGCGGCTCGGGGCTTCTGGGATCAGGCTCGAGGGAGAGGTTGAGACAGGGGTGCCGATCGGCGCCCTGATCGGACCCAGACCTTACCCTGTGGTCACCAAGGCAGGAGGCTTCGGCGGACCGGATACACTCTTAGGAGCAGTAGAGGCGCTCAGCATGGAGGAGAGGAACCCATGACACAGCCCCTAATAGCCGTGACGATGGGGGACCCGGCCGGGATCGGGCCCGAAATCATAGCCCGGGCCTTCGGCGAAGAAGACTTTCGGGAAGAGAACCGGTCCATCGTAGTAGGCGACGCTGGGATCCTGGAGCGGGCCGCGCGCCTGCTGGATCTGGCGTTGCGCGCGAACGTCGTTGCGGAACCCGAGGATGCGAGGTTCGAGCCAGGCACCGTTGATGTGATCTCCGAGACTGAACTGCCCGGTGATCTACCTTTCGGTGAACTCGACACGAGAGCCGGTGACGCGGCCTTCCGCTACGTCGAGCGGGCGACTGGACTGGCGAGTGCGGGGCGCGTCGGGGCGATAGCCACCGCGCCGCTCAACAAGGAGGCCATGCACCTGGCAGGCCACAAATATCCCGGGCACACCGAGATCCTTGCCGAATTGACGGGCACGAAAGACTACGCCATGATGCTCGTCACAGACGAGCTGAAAGTGATCCACGTCTCCACCCACGTCTCCTTGAGGGAGGCCATAGAGCGGGCCAGATCCGATCGAGAGCTGGCCGTTATCCGGCTCGCACACGAGTCGCTCAGGAAGCTGGGCGTCGAGAGCCCGAGGGTGGCCGTCGCCGGCCTGAACCCCCACGCTGGGGAGAACGGGCT
Source organism: uncultured Rubrobacteraceae bacterium (assembly GCA_963811295.1). Taxonomy (GTDB): domain Bacteria; phylum Actinomycetota; class Rubrobacteria; order Rubrobacterales; family Rubrobacteraceae; genus Rubrobacter_D. The sequence goes on along the minus strand of CAWEQZ010000013.1, from coordinate 10,617 downwards.
CTTCGGGACCGAAGATGCCGAGCAGATAATGCCGGCCGTGGTCGCCGCCGTGGAGGAGGGCATCGACGCGACGGGCCCGCATCCACCCGACACAGTGATGATGCGGGCCAGGACTGGTGCGTTCGACATCGTCGTCGTCCAGTACCACGACCAGGGACACATTCCCATAAAACTGATGGGCTTCGACACCGGGGTAAACGTGACGGTTGGACTGCCGTTCTTCAGGACGAGTGTGGATCACGGCACGGCCTTCGACATTGCGGGGACGGGACAGGCCGACCCGGCGAGCCTCCGAGCCGCCCTCGACCTCGCCCGCACTCTGGCCGGGGCCGAGGAGCGGGCGGAAGAGAGGAGTTAGAGGTGGAGTTCCCTGAAGATCGTCAAGGTCAGGCAGAGGTTTCCAAGGCCGCGCGTCGAGAGCGTTGAAGCGGCGCTGCGGGAGCAGTTAGACCGGGAAGACATAGCTTCGACCATAAGGCCCGGTATGAGCGTGGCGCTCACGGCGGGGAGCCGCGGCATCGCTGAGATTGATGGGATCCTGCGCTATCTCGTCACGATCTTGAAGGAGATGGGAGCGGAGCCGTTTATCGTGCCTTCGATGGGGAGTCACGGCGGCGCTACGGCAGAGGGACAGGTCGAGATCCTCGAGTCTCTGGGCGTCACGGAAGAGCTCTGTGGGGCGCCGATACGCTCCTCGATGGATGTCGTAGAGCTCGCGGAGACGGAGCGGGGGGTACCCGTATACATGGACAGGATCGCCTCCGAGGCCGACGGCATTGTGCTCGTCAACAGGATCAAAGCCCACACGGATTTCCGCTCTGCCATAGAGAGCGGCCTCATGAAGATGGCCTCTATCGGGCTCGGAAAACACGAGCAGGCGCTCGCGCTGCACGGCTACGGCGTCGAGGGTATCCGCGACTTCATGGTCGAGGTCGGGGACAAGGTGCTCGAGTCCGGACATATCCTCTTCGGCGTGGCGACCGTCGAGAACGCCTACGACGAGCCCGCCATCATCGAGGCGATACCTGCGGCAGAGATCCACGAGCGCGAGGCCGAGCTCCTCGCCGAGTACATGAAGATGATGCCCGATCTCCCCTTCTCCGAAATCGACGTGCTCTACGTCGATGCTCTGGGAAAGAACTACTCGGGAACGGGGATGGACACGAACGTGATCGGACGCTTCCGCATCCTCGGCGTCGAGGAGCCGGAAACACCGGCCGTCAAATACGTAATCGTGGGCGACATCAGCAAGGAGTCGCACGGCAACGCGCTCGGGGTCGGCCTCGCCGACCTGACGACGCGGCGCCTCGCGGACCAGATCGAACACAAGGCCATGAACGCCAACGTCGTCACGAGCACCTTTATCGAACGGGCGAAGGTGCCCATGGTCCTCGCGAGCGATGAGGAGGCGCTCCAGACGGCCGTCCGCTGCAACTGGGGCGTCCCACCCGAAGAGACGCGCTTCGTCCGCATCCCGAACACGTTGCACCTCGAGTACCTGTACGTCTCCGAGAACCTCCTCGACGAGGTGCTACAGAACGCCGAGGCCGAGGTCGTCGGCGACCCTGAAGACGTGCGCTTCGACGCCGAAGGCTATTTCGACGGGTTTTGAGCGGTTCGCGAAGCGCCCTGCGTGGCGGCGGACGTTCTGTGGGTACCGGGTAAAGGAGGAGAATGGACTTCACATCGCTGACGGGAGCGAGGGTCGTGGATCTCTCGCTGACCCTATCGGAGCGGCTGCCTGGTACGTGGCCGGGGCACATGACCTACGCCCACCACAACTGGAACTGGTTCGCCGAGGTAGGAGGCCCAACGGGCAAGACCAGGAGCACGGACCCCTACCAGACCAACTTCGTCGTCATAGATGAGCACTGCGGAACCCACTTCGACGCTCCGACCCACTTCGTCCCGCCCCCCGGCTCGGGCCTGTATCTCGCAGGGCCCCTCGGGGATCAATCAGGGGACAAAGTACCCCTCGAAGACCTGATGGGTCCCGCGGTTGTGGTGGACGTACGTTTCCTGGCCGGAGAGGGTGAACCTGGTGTGAGTCCTTTTATTACCGCCGACCACGTTCGCGACTGGGAAGAGGAGCACGGAGCGCTCCGGGCTGGCGAGGTCGTGCTCTTTTTGACGGGCTGGGACAGCTACTACGTCGAGGGCGAAGAGGGCGAGAGATACATGCGCGGCTCGCTCGTCACAGGCAAGGCTCCAGGCTGGCCTGCTCCCGCTCCCGAGACCGCCATCTACCTCTACGAGCGCGGCGTGAAGACCATAGGCATCGACGCCCCCAGCATCGGAAGCGCCCACGACGGCGTGCCCGTTCACCAGGAGGGGCTGAGCCGCGGGATGCGCTACGTCGAGATCCTGACCAACCTGGACGAGTTGCCGGCCCGTGGCGCCTACTTCGTCTTCATGCCGGTGAAGATCGCCGGCTCTTCCGGGGGACCGGGCCGGGCGATGGCGCTGCTGTCGGGGTAGAGTAAAGAACTGTGTGGTAGCGTGTCGGCAGGAGAACCACAGGTTAGTCGAGGTGTGAAGGTGCAACTTTTCGAGAAGCTGATCGAGTACCCCGAGGCCGAGCGACTCGTGTTCGAGAGCACGCCCAGGCTTCCCGTCGAGGAGACGCCGCTCGGGGAGGTTCTGGGGCTCGCGCTCGCGCAGGACCTCCCGGCCACCACCGACTCGCCGCCTTTCGATAACTCGGCGGTGGACGGGTACGCACTCCGTAGCCAGGACGCCGATGCCGGACGCGTCTTCGGCGTGGTCGACGAGGCGCCGGCGGGCCGCCCGGCGAAGAGACTCGTGGGAGAAGGCGAGGCCATCAAGATCTTCACCGGCGGCGTCATCCCTGACGGGACCGACGCGGTGGTGATGGTCGAGAACACGTCGGGCTGGGGCGAGAGGTTCGAACTGAAGAAGGCCCCCTCTCCCGGCGACAACATCCGCGCGGCCGGCGAGGACACGCGCAAAGGAGACTTCATCCTGACTGCAGGAACCGAGGTCGGGGCCCCCGAGATAGCCCTCGCCGCGACGCAGGGCTACGGTTCGCTCCCTGTCTACCGCAGGCCGAAGGTGGTCGTGTTATCGACGGGAACCGAGCTCGTCGAGCCAGGGACGCGGGACCTCGCCCCGGGTGAGATCTTCGACTCCAACTCCTATGCCATCGTCGCCGCTGCCAGCGAGGCCGGCGCCAGAGCCCGCCGCCTCTACGCCGCCTCGGACGAGGCGGATACCCTGCGGGCCGCCATACAGGAGGCGCTGGAGACGGCCGACGTGGTCGTGACGAGCGGCGGGGTCTCCGTGGGTGAGAAGGACCTCGTCAAGAACACGATGCTGGACCTCGGGGTGGAGCAGGTCTTCTGGGGCGTCAAGTTCAAACCCGGCAAGCCCCTGTTCTACGGCACGCGCGGCGAGACCCGCCTGTTCGGCCTTCCCGGCAACCCGGTCTCCGCGGTGGTCTGCTTCGACCTCTTCGTCAGGCCGGCTTTGATGGGTATGATGGGTCGCGGGGACAAGAGCAGGCCGCGCGTCACCGTCTACTTCGAGAGGGATATCGTCAACAAGTTCGGCAGGCTGCACGCCATGCGCGTCAGCCTGAAGAAAACGGATAAAGGCTGGCTGGCCGAGTCCGTCGGGGCCCAGGGTTCGGGGCTCGTCAGCTCGCTGACGAAAGCCGACGCCCTCGCCCTCGTCGGCCCGGCCTCGGAAGGCATACCCGCAGGAGAGCCCGTCGAGGCCATAGTGCTGCGGCAGGAAAAGCTTGTCGTCAGTTAGTCAGCATGTCAGCACGCTCAGGCTTCGCCAGGCGGCTAGTCAGCATTTCAGCACTTCAGCTTTCGCCCGCACAAGTCCTGGCTGACATGCTGAAAGCGAGGGCCTATAGGCCCGAAGCGTGCTGAAATGCTGACTAGCGGAGGCGAAGCCTGAGCGTGCTGACATGCTAAAATTACGTTCCGATGTTCGAGTCAGATCTCGAAGATAACGTCTTCCGCAGGCGGTTGATGAAGGAGGTGGCACCGGGGGTTCCGGTGCACTTCTCTTTTTATTCCCCTTCGGTCAAGGTACAGGTGATGCACCCCGCGGAGAATCTCCCGGGGGCCAAAGGCCGCTACATCGGGGACGCCGTCACCATCGAGTTCGTCCCCGATGACGCCGCGGCCGTCGAGCGGGTCCGCGAGTACGTCTGGCGTTGGGAGGGCTACAACGCCTTCACGGCGGTACGCAAGGTCAACCACCTCAGACGCGGCGTCTGCCCCGAGGACGTGCAGGGTATCCTGGAAAGGGTCCGCGGAATAGACAAGCGGGCGGCGGCGAAGACGGCCGAGGTCTTGGATCCTGAGGAGTTGGGGGAGTTACTCTCCAGGGGGGACTTCAAGACACTGGCGCGGTTGCCGGGCATGGGTGAGAAACGGGCCCGTGCCGCCGTCGAGTTCTACGAGAACGAGAGGGACGACCGGCGCTTTTTGTATGCCGCCAACCGCAACGACCGTTTCCGGGGCAAGCCGGTGATCACGGAGCTGGACCTCTCGGGAGACCTCGAGGCGCAGGTGTGGGAACACGCCGTGCGGGCGCGAAGACTGGGTGCCCCCGACCCACTCGGACCCGAGGAGCCTCCCGGCCACACCACCGTTCGCAACGCGAACCTCATGCACCCGCTCCCGATGACGCCATCTCTGATGGGCCGGGGCGTCTACTACCCCGAGCAGATAGGGCTCTTCGCCGACACGGTGAGACGTGTCCTCGTAGACGGGGAGAAGCTGGCCAGTGTCCGATCTCTACGCATCCAGCGCGGCAAGATCTTTCACACCACCAAGATGTCCGGCGTCGGGATGAAGACGCGGGCCAGGGTCCTTGCGAGCGGGCTGCTCGACGACGAGTACACCTACGAGAACCTCCTCGCCGTCCCTGGCGTCACGGAGGCACAGGCCAGGACCATCGCCAGCGCCGCAAGGGCCGTAAAAGAGGGGCCCGTCCCTATAGGGGCGGCGCGGATGGAGGTCCGTGTCTACTAGTCTCTACGGCTTCGTGAAGGACCACGAGCCTGTGAGCCCGGAAGAGATCTCCACCGAATTCCTCTCGCTCACGAGCCCGAACGGTGATGCCCGGGCTCTCGTCGAGAGGCTAGTTAGAGGTGACTCCAGGTTCATCTGGGAGGGCGAGGACTTGAGAACCGCGTCAGCCGCCTCGCTCGCGATCGGGGAGGCTCCTTACGTCATCTTCGACGTGGAGACCACTGGTTCTGCGGCCGGGAAGGGGGGCGCCATTACGGAGATCGGAGCCCTCAAACTCGAGGGAGGGGAGGTAGTAGACCGGTTCTCGACGCTCGTCAACCCGGGGCGCCCGATAGACCCCTTTGTGGTACGCCTGACCGGCATAACGGACCGCATGGTCTCGGATGCCCCTTCTATCTCCGAGGTCATGCCCCGCTTCGAGGAGTTTGTCGAGGGGTGTATTCTCGTCGGGCACAATGTCCATTTCGACTGCTCCTTCGTCACGGCCGCAAGAGGTGGCACCCCACTCCCCAACGAGGTCCTCGACACCCTGAAACTCGCCCGCTCTCTGGTGCCGGGTCTCAAGCGCTACCGTCTGAGCTCGCTCGTCAGCCACTTCGGCGTGCGCCAGGCGCCGAACCACAGGGCCCTCTCCGACGCTGCTGCGACGACGGAGGTGTTCCGCAGACTGCTGAAGCTCCTAGGCTCTGCAGGCATAGAGAGCGTCGGAGAAGCGCTCGCTATCCGCGGTGGGAGGGGCCGCATCAAACCCCAAAAGCAGCACCTGGCAAGCCGGGTACCCAATACGCCTGGCGTCTACTACTTCATCGACAAGCACGGCACCACCCTCTACGTCGGCAAGGCGAAGGATCTGAAGGCTCGCGTCAGGACCTACTTCAACGGCGGGGACGGACGCCGCAAGGTAGGGCGCCTCGTCGAGGAGGTCGCCGAGGTACGCGTCAGGGAGACGGAGAGCGAGCTTCACGCCCTCATCCTCGAGGCCAGGGAGATAAAGCGCCTCTTGCCGCGCTACAACTCCGTCGGCAGGGAAGACAAGGCGAGCTGGTTCGTAAGGCTGGATCTGGGCGAGCCCTACCCCGTACCCGAGCGGGTCTCGGAGAACCCGCCTGAAGGCTCCCTTATCCACCTGGGCCCTTACAGGAGCGCCGGGGTGTTGGACACCTGCATCGAGGCGCTAGGCAGGATCTTCCCGCTCAAGAGATGCTCCGGAGATGGGGAGGTCTGCTTCTACGGCCAGATGGGACGCTGCGCGCCGTGCATGGGCATGGATGAGCAGGAATACCGCGAGCAGGTCGTAGACGAGTTGGTCGCACTCTTGCGCGGCGAGGGGGGCGAGGAGCACCTCAGGGCGCTCGTCAGGGAGCGGGAACGTCTGGCCGCCGGGCTGGAGTTCGAGGCCGCCGCTAGGCTGCGCGACCTGATCTCCGGCATCGAGCGGATACGCCTCTCCAGGACGGTGGTGGATGCCGAGGGGGTGCAGGCCGTCGTCGCCCCATCGACGGAGCCTGGTGTGGTCGAGGTCTTCATCCTGTGCGCGGGCCGTCTTATCGCCCACCGCGGCTTCGAGCCGGGCGACGAGACCGGCCTGGTTCGCTTCGCCGACGGGGTGCTGGCCAGGCCTCGAGAGAACGGCTCCAGTCCCGAGAAGGAAGGCTCCAACGAGGCGCGAATCGTCGCGGCATATCTCAGGCGCCGGCAGGCGGTGGTCGAGGCCGTGCGCTTGAAAGTAGCGCAGGATCTCCTGAAGGCGGCGGAGCGGGTGGCTGAGGCCGCGGTCCCGCTGGCTTGAAGACCTTTCGGATCGGGAGGCTTTGTACTCCATCATGCTAAAATAGAACCAGGCCTGATTGACGGTCCTCGTTTAGAAGAAGAGAGTATAGCCGGCGATGGTACAGGATCTACAGGGTGTGACGCGCAAGATACTTCTGGTCGACGATGAGCCGTCGCTCCAGAAGATGCTCACGCATGCCCTCGAGCGCGAAGGATTCCAGGTCCAGGTCGCCGGTGACGGCGAGGCCGCATTGGAAGCGTTCAAGACCTTCGAGCCGCACCTGATTGTGCTCGACATCATGCTCCCCAAGCTCGACGGCACTGAGGTCATAAGGAGGATCAGGGCGCAGAGCGACGTGCCCGTCATCATGCTGACCGCCCGCGACGACGAGATAGACCGGGTCGTCGGGCTCGAGCTCGGGGCTGACGACTACGTCACCAAGCCGTTCGCCGTCAGGGAGCTGGTGGCCCGCGTCAGGGCGATCATGCGCAGGGCCGCGGTGCCGGCGGGCCAACGCCCCGACGAGCTAACCTACGACAGGCTAAGGATCAACCTGCCGAGTCGCAGGGTGTCGGCCGACGGTGAAGAGGTGGACCTCACCTACACCGAGTTTGAGCTCCTGGTTACCCTGGCCTCCAGTCCCGGCAGGGTGTTCTCGCGCAGCGCGCTACTGCGCAGGGTGTGGGGCGACGAGTTCCGCGACGAACGCACGGTGGACGTCCACATCCGCCACCTCCGCGAGAAGATAGAGCGCGACCCCAGAAACCCCGAATTCATCCACACCGCGCGGGGTGTCGGATATGTTTTCCGCTAAAGAACGGTCGAGCCAGGATCTAGACTTCAGGCGAAAGGCCACTAAACTGCTCGCCTTGAAGACGGGGGGCGAATTCAGGCCCCGCCTGAGCATGCGCATCTGGCTCACGGCGCTCTTCGTGCTCGTAACCGCCTTCGCGGCGATAACCGCTTACGAGATCGTTCATCCCATCCTCTATGAGACACTCAACCGCTCTAGCGAGGCCGCCTTCAAGCAGGTCGGGGACCAGTTCGAGGACCAGGTGCAACGTTTGAGGGAACGCGGCGAATCCGTGACCGAGCAGCGCATCAACTCGTTCGCCCGCTCCCACGGGTTGCAGTGGGGCATAGTCAGGGCCGAAGACGGCCAACAGACGCAAGGGGTCCTGGAGAACTGGTCCTCGGGGCCGGTGAGGCGTGCCGTAGAGGAGCCCAGAAGGCCGAGCGACGACATGGAACCGATCGAGACGGGCGTCCACAAGGGACAGCTGCAGGCCACTTACGCCTATCCGATAAACGTGGATGTCAAAGGCAAGGCCGAGCCTCAGCCTCGGGCCCTGGTCTTCGTCAAGTTCTTCACGGAGAGCGACATCGAAAACGTGCGGGCGGCGATAAGGAATATAGAGCGACTGGCCCTGCTCGCCGGCGCCCTGGCGCTGCTCATCGCCGGGGTCGCGGGGTACTTCGCGGCGGTTTTGATCTCCCGGCGCGTCAGCCGCCTGGGGCTTGCCGCCGAACATCTGGCCGCCGGCAACTTCGACGCGAGGATAACGACGCGCGTCGAGGATGAGGTCGGCTCTCTGGGCGCGACGTTCAACGCAATGGCGGTCTCCCTCAAAGGGGCTTTCGACCAGATAGAACAGGAGAAGGAACGCGGGAGCGCCATACTCGACGGCATGACGGACGCAGTCGTCGGTGTGGACCGAGACCTGAACCCGGTCTTTTTGAACCCCCGCGCGAGGAAGCTCCTCGAGTCCTCCGACCATGCTTTCCACAACCGCCTGCAGGAGGTACTCGCCAAGACCCGATACAGCGGTCCCGTGACAGAGGCCGGGGTGCAGGCCGGGGATAGGATCATCGAGATCCGGGCCGCTCCCTTGGAGGACGGCGCGCTCGCCATCCTGCGCGACGTCACGGAGGAGCGGCACATGCAGCGCGTCAAGGCCGAGTTTATAGCCAACGCGTCCCACGAGCTCAAGACACCTCTGACGGCCCTCTCCGGCTACCTGGAGATGCTCGAGGACGAGGAGGATGAACGGGTCAGGGCTGAGTTCCTGAACGACATGCGAGCCCAGACCGTGCGCCTGCAGAGCCTGGCGCGCACCCTGCTCGACCTCTCGCGCCTCGACGCCAACGCCGTTACCTTCAGGACGGAGGAGGTCGACCTCGAAGACCTGCTCCACGGGCTGCGCAGAGACTTCGGCTATACGGGCCGTTCGCTGAACATCTGGGCCGAGGAGGACGTGCCGCCTGTAAAGACAGACCCGAACCAGCTACACAGGGCCATCGCCATCCTCGTGGACAACGCCCTCAAGTACTCGGATGAGGACTCTCCCGTCGACCTGGGGCTCTCCCTCCAAGATGGGCGGGTAGTTATCAGCGTTACGGACCGCGGTTGCGGCATCCTGGAATCCGAGATACCCCACATCTTCGACCGTTTCTACCGGGCCCAGGGCTCGTCGCGCGCCGATGGTACAGGCCTGGGACTCGCCCTCGCCCATGAGATCACCGACCACCTCGGTGGTGATATCCAGGTACACAGCCGCCCCGAAGCCGGGAGCATCTTCTCCGTTCTCCTCCCCCTGGCTGCAGACCCCCCTGGTATGAACGGAAGCCGGTCTCCTTAGTCTCTAGCTGAGGTTTAGCTTACGCTTTAGCGGATTAGAGGGTAGAATACATGTGGGGCAGCATGGCCTCCGTAGATTCTCCCCCTCCCTACGGACCGTGCTGTCCCTTTATGAGCAATTCAGCACGCTACGGCCATTCAGGCCCGAGCTTGTCAGCACTTCAGCAAGAGCGAAAGACTCGCTCTGACAGCGACATCTCCGCTCGAACGATCCTGCCTCTCGATCGTAAACGAGGCCATTAGAGGAAATAGCTGAAATGCTGAAGCGCTGACAAGCGCCCGACAGGGCGCGAGCTGAAATGCTTTCAGAAGACCGAGGGGAGACCAAGAAAGGTCAGGAGTGGTTGTACGGGGGCGAGCAGGATTCCTAGGATGGGGAAGTTGGTCACGAACGAGATCAGGATGAGACCAAGCAGGATCATGGGTCCGTACTGGTTCATGAAGTCTACGAAGCCGTCGAGGGCCCGCGGCAGGAAAGGGAAGATCACTTTCGAGCCGTCGAGCGGAGGTATCGGGATCAGGTTGAAGACGAAGAGCAGCGCGTTGGTGAAGGCGACCATAACCACGAGTATGAACAGGTAGCCGCCCGCGTCCTGGAAGGGCGGCAGCAGGTACAGAGCGGCGCAAACGACCACGATCAGGAGGTTCGAGACGGGTCCTGCTAGAGCGACGGCCACGGGTCCGAACATCCCACCCCTGAGCTTGGAGGGTACCACCGGTGTGGGCCTGCCCCACCCGAAGCCGGCCAAGAGAAGCATCATGCTGCCAAGCAGGTCGAGGTGTGAGATGGGGTTCAGGGTTACCCTACCGTCACGATAGGCCGTATCATCGCCTAGAAGGTAGGCCGAGGCCGCGTGGGACGCCTCGTGTACCGTTATACCTATGACCAGGCCGAGGAGGAAGGCTACAGCAGCGGATGGATCCCGTTGGAAGAGGGTCAGGAACATGGATGCTCGTATGATACACGCAGGTCAGCAATTTAGCACGGCGGCTGCGCCGCCTTGTCAGCACGCTCAGCCCTTCGGGCTTCGCTCGTCAGCCGGTCAGCTTCTTCCGTTTCGGCCCAGCCCTGCAGCCTTGAGGAATCGCTGCCTGGGGCGGTAGGTTTCTACGCTCGGAGTGGCACCTCGGGACGACTTGCTGAAGTGCTGACAAGCGCCCGACAGGGCGCGAGCTGAAATGCTGACTAGCCTGTT